>NZ_CAXTEM010000019.1:0-50037 GCF_964243315.1 uncultured Sphingomonas sp. | reverse complement strand
GCCCAGATGAGGTTCATGAACATCATCATGTTGCCGCCGGCATCGTTGGTGAAGAAGTGGAAGCCCATGTACCGGTCGAGCGTCAGCATCGCGAGCGTCGCGGTGAGGATCGGGAAGGCGGCGACGATCAGCATGTTCGAGCCGAGCGCGGTCCAGCAGAACATCGGCATACGCAGGTACGACATGCCCGGTGCGCGCATCTTCAGGATCGTCGTGACCAGATTGACTCCCGACATCAGCGTGCCCACGCCCGATATCTGGATCGCCCACAGGTAGTAATCGACGCCGACGCCGGGCGAATAGGGCGTCTCGCTGAGCGGTGCGTAGGGCAGCCACCCCGTGCGTGCGAACTCGCCGATGACGAGGCTGACATTGACCAGCAGCGCGCCCGCGGCGGTCAGCCAGAAGCTCACTGAATTCAGCGTCGGAAAGGCGACGTCGCGGACGCCGAGCTGCAGTGGCACGACGAAGTTCATCAGCCCGATTACGAACGGCATCGCGCCGAAGAAGATCATGATCGTGCCGTGGGCGGAAAACAGCTGGTCGTAATGTTCGGGCGGCAGATAGCCCTGCGACCCGCCCACCGCGACCGATTGCTGGGTGCGCATCATGATCGCGTCGACGAACCCGCGGATCAGCATCGCCAGCGCGAGCATCGTGTACATGATGCCGATCCGCTTGTGATCGACGCTCGTGATCCACTCGTGCCACAGATACGGCCAGTAACCGCGCTTCGTCACCCAGCCAAGCGTGGTGAGGATGACCAGCGTCACGACGCCCGCGGCGACCAGCGGGATGGGCTGGTCGAACGGGATCGCCGACCAGTCGAGCTTGCCAAGCATGTTCAGATCTCCGGGGTGCCGGGCGAGACATGAGCATCGCCGCCGCGACCCTCTTTCGGCCCGGCCGCGGGTTTGAACCGCTGGCTGACGATGGCTTCGAACAGGCCGGGCTCGACCGCGCGGTAACTGTACGCGCGCACGTCCTGGCTCTGCCGGGCGAGTTGGACATAGCCTCGCGCATCGAGGATCGGCCCGGCCGCGCGCGCCGTGCCCGCCCAGGCGCCGAAATCCCGTACCGGCACCGTGCGCACCGCGAAGTTCATGTCAGAAAAGCCGTCGCCGCTATACATCGACGATTGGCCATAGACCTGCCCGACCTTGTCCGCGCGCAGGTGCAGCTGCGTCTCCATGCCGTTCATCGTGTAGATCTGAGAGCCGAGCCGCGGCACGAAGAAGCTGTTCATGACGCTCGCCGAGGTCAGCCGGAAACGCACCGGCACGCCGACCGGCAGGACCAGCGCGTTTACCGAGGCCACGCCCTGCTGTGGATAGATGAACAGCCATTTCCAATCGAGCGACACCACCTGCACCTCGAGCGGCGGCGCCTTGGATGCGATCGGTCGGCGCGGGTCGAGGTCGTGGCTGCCGACCCAGATGATCGCGCCCAGGAACAGGATGACGAGGATCGGGATCGACCACACGATCATCTCGATTCGCCCCGAATAGACAAAGTCGGGGCGGTAGCGGGCCTTGGTGTTGTCGGCGCGGAACCACCACGCGAATACCAAGGTCGCGATGATCGTCGGGATCACGATCGCAAGCATGATCGTCAGCGAATTGAGCAGGATCGTGCGGTTCGCAGCAGCGATCGGCCCCTCGGGTGCCAGGATGCTCGCCGGCGCGCACCCGACGAGCGCGCTCGCTAGCAGGATCCCCGTCGCCATGCCGATCCGGGCGTGCGTACGGGCTGGCATTCGACCCATCAGAACCTCCGCGGACGCCTTTAGGAGCGCAATCAGGGCGTTACCTTCGCCTATGTTGCTAACCCGGACGAAAAGGCCGGGCGTCAGGTCGGCAGCGTTAAAGTCCGTTCGGCAACCACGCGACGGCTGCGCAGCAGGGCGACGAGCGACAGCATCAACCCGCCCGCGACCCCCGCCACGATCGCCGACGGTCCGACCCCGACGGTGTTGGCCGCGCGGTCCAACCCGACCTCGACGCGACCCGCGACGTTCGCCGCGAACGGAACGACCTTGGTGTCGAGAAAAAGCTTGGGCGCCGAGGGTCCGGACTGTTCCTTCAGCATGTAATCTCGTCCGACGGTCATACCCAAGCTCCTCAAAATCAGCTCGACCTAACCAAGGTCAAAGACGCCGCCCGCTGGCTTCGCGACAACGTCGGCGGGGGGCGATTGTTGCCATATTGTCGAAGCTTAAGCTGGAGCGCGCCCTGTGAAACGACCCACCTACAAGCCGTATCGCCTGCCCTCCGGCGGCTGGGGCTCCGCCCGCTCGGTCGGCAACATCCTGCGGCGTGAGGGCGTGCTCGGCAGCGCCTCGATCGCGCTCAGCCGGCACAACAAGGTCGACGGCTACCAGTGCAACAGCTGCGCCTGGGTGAAGCCGGCCACGCCGTTGCCGTTCGAATTCTGCGAAAACGGCGTGAAGGCGGTCGCGTGGGAGCTGACGGCACATCGCTGCACCCCGGCGTTCTTCGCCGAACACACCGTCAGCGAACTGCGCGAGTGGGACGACTATCATCTCGAACAGCCCGGCCGGCTGACGCAGCCGCTCCGCTACGATGCAGAGAGCGACAAATATGTGCCTGTCTCGTGGGGGCAGGCGGTGCAGGAGATCGCGCGGGAACTGCGCGCGGTCGAGGACAAGCAGAAGGGGACGGTGTTCTACAGCTCGGGCCGGTTGTCGAACGAGGCGAGCTATCTCTACCAGTTGTTCGCGCGGCTCTATGGCAACAACAACCTGCCGGACAGTTCGAACATGTGTCACGAGACGACCTCGGTGGCGCTGCCCGCCAGCATCGGGCAGCCGGTCGGCACCGTCGATCTCGCCGACTTCGCGAGGTCCGATTGTATCATGTTCTTCGGGCAGAACCCCGGTAGCAATTCGCCGCGCATGCTTCATCCCTTGCAGGAAGCGAGCGAGCGCGGCGTGCCGATCATCACCTATAATCCGCTGCGCGAACGCGGCCTCGAACGCTTCGTGAATCCGCAATCGCCGACCGAGATGCTGACCGGCAAGGAAACCCGGATCAGCTCGCAATATCATCAGGTCAAGAACGGCGGCGATCTCGCCGCGCTGGCGGGGATCTGCAAGTCCGTGCTGGCGCTGCACGACGAGTCGCGCGCCGCCGGCGGCCCAGCGATCCTCGACGAGGCGTTCATCGCCGAACATACCCACGGCTTCGATGCCTTTGAGGCGTGGCTGCGCGCGCAGGACTGGGCGGTGCTCGAACGCCATTCCGGCCTGCGCCGCGAGGATCTGGAATCGACCGCCAAGGTCTATAGCCAGGCAAAGGCGGCGATCGGCATCTACGGCATGGGCCTGACCCAGCATCACGCCGGGGTGGAAACCGTCCAGATGCTGCTCAACCTGTTGCTGATGCGCGGCAACATGGGGCGGTCCGGGGCAGGCATCTGCCCGGTCCGCGGGCATAGCAACGTGCAGGGCCAGCGGACGATGGGCGTCACCGAAAAGCCCGAGCTGTTCCCGCTCGATCGGCTCGGCGAGCAGTTCGGGTTCGAACCGCCGCGCGAGCCCGGCTACAACACGGTCGAGGCCTGCGAGGCGGTGCTGAAGGGCGATGTCCGCGCCTTCTTCATGCTTGGCGGCAACTTCGTCCGCGCGATCCCCGATCACGGCCAGATGGAGCCGGCGTGGCGGCGAATCCGGCTGACCGTCAACGTCATCACCAAGCTCAACCGCAGCGCGCTACTGCCTGGCGAGATCAGCTACATCCTACCGGTCATCGGCCGGCTGGAGATCGACGAGACCGCCGCCGGCCAGCAGGTGCTGTCGATGGAGGACACGTCGGCCTGCGTCCACGGTAACCGCGGCCTGCGCACCCCGGCGTCGCCGCACCTGATCGGCGAGATCCGCCTAATCTGCGAATTGGCCAAGCAGGTGTTCAAGCCGAATCCGCGGGTGCGCTGGGACGATTACATGACCGATTATGCCGAGATCCGGAAGGAAATCGGCGAGACGCTGCCTGACTCCTTCTGGGACTATGAACGGCGGATGTGGGAGCCGGGCGGCTTCCAGCGCGACCTGCCCGTCAAGCGCCGCGAATGGCGTACCGAGACCGGCAAGGCCAATTTCGTGACGCCCAAGTCGCTGGACGAGGACGCCGACATGCCTGAGGTCGGCAAGGACGTGTTCCGACTGATGACGTTGCGCAGCAACGACCAGTTCAACACTACCGTCTACGGCTATGACGACAGGTTCCGCGGCATCAACAACACGCGCAAGGTGGTGCTGATGAACCGGTCCGACATCGACCGGCTCGGCTTGATGGTCGGGCAGGCGGTGACGCTGAAGACGGTCGCGAACGACGGCGTCGATCGCCGGCTGCCCGGCATGATCGTCGTCGCCTACGATATCCCGATCGGCTGCATCGGCGGCTATTATCCCGAATGCAACGTGCTGATGCCGATCTGGCACTATGCGGCCGGCAGCAAGACTCCGGCCGCCAAGGCGATCCCCGTGACGATCCACGGCGAACCGGGCGGCGTGCTGGAGCCGCAGATGGAATACGCGACCGGGTAGGGGCGGCGCGAACGCCGGGGACGACGCTTACTGCGCCTTCCCCGAGGTCGCGATCGCCTCGGCGCATACCAGTCGCGCGACGGTGTGGCCGTTGCGGTCGGCGACGTCGATGCGGCCGAGCGGATCCACCTGCTGCTGCCCCGATCCCAGCACAAATGCCTGGAGGTGCTGGTTCGCTCTGGCGAGTGCGCCATAGACGTCCCGCGCCTCGACACACCTGTTGCTGAGGACCTGGCCGGCGCGATCGCATGTGCGGAGGAAGTACATCGTCATGCCCGAAAAACGCAGCGATTAACGCCTAGTTTCAGCGCGTTAACGTACATTATCACGATCTTGCGATGGCTCGCACCGCTGCCATCACGAGCAGGCTCGCAGGCGGTCCGGCCTAACGGCAGAACCCGGCTGACGCTCTCGCGAGCGCGCCGGGTTCCAAACCATGCTCGTGTCGGTCGTTAGAACCGTGCGCGCATGCCGATGCGGTAGAAGCGGCCGAGGGTGTCGTACAAGGCCGGGTTCACGTCGAGACCGGTGTTGGTCTGAGGCGACGGCTCGGGATCGTGGTCCAGCAGATTGTCCACCTTGAAGAACAGGCTGACCGCCTTGGTCACGTTCACCGATCCGCCGAGATCGAAGTAGAAGGCACCCTTCATCCGGTTGAAATCGATCGTCGGATTGTTGCCGGTCGATGCCGGGCAACCGGTCGAGCAGACGACATATTGATTGCCGAACGTACCGTCCGAGAACCACCGCTCCTGCAGGTTGATGCTGAACAGGTCGTTGTCGTAGCTCTGCGTCGCCAGCCATTTCCAGTCCGGCGTGTTGCCGTTGTTGGCGCCCGCCTGATCCACCGTGGCGACGCCCGCGATGCCGGCGGAAACCAGGAACTTCCTGACGTGCGTGCCGAGCGCGCGGACGGTGAAGTTGCCGGGCAGGCCCAGCGGCGTCTTCCACTGGTAGCTCGCCTCGATGTCGAAGCCGTCGGTCTTCCACGATGCAAGGTTGAACGGCTGGACGTTGATGAAATTGCCGCCCTGGACCGGGCTGTTGAGTTCGAAGCCGCCGCAGAACGACTGATTGCCTTCGAAACAGAACCGCACGATCTGGTCCGCCGACAAGGTCGAGACGACGCCGTTGATCTTGATGTTGTAGTAGTCGAACGACAGGCCGAGGCCCGGCAGCCACGACGGGTGCGACAGCACGATGCCGACTTCGGTGTTGCGCGCGATCTCCGGCTTCAGGTTCGGGTTGCCGACGGTGTTCTGGAACGCCTGCACGCCGCCCGCGGGTGGGAACGGGTTGGCGAAGTTCGGCAGCGTCGTGACCGTCGGCGCCGCGAACAGCTCTGACAGGTTCGGCGCGCGAACGTCGCGTGAGGTGACCGCGCGCAGGCGGACGCCGGAGAGCGGCGTGTCCCAGGTGCCGCCGACCTTCCAGGCCCAGACGGTGCCCGAGGTGCTGTAGTTCGTCACGCGGCCCGCGCCGTTGAGGTTGGCGCGCCCGATTCCGGCGCCGTCGAACAATGGCAGGTTGAGCTCGATGAAGCCTTCATAGACCTCGTACTTGCCGCGGCCGTTCTTGTAATTGCCCGCCGCCCAGTTGCTGCCGAGCGTGGAGTTGAGCAACGGATCGGCCGGGTAGGCGGCGCTGTTCGGGCTCTGCGGGGTGACGCCGGCGCCGTAAGGGTCGCCGTTGACTCGGTAATATTCGCGCCGATACTCGCCGCCGAACGCGACCGCGAGCGGCCCCGCCCAGAGGTTCAGCGGTTCGCCCGAGAAGTTGAGGCTGGCGACATCCTGCTTCAGCGTGGTGCGCTGGAGCGGACCGTTGACCGGGGTCACATAGGCGAGCGCCGCGGACGAGGGCGGAGTGCCGCCGAAGATGTTGATCGGCTGGCATCCCGCCGCGCGCGCCGCCGCGTCGGCGCAGACGATCGCACCGTTGAGCGTGATCGCATTGGCCGCGGCGACATAGCGGTTCTGCAGGACGGTGTTCTCGACGTCGATCGCCGCCTTGGTGGTGCCGTGCTCGTAATAGGCGTCATAGGTCCATGGCGTGCCCGCCACCTCGAACCGGCCCTTCAGCCCGGCGACGAAGCGATACTGGCGGCGGTCGGTGAAGACCCGCGGATCCGGGAAGTTGGCGTTGCTGGTGCCGAAGTTGAACTGGGTAATGCCGGCGGTCGTGCACCGGTCGCGGACCAGCTGGGGCAGGAACGGATTCGCGCACTGCACCGTCAGATTGGGACGGTTGTACCCCGGGCTCGGCTGGTTGTTGGTCTTCACCTGCGCCAGATTGACGGTGACATAGGCCTCGTTGTTCTCCGCGAAGTCGAAGCCGACGCGGGTGAAGCCGTTGAGGCGTTCCAGCGCGGATTTCAGCGAGGCACCCGATCCGGGCGCGCCCGACAGATCGCCGCCGACGCAGAAGCTGTTGCCGGGGAAGCAGTTGGTGACGCCACCAGTGCCGGTCGGTTGCCCGTTCGAGCCATAGTTGAAGTTGAACGGTGCGCCGTTCTGGTCGAACGCGATGCCCTGGAGCGGACCGTTGTTGATCAGGCCGAAGCGCGAATATTGATACGGCTGCGCGAAATCGCGGTAGTTGAACTGCGGCAGCCCGTTGTTGGTCTGCCCGGTGTTGAGCAGGGTGGTCGCGCGATACCAGTCGCGGCCCTTGGCCAGATCGGTGCCGAAATCGCCCGGGCCCACGCCGTCCTCGTGGTCGTATTCGCCGCTGACGATCACGTGCAGGCGGTCGTTGAGCAGGGCCGTGCCGAACGCCGCCTGGACCAGCGCCTGCTGGTCGTCGCCATAGTTGGTGATGCCGCCCTGGACGTTGGCGCGGAAGCCGGTGAAGCGGGTGTCGGTGATGAAGTTGACGACGCCGCCGACCGCATCCGAGCCATAGGAGGCCGATGCACCGCCGGTGACGACGTCGACGCGCTTGACCAGCAACTGCGGGAACATGCTGATGTCGGGCACGCCGGTAACGTTCGCGCCGACGACGCGCTGGCCGTCGAGCAAGGTAAGCGTGCGGATCGGGCCGAGGCCGCGCAGCGAGAAGGAGCTGAGGCCCTGCGTACCGCTCGACGTGCTGAACGTGCCGGTCGCGGCGCCGGTGGATCCTTGCAGCGACGGCAACTGCGCGATCGCATTGAAGATGTTGGGCTGCGCGTTTTTCAGGATCTGGTCTTCGCCGATTACGGTCGTCGGCGTCGGCGCGTTGAAGCCGCTGGAGGTGATGCGCGATCCGGTGACGATGATCTCCGGGCCGTTCGACGCCGCCGGCTGATTGTCGCCCACCACGCCATCAACGGTGGTCTGCGGCTGGATCGCCTGATCGGGCGCTGCGGGATCGGCCGAGCGCGTCGAGGCGGGAACCTCGGGCGTTGGCGTTGGCGTCGCGGTCTGCGCGATCGCGGAGGTCGCGGCCAAGGCCGTTGCCAGCACGGCCAGACTGGTCGCGCTCCTGCGTAGAACCCGCAGACTGCTCTGGTCGCCCGTCGCCATGCCCATCATCCGTCATCCCTGCTGTACGCGGTCCGCCGTTCATCGGCTCGGCCGCCATTGTTACCCGGCCGTTCTAGCGAGATTGGTATCGTTACCATATACGACTATGGTCGTAAGTCGGCGAACTTGCGCGCCACCGGTTGTCAGGTGCAGGGAGCGGTCGACTGGCGCTGGATCAGGGTATGCGGGAGCACGTGATCCTGGGTCGGGCGCGGGCCCTTCGCCTGCGAGCCGATCTCCGCGACCAGCAACCGCAGCGCTTCGGCCGCGAGCGCGCGCACCGGCTGATGAACCGTCGTCAGCGGCGGCCAGAGCATCACCGCTGCGGTCGTGTCGTCGAAGCCCGCGACGTTTAGCTCGCGTGGCACGTCGAGGTGGCGGCGATGCGCGACCGACACCACGGCGGCCGCCATGTCGTCGTTGCTCGCGAGGATCGCGGTGGGCGGCGGCGTCTTGCTCAGCAACAGTTCGCCCGCGGCCAAGCCCGACGCATAGCTGAAATCGCCCTGTGCGATGCTTGCCTCGACCGCCTCCACCTCGCGCACCGCAGCGTAGAAGCCCGCCATACGCTCGGCGGTCGCGGTCTGGTCGGGGTTGCCGACGATGAAGCCGATGCGGCGATGTCCCAGGTCGAGCAGGTGGCGCGTGGTCTCGTAGGCAGCCTGGCGATCGTCGATCCGCACGCAGATCGCGTCCTCCGATCCATAGGCACCGACCGCCGCCATCGGCAGCCCGGCCTTGCGCAGCACCCGCAGCAGCGCCGGCGACTCGCCGAGCGGTGGCGTGAGGATCAGGCCCGAGACGCCCGAGGCGACGAGATCCTCGACCGCGGCGTCCGGCGGCGGCTTGCCCTCGGCTCCCTTCAACAGGATCAGCCGTGCGCCGCGCGCGGACGCTTCCTCGAACACGCCGGTCAGGAACTCGCTCATGAACGCGGCGCTGGGATTGGAATAGATCACCCCGATCTTCAGCTCGCTCGAGGTGACCAGGCTGCGCGCGGCGGCGTTCGGGGTGTAGGCGAGCGCATCGATCGCCGCGAGCACCGCGGCCTGCGACGCCGGGCGCACGCCCGGGCGGCCGTTGATCACGCGCGATACCGTCATCGGCGATACCCCGGCATGCGCGGCGACATCGATGATCGTCGCGCCACGCGCGCGTCTGCCGCTCCTGGCCACGCTATGCTCCCCCTGCTGCCCCGGTACCTGTGCTAGATGATCGACATTGCAACGCAAGCCGGCATGAACGTCAGGTAACGTTAGCATCGATCCGAAATGAGCAAAATCGCACGCTCTTTGCCGCTGATGAGCTTGCTCGTGCCGCACGGCGTTGCTCTGATCCACAAAAGATGCCAGATCGATGGTAACGATAACAATGGCGCCGGGGGCAGGTGAAGCAGTTTCCTTACGTCCGGTGGACGATCATCGGCCTGTTCGTCGGCGCGATGATCATCAACTATCTGACCCGCAGCGTGCTTGGTGTCGCGGCGCCGACGATCATGGCCGAACAGCATATCTCCTCGGCCGAATATTCGTGGATCACGGGCGCTTTCCAACTGGGCGTGATGCTGCAGCCGGTGTGCGGCTATGTGCTCGACGTGATCGGCTTGAAGCTCGGCTTCGGCCTGTTCGTCGCCGTCTGGTCGTTGCTGACGATGGCGCATGGCCTGGCGACCGGGTGGCTGGCGTTCGCCGGGTTGCGCGGCGCGCTGGGGCTGGTCGAGGGATCAGCGCAGCCTGCGGGCATGAAGGTGGTGGCGGAGTGGTTCCCCGCCCGCGAGCGCGGCACGGCGGGCGGCATCTACAATATCGGCGCATCGCTCGGCGCGGTGTTCGCCCCGCCGCTGGTCGCTTGGGCGATCCTCAATCACGATTGGCGGGCGGCGTTCTTCGTCGCAGGGATGCTGGGGCTGGTATGGCTGGTCGCTTGGCTATTCTGGTACGCCGCGCCGCGCCGGCACCGCGCGCTGGGTGACGCCGAACGCGCCTTGATCCTGACGGGCCAGGAAGGCGCGCTCGCCAAGCACCGTCCACGCCCCCCAGTTAAGGAACTGCTGGCTCGCCGTGACCTCTGGGCGATCGCGTCGGCCCGTTTCCTTGCCGACCCGGTGTGGGGCATGCTGTCGCTGTGGATGCCGCTCTACCTCGTCCAGGTCCGGCATTTCGACCTCACCCAGATCGCGCTGTTCGCATGGCTGCCGTTCCTCGCGGCCGATCTGGGTTGCCTGTTCGGCCCCGCGGTCGCGGCAGCTTTGCAGCGCCGGGGGATGCACCTGATCGATGCGCGTCGCGTCGCCTTCACCCTCGGCGCGGTGATGATGACCGGGATGATGTTTGTCGGCGGCGCCTCCAGCCCCGTCGTCGCGATCGCGCTGCTGTGCCTCGGCGGGTTCGCGCATCAGACGCTGTCCGTCACCGTGATCACCATGTCGTCGGACCTCTTCCCGCAGGATCAGGTCGCCACCGCGACCGGCATCGGCGGCACCGCGGCAAACCTCGGGGTGCTGATCTTCACGCTGGTGCTCGGCAGGTTCGTCGATGAGGTCGGCTACCAACCGTTTTTTATCCTGCTCGGGCTGCTCGATCTGGTCGGCGCGGCTTTACTCTGGACGATGATACGTAAGGCCGCATGACAATCCGCAATCCCATCCTTCGCGGCTTCAACCCCGATCCGTCGATCGTGCGCGTCGGGCTCGATTATTATGTCGCGACGTCGACCTTCGAATGGTTTCCCGGCGTGCAGATCCACCATTCGCGCGACCTCGCGAACTGGACGCTGATCAAACGGCCGCTGGAGCGCGCCAGCCAGCTAGACATGCGCGGCAACCCCGATTCGTGCGGTGTCTGGGCGCCCGACCTGACCTACGCCCAAGGCCGGTTCCACCTGATCTTCACCGACGTGAAGCGGTACGGACGGACGACCGCGGACGGCCAGTCGGGCATGTCGCTGCGCGATTTCCACAATTACTGGGTGTGGAGCGACAGGATAGACGGCGACTGGTCGGATCCCGTGCACCTCAACAGCAGCGGCTTCGACCCGGCGCTGTTTCATGACGACGACGGACGCAGCTGGCTGCTCAACATGCTGTGGGATCATCGGCCGGGGCAACGCCGCTTCGCCGGCATCGTCGTGCAGGAAATGAACCTCGAAACCGGTCGCCTGATCAGCGATCGCCACGTCGTGTTCGAGGGCACCTCGCTCGGTTTCACCGAAGGCCCGCACTTGTACAAGCGCGACGGCTGGTATCACCTGATGGTCGCGGAGGGCGGCACCGGGCGCGACCACGCGGTGGTCATGGCACGGTCGCACAACCTGCTGGGCCCGTACGAAGTCCATCCCGACGGCACCGTGCTGACCACCCGCGGCAAGGATCAGGCGGGGCTCGCCAGAACGGGGCATGGCGATCTGGTCGACACGCCGTCGGGCGAGACCTGGATGGTGTATCTGTGCGGTCGCCCGCTGCCCAAGAGCGACCGCTGCATCATGGGCCGCGAGACCGCGATTCAGCCGATGCGCTGGGGCGAGGATGGCTGGCTGCGAACGCTCGACGGCAGCGGCGATCCGTCGCTCGAGATCGACGGCCCGCGCGTGCCCGCGGCCGCGGGTGACGTCGCCGAGCGCCACGCGTTCGACGCACCGCATCTGCCCGCGGCGTTGCAATGGCTGCGCACGCCCTATCCCGAGCATCTGTTCAGCCTGTCGGAACGGCCTGGCCACCTCCGGCTTCACGGCCGCGAGTCGATCGGCAGCGAGTTCTGCCAGGCGCTGGTCGCGCGTCGGCAGCAGGCTTTCCGCTTCACCGCAGACACCGCGTTGGATTTCGCGCCCGCCAACTACCAGCAGGCGGCGGGGCTGGTTTGCTATTACAACAGCACCAAGTTCCACTTCCTGCACGTCACCGCGGACGGCGCAGGCGGGCGGCAGATCCAGGTCCTGTCCGCCTATCCGCAGGAACTCGGCAGCAGCGTCCTGACCGATCCGGTGGCGATCGGCCCGGGCATCGTCGAGCTACGGGTGGATGTCGACAACGAGGCGCTGCGGTTCGCGTACAGGCTGCAAGGTGCGGGCGACTGGTGCTGGCTGGACGAGACGTTCGATGCCAGCATCCTGTCCGATGAGGCGACCTTGCCCGGTCTGCCCAATTTCACCGGTAATTTCGTCGGCATGGCGTGCCAGGACATGGCCGGCACGGGGCTACCTGCCGACTTCGCGCACTTCACCTATGCCGAACGCCAGGCGGAGGATGAGAGCGTGGCCGCGCAGCAGGCAGAGCTGACGATCCGTGCCTGATCTGGCGATCGGCCTGCTCGGCGGCTTGATCGTCGCGGTCGTCGCACTCGACATCTTCCGATCGCTGCTCGTGCCGCGGGCGAGCGCACGGTGGCTGCGGGTCGGTCCGCTCCTCACCATGACGCTGTTCGCGGGCTGGCAAGCTGCGTCGAGCCGGATCGGCGACCGACAGCTCCGTCAGACGATGCGGGCGAGCCTCGCGCCGCTGATGCTGGTCCTGCTGCTGGTGATCTGGGCGACATTGCTGATCATCGGCTTCGGCCTGCTGTTCTGGGCCGACCGCGCCGACTTCGCACCGCGCTTCAAGACCCTGGGAGACGCGATCTACGCCTCCGGCTCGGCCTTCTCGACGCTCGGGATCAACAACGAGGTTTCGAACTCGCTCACCCGGTTGATGGTGCTGGTCTGTTCGATCAGCGGGCTCGCGATCGTCACCGTGGTCGCGACGTTCCTGATCTCGCTACAGAGCGGCCTCGGCCGTCGGGAGGCGATGGTGCTGCGGCTCGAGGCGCATGTGCCGCTGCCGCCGACCGGCATCGCGATCCTCGAAACCTTCGCGAGCGAGGGGGTGGTCGAGCGGCTCGGCGCCTTCTTCGACGCCTGGGAACAATGGGCGGCCGAAGTCGCGATCAGCCACCGGGCCTTCCCCATCCTGGTCTTCTTCCGCTCGAACGATAGCCGGTGCGAATGGCTGGCGGCACTGGGCGCGGTGCTCGACGCTGCCGCACTGCTCGACGCGGCGGTCGTCGATGCCCCGCCCGGCGCGCGGGCAGGCGCTCACTTCTTCCTGCGGACGGGTGCTCGTCTCGTTACCGACGTCGGCGATCAGTTCCGCGTCACGGCAGGCACCGACACGCGCGCCGACGATCGGTTCGACGAGGATCGCCATCGGCTTGCTGTCGCCGGGTTCGATCTGATGAACGACGCGGACGCCGCACGACGCCGTTTCGCGAAACGCCGAACCACCTATGCGGCGGCCTTGGCCGCGCTGGCCGACCGGCTTCAGATCGAGATGGACGGGCAGGACACGGACCGCAAGCGCCGGACCTAACGCCTCACCGTGTACAGATAAGCGGCGATGTCGCGCGCTTCGCGATCGGTGATGCCCTGGTCCGGCATGCCGTTGCCCGGCACGATCTGTTGCGGATGGCGAAGCCAGCGGATGAGGTTGGGCGGATCGTTGACGAGCACGCCCGCGATCTCGGACCGGGTGGCGATCCCGGCGAGCGACGGCCCGACCTCGCCCACCGCGCCGCGGATGCCGGGGATCTTGTGGCACGCGCCGCAGCCATATCGGCCGATCGCGGTCTTCCCCGCATCGACGTGGCCGAGCGTGAGCTGCTCGGCGGTGGTCCGCGTCTGCGCGTAATCCTGGCCGTAGATCACGATCCCCGACGCGATCGCGGCGACGATCGACAGTGCGACCAGCAGCAGGGCGAAGCGCAGGCTATAGGGCATCGGCGGTTCTTCGCGGCGTGATCAGGGTGCGGAACAGCAGCAGCGCGGCGATCGCGTGGACCATGCCGCCGGGGATCCACATGACCAGCCCCGCGACCTGCTGGTCCTCGGCCGGGGTGAGCCCGAACGGCGCGCGTGCCAGCCGCGCATAGCCCGCGTACCAGGGGCTGTCGGAGAACGCCATCAGCGCGCCCAGCGCGCCGGTGACGATCGAGGTGGCGAGCAGACACAGCGCCGCGAGCGCGCGCGCACCCGTGCTGCTCGCGCCCGCCCCGTGACGCCCGAGCATCGCGGTCCAAAACAGCAGCGCGCTCAGCACGAAGGAGAGATGCTGTGCGGCGTGCCAGCCTTCGTTCGCGAGCGCGAGGTCGAACAGGGCGGGCATGTGCCAGATCCACAGCGCCGCGGCCTGGACGATCGTCGCCACGATCGCGCCGGTCAGCGTAGTGAAAATAGCGGTCACTGGCGTGCTGGCGGCGGCGGCGCCGATCGCGCGACGCGCGTTCGCGGGAAATGCCCAGAGCATGGCCGCGAGCGGTTCGGCGAGCACGATCAGCGGCGCGGCGAGCAGCATCAATAACTCGTGCTCGACCATGTGCGCCGAGAAGGATCGCTCTCCCGCTTCGTGCAGCGGCGACACCAGGGCGATCGCCATCGCCAGCCAGCCAACCGCGAACAACCAGGCCCGCGTCCGCAGTCGCGATCGGCCCTTCGCGGACCGCGCGTAGAGCCGATGCCAGCCGAGCCCGAAGGTGAGCGCGGACAGCAGCAGCGGCAGCGTGATCCACGGATCCCAGGTCCAGCCGGGTGGCTCGCGATGATCGTGACCCGCATGCGCGAAGGCGGGCGCGGCAAGCGCCAGCGCACCGAGCGCGGCAATGCGGGTCAGCGCACGCATGGCGGCACGATCAGGACCCCGAGCGTCTGGAAGCAGATCGCCAGCGCGAAGATGCCCGATAGCAGCAACGCCACCCACGCGAGCCACGGGCGCGACACCGTGCGCTCGCCGGCACGCGCATCGCGCGACGCCAGCGCGGCGGCGACCGCGCAGACGATGATGCTCGCCACGCCCCACGTCACGCCGAGCCACGCCCCGACCGGCGCGCACGACACCTTCAGCACGCTGGCGAGCCCGACTTCGAATACATACCAGGCGAGGGGCGGCAGCAGCAGCGCCAGCCACGGCCGAATGCGCGCGCCGCGGGAGAGCGGAGGCGCCTCGCTCATCCCATCCTCGGTGCGAGATAGACCAAAGCCGCGATCGGCAGCCAACTGAGCACGACGAAGGTCCAGTAGTTCGAATTGTCCTCGACGTCCGCGAACTGGTCGTCGCCGATCCGGTGGGTGTACAGCCACAGCGCCTGGACGCAGGTGTCGCCCCAGTCGGTGATGATGTGGCTGGTGTGGAGGATCATCAGCATCCACAGCACCGATCCGTAGGCGTCGTGATACCAGTCGACGTTGAGGTGCGCCAATTCGAAGCCGCGCGGGATCAACAGCGCGGCACCGATCACGCTCATCAGCAACGTGCTGCGGCGTACCGCCTTCGCATCCTTGCGGCGGGTGGCGCGCATCACCCAGGCATTGGGTATCGCGCTGAGCAACAGTCCCGCGGTGAAGATGCCGCCCCATAGCAGGTCGGGCGCGCGGTTTCCGTGCGGCGGCCAGGCCGGGCTCTGGCTCATCAGGTAGAGATAGGTCCCGGCCGCGAGCACAAAGGCGGTCCCCTCGATCGCCATGAAGCCGATATTGCCCCACCAGACGATGTTGCGCGCGCCCATCGCGCTTTCGGGCAGATGCGACAGGTCGCCGACGACCCGCCCGGGCAGGACGTCGGTCATCGCGCGCGCTTCCTGAGCGGACCGGTGTCCGCACGCTCGCGCTGCGGCCAGAACCAGATGGTGAGGGTGACGCCGATCGGGACCGCGCCCCAAACGAGGGCCCAGGGCGTGAAGATGCTGCCGATGAACAGCGCCGTCACCGCAAGCGCCGCCAATAACGGAGAGATGGCGGGCAGCGGGCTCTTGTGGCGGTATTCGGGCTCGGCATCGACCAGCGAGGTCACCAGGATCTGGCGGCGATCGATCGCGAGCCCGTCCATCACCGGCAGCGCGCCCTTGCCGGTCCAGATCGGGGTGAGACTGTCGACCACCGGCGTATGATCGAAATTATGCGCGGGCGGCGGCGACGTGGTCGCCCATTCCAGCGTCGATCCGCCCCAAGGATCCGCCCCGGCGCGCTCGCCCCGGTAAAAGCTCCACACCGCGTTGGCGACGAACACCAGCCCGCCCGCGACCGCGATCGTCGATCCGACCGTCGCGACCATGTTGAGCGTGCCCCAGCCGGTCGTCTCCGGATAGGTGTAGACCCGGCGGGGCATGCCTTGCAGGCCGAGGATGTGCATCGGGAAGAAGCCGAGGTTGAAGCCGCCGACGATCAGCCAGAAACTGATCTTGCCCCAGAATTCGGACATCAACCGCCCGGTCGCCTTGGGATACCAATAGCTGAACGCCCCGAAGAGCGGGAACATCGCGCCGCCGACCAGCACGAAGTGGAAGTGCGCGACCACGAAATAGGTGTCGGTCAGTTGCTGGTCGAGCGGCGCCGACGCGGTCATGATCCCCGACAGCCCGCCGATCACGAAGGTCGTGATGAACCCGATCACCCACAGCAACGGCGTGTCGAACCGCGGCCGTCCGCTCCACAGCGTCGCGATCCAGCAGAACACCTGGATCCCCGCCGGCAGCGCCACCGCCATGCTCGCCGCGGTGTAGAAATCATTGCCCAGCCGCGGCAGCCCGACCGCGAACATGTGATGGACCCACAGCCCGAACGCGAGCGCGGCGATGCCCATCATCGACAGCACCATCGCGGTATGGCCGAAGATCGTCCGGCGCGAGAAGGTCTCGACGATCATCGACACGAAGCCGGTCGCGGGCAGGAAGATGATATAGACCTCGGGATGACCGAACCACCAGAACAGGTGCTGGAACAGCACCACGTCGCCCCCGGCGCCGGGCACGAAGAATTGGGTGGCGACCATCCGGTCCGCGATCAGCATGCTCGTCACCAGCATCACCGCGGGCAGGGCGAAGATCGTCATCAGCGACCCCACCAGCATCGCCCAGATGAATAGCGGCATCCGCGGCAGCGTCATCCCCGGCGGCCGCATCTTCAGGATCGTGACGACGATATTGACCGAGGCGGACAGCGCCGCGACCTCGGTGAAGGTGATCATCTGCGCCCAGATGTCCGCGCGGTGGCCGGGCGAATAGGCCGGGCCCGACAGCGGCGGATATTCGAACCAGCCGAGATCGGGCGTGATGCCGAGCGCGTGAGGCACCCACAGCATCAGCACCCCACCGAGATAGAGCCAGTAGCTGAACGCCGCGAGCCGCGGGAAGGCGAGCGCGCGCTGGCCCAGCATCAGCGGCACCAGCCAGATCGCCATCGCCTCCATCACCGGCACCGACACCAGGAACAGCATCGTCGATCCGTGCAGCGTGAAGCTCTCGTTGTAGAGCTGCGGACCCATGCGGTTCATGTCGGGCCGGCTGAGCTGCAAGCGCATGTCGAGCGCCAGCAGCCCCGCGAGGAACAGCAGCACGACGACGGTGAGGATGTAGCGCGCGGCGATCCGCTTGTGATCGACGGTAGTGAGGAAGCCCCAGATGCCGGGAGCGTCGCCCCAGGTCTGCGCGAGGCGTTGGGCGCGCATCGCCGGCGTGAGCAGCGGCTCGGTCATCGCAGGCTCGCGAGATAGCGCGACGCCGCGTCCGCATCGGCGGGGGAAAGCGGCATCGCCGGCATCATCGTGCCCGGCTTCACCGCCTGTGGCTGCACGATCCACCCCTGCAACCCGCCGCGGCTCATCGGCAGCGTCCCCGCTGCGATCGACCGGCGCGACCCGATATGCGTGAGGTCGGGGCCGGGCTTGCCGACCGCGCGGGTGCCTCGCACCGCATGGCACATCGCGCAGGTGCCGGTGGTGACGATCCGCATGCCGCGCGCGGTGACAGCGTCTGCCGGAACAGGCGCAGGGCGGGCCTGTCCGGCGAGCCACCGGTCGAACTCGGCGGGCGTGTCGACCTTCACGTCGAACGCCATGTGCGCGTGCTGCGCCCCGCAGAACTCGGCGCATTGGCCGCGGAACCACCCGGTACGCGTCGGGCTGAGATCCACCACGTTCTGCAAGCCCGGCACGACGTCCAGCTTCTGCGCGATGTTCGGCACCCAGAAACTATGCACCACGTCGGCGGAGCCCAGCGTCACGCGCGTGGTCCGTCCGGCGGGCAGATGAAGCTCGTTGGCGGTTTCGATCCAGCCGCCCGTCGCCTCGTCGCGATACTGAATTCGCCACCACCATTGATGCCCGGTGACGCGGACCTCGAGTGCCTGTCGCGAACGGGCCTGCGCGATGCTGCGATCGGCGAGGAAGCTGCCGGTGATCAGCAGCGTCAGCCCCGCGACGACCAGCCCGCCCCAGATCACCAGCGTCCGCGTCAGCGCGCGATCGGCCGGGTCGATCTCCGGCCTGTCGTCGCCTTGCGCTTCACGCCTGCGCCACGACCGCCATAGTCCCGCGGCGAGAAACATCAGCACGAGCAGATACATGAAGCCACACACCGCCATCATCAGCCAGAACAGCGAGGCGATGCTCGACGCCTGCTCGCCCGCCGGCGCGAGCGGGGACTGGCGACCGGCGCACGCCGCGAGCGTCAGCGCGACGGGTAGCGCCAGGGCAGGGGCCAGGGCAGGGGAGAGCCTCACTGCACCGGCCCCGCCCAGATACGGCCCTGTGCCTCGCCGATCTGATCGAGATCCTGCCGCCGCCGCCGTTCCGGCGCGAGCCGGGGTAGGCTGCGGACATAGGCAGTGAGCTGCCACAGCTGCTCGGCGGGGATCCGGTCGCCATAGGCCGAAAGCTTGCCGCGGTGGCCGCGCGCGATGAAGGCGTAGACCTGGTCCAGCGCGCCGCCATGCGCCCATCGCTGGTCGCCGAGGTTCGCAGCACCCTGCGCGCCCGACCCGTGGCAGCCCCCGCAGCCATACCAGGTGAAATAGCGGTCGCCCTGCGCGACCTGATAGACATTGCCCTCGTATTTCGCAGCCCGCGGATCAGCGGGCCCGTTGGGCGCAGTGGCCGGAAGATCGGGGCCGAGCGTGCGCGCCTCCTTGCTGCACCCCGTGGCTGGAGCGACGAGCGCCAACGCGAGCGCCAACCTTGGAAACGATCTGGCCACGACCCGGAAATCGACCGCCCGCTGCCGCCAGTCAATCCACGACCATATTAACCTAAGGTAATCTCCCGAAGAACCGCCGACGGTCGATCATGCCAGTGCGCAGGCCGGTCTCGGGCGGCGGCGGGTGGCGACGCCGATCAGGCCGAAGCCGAGCAGCATCTGCGCCCAGGTCGCGGGTTCCGGCACAGCCGCGATCGCATTGCGGATGAAGTCGGCATGGAGGAAGGTCGGCACGTACCCGGTGAGTTCGCCATAGCCGTTGTCGGGCTGACCGTCGAAATCGCCATAGCCCTCCAGCGTGAAGTTCATGCCGTAGGAGGTCACCGACGCGAGCTTGCCGTCGATGAACGCCCCGCCACCTGAATCGCCGCCGGCAGGGTTCACTTCGAGATCACCGAGCCCGAGGGTGCAGAAACCGAGCCCGTCCGCGGCGGCTCCGCTGAGACCAGCCGCCCGGGCGATCACGCAGGATGAGTCTTGCGCGCCCAAGCCGTTGTCGAAATCCGCCAGATAAGAATATTCGACTTGGGCTCCACCGAGATACCAGTCGCCGTCCTCGGGCTGATCAGTGAAGAAGCCGTCGAACGTACCGTCACCCCAGGCGAAATCATAGACATTGTCGCCCTGGCGGCGGTAACCCGACCTCGTGCCGTAGGGACCCGAATCGCCCACCGCACCGCCGCCGCTCGACCGCACGCCATAGCCGGTCACGTTGAACTCTTTGCCTTTGATGTCATCGGTATAGACCTCGTATCGCTTGGCGTAGGCTGGTGCGAAGTCGGCGAGGGTCAACACGGCGATATCGTTCTGATCGGCGGTCTCGCCAGTGTATGCCGGATTGACGGTATAGTTGGCGACGTCGATCATCGTCACGCCGGGCGGCAGGTTTCCGATCGGGATGCCGAAGGCCCGCTCGTCCCCAGCGCTGCTGGCATCGTCCTGAAAGAAGACCTGGGTGCGGGTGATATCATGCGCCTTCACGCCGCCGCCATAGCTGACGCAGTGCCCGGCGGTGACAACGGAACGGTTGCCGACTAGCGTGCCCGAACAGGTGTAGAAATCATCGTCGTTGACAGTGATCAGCAGGCCGACGACGCCGCTATACCCGTTGCTGTTCGGTGCCAGATAGATCGGGTCGCCGCCACCTGGCCTGGTGTTCGGATCGGTCTGCACCGGTGATGTCCCGGTCGAGCTGTGGCCGATGATGTTGGAGGTCGCGGTCCACTTCAGGCCATTAGGTCCGATGCCGGATCGACTGCTTCCCAATGCACAGGCTGGCGAAGCATGTACCGCTGCAAGCGCGATCGAAGTGATGAGCAACTTGATGTGCACGCTGATCCCCTTTTTGGTTCTGGACGTCGGCAGTGACGGTTGGACCGTCCGTGGCGGTCCATGTCGAAGCACCAGCCCGGTCGCTTGACCCGAATGGTCCAGTCTTCACTCGTACGCTCCTGACCACAGCGCCGACGCTTCGGCAGGGTCACCCACCCCGCCGAAGCGGGGTGAGGTTGTGCCTGTTCTCGGAACCTTCGCGTCGAATTGGGCGGGTCAGGCGGGGAGGACCGACCGTCGGCGGCGGCGGGTAGCTACACCGATCATGCCGAAGCCGAGCAGCATCTGCGCCCAGGTTGCCGGTTCCGGAACCGCGGCGATCGCATTGCGGATGAAATCGGCGTGGATGAAGATCGGTACGTAGCCGGCGAGATCACCGAACCCGGAATTGTTAGCGCCCCCGAAATCGCTGTCGACGACGAGGCCGTAGGAGGTCACCGAGGCGAGACGGCCGTCGATGAACCCGCCGCCGCCAGAATCACCGGAGGCGGGGTTTACTTCACGAACTCCGAGGCCGAGGGTGCAGAAGCCTCGCGCGTCGGCATCGGCCATGCTGACGCCTCCGTAGTTGTGGGCGGTCAAGCAGGATCCATCTTGCGCCGCCAAGCCGTTGTCGAAATCCGCCACGAACGAATATTCGATCTCGGCCAAGCCGAAGTAATTGAAGCCCCCGGCGTCCCGATCGGTGAAGATGCCGCTGAATGCTTCATCACCCCAGGCAAAGTCGAACACATTGCCACCTTGGCGACGAAACCCATCGGATGATTCGGCTGCGGCCGACGTGCCTTCTGCGCCGCCGACGCTGGACCGCAAGCCGTACCCGGTCAGGTTGAACTGCTTGCCGGTCAGGTCTTCGGTATAGATCTCGTATCGCTGGGCATAAGCCGGCGCGACTTCAGCGAGGGTCAACACCGCAATATCGTTCTGATCAATGGCCGCGCCGGTATAATTCGGATTGATCGTATAGTTCGAGACGTCGATCGCGGTCAGTCCGGGGGTGATGACGCCGGTGAACTCATCATAGAACCGCTCGTCCCGTTCGCTACTGGCATCGTCCTGGAAGATGACCTGGGTGCGGGCGATCGCGTCCCACTTCACACCGTCCATCATGCTGACGCAGTGGCCCGCCGTGACGACCGAACGATTGCCGACCAACGTGCCCGAACAGGAGCCGGTGCGGCCATCTTCGAGGGTGATCAGCAGACCGACGACGCCGCTGTAGCCGGCACGGTTCGGCGCCAGGTAGATCGGATTGCCGCCGCCGGGCGTCGTGCTGGGCGAGCCTTCCGACGGAGTCTCGCCGGTCGAGGTCGTACCAACCATGTAGCTGGTGGCGGTCCACTTCATGCCGTTGGAGCCGAATCCCGACTGGATCCTGACCGTAGCGTCAGCCGGTGCGGTATAAACCGCCATGAGAATCGCCGAAGCGACCAGTGATTTGCTGTGCATGCTAACCCCCCTGTTCATCCAGACGCCGTTCGTGACGGTTGGAAAGTTGAAGTCGATCTTGGGTCCTCTTCGGATCACCGAACTCATCCTCACCCTGCGCCACCTTCGGCGTCTTTCCCTCCCGGCGGGAGAGAGGGGGCAGCAAAGCCGCGGAAGGGTGAGGGTGAGCGAACTGATCGAAGACCAGTGCGTCCGCCCGAGCGGGAGAACCCTGTTGTCCTCAGGCGAGCGCGACCGACCGCCGGCGGCGGCGGGTGACGACACCGATCAGCCCGAAGCCGAGCAGCATCTGGGCCCAGGTGGCCGGTTCCGGCACCGCGGCGATCGCGTTGCGGATGAAGTCGGCATGAATGAAGATCGGCACGTAACCGCTGAACTCACCATAGCCGGAATTGGGATAACCCCCGAGATCGCCCATATCGGGTTCGGAAGAGCCCAGGGAGTAGGAGGTCACCGACGCCAGCCGGCCGTCGATGAACGCGCCGCCACCCGAGTCGCCGCCGGCGATGCCTGCTTCGCGGGCACCAACACCGAGGGTGCAGAAACCGCGCCCATCCGCTTCGGCGGCGCTGAGACCCGCCTCCTGGGCGAACAAGCAGGATGCGTCTTGTGCGGGTAGACCGTTATCGAAGTCCGCCACGAAGGAATATTCGATCTGGGCCGGGCCGAGATACCAATCGTCATCCGGCCCCTGACCGGTGTAGAAGCCGTCGAATGCCTCGTCGCCCCAGGCGAAATCATAAACATTGGCGCCTTGACGACGGTAACCCGCCGCCGAGTCATACGGGGGCGTCTCCCCCTCCGCTCCACCGACGCTGGACCGCGTGCCATAGCCGGTAACGTCGAACTGCTTGCCAGTCAGGTCTTCGGTGTAGATCTCGTAGCGCTGCGCATAGGCGGGTGCGACTTGTGCGAGGGTGAGTACCGCGATGTCGTTCTGATCGATCGTCGCGCCGGTGAAGCCTGAACTGACCGCATAGTTGGAGACGTCGATCATCGTGACCCCGGCCGGAAGGTTGCCGGTGGGGATGCCGAATACCCGTTCGTCCAGGTTGCTGCTGGTGTCGTCCTGGAAGAAGACCTGAGTGCGGATGACCTCCGGCGCCTTGATGCCGCCGCCGGTGCTGACGCAGTGGCCGGCGGTGACGACCGAGCGATTGCCGACCAGCGTCCCCGAGCAGGTGAAGGTGAAGTTCCCTTCGATTGTTACCAGCAGGCCGACGACGCCGCTGTATCCCTTGTTGTTCGGCGCGAAATAAATCGGGTCGCCGCCGCCGGGGGTCGTGTTCGGATCATCGATCGACGGATTCGTGCCGGTCGAGGTCTGGCCGATGATCTTGCTCTTCGCGGTCCATTTCGCGCCATTGGGGCCGGCGATGGATTGAACGCTACCCAAAGCATAGGCAGGCGAACTATACGCTGCTACAAGAACAATCAAAGTGATCATCGACTTGATATGCATGCAAACCCCCATACGACTGGACTTGTTTCCCGTGTCATCATTGGTGAATGACGCATTAACCTGATAGGAGTCAATAGATCAGGCTTGGGTGTCAGATGATTACTTGGCTAGACTCGCTCGTTTATCAGGAGACGGGGCTCAGCCCGAAGCGATCATCGATCCGGTGCCCTTCGATCGGGCTTCGACCCGCGAAGCTCAGCGTCGCGCTGCGTCGATCTGGGTAGGCGACCACCCGCCGCCGAGCGCCTGGTACAACTCGACATAGGCGTTCAGTCGGTCCGCGCGTGCCTGCACCAGCGCGAGTTCGGCCGTGAGCAGGCCGCGCTGGGTGTCGAGCTGGTCTAGATAGGAGGAATAGCCTGCGCGGTAGCGGTTCGCCGCGTTGCGCAGCGCCGCCGCGAGTGCGTCGCGCTGGCCGGCGAGTGCGGTCTCCTGTTCCCCCGTGCGCATCACGCCGGCGAGGCTGTCGTCGACCTCGCGGAACGCGTTCAGCGCCGCGCGTCGATAACCAAACGCCGCCTGATCGCGCCGCGCCGCCGCCGCATCGGCCTGCGCCCGCAGTCTCCCGCCGTCGAACAACGGTGCGAGCACGCTGCCGCCGAGCGAGAAGACGCCGACCGGGTTCGACAGCGCGGTCGACAGCACCAGCCCCGCCGACCCGGTAAGGCTCAGATTGGGGAGGAATGCCGCGCGTGCGCTGTCGAGCGATCGATCCGCCGCGACGAGGGTCCGTTCGGCTTGCGCGATGTCCGGGCGCCGCCGCAGCAGATCGGCGGGCAATCCCGCAGGGATCGGCGGTGCGGCGATCACGGCGAGTGCGGCGCCGCGCGCGACCGGGCCCGGGTTCGCGCCGACGAGCACCGCGATCGCGTCCTCCTGCCGCGCGATCGCCAGTTGCGCCTGTGGCACGAGCTGCTCGGTGGCGCGATATTCGCCCTCCGCCTGATGCAGTTCGAGCATCGAGGTATAGCCGGTCTCCGCCCGCCGCCGCGCGATCCGCAGCGCCTCCGCACGCGCCGCCAGCGTCTCGCGCGCGACCAGCAGCCGCGCGTCGAGCGCGCGCAGGGTGATGTAGCCGCTGGCGACGCTGCCGACGATACCGAGGCGCACCGTATCGCGGGCGGCGGCGGTGGCGAGGGTCTGCGCGCGCGCCGCCTCGCTCGCCAGGCGGAGACGCCCGAACAGGTCGAGATCGTAGCTGGCGGTCAGCGCGGGTTGGCTCGCGAGGTTGGTCGTGGCGAGGCCGAACGGGTTGAGCGCGCGACCGTCCGAGGTCGGCAAGGCGCCGCCGATCTGCGGCGAGAGTTGCGCGCGTGCCTGACGTTCGGTCGCGCGGGCCTCCTCGACGCGTGCGGCGGCGACGGCGATGTCGACGTTGCTTGCAAGCGCCCGTTCGATCAGCATGGTGAGGACCGGATCGCCGAACGACCGCCACCAGTCGGTGCTCACCGGCTGGCCCGCGGCGAGCGAAGTTCGCCAACCGGCTGGCGGCGTCACACCCGCGGCGGCGGGCGGCGCGGGACGCGGCCCTGCGCAGGCCGACGCCAGCAGGAGCGCGACCATCGCTGCCGATCGCCGCACGTCGATCATTGCGCCGCTGCGGTGTCGACCCGCGCCTGCACCGACATGCCCGGCCGCAATCGCTGCGCAAGCGGCTGGCCCGGATCGATGCGGATCCGCACCGCGATCCGCTGCGGCACCTTGGTGAAGTTGCCGGTCGCGTTGTCGGGCTTCAGCACCGCAAATTCGGATCCGGCCGCGGGCGAGATCCGCTCGACCCGCCCGGTCAACCGTTCGTTGGCGAGCGCATCCACCGTGAAGCTCGCGGGCTGGCCAACCGCCATCCGTGCGGTCTGCGCTTCCTTGAAGTTGGCGATCACCCAGGTCTCGGCGGGCACCAGGAACATCAGCTGCGATCCCGCGGTGACATATTGCCCGACGCGGACCCCGATCTCGCTCAGCCGACCGCCCTCCGGCGCGCGGATCACGGTATTGGCCAAGTCGATCTCCGCCAGCCGCCGCGCCGCCTCCGCACCCGACACCGCGGCCTGCTGTCCGCCGCGCCCCACCTGCACGGTGCGGATGTCCTGCCGCGCGATCTCTCGCGCAGCCTGCGCCTGCAGAACTTGGGCCTGCGCCTGGCGCAGCGCCGCCAGCGTCTGGTCGCGCTCGCGCAGCGACACCGATCCGTCGGTGACCAGGTCGTTCACGCGGTTCATGTCGGCCTGCGCGCGCATCAGCTGCGCACGCGCGTTCGCCACCGCGGCGTCCTGCACCGCCAGCGATGCGGTCCGCGATCGCGCGGTCTGCGCGGTGTTGGCGAGCGTAGCCTGCTGCGCGGAGACCTGCGCCGCGGCTTGATCGATCCGCTGTCGGTAGATGCGGTCGTCGATCGCCACCAGCGGCTGGCCGGGCGCGACGGTGTCGAAGTCGCGGACCAGCACCCGCGCGACATAGCCGCTGACCTGCGGGCTGATCACCGTCGTGCGGCCGCGCACATAGGCATTGTCGGTCTGCTGCTGCGCGGTGTTAAACGGGGGCAATTGCCACGCCGCGAGCACCGCGGCGACACCCGCGATCGTCAGCACCATCACCACGATCAGTGCACTGCGGCCGACCGCGGGCGGGCGCCAGCCCGAGGCGGCCGGCGGCGACGGCGCTGCCTCGGCCAGCCGCTCCTCGGTCGCCGGCGTCGCGGCGACCGGGGACGTCGCGGCGACCGTGGCGACGGGAGCGGGCGAGACGGTCGTGTCGGTCATGCGGGCACTCCAGCGGCGGCGGCGCTGCGCCGTTCGCGCCAGCCCCTGCGGATCAGGAGGAAGAGCAGATAGGCGGTGGTCGCTGCGGCAAGAAGGGCAATGAGGCGGAAAACATCGTTGAAAGCCAGTACGTTGGCCTCGCGCGTCGCGGTCTGTGACAGCAGCGCGCCGCCCTCCGCGGTCCGTAGCGCCGGGTCGCCGACGACACGGCCGACCGCGGCGCTCCCCGCGCCGAGCCGCTGGGTCACGATCGGGTTGGTGGGATCGATCGTCTGCACGATCGCCGCGCTGTGCGCCTTCTCGCGGATGCTCTGATAGGTGCCGAGCATTGCCGATCCGCCCAGCCCACCGATCGAGTTGATCACGCCGAACAGCGCGATGAAGCTGATGATATGGCCCGACCCGGCCTGCAGTGCCCTGGTCATCCCGAACAGCAGCGACGGCCCGAGAAAGAAGGTCGCCGCGAACGCGATCAGCGCCTGGGTGAGGTAGAGTTCGGGCGCGCGGGTGAGGCTGGTCGAATGCGAGTCCAAATAGGCGGCGATCGCGACGAGGCCGATCGACAGCATAACCGGATGTGCGAGCTTCTGGACGTTCAGCGTGATCGCGCTCGCCGCCACGCCGGCGATCGAGGTGAGCAGGATGATCGCGAACAGTGGCCGCAATTGATCGTTGTTCTGCCCCAGCACGTTCAGCAGGCCGACCGCGGCATAGGTTTGTTCGGACAGCACCACCCGCGCCATGATCGTGACGATCGTGAAGCGCACGATATCGGCGCTGCCGAGCCACCGCGTGTTGAGCAGCGGATTGGCGCGGCCATGCTCGATCACCAGCGCCGCCATCAGCATCGGGATTGCGATAACCAGCGCCCAACCGATCCACGCCGCCTCGGTCCACCACAGGATCCGCCCTTGGCCGAGCACCGCCGCGATCAGCGCGAGCGCACCTGCAAAGAGCGTGAACGTGACGAAGTCGAGCGGCTCGAACGCCGCACGGCGCTCGGTCGGCGGCAGACGCAGCAGGCTGACCGCGGCGAAGCACAGCACCGCCAGCCCGAGTTCGAACAGGTATAGCGTGCGCCATTCGGACGCGGCGAGCAGATCGGGCGAGAACAGCCGCGCCAGCGGCGTCGCACATTGCGGAATGCCGATACCGATCGCCACGGCCTTCAACCGCCATTTCGCGGGCAATGCCTGCATGATGTAATAGAGTGCCAGGCTCGACACCGCCGCGCCCGCCATGCCGCTGGCGGCCCGCACCGCGATCGCGGAGCCGAAGCCATGCACGAACAGATGCGCCAGCGTCAGCGCCGCGTACAACCCCAGGAAGATCATCGCGAACGGTCGCAGCCCATATTGCTGCCGAAATTTGATCAGCAGCAGGTTCACCGACACGTTGGTCATCACATAGGCGGTCGGCAGCCACGCGATCTCCGCGGGATCGAGCCCGAGCGACCCTTGCAGCGCAGTGGTGTTGACCGAGACGAGCGCGGTGCCGAGGCCGCCGGTGATCCCGAGCAACGTTCCGATCGCGGCGTAGGCGGTGCGGCGCGCGACGGGATGCTCGGGCGATGCCGGGGACCCAGGCAGCGCGGGACGCTCGTGTTCGGCGAACGTCCAATGTTCCTCGACGAAGAACTGCTTGAGGCGGGCGACCAGCATCGGCGTTTATACGCGTGGCTTGCCGATAAGTGGCACGTGATCCTCGCTCACAGAGCGGGGTAAGGGGCCGCTCACTAAGCGAAGGCGGGGCCGCAAAGGCGGGGCTGACCGCCTACCGCCCCTTCGTCAGCGCTGTACGCGGCCACCTCCCCCTAGCGGCGGAGGAGGAAATAGAGCGCTACTTGGCTTTCGCCGCCCTGGTGTAAGGCACGAACTCGCCCAATACGACGAACCCGCGCTGTATCCGTGATGCGCGGTCAACAAGGTCGATCGTGTCGATGCTGCACAGCTGCGATCCGGTCACGCGCGTGACCAGGATGTCGTCGTCGTCGAGCGACTCCGCGCCCGATCGCGGTTCGTTGACGTAGAGCCGGCCGCCGCTGCCGTAGATGATCGCCCTGCCCTCGATGATCCGGCTCGAATTAGTCGATGGCAGGCTGATGCAGTTGACCGGCTTGCCGGCATCGCGACCCGCGAGCGCCTTGCGCAACTGCGTGTCCGGATCGTCGCGCGGAGCGGCCAGGGCGGGGGTGGCAACCAACGTTGCCGCGAGGAGCAAGGTCTTGAGCATGGGTCCGGATACCTCGCCGCTCCTGAACCGCGGCTTAGCGGTCAGGAGCGGTGGCAAGAGGTCAGAGCGTCACTTCGGCGATGTTGTCGCGGTAGTCCTTCTTGGGATCGACCCCGAGCAGCGCCTTCACCCCGGCGACCAGGCTAGAGCCGTCGAGCCAGATCTCGGCCCTTTCGGTGTCGAGCCGGAGCAGCGCGAGCTTGGGATCGTCCTTGCCGCCTTCGTACCAGGCAGCGACATAAGGGTTCCACAGCCGGTCGATCGTGGCGCGGTCGTTGTGCACCGACAGCGATCCATGGATCGTCGCCCAGATGTCGTGCCCCTTCGACACGAAGGTCGCGATCGCGCGATCGTTCCGCGCGAGCAGGTCGATCAACGTGTTGTCCTTCGACGCGAAGACGTAGAGCGGCCCGTGGTTCTCGTCGCCGTCGACCAGCGCGGTCATCGGGCGGGCGTGGCCGTCCTCGACGCCGTCGAGCCCGAGCATGATCGTGCGGTCCGATCGCAGGGCTTTCCAGAACTTGGCTTCGATTTCCTGGTCGCTCGGCATCGCTCGTCTCCTGGTTGCGGTAGTCGGGGCAGAACGGCCGGTGGCGGTCGCTGTTCCAAGCGGCGCCAGGCTAACGTATGATATGATCGCGTACCTAGGCGGCGGTGAGGCAAGCGGGGTTGCACCGCCGCGCCGACCTCGCCAGACGTGGCGCGTAACGTCGCTAGCAAGGATCGAGCGCATGGATCGTCGGCTTTTCCTCATGTCGGGCGTCGCCGCCGCCGGGCTGACCCTCACCGGCGAGCGGGCCGCCCTGGCTCAAGCGGCGAAAGCCGCGCCGTCGCCCGGCGATGCCCGCCTGACCGCCGCCTTCGATCAGGTGCTCGCGCAGGACGTGCGGTCCGCACCGGAACTGGCCACATCGCTGGGGCTGGATACCGGCGCGAACGCCGATCTGCGGCGCAAGCTCGACGACAATAGCGAAGGCGCGATCGCCGCGGATCTCGCGCAGAACCGCGCCGCCCGCGCCAAGGTCGCCGGGATCGATCCCGCGACGCTGTCCGCCCAGGCGCGGATCGACCGCGAGGTCGTGCTCTACAACATCGATTCCAAGATGGTCGGGCCGTCGCGCTTCGGCGTGTCGTCGCCGCAGGGGCCGTATCTGATCACCCAGCAGGACGGCGTCTATTTCGCGCTGCCCGACTTCCTCGATTCCACGCACCCGGTGAAGACCGTTGCGGACGCCGAGGCGTATCTCGATCGGCTGTCGCTGATGGGCCAGCAGCTCGATAACGAAACTGCCGGGCAGCGCCGCGCGGCCGCGAAGGGGCAGGTCGCGCCCGATTTCTCGCTCGATCTCGCACTCGGCCAGATGGCGAAGCTGCGCGCGCCCGCGGCGGCGGACAACCAGTTGGTCCAGTCGCTCACCAGCCGGGCGACTGCCGCGGGTCTCGCGGGCGATTGGGGCACGCGCGCCGCGCGCATCGTCGAGGCGCAGGTCTATCCCGCGCTCGACCGCCAGATCGCCTTCGTGAAGACCTTGCGCCCGACTGCGCGCAGCGCCGCAGGGGTCTGGGCGATCCCGGACGGCGAGGCGATCTACGCCGCGGCGCTGGCGCAGGCGACGACCACCACCTTGTCGCCCGACGAGGTGCACCGCATGGGGCTGCAACAGGTCGCGGAGCTGTCCGCGCAGCTCGACCCGATCCTGCGCAGCCAGGGGCTGACCCAGGGCAGCGTCGGCGCGCGGCTCGACCAGCTCAACCGTCAGCCGGCGCAGCTGTTCGCGAACACCGATGCGGGCCGTACCGAACTGCTTGCGAGTCTCAACGCCGGCGTCCGTTCGATGCAGACGAAGCTGCCTCAGGCCTTCACCAATCCGCCCAACGCGCCGCTCGAGATCCGCCGCGTCGCGCCTGAGATCCAGGATGGTGCCCCGAACGGCTATTATTTCCGCGCGCCGCTCGATGGATCGCGTGCGGCGATCTACTGGATCAACCTCAAGAGCGTCCACGACTGGCCGAAATACACGTTGCCTAGCCTGACCTATCATGAAGGCGTGCCGGGGCATCATCTCCAGATCTCCACCGCGCAGCGCGCGCCGACCCACACGCTGCGCAAGATCGCGTTCTTCAATGCGTATCTGGAGGGCTGGGCGCTCTATGCCGAACAGCTGGCGGACGAGCTCGGCGGCTACGCCTCGCCGGTGGAGCGCGCGGGGTATCTGCAGTCATTCCTGTTCCGTGCCGCGCGGCTGGTGGTGGACACCGGCATCCACACCAAGCGGTGGACCCATGATCAGGCGACCCGCTACATGGTCGACACCGTGGGCTTCGCGCCCGGCAGGTCGCAGCGCGAGATCGAGCGGTATTGCGTCTCGCCCGGTCAGGCCTGCAGCTACAAGATCGGCCACGCGGCGTGGCTGCGCGCGCGCGACAATGCCCGCCGCATCGCGGGTTCGCGGTTCGACCTCAAGCATTTCCACGACGTGCTGGAATCGGGTGCGATGCCGCTGTCGATGCTCGAACGGATCGTCGAGGAGCGCGCCCGCGCGGTCTGACCCGCGCGGGGCGGGCTGGTTAATAGGGGACGGGGCGTCGCTCGCGCTGGATGCGGGCAGCCTCGGTCCACCACGCCAGGTCGTCGGCGAAGCGCGGAAAGCTCTTCTCGAGCGCTGCGCCGCCGTCGCCGGTCGGCCGCGCGTCGGCGTCGATCGCGTGGCTGATGCCGCCGACCAGGATCGAGCTGGAGATCACCACCATCCCCATCTCCGACAGCGTGCCGTGCCAGGCGAGCCCCGCCCGCGCGCCGCCGACGCGCCCCGCCGAATAGCTCGCGATCGCCGCGGGCCGCCAGAACCACTCCTCCAGGAAATGATCGGTCAGATTCTTGAGGCCGGGCTGGACGCCCCAATTATACTCGCCCGCGACGAACACGAACGCGTGCGCACCGCGGATCTTGCCCGCGAGTTCCTCCAGCGCGGCGGGCGCCTCGCCGGCGGGATATTCCTTGTACATGCGGTCGAGCATCGGGAGGTCGAACTCCCTGGCGTCGATCAGCTCGACATCGGCGCCCCGCTCGGCGAACGCGCTCACCAGGTAGCGGGCCAGTCGGATGCCCTGCCGATCGCGGCGGTACGATCCGTAGAAGACGAGGATGCGGTCGGCCATTGGTGACTCCAGGGGCAGCAGTGCGGGAAGGGGCGAGCGCGGAGCTAGTCCATGCAGGCGAGCAGATCGTCGACCGACAGCGTCCCGAACGCGGAGAAGCTGTCCGCGACCGCATAGGGCAGCAGCATCGTCCGCTGCTGGACGAGCGCCCCGCAGCTATAGACGACGTTGGGCACATAGCCGTCGCGCTCGTGCGGGCTCGGCGCGAGCACCGGGCGCGGCGTTCGCGCCAACAGCTTGGACGGGTCCTGCTTGTCGAGCAGGCAGGCGCCGATGCAGTAGTTGCGCACCGTGCCGACCCCGTGGGTGAGCACCAGCCAGCCCTCGTCGATCTCGATCGGCGATCCGCAATTGCCCATCTGCACGAACTCCCAGGGGAAGCGCGGCTCGATCAACTTGGCGCCGCCGTCCCAGTGCAGCAGGTCGTCGGACACGTTGAGCCAGATGTTCTTGTTGTCCTGCCGCCCCAGCGTCACGTAACGCCCGTCGATCCGCCGCGGGAAGATCGCCATGCCCTTCGCGCTGGCGACGTCGCCGGTCAGCGCGCGCATCTGGAAGCGGGCGAAGTCGGTCGTGGTCAGCAGTTCGGACCGTGCCTCGGCACCGCTAAACGCGGTATAGGTGCCGTGATAGGCGACGCTGCCGTCGTCGTCGACGAAGCGGACGAGGCGCATGTCCTCAATGCCCTGGCGCTGGCTCGGCAGGATCGGGAACAACACCGTCTCCGATATGCTGCGTGATCCGCCGCAATCGAGCCGCACCGCATCGTCCGATCCGCTCCCCTTCGCGATCACCGGCGGGACGGATGTCGTGCCGGGATCGTCGATCGTCAGGTCGCCGCCCGGCACCCAGACGCCGGTCCGGAACGTCACCGACGACACATGGCCTTCGCCGACCCCGCGCAAGGACAGCACGAAGCGCACCGCGCCCGCCGGGACGCCGCTCTGGTCCGGATGCGGCACCGCGCTGGGGTTGAACAGCGCCGCGGCCTCATAGGCATATTCCTGGCTGAAGTACGCACCGATCAGCCGCTGCTGCTCGGGGGAGGGGGTCAGCCCCGCCGGCATTTGCGGCGCGATCTGTTCGAACCGGCGTTGCAGCGTCACGTCGACTTCGCGGTGGTGCTCGTCCAACGAGGCGGTGACCCCGGTCAGCTGCCGCTCGAGCTCCTCCGCGTCGAGCCCCATGATCATCTCGATCGTTTCCGACGTGCGCGTCCGGCCCTGATCGAAGCCGCGCGGATAGCCGGGTTCGAAGGGGCGGACGACGGTACGCGAGGGATCGGGCTTCAGGACGACATCGTAGAAATCGACATGCGCGCGCTCGGTCATTCGCTATCCTTGGTTCGTTGCCCCGGCGCATAACGGGCGGTCACTGCGTCCGTTGCAAGGAGGCATGGTAAACCGTGCGTTGCCCAGGCGGCGATCAGTCGAACGCCGCCATCGGAACGACATCGGGCAGATCCATCTCGCCTAGCTTGGCCATCAGGTCGGCCTGCCGAAACGGCTTGACCAGCCGGGGCAGGTCGGGCGCGACCCCCTGCACCTCGGCGTAGCCCGAGATGATCAACGCGCGCGTCGCCGGGTAGCGCTCGCGCACCTTGTGGACGAAGTCGGTGCCGTTCAGCCCCGGCATCAAATGATCGGTGACCAGCAGGTCGAATGCCAGCCCGTTGTCGACCAGCCGCAGCGCATCTTCGGCACAACTTGCCTCGACCACCGCATAGCCGAGGTCGGCGAGCATGTCGGCGGTGCTCGCGCGCACCAGATCCTCGTCGTCGACGAGCAGCGCGGTCCCCGCGCGCACCTTCATCGGTGCGACGACGACATCGGGCGCACCCTCCACACGCTCGCCGGTGGTCGGCAGCCACAGGTCGATCCGCGTGCCGACGCCCGGCTTGCTGTCGATCGCGAGCGCCCCGCCCAGTTGCGCCGCAAGACCGTGCACCATCGACAGGCCGAGCCCGGTTCCGCGCCCGATCCCCTTGGTCGAATAGAATGGCTCCACCGCGCACCTGGCGGTCTCCTCATCCATGCCGACCCCGGTGTCCGCGACCGACAGCCGGACATAGCGGCCGGGCGCGAGCCCGACCCCGTTCGCTGCGTCCGCCGTATCGGCGCGTGCTGCGATCGTCAGCCGGCCGCCCTCGATCATCGCGTCGCGTGCGTTCACCGCCAGGTTGAGGATCGCCATTTCGAGCTGGTTCGCGTCGGCGACCGCGGTCGGGATGTCGGCGGCGATATCGACGATCACCTTGGTCTTCGGGCCGGACGTGCTGGCGATCAGGTCGGCCATGCCGCCGATCAGCGCGCTGACGTCCACCGGTTTAGGCTGGAGCGGCTGGCGACGCGCGAAGGCGAGCAGGCGCTGCACCAGCAATTTGGCGCGTTCTGCGGATTGCAGCGCGCCGTCGATCAGCCGGCGCTCGCGGTCGTCGCCCAACCCCTTGCGCTGGAGCATGTCGAGCGAGCCGACGATCGGGGTGAGCAGATTGTTGAAATCATGCGCGACCCCGCCGGTCAGCTGGCCCATCGCCTCCATCTTCTGCGCCTGACGCAACGCGGCTTCGACCTGCTCGCGCTCGAGGATCGCCTGCGCGATCCGCGTTTCGAGCGTCGCGTTCAGCTCGTGCAACGCCTCTTCGGCGCGCTTCGCTTCGGTGATCTCCTCGGCCGACACCGTGATGCCGACGACCTCGCCTGCGGCATCGCGCAGCGGCAGCCAGCTTTCCCGCCACGTCCGGACCACGCCGGGTTGCGCCGGGGTAGTGCCCGCGAACTCGACATTGTGCAGTGCCTCGCCTTGCAGCACGCGCTGCATCGCCTGGAGCGCCTGCTCGTCGAGATCGGGAACGATTTCGCGAACCGTGCGGCCGATATGATCGGCGGCAGGACGGCCGTTGATCTCCGCGAGCCGATCGTTGATCCGGACGAAGCGCATCTCGCGATCGAACACGCAAAGGCCGACCGGCGCGGCATCGTAGATCGCGATCAGCTCGTCGGCGCGCATCCGCGACAGCGCCTCGCTCACGTGCAGCCCCTGCTCCGCGGTTCGTCGCGCGATCGCGGCGCGGGTGCGTTCGGCAAACGCGCGGACGAACGCGATCTCCTCGTCGGTCCAGCGCCGGGGCGTGGCCGAGTGCACGAACAGTTGCGCGGTGGTGCGGCCCTGCTCGACGACCGGGATGTCGAGGAACGCACGCACCCCTAAAGCCGCGAACGCGGCGCGCGATCCGCTAGTCCGTGTATCCGTGTTCGCATCGGCGCAGGCGACCGCCTGCCCCTCGCGGAGCTCGTCGATGTAGCTGCCGTAATCGTCGAAACTGTGGACGCCGGCGGCACTCGCGAAACCCGGCGCGGTCCAGTCGCGATCTACCGTGATCGTGCCCGCCCCCGGGTTCATCATCCCATAGCCGACCCGCACCGCGCCGAGCGCCTCGCCGAGCAGTTCGGACGCCGCGAACGCCAGTTCGGTCGGAGTCGACACGTCGCCAAGCCGCTGGTCCAGCTCCAGCAACACGTCGCGCCGACGCACCGCCAGCACCTCCGACGTGCTTTCGGTGCAGGCGCAGAACATGCCTGCCACCCGCCCGCTCTCGTCCCGCACCGGTGAATAGCTGAAGGTGAACCAGGTCTGTTCGTCGTCACCGTTGCGCCGCATCAGCAGCGGCAGGTCGCGACGATAGATCGCCTCACCGGCCAGCGCCGCGTCGACCAGCGGTGAGATGTCGGACCAGATCTCCGCCCAGATATTCTGGAAGCGCGCGCCCAATGACTGCGGGTGCTTGGCGCCGAGGATCTGCGCATAGGCATCGTTGTAGACCACGCCGAGTTCGGCGCCCCACGCCACGAACATCGGAAAGCGCGAATTGAGGAGAAGTCCGACGACCGATCGCAGCGATTGCGGCCAATCCGTCGGATCGCCGAGCACCGACGTTCGCCAATCGTGCGTGCGCATCAGCTCGCCCATGACGCCGCCACCCGACAGAAAGTCGAGCGTTGCGGAAGGGTCGGCCGGGTCGAATGGTCGCATCTGAGAGCTCGGATCTAGGTGTCGATCGCGCCGCTCGTTCTTCGCCGATCTTAACGCTCACGCACTGGTTGCACGCATGCGACAGAAAGAAAACAGGTAGACGAATACATCGACTAGTTTCGCCGACGAGCAAGCTTGGTTCTGCGAAGGTTTGCGAAGATCGGAGCGTTGTCGCGACGCGCCGCTAGCCTATCGAACGAGCGCCATCGCGGCCACGATTACCGATGATCCCGCGAACGGCCCGATGAACAGCACCAGCAACAACCAGCCGATGATCCGCATCATCAACCGTTCCTCCCGCGGCGTCAGCTTGGCCGGCGGTCGGGCAGGTGGACCGGATCCATCGGGCGCCGGTGGCCATAGCGTGGAGTCGAAGAACATCGGCAGACCTTAGCATGCTGTGCTTGCTGGCTTGGTGCGAAATCAGACTAATGCAACGCAGGATGAACGATCTTGGCACTTCGCGTTAATGCTTGGGGGGTTAGCGGGACCATGCGATCCGACTGCAACCGGATCGTCCTAGTACTGGCGCCCGTCGCGTGTTGCGTATTGCGGCGGGCGCCGCTTTTTCCGGCCTGCGTGGACGGGGAAACCTTCGTCGATCGAGTCCGTTGGCAGCAACGATCGATGATGGAGATTAAAGTGGCCGAAGCGACCTTCAAACCCAACAAGGAAATGGCCGCGGCCGCCAAGCGCGGCCTGAAGCTGCGCGAGAAGTTCGGCCGTGGCGGCACCGATGTCGGGGTGCGCCGCGCAGAGCAACTCGTCGACGGCGCCGAACTCGACGAAGCCGACGTCAAATCGATGCACAGCTATTTCGCGCGGCATGCCGTCGACAAGGAAGGCGCGGCGCATCAGTGGGATTCGGATGAGGACCCATCCGCCGGATTCATCGCCTGGCTTCTCTGGGGCGGCGATGCGGGCAAGAAATGGGCGGACGCGAACGCAGCGAAGCTCTAGCGATCGCGGCGCAGGTCGCCTGGCAGGAGCAGCGTCACGGACAGGCCACCGAGTATCGAAGACGTCGCCAGCGCGAGCGAACCGCCGTTCAGCTCGGCGAGCTCGCGGGTGATCGATAAGCCGAAGCCATAGCCTTCGCCGCGCTCGTCCAGACGGCGACCCGGTGCCAATGCATCATCACGCGCTGAAGCAGGAATGCCGGTTCCGTCGTCGTCGATCCGGACTTCAATCGCGGTGCCTATGGCTGCGACGCCGATCGCGATCGCGGAGCGTGCGTGGCGCCACGCATTGTCGAGCAGGTTGCCCAGCATCTCGTCCACGTCCTGCGCGTCGACCGTCACCATGGCGTCCGGCCACACATCCACTGTCACCGCGATCGCCGCGTCGGCATGGATCCGGTGCATCGCCGTGATCAGGCCATCGACCGCCGTGCCTACCCGCGTGCTGGCTCGCGTCGAAACGCCTGGCGTAGCGGCGCGGGCGCGCCCGAGATGATGCCGAATGCTGCGATCGATCTGCGCAACCATCGCGCTGAGGCTCCCGTCCGGATCGCTTCCGCTTTCCGCCAACCTGACGCCGAGCGCGGCAAGCGGCGTCTTCAGCCCGTGCGCCAGATTGGCGACATGGCGGCGCGCGTGCGCGAGCCCGGCCTCGTTCTGATCGATCAACGCGTTGAGTTCGTGCGCGAGCGGCGCGAGTTCGAACGGCTGGTCGGCCGGGATGTGCCGCGCGCGTCCAGCCCGCACGTCCGCCAGCGCGGCGCTGATCGCGCGCAGCGGTCGCAACCCGACGCGCAGCTGCACGCCGGTGGCCAACGCCAGCGCGGCGCCGAGCAACGCCAGCGACACGAGCAGCGGTGTCATCGCCTCGCGTAGCGGCGCCAGCGCGACTCGGCGCGGCCCGCTGGCAACTAGCGTCACCGGCCCCGCATCGGTCGCGACGATCATCTCGCGGCGATGGACCGGCTCGCCCGATGAGGCGACGCCGTCGCGCGGTTCGGGACGCGCGTGGCGATGATCGGCGCCTTCTCGATTTCGCCCCGGAAATGGCTCCCGCAGCACGATCGCGTCGCCGCCGGTCCAGGATCCTGCGGCGCCCCGGACCCGCCAACCCCAGCCCGAAGCGCGATCGGCAAAAACGGGCAGGTCGACGATGCGTGTCCGGTCGAGCGTGCCGTCGGGTCGCACCGCCCGCGCCAGCATCGACAATTCGGCGTCGAGCTGCTGATCCAGCCCGCGGATTACGAAGCGTTCCAGCACATGACCGATGCCGATCGCAGCGAACAGCAACGCCGCGAGCGTGGTCAGCGTCGACAGCGCCAGGAGCCGCCCGAACAGCGACCGCGGCACTATCGTCATGCCGCCCCCGCGGTGACGCGGTAGCCGCGCCCGCGCAAGGTCTCGATCATCGTCGCGCCGATCTTCTTGCGGAGCCGCCCGATGATCACCTCGACCGAGTTCGAATCGACCTCGGCATCGCCTTCATAGACCCGCTCGATCAGCTCGCCGCGCTCGATCACCACCTCCGGGCGGAGCATCAGCGCCGACAGCACGCGCCATTCGAGCGCGGTCAGCTTCAGCGGCAGTCCGTCGAGTTCGAACGTTCCCAGGTGCGCGTCGAATGCCAGGCGGCCGCAGATCACGACCGATCCGGCATGGCCCGCTGCGCGGCGGACCAGCGCGCGCAACCGCATGATCAGTTCCTCGACGCGGAACGGCTTGGTGAGGTAATCGTCGGCGCCCGCCTTGAACCCCGCGACCTTCTCCGACCAGCCGTCGCGCGCGGTCAAGATAAGCACCGGCAGCGGCACGCCCGCCGCGCGCCATTCGCGAAGCACCGTCACCCCGTCCTTCTTGGGCAGACCGAGATCGAGCACCGCGACATCGTACCGCTCGGTCGCGCCGAGATGCGCGCCGTCTTCGCCGTTGTTCGCAACATCGACCGCGAAGCTTTCGCCGCGCAACGCGCGCGCGATGCCGTCGGCGAGCGTCGCATCGTCCTCGACCAGCAAAATCCGCAATCACCCGTCCCTTCGCCGGCAACCTATCCGCCGATCCCCAATGCAAGCTGAACGGCGCGGTTCAGAGAGGCGGTGGCGCCGCGCTGTAGAAGGCACCGCATCGACACCAAGAGGAAATCGTCAATGACCGATAGCATCAACCATCCCGAAACCGCCCGTCGCCCGCTGCCGATCGGCCGCCGCGGCAAGTTCGCGCTCGTCGGTGCAGGATTGCTCGCCCTCGGCGGCGCGGCAGGCGCCGTGGTGATGGCAGAGAGCCGCCCGCAGGTGACGATGGCGCCGGTCCAGCCGATCGCGATCCGTGCGCTGGCCTCCGACGAGATCGTCACGATCCGCGGTCGCGTCGCCGAAATCTACGGCAACAATTTCATCATGGCCGATGCCAGCGGGCGGGCACTGGTCGAAACCGGGCGCGAGGGCGAGGACGGCAAGCTCGTGACGATCGGGGAGCCGGTCACCGTGCAAGGCCGCTTCGACCGCGGCGTGGTTCATGCGGCGTTCCTGGTCGCGCCGGGCAACAAGATCACCGCGCTGGGCCCGCTCGGCGGGCCTCGGCAGGGGCGCCACGGTTCCGGAGACCCGCTTGGCGACGATCATGGGCCCGGCCGCGATGGCCCACCGCCTATGCCCGCGCCGCGTGGCGCCGCTGCACCGCCCTCTGCTGCGCAATGAGGTGAGGAAAGGATAGGGCGGGCCGGTGGCGCGCCTTGCCCTCTTCAGCCGGCTACCAGAAGCGGCTGCCGGGAATGCCCTTGAACGGACCGGCGATATCGGCGGTGATCCAGCCGCCATAGAAGCCGCCGGGCTGGGGGCTCACCCGTTCGCCATCGACGAGGCAAGCGTCGAACGGCGCGGCGTAGAACGCGATGTGATCGCGCAGGATCATGAATGCCGCGCTTGGCGTCGGATAGCTCCACGCCACGTCGCGGAACACCTCGCCCGCGATCTCCACGTCGTAATAGATCGCGTGTCCCTTCCACTCGCAGAACGAGGTGCGATCGGACCGCCGGAGCGCCGACATCAGGATGTCCGCCGGCGGCAGGTAGTAGCTCGGCGGGTGGCTGGTCTCCAGCGTGCGGACCGCGTCGCGGGTATCGGCGAGCACGACGCCACGGTGTTCGATGCGTACGCGGCGGCGCGCAGGCTCGGCGATCGCGGGACGCGGGTAATCCCACACGCTCTCCTGGCCCGGCTCGGCAACCTCCGGCGTCACGCGTTCCGCTCCAGCTTGCGCGCGACCACTTGAAGCGACGGTCGCACCCGCAGGAACAGGCGATAGCTACGTTCCAGGACCGCCAGCACCAGCGGATTGCGCGCGGCGAGGCCCAGTGGGCGCAGCGACGGGATCGCGCGCCACATCGCCGCGAACGCTGCCGCGCCCGACAGCATCCGGCCGTCCTCGCGCGCATGGAATCGAGCGAGCAGCGCGTCGCGATCTGCGGGGCAGGTCGATTCCGCTTCGCTCGCGTCGATGAACTCGATCGCCCCGACGCGATCGAGCCGGCGCATCAGCGCGATCTCGCGTCGGCAGAGCGGGCACGATCCGTCGTGCCAGACCGTCAGTCCGCTCACGTCGTCGCGTAGTTCGGCGCGCGATTGCGTTCCCAGATCCGCTCCGCCAGCAGCGTCGCGAAGCCCAGCCAGGCGACGAACGGCACGCCGACCGCGGCGGCGGTGCGATCGACACGGGCGGCGGCAGCGACATAGCCGCCGCCGCTCGCGATCATCGCGCCCGACGCAAGCGCGCTCGGTCCGAGCTCACGCTTGCGGAAGAACAATTCGGTCCAGCCGCCGATCATCGCGGTGTTGAGCAGCCACAATCCGACCGCGAGGTTGCGCGGCGCATCGGCCGGCTTGCGAAGCAACCGGTAGCCGCCAACCGCCAGTCCGCTTTCCAAGACCGGCCAGACCGCGCCGAACACCGCATCCGGCGGCGTGTAGCTCGGCTTGTCGAGCCGCTTGTACCAGCGGCGGATGCCGGGGTGCGACGGGTCCGGGGCGTTGCGCCGCCCGAGCAACGCGCTCGCGCCAAGCACACCCGCGACCGCCGCCAAAGCCAGCCCGCGCGACATTCCCGGCGATGCTATCGGAACAGGCGTGCTCATGCCGCCAGATAGCGTTCGAGATCGTCGCTGCCGCCGATCCGTTCGCCGTCGATGAACACCTGCGGCGTCGTCGCGACGCCTTCCTGTTGCTCGAACGCGTCGACCTCCTCGCGCGACCGCAGCACGCGGTCGTCGACGGCATAGCCGTGCCGTTCGAGCATTTCCTTGGCGCGAACACCGAACGGGCAGACATGATCCGGCAGGATCATCCGGTACAAGGTGGCGCTCTTCTCGTCGGGCATGATCACGATCCTCACTGCGGACGACGGGTCCGGTGACGCTATAGCGAAGCAGCGCAGCGAGCGTTCCTCGTGTCGGCGGTGTTCGTCGTCGTGCGATCGCGCTGTCTTCGAATTGAAACCTCGCTGTCACCGGCGAGTAGCATCGGGTGCCTAGCAGAGCCTGGTCATGGACGCTCATCGAGAGCGCCGGTCAGGGGAAATCACATGAATTCGCGCTCCAAGCTGTTCGCCGGCCTGTTGTCCGGCGCCGCCGCTCTGTCCTTGTCGCATGCCGCACCCGCCTACGCCCAGGCGGGGCCGTCCGACGTTGCCGTGCCGGACGCCGATCGCGCCGCGCCCGTCGCGGCGGCCGATGGCGACGACACCCAGAGCGATATCGTCGTCACCGGCACCGCCACGCGGTCGGTCACCCAGGTGACCGGGATCGAGATCCAGAAGATCCTGCCCGGCGTCAGCCCGTTGAAGGCGTTGCAGACGCTGCCCGGCGTGACCTTCCTGACGGCGGATCCATGGGGCAACAACGAACAGAATATCTCGCTGTTCATCCACGGCTTCAACGCGCAGCAGCTCGGCTACACGCTGGACGGCGTGCCGCTCGGCGACCAACAATATGGCAATTACAACGGCCTCTCGCCGCAGCGTGCGATCATCTCGGAGAACGTTTCGCGGGTGACGCTGGCGAGCGGTGCGGGCGATCTCGGCACCGCATCGACCAGCAATCTCGGCGGCACCATCGACACCTTCTCCAGCGACCCGCGCAGCGAGGCGGGCGGCGAAGTCCAGCAGACGCTCGGCAGCTATTCCACCTCGCGGCTGTTCGCGCGGCTGGACACCGGCACTTTCGGCAACGGCAACTCGTTCTACATCGCGGGCCTGCGCCAGAAGGCGAAGGCTTGGGACTTCAACGGCATCCAGGGCGGCTATCAGGCCAATGCGAAGTTCGTCCATGACGATAGCAACGGCAAGCTGACGCTCTACGCGGCATTCTCCGACAAGATCGAGCCCAACGAGGACGCCACCGTCATCACCGTCGCGAACCGCGCCACCGCACCCTATGCGCGGCCGTTCCTCTATCCCGATTTCGGGGGTGCGCTGCGCTATCTGTCGTCGGGTGCGTACCGCGCGGCCGGGCCCAACTACCGCAACTATTACAGCGACGCGCAGCGCACCGACTATCTCGGCTACGCCAAGTACGACTGGCGGGTCGACGACAAGGTCACGCTCAGCAACCAGGCCTATTATCATCACGACGACGGCGTCGGCGTGGTCGCGGGGCCGATCGACGTCGCCGGCCTGCCGCAGCTCTTCTCCTTCTACTTTCCCGGCACCGGTGGCAGCCCGACCTCGCCCGCCAATCTCGCGCGGTTGAGCCAGGTGTTCGGTGGCTCGGGCTTCGCGACGCGCACCACCGAATATCGGATCGACCGTGGCGGGCTGGTGTCGAGCGTCCAGCTCGATCTCGGCAACCACAAGATCGAATTCGGCGCCTGGTACGAACATCAGAGCTCGGCGGCGTATCGTCGCTGGTATCCGCTGCCGATCAACGATCCGTCGACCCCGTATCAGCGCCCGCGCGAGAACCTCACCCCGCTGATCACCCAATATCACAGCGAGATCCGCGTCGACGAATACCAGACCCACATCCAGGACAACTGGCAGGTCCTGCCGACGCTGGCGGTGACCGCGGGCTTCAAGTCGACCTTCCAGAATGCGCGGCAGCGCGTGCCGGTGCAGCCGATCCCGGGATCCTTCGCCGGATCGGTCGCGCTGCCGGTCGGCGCGATCAACACCCACAAATACTTCCTGCCCCAGATCGGCGCGCTGTGGAACGTCACCGACAGCGAGGAGATCTTCGCCAACGCGCAGCAGAATATCCGCCAGTTCCAGACCAGCGCCGCTGCCGGCCTCTCGCCGTTCGCGCTCGGCAGCCAGGCAGCGTTCGACCTGTTCAAGCGCGACGTGAAGCCGGAGACCAGCTGGACCTACGAAGCCGGCCTGCGCACCCGCCGCACCGTCCAGTTTGGCCCGATCACCGGCTTCGACGGCCAGATCAGCGCCTACCATGTCGATTTCAGCAATCGCCTGCTCGGGACCAGCCCGACGCCGGTGATCGCCTCGATCGTCAGCGGCGCGGCGTTGCTCGCCAATGTCGGCGGGGTGAAAACCGATGGCGTCGATATCGCGGGCACGCTGCGCTTCGGGTCGCACTTCTCGTTCTACGACGCGGTGTCGTACAACCGTTCGCGCTATCAGGACAATTACGCGACGGGCACCGCCACCGTCGCCACCGCGGGCAAGAACGTGCCCGGATCGCCCGACTGGCTCAACAAGTTCGTCGCCAGCGCCAATTACGGGATCTTCGACGCCCAGCTCGTCGGCGACTATATCGGCAAGCGTTACGCGACCTACACCAACGATCTGTCGGTGCCGGCTTATTTCACGATGTCGGGCCGCCTCGGCGCGCGGATCCCGCTGGAGGATGGTGGCATCCTGCGTACCGCCAACGTCAGCCTCAACGTCACCAACATCACCAACAAGCGCGCGGCCTCGACGCTGAGCATCGGCGCCGCGTCGGGCACCTTCAACCAGTTTCCGGTGGCGCCGCGTCAGGTGTTCGGCACGATCAGCGTCGGCTTCTGACGGCCGCGCTATCGTAATCGGCGCGATCATCGTGGGTACAGGTCGAAATGCTCTATGATGCGGGCATGAAGACACGACCGAGCAGGATCTGGCTTGTCGCCGCAGTGGTGGCGACAAGCGCGTGCGGTCCGACGCCGCAGTCCGCGACCGACGTTCGGGCGGCGGCGTCGCCAGCCCCGACGAGCGTCGCACGGCCGCCGACGGTACCGCCGCGCACGTTGTCGTGCGCGGCGGAGATCGGCGCGGCCTCGGCGGCCAAGCGGGTGACGATCTGCCGCAACGTTTCGCCGGCGACGCATCCCCCGTGCAATGCGGCGAACAGCTGCGCGATGATCGAGGGAGAGATCGCGCGCAGCTGTGCATTGTTCGAGGGCATGGGTTGCACGCCCGCTCCCAAGAGCCCGGCGGCGGCGGCCGAGCTGGTCCGCCGCTATTATTGGCGATCAACGCCCGCGATTATGCCACCGCCTGGACGTCATGGGGCGACGACGGCCGGCCGGGAAAGACTTACGCCGCGTTCGTCAGGGGCTTCGCGCATACCCGCTCGACCCGTGTGACGATCGGGCGGCTCGAACCGGGTGATGCCGGGGCCGGATCGATCTACCAGCCGGTGCCCGTCACCGTCGACGCGACGCTCGACGACGGCACGCGGCAGCGGTTCGTGGGCAGCTATGTCGTCCGCCGGGTCAACGATGTCGACGGGGCCACCCCCGCGCAATTGCGCTGGCATCTCGGCTCGGCCGATCTGCGCCGCGTGCCGATCGGCTGACGCAGGCGCGGCCAAGGCCGTTTGCAAAGTCGCATCGAGCTTCTACCAAGGCGGCAACCATGCACCCGATGTCGGAGCCTCCATGCGCATCATGTTCCTCGCCACCGCCGCCGCGGTCGGCCTCCTCCTGCCTGTCGTAAGCGTGACCGCGCAGGGCAACGCCGCCGCCACGACGACCGCCGACGCCGCCAACCCTGCGATCGCGCCATGGAAGGGGCCCTATGGCGGGGTGCCGCCCTGGGACCAGGTGAAGCCCGAGCAGTTCCCGGCCGCCTTCACGCAAGCCATCGCGCTGCGCCGCGCCGATTACGCGAGGATCAGCGCCAATCCTGCCGCCCCCAGCTTCGACAACACCATCGTCGCGATGCAGCGCGCTGGCCGTGACCTGCAGCGGGTCAGCACGCTGTTCGGGGTGATGACCTCGAACGTGACCACGCCGGCCTATCAGGCGCTCGACAAGGAATGGTCGCCCAAGCTCGCGGCGGCGAACGACGAGATCACCTTCGACAAGCCGCTCTTCGCGCGGATCAAGGCGGTCTATACCGGTCGTGCGAAACTCGCCCCCGATCAGGCGCGGCTGACCGAGCGGATCTATGACAGCTTCGTGCGCCAGGGTGCACAGCTCGACGCGACGCAGAAGGCGCAGCTCGGCCAATACAACCAGCAGCTGGCGTCGCTGTTCACCGGCTTTTCGGCCAAGGTGCTCGCCGATGAGAACACCTTCATCGTCGTCGACAGCGACGCGCAGATGGCTGGTCTCTCCGACAGTCAGAAGGCGTCGGCGAAGGCTGCGGCGGACAAGCGCGGGCTGGCGGGCAAGTGGGTGATCGTCAATACCCGCTCCAGCGTCGATCCGCTCCTGACCTTCGCGTCGGATCGGGCGTTGCGTGAAAAGGTGTGGAAAGCGTTCAAGAACCGCGGCGACAATGGCGACGCCAACGACACCAATGCCGACATCGCCGCTATCATGAAGCTGCGTGCCGATCGTGCGCGGTTGCTCGGCTATGCCACGCACGCAAACTGGCGGATGTCGGACACCATGGCAAAGGATCCCGCCAAGGCGATGGACCTGATGCTGCGGGTCTGGAAGCCGACCGTCGCGCGCGTCCGCGAGGAAGTCGTCGACATGCAGGCGATCGCCGCCAAGGAGGGCACGCCGATCACCGTCGAGCCCTGGGATTACCTCTATTATGCGGAGAAGGTCCGCAAGGCGAAGTACGACCTCGATCAGAACGAGCTGAAGCCGTACTTCGAGCTAAACAACATGATCCAGGCCTCCTATTGGTCTGCCGAGCAGCTCTACGGCATCACCTTCACCGAGATCACCGGCAAGGTGCCGACCTTCAATCCCGACGTCCGCGTGTGGGAGGTGAAGGACAAGGCGACCGGCGCGTTCCGCGGGCTGTTCTATCGCGACGATTTCGCCAGCGGCGGGAAGCGGTCGGGTGCGTGGGCGAATGCGTATCGCAGCCACGAGACGTTCGACGGCAAGAAGACCGTGCTGAGTTCGAACAACAACAACTTCGTTCGCGGCGCGCCCGGCGAGCCGGTGCTGATCTCGCTCGACGACGCGCAGACGCTGTTCCATGAATTCGGTCACGCGCTCCACGCGCTGCTGTCCGAGGTCAAGTATCCCGGGCTCGGGAACACGCCGCGCGACTATGTGGAATATCCGAGCCAGGTGAACGAATATTGGGTGCTGACCCGGCCGGTGCTCGATCGCTTCGCCAAGCACTACAAGACCGGCGCGCCGATGCCGGCGGCGCTGCTGAAGAAGGTCGAGGCCGCGGCGAAGTTCAACCAGGGCTACCAGACCGCGGAATATCTATCCTCCGCGATCGTCGACATGAAGATGCACCTGATCCCCGACGGCGTCATCGATCCCGACAAGTTCGAGCGTGAAACGTTGACGGAGATCGGAATGCCGCGGGAACTGGCGATGCGCCACCGGCTGCCGCAGTTCAATCACCTGTTCTCGAGCGACGCCTATTCCGCGGGCTATTACAGCTATCTGTGGTCGGACACGATGGCCGCGGACACCGGCGCGGCGTTCACCGAGGCCGGCAACCCGTACGATCCGGTGGTCGCCGCCAAGCTGCGCAAATACATCCTCGCGCCGGGCAATTCGTCCGACCGCGCCGAGGCATATCGGCAGTTCCGCGGCCGTGCTCCGGACGTGAAGGCGCTGCTGGAAAAGCGCGGCTTCCCGACCGGGTGAGCCGCCAAGATCAGACGATGCTTAGCCGCGGTCGCATCTGCTGCCGCGCAAGCCTCGCGTAGTTATCGGCAAGATCGTTGTGGATCGCGGCGGCACGCGGATCGGTCGCGCGAGCGGCCTGTTCACGTTCCTTCTGCTCGCGCCGTGCGAAGTAGCTGCCCGTGTTCGACTCGTTCATGGTCGTTCTCCCCTGTGAAGAACTAGCCGGGCGGCACGGGCGTGCTTTGATCCACGTATAACTTGGACGCTTTTCGTATTGCGCTAGATTAGTGTGACGCGTCGAACTTAAATTCGGTGGCTGTCCAGTTTCCATTCGATCTGCTTGCGCTGCCCGATCGCGCGCAATCCGATCTCGCTCAGCCGTTCCGACAGCTCGACGGCTGCCTCGCCCGTCATGGTGAAGGCGATACCGTCCCGGCTGTCGACGAGCACCATGCCCTCGACGGCCTCGACCTGGGGTGGCTGTTCGATCGCAGATGCAGACATCGATAATCTCCCGATTACATAACAACGGGCAAGGCGTGCGATTGGGTGCAAACAATTGATGCCGAACGCATAACCGTCGACAGGTTTCAGCCGCCCGGCCTATGACAGCGGGCATACGACACGTAGCGGGACGATCAGGATGCTGACGAGACGAGACACGATCACCGGGATGGCAGGGGCCGCGGCGACGTTGGCGCTGCCCGCACAACTCGGCGCGCGTCCGCTCGAAAGCCCGGCCGCGCGCACGCTGAGCAACCCCCGCGCGAGCCCGGAGGCGCGGCGTCTCTATGCCTATCTGTGGAGCCTGTACCGCAGCAAGACGCTGACCGGGCAGCAGGAGCAGAACTTCACGCCGCAGGGCTCGCGGATGGAGCTCGACTATCTCCAGCGCGTGACCGGCGAGCAGCCCGCGCTGGTCGGGTTCGATTATATCGAGCCGAAGGACGAACTGGCGGTGAACGAACGCGCCACGGCCTGGTCGCGATCGGGCGGGATCGTCAGCATCTGCTGGCATTGGGGCGCACCCGACATCGGCACCGGGTACGAGAATTCCAAGAAGGACTTCGACGTCGCCGCCGCGCTGAAGCCCGGAACGCCCGCCAACGTCGCGATGATGCGCGACATGGATCATATCGCCGGCTTGTTGGCGGTGCTGCGCGACCGCCGCGTACCGGTGCTGTGGCGTCCCTTCCACGAATTCAGCGGCGACTGGTTCTGGTGGGGCAAGCATGGGCCCGACGCGCTGAAGGCGCTGTGGGCGCTGATGTACGATCGCTACACGCGGGTTCATCGCCTCGACAACCTGGTGTGGGTGCTGGGCTGGGCGGGGCAGAATGTCGACGCCGCCTGGTATCCCGGCCGCGAGACGGTCGATATCGCGGGGGCGGACATCTATGCCAAGGATCACGGCAATCTCGCGCCGATGTTCGCGCAGGTGAAGGCGATCGTCGGCGACAGCGTGCCGATCTGCCTGCACGAAAACGGGCCGGTGCCCGATCCTGCGCTGCTGGGTCCCAAGGCGGACTGGCTGTGGTTCATGACCTGGCACACCCGCTGGCTGACCGGCCGCGACCAGAACACGCCGGAACTGCTCAAGCAGTATTTCGCGTCGGATCGCTACGTCACCAAGGACGAACTCCCCGCATGGCTGAAGGCATGAGGAGCATCGCGATACTGATCGCGCTCGGCCTCACCGCTGCGGCGCCCGTGGTCACCGTCACCCCTGTGACGTCCGGGGTCGGCACCGCAAGGCCGCTGCCGCTGCATGTCGGGGGCAGGGTGGCAGCGTCGGCGGACGGGCTGCGGCGCCAATGGCCCGGCAGCTATTTCGAGGCGTCCTTCAAGAGCCGCGAGGCGCTGATGAAGGTCGGGCCCGGCGACGCGACGCTGCACGTGTTGGTCGACGGCCGGACCGTGACGACGCTCGTCAAGCCACGGCCCGGCCTCTACCGGATCGGCGATCTGGCGAGCGGACCCCACCGGCTGCGGGTCGAAGTGGCGAGCGAGAGCCAGGCCGCGCCGACCGTGTTCGGCGGGTTCTACGCCGCAGCGGCTCGGCCGACGCCGGCCCGTGCGCGGCAGATCGAGTTCATCGGCGATTCGCACACCGTCGGCTACGGCAACACCTCGCCCAAGCGCGAGTGCACCCAGGCGGAGGTCTGGTCGACCACCGACACGTCGCAGGGCATCGCGGGCATCACCGGGCGGCGCTACGATGCCGATTACCGCGTCAACGCGATCTCGGGTCGCGGCGTGGTGCGCAACTATAACGGGTTCGCGGCCGACACCCTGCCCGAAGCCTATCCCTTCGTCCTGTTCGACAAGGCCGAGCGTGCCGCGGATCGCGGCTGGCACCCGCAAATCTATGTCGTCGCGCTCGGCACCAACGACTTCACCACGCCCCTGCACGCCGGCGAGAAGTGGCGGACGCGCGCCGCGCTGCATGCCGATTTCGAGGCGAGCTATGCCGCCTTCCTGCGCCGCCTGCGTGCCCGCGATCCCGCCGCGCATGTGCTGGTCTGGGCGACCGACATGGCGGGTGGCGAGATCGCCGCGGAAGCGCGCCGCACGGTCGATCGGCTGCGCGGGGAGGGGATGAAGAACATCGTCTTCGCGCCGGTCACCGGCCTCGCGCTGTCCGGCTGCAACTCACATCCGTCGGTTGTGGATGACGAGCGGATCGCGCAGACGATCGCCGCGTATATCGACACGCACGCCGGGCTGTGGCGGCGCGGCGCCGCCGCGGTCAGGGGATCAGCCGGTCGGCGCGGAGCCGCTCGAACAGGTCGATAAAGGCGTCGTCGGTCGGCTGGTAGGCGGTGAAGCCGAGCCGCCGGCTCTCGCTCATATCGGTCACCACTTCGATCGGGCGTCCGAGATCGGCATCGGTGTGCCAGGCCGATGCCAGCCGGGCGAGATCGGGCTCGACGAGCCGCTCGCGCTCGGCGATCGCCCGCCAGATCGGCTCGGCGCCCTGCATCTGGGTTTCCAGCGGCCGTACCTCGCCGTCGAAGGGTGCGGGTTCGACCCCGAACCACGCCGCGATCCGGCCCCACATCCAGCTCCAGCGGAAGACGTCGCCGTTGACGACGTTGAACGCCTCGTTGCGCGCCGTCGGCGTCGTCGCAGCCCAGAGGAGATGCTCGGCGAGCAGCGACGCGTCGGTCATGTCGGTCAGCCCCTCCCATTGCGCGGCGGACCCCGGGAAGCGGAACGGCTGGCCGGTCTCTCGGCAGAGCGTGGCGAACACCGCGAGCGTGGTGCCCATATTCATCGCGTTGCCGACCGCCTTGCCGATCACGGTATGCGGCCGGTGGACGCTCCATCCGAACCCGTCGCGCTCGGCCGCGGCGAAGACCTCGTCCTCCTGCGCGTAATATAAGTTCTCGATGTCGAGCCGCGGCTGATCCTCACGGAACGGTGTCTGCGGCAGCGCGCCTTTGCCGTACGCCTCGAACGGCCCGAGATAATGTTTGAGACCCGTGACCAGCGCGACGTGCCGCGTGCTGCCACTGGGGCGCAACGCGTCGAGCAGGTTGCGGACCATCGCCGAATTGACGCGGATGTTCTCCGCCTCGCTGTCCTGCCGCAGCCAGGTGGTGATGAACACCGCGT
>NZ_CAXTEM010000018.1:0-50920 GCF_964243315.1 uncultured Sphingomonas sp. | reverse complement strand
TCGAGATCGTTGGTCGGCTCGTCGAGCAGCAGGACGTTGCCGCCCTCCTTCAGCATCTTCGCCATATGGACGCGGTTGCGTTCGCCGCCCGATAGCTGCCCGACCTTCTTCTGCTGGTCGGGTCCGCGGAAGTTGAACGCACCCACATAGGCGCGCGTCCCCATCTCCTGCTTGCCGAAGCGGAAGATCTCGAGCTCGTCGGAAATTTCCTGCCAGACGTTCTTGTTGGGATCGAGGTCGTCGCGGCTCTGGTCCACATAGCCGAGCTTCACCGTTGTCCCGACCTCGATCGTGCCCGTGTCGGGCTGTTCCTGCCCGGTGATGAGCTTGAACAGCGTCGACTTGCCCGCGCCGTTCGGCCCGATCACCCCGACGATGCCACCCGGCGGCAGCGTGAAGTCGAGCCCGTCGAACAACAGCTTGTCGCCGTAAGCTTTGGTCAGGCCCTTGGCCTCGATTACCTTGCCGCCGAGCCGCTCGGGAAGCTGGATCAGGATCTGCGCCTTGCCCGCGACCCGGTTCTCCTGCTTCTCCATCAGCTCGTCGAACGCACGAATGCGGGCCTTCGACTTGGTCTGGCGCGCCTTCGGGGTTTGGCGCATCCACGCCAGTTCGTCGGCAATCGCCTTCTGCTTGCCCTGCTCCTCACGCTCCTCCTGCTCGAGCCGCTTGACCTTCTTTTCGAGGTAACCCGAATAGTTGCTCTCGTAGGTATAGTAGCGCCCACGATCGAGCTCGAGCACCCAATTGACGACGTTATCGAGGAAGTAGCGGTCATGCGTCACCAGGATGACGTTGCCGGCATATTCCTTTAGGTAGTTCTCGAGCCACTGGACGCTTTCCGCATCCAGATGGTTGGTCGGTTCGTCGAGCAGCAGGATGTCGGGCTTTTCGAGCAACAGCTTGCACAGCGCGACGCGGCGCTTCTCACCACCCGACAGATTGTCGACCGGGCTGTCGCCCGGCGGGCAGCGCAGCGCTTCCATCGCCTGTTCGAGCTGGCTGTCGAGCGCCCAGCCGTCGACCGCGTCGATCTTGGCCTGGAGATCGCCCATCTCCTCCATCAGCGCGTCGAAGTCGGTGTCATCCTGCGGATCGCCCATCTCGGCGGAGATCGCGTTAAAACGGTCGACTAGGTCCGCGACAGGACGCACGCCGTCCTTCACATTGCCCATCACATCCTTGGACGTGTCGAGCTGCGGCTCCTGCGGCAGATAGCCGACGCGAACGCCTTCCGCTGCCCAGGCCTCGCCGGTGAAGTCGGTGTCGATGCCGCCCATGATCTTCATCAGCGTCGACTTACCCGATCCGTTCGGGCCGATGATCGCGATCTTCGCCGTCGGCAGGAACTGGAGGCTGATGTTGTTGAGGACGGGCTTGTTGGCGCCGGGGAAGGTCTTGGTCAGACCCTTCATGACGTAAGTATACTGGACGGCCATTGCGGTCGCGCGCTCCGTGCTTGAAAAGGGCGGGAATTATCGACCGCAGATAGCGACGGCAGCGCGCATTGGCAACGCGTGCCCCGCCCTTGCCCGGTCGCATCGTAAGGAATCATCGCATGACCATCCGCCGTCTCTTGCTCGCCTCCGTCCTGATCGCCGCGCCCGCCGCCGCTCAGCGCGTCGCGCCACCGCCCCCCGCGCCGGTCGACGCGCGGGTGGCCGCGCTGCGCGATGCGGCGCTCGACGACACGCTCGCCTACGACCTGGTGGAAGGGCTGACCACCGAAGTCGGGCAGCGCCTCGCCGCCACCGAGGCTGAGGCGCGAGCGCGAACCTGGGCCGTCGCGCGCTTGAAGGCGCTTGGCTTCAAGAACGTGCGTGTCGAGACCTACCAGATGCCCGTCTGGCTACGCGGCGCCGAGAGCGCCGAGATCGTCGCGCCGTTCCCGCAGACGCTTAAGCTCGTCGCGCTCGGCAACTCCGGAGCGACCCCGGCGGAGGGCATCACCGCCGAAGTCGTCGTGTTCAAGACTTATGGCGATCTCGTCGCCGCTCCTGCTGCGTCGGTCGCCGGCAAGATCGTCTATATCGGCAACGCGATGGAGCCGACCCAGGACGGATCGAGCTACGGCGCTTACGGCCCCGCCCGCTTCGTCGGTCCCGGCATCGCTGCCGGCAAAGGTGCCGTGGCGGTGGTGATCCGCTCGATCGGCACCGACAAGCATCGCAACCCGCATACCGGCGGAACCAACTTCCCCGCCGGCGTCGCCGCTATCCCCGCCGCCGCGTTGTCGGTGCCCGATGCCGAACTGCTCGAACGCGTCGCCAAGCGCGGGAAACCGGTACGGATGAAGCTGGTGCTGACGCCACGGTCGGGCGGCACCGGCATCTCGGGGAACGTCATCGCAGAAGTGCCCGGCTACGATCCCAAGGCAGGTATCGTGCTGATCGGCGGCCACCTGGACAGCTGGGATCTCGGCACCGGCGCGATCGACGATGCGTCGGGTGTTGCGATCACCGCCGCGGCCGCCAAGCGGTTGCTCGACGGTCCCAAGCCCCGCCGCACGATCCGTGTGGTTTGGTTCGGTGCGGAGGAACCGGGCGGGTTCGGCGGCCGCGACTATGCCCGCGTGCACGGCAAAGAACCTCACGCACTCGCCACCGAAAGCGATTTCGGCGCGGATCGTGTGTGGCGGTTCGAGGTCAACCTTCCCGTCACCGCCACCGCGGTGGGCGATCGCCTGGCCTCCGCGCTCGCCCCGCTCGGGATCGGGCGTGGCACCGGTGTCGGCGGCGACGGCACCGATGTCGGCCCGATGCTCGCGCTCGGAGTGCCGGCGGTCGATCTCAACCAGTCCGGCCTACGGTATTTCGACACTCACCACACGCCCGACGACGTGCTCGACCGCGTCGACCCGGCGCAGCTAGCGCAGAATGTCGCCGCCTGGACGACAATGCTCGCGATTGTTGCCAACGCACCTGAGGTGCTGGGCACCGTAACACCACGGAAGTGACGCATTTTCGTCGCAAACGTTACGCTTCCGTGAATTTGCGCATTGACCGCGAGGAGTCGTGCGGTATTTGGGCCGCTTCGCGACGGCAATCGGGTCGGCCGCGATTATTGCTATGCTTGGGAGCAATCGAATGAAGAAGATCGCTTTCGTTCTCGCTGCCGCCGGCCTGATGTCCGTCGCTGCGTGCTCGAAGTCGCCAGAAGCTGCCGCCGTTGAGAACAACGCGGACATGCTGGCCGACAACATGGAAATGCAGGCCGACAACATGGACTCCATGGCCGACAACGCAACGACCGGCGCAGCCGCCGGTGCGATGTCGAACGCCGCGGACAACATGAACGCAGCAGCCGACAACGTCCGCGACGCCGCGGACGAAAAGGCCGACAACATGTGATCGCGCGCATCGGGGTCATCCCCGGTGCACGATCATGTGAAAGGGCGCTCCGCTGGTCGGAGCGCCCTTTTTCTTTGCCCGGTGCTGCGCTACCGGCAAGCTAGGTGGGGCCTGTAGCTCAATGGTTAGAGCTGGCCGCTCATAACGGCTAGGTTGCGGGTTCGAGTCCTGCCGGGCCCACCAAATGCTTGCGGGAACCGCCGAGCCCGCCTAGGGGACCAACCTTCGGGGAGTGGCGCAGGCTGGTAGCGCACCTGGTTTGGGACCAGGGGGTCGCAGGTTCGAATCCTGTCTCCCCGACCATGATAGCGCTGTGTGATTCGGCATCGGCAGAGCGCTGGACCGTCACCTCGAGGAACCGCCTTTTGCCGGCTCAAAGAGTTTTGTAATTGGCCAGCCGCTACGACATGCTGGCCGCCAACCTTCTCTCATTCGTGCCTCGCTAAGCAATTCCGGTTCGGCTGCAAACGGGTCAGAGCCATCGCGCCCCCGTGGGTTGCTGTTTATCAACCCTACCGCTACTCACCGCAGCCACTGGTAGCGTTCGCGTGGCGCGCTCATCATCTGCTCGTGGCGATTGGCGGTGTGAAAACGTGTTCGTTAATCCGTCACGCCAAACGGCCTTCGCGCAAACCCTTGGCTGCATCGGCCTGACATGCCTCCGACATTCTGCGGCACTTTCGTGATCGACAGTCTGGATGCCGCCGTCGCGTTCCTCCTCAACCATCGCAGCTTTATCTGGCTGGCTATAGGGTTGCTGGCGTTTGGAGAGTCGCTTGCGATCGCCGGAGCGATCATCCCCGCAACGCCGATCCTGCTGCTGCTCGGCACGCTTCTCGGCCGCGGGCTGATCGAACCTACGGAGGCTGTACCGCCCGCGATAGCAGGCGCGATTGTTGGCTATTGGGCATCCTGGGCGATCGGACGCCGGCTGAAAAGCAGGATCTATCGGGCGAAAAGTCTTGCCGCTCGGCGTCGATCGGTGGCCCGTGTCCGTCTGTTCTTGTCACGCTGGGGTGGCCCGTCGCTGGTAATCGGTCGTTTTATGCTCGGGCCTCTGCAATCGATGTTGCCGCTAGTCGCCGGTGCCGGCGGCATGGGACCGCGGCGTTTTCACGTCTGGAACATCGTTTCCGCCTTCGTGTGGGTACCGATCGTCCTAGCACCGGGTTACCTGACGGGTCGCGGGCTGGTGTCGACGGCGATGGGCCGGGATGTCGTCATGTACCTGACCTGGACGCTAGCGACTGTCAGCGTCGCCGCGATATTCATGATGCTTGTGCCGTTGTTGCGCCGCTAGGCAGGCCGGCTCGCTAGTACGCACGATCATTATCTTCAACAGTATGTCCGTCACGCTGAAGTGCACTTGGCGTTGACCTCTCGTTCCTGTAGGCAGGAATTGCATTAGGGGGACATGCAGTGCGAACGATGTTGGGGAACATTGGCGAACTCACTCGATTTTTGGCGACTGGTGGCGTCGCTACTCTCTGCAACATGGCGGTGGTTTGGATCTGTCGCGGCAGCCTGCCGATTAACGTCAGCTTCGTGTGTGGTCTGTTGATGGGCTTGTGCGTATCATTTGTGATGATGAAGCTCTTCGCGTTCAAAGCCACCGAATGGACAGGAGCACGGGGAGAGTTCGTTCGCTTTCTGATCGTTTATGCGTTTGGTACTTGCGTCTATCTGGCCGCGGCGTTGTTGACCGAAAGCCTGCTTTCGGATGCTGCCGTCCCGGCACGCTTTGCGGCAATTGCAGGCGTATTCGTGGGGGGCGCGTTCATGGCGGTCACTAGCTACCTTGGACATCGCAACTTCACCTATGCCACATCTCGATTTGGCAATCCGGACAAGGGTTGAGAGAATGCTGTTCGACGACGCCGGATGTTGATGTCTGAGAGGGGCACGGTCGTGCTGGCGGGCGAACCGTCACAAGATGTTGCTAAGTCGCGACCCAGACGTGAATTCTTGTCCACCTGGCGGGTGTTTGCACTTGCCTTCATTTCGCTATTCTTCGTGATGGATCGGCGACTGGACCCTTATGACGAAGGATTGATGCTGACGGCGGCAATGTCTGCAGGTGCGGGAAAGCTCTTACATCGCGACTTCTATTTAGTCTACGGCCCGGGAACACCGTGGCTGTTGTCCAAAATCTGGCTGGCGACGACGCATACGTTCTTGGCCGCTCGCCTTTATGGATTGACGATACAGGCCGGTATCGTGGCTTTGTGCTATCATCTGCTAAAGCCACTGATAATCAAATGGTTTGCAGTAGCCGGCGTCTTGAGCGCGTGGTTATGGCTCGCGTCGGCGCAAAGCTTCCTTTACCCGAGCTTCCCCTGCATCCTTCTGTACCTGCTGGCTTCCATCGCCATCTTGGGCGGCAATAAGGATGTCACGAGTAGATGGCGAGTGCTCGCTGGTGGCGTGTGCGCCGGGATCGCAAGCTTGTTCCGCTACGACGCGGGTGTGGCGATCCTTGCCGCCGAAATCGTCTATATCGGCGTGGCACATTTACGCATCGATCCAAGTGAGCGGCGCCGATACAATGCCGCCGTGGATCTTTTTCTGTTGGCGATTGGGTTCATCGTCATCGTCGGTCCGGCGACCCTGGTCTATTTTCATGCAGGCATGGTCGAGGCGTGGTGGCGTGACGTCATCGGCTCGTCGACATCCTACTATCGCACGCACCGCAACTTACCATTCCCGACTGCTACCGCGATCCTGCGTCGACCTTCGTGGATTAGCGTCTTCCTTGCTCCTATCGCGCTTGCCGTTGCAGCGGCGACATACGTGACGCGACCAGTGAACTCTTCGCCACCGACTTCGGCAACCCCAACTAAGCAGAAGTTCGGCTTGCTGATGTGCTGCCTATCCGCAGCACTTCACTACAAAGGATTGGTGCGGGTGGAGCCGCTGCATGCGTTAATGAGCGTTGTGCCGGCTACCCTGCTCCTCGTCCTTTGCGCTGCCGAGTGGTGGAAGCGACCGGGACGTCGTGCTGTTCTCGCGACCGGTAGTTTGATCATCTTGATCTTGCTCCCTGCGACCTACGCATTCGCCAGCACGGTTCGTCGGCTGACGTCTTTCGCCGGCCGTATCAACATCGCTTGGCTGGCCGCTGGAGCACCGCCAGCACGTTCTTCCGACCGTCCGCAGTGTTTGCCGCGCGATGCACTCGTCGGCGCCGACATTCTTCCGGGGCGGTTGGCCGCCAGCGATTTCGTAAGGGAGCATAGCAGCCCTGGCGAGCCGGTATTTGTGGCAGATAACCGGCATGATCGTTTTACGATCAACGCGGTAGCGCTCTACTACCTCATGGACCGTCCTCCAGGAACGCGTTGGTTCATCTTCGATCCTGGTCTGCAGACACGTAGCGACATTCAGCGTTCGATCATTCGCGATCTGGAACGCGCGAAAGTTCGTTGGATCGTCATCGACGATCTGGAAAATTTCGGACCGGAACCGAATGCAAGCAGCTTGAGCAGCGGCGTCAGGGTCTTGGACCACTGGATCGCACGCAGTTATCATCGTGTCAGCTATTCGGCGCCCTCCTCCGTCTGGTTGCAGAACAGTGCATCCGGCGCTCTCGGCGGCAGTAGAGCTGCACAGTGTCCGCCGACGAAGGACTGATCCGTCAGAGCGACAGGCGCTTGAACAATGGCTCGGGGATTGCCTTGATGATGGCCATCAGCGGGCGCCAGACGCTGCGCGTGTAGATCACGTCCCGGCGTGCCTGCTGACCAAGAAACACGGCGCGGCCGACCTCATCCGCCGAGGCTGTGATCAGCGGTGGCAGTTTCATGCCTTGCGTCATCGCGGTCGCGACGAAGCCTGGCTTCACCGTCATCACGTGGATACCCTTCTTGGCCAGGCTTGCGCGCAGCCCGGACAAGAAGGCGCTGAACCCGGCTTTGGCGGAGCCATAGATGAAGTTCGATGCGCGTCCTCGGTCACCTGCCACCGAGCTAATGCCGATGATGCACGCACCGTCCGTCCGACCCGCCATGGCGCGTGCGGCCGCGAGCAGGAAGCGCGCGGGCCCCGCATAATTGGTTTCCATGACCGTCTGCGCGGCACCATCGTCTTGCTGCGATTCGGTTTGATCGCCGAGCAACCCGGCAACCATCACGACCGTACCCGGAACAGCATCCAATCCGTTGAAGAACGCGTCAGGGTCCTTGCTGAGGACATCGAACTCAACCGTCTTGACCTCGACGGGATATCGCAGCGACAGATCGGCGCGATCGTCCTCCAGCCGAGAGGCATCCCGAGCACCAAGGACGATCGAGCAACCTGCTTCCGCGTAACGGCGCGCTATCGCCCGCGCGATGTCCGAGCGGGCTCCTAGAATGAGCACAGGCGAAGGCGGATTGATCATCAGATCTCCAGGCGTTGTGATAATCGTGATGCGTATCGATCGGTAAGGCCGTAGCGATTGCGTACCGCTCTGAACTCGTCGATACGCGGATAGCCGCGCGCAAAGCTCGGTTTGGCCCGAGCGTCTTTCGCCAAGTAAATGCGGCCCCCATGCTCCGCCGTGATCGCGTCCAGCCGGTCGAGCAACGCCAGATTGGTGTCGTTGACAGGGAAGTCGAGCGCCAACGTGTAACCGGGCTTCGGGAAGGAAAGCAGACCGAACGACTCGGCACCCATTCTCTTCAGCACTGCGAGGAACGATCCGCTTCCCGCGTTGCTAGTCTCGGTCAGAATCGTGCGCAGCGCTATTTCGCTGCTTTCGAGCGGGATCACGCACTGATATTGGACGAAGCCGCGCCGTCCGTAGATCCGGTTCCACTGCCCGATAGCGTCCAGCGGATAGAAATACGGGTAGAGTGGAACGATCGATTCGCCGCTTTTCTGCGCCGCGTAGTAAACGCTGTTGAAGCCACGCATGAAAGGGCTGGACAAGGCCCATGTCGGCATATCGACAGGTACCTTCAGCCGCGCAGATCGGCTCCGGCGATAGGGGTCATCGCGCGCAGGCTTGGGCAGTTCGCCGACCGCCGCATGTTCGCCTAGGAAGATGGCTGACCGACCCAGCCGGGCGCCCTTCGCGAGGCAATCGATCCAGGCAACTGAATAGGTCCAATCCATGCTCGCCTCGAACGTAGCGAGTGCCGCCGCAAGATCGGGTGCCCGGATCGTTCGCTGCCGAATGGAGGCGCTCGGTACCGGCTTCATCCGCACCGCCGCCCGCAGAATGATCCCGGTCAGCCCCATGCCGCCGCAGCTGGCAGCGAAGAGGTCGGCATGCTCATCGCGCGAGCAGCGCTGCAGCCGTCCGTCTCCGATCATCAGGTCGATCCAGTCGACGTGATCGCAGAACGAGCCTGCGACATGGTGGTTCTTGCCGTGTACATCGGCCGCGATCATCCCGCCGATGGTCACGTAGCGTGTTCCCGGCGTTACGGGCACGATCCAGCCGCGCGGCAGCATGACGTCGAGCAGATCGGTCAGCAGCAAACCCGCCTCGCAGACCAGTTGACCCGTCTCGGCATCGAACTCCAGCAGCCGGTTGAGCCCCTTGCTGGCGATCGTCAGGTCGATGCCAATCGCTGCGTCGCCATAGGAGCGCCCTGCCCCGCGCGCGACCGCACGCCCCCCATCCTGGCCGACGTTCAGCAACGCGCTCTTGTCCGCAGGGTGCAGCGTATCGCACGCAAGCATGGGATAGCGACCCCAGCCTGAGACGTCTTCCTTCACGGCCGCCGGCCTCATGTGGAGATCGCGATCACCACACCCGCGGCGGCGGCAACATACCAGCTCACGCGATCCGTCAAAGCGAACACCACGGGATCGTCATGCATTTCATTACGGTTCGAGAGCAGAAGAACGCGGCTGATCCAATACAAGATGAGCGGGCACATGAGCCACATGCGCGTGGGGTGCCCGTATAGCGCACGGACTTCATCGCTGGAAAGGTACAGTGCCACAACCAACACCGCGCCGTAACCAGCGGCAGCCGCCAACGGCATCAGCATCGCGAGATCCTCGACGCGGTAATTGCGCCCGTCGAGGCGATCCTCGCCGGTTTCGCGACGGCGTACCAATTCCGAACACCGTTTCTCGATCGCGAGGCAGAGGAACAGGAACAGGCTGAAGATCAGCAACCATTCGGACCCGGTGGCGGATATCGCCGCCAACCCGGCATACACCCTGATCGTATAGAGACCACCAAGCACGATGACGTCCACGATCGCCTTGCGCTTCAGCCACATGGAGTAGGCGAGCGTCGAGACGACATAGGCGGCCAGCACCCCGATGAATTGCAAGGGAAGCAGGCTGGCCACGCCGAGCGAGAAGACCATCAGCAATATGGCCAGAGCAACGGCATGCGAGATTGGTAAGTCGCCGGAAGCAAGCGGCCTCTTCCGCTTGCTCGGGTGCGAGCGGTCCCCCGGCAGATCGAGCAGGTCGTTGATGATGTAGGCGCTTGACGCTGCGGCACAGAAGCAGACGAACGCCGCTAGGGTCGTGCCGATCGCTTCAAGCTCGAAATGGTGGCCAGCAATGACGCCTAGAAACAGCAGGATGTTCTTCGACCATTGGTGCGTCCTCAACGTCTTAACGTAGGACGCGGGCTTCACACGTGGTCTGGCGATCACGCGTACGTCATCGAAGACCCGATTTACCTGTTTTTCTAAAGCCGCATCGTGCGCGACGACGTACTGAAGCCGCGAACTGCGCCATACTGCGATGTCCACGGCGCGATCACCGACATAGTCGTACCCACGTTCGCCGAACTCGTCATTGAGGCGCTGAGCTTTGGCGGATCCCGCGAGATTGGCGTTCGCTGTGGTGCCGAAGACACCGGCAATGCCGCCGATCCGGTCGGCCAGGCTTCGCACATAACGTTCGTCAGACGCCGACGCGAGGTAGACCGGCCGCCCTGCCGCTTGGGCAGCTCGGATGAGGTTCACCGTCTCGTCGCGCAGCGGCATCGTCGAGACTGGCGGCGAGATCCGGCTGCCCAATTGCGTCTTCAGATGGGCGCGCCCACGCAGAAGCCAAAGCAATAGCCGAGGCGCCTGTAACGGATGTTTCGCGATGAACTGGAGCGCTGCCTCATGCAGCAGATCAGTTCGCAGCAAGGTTCCATCGACGTCGACGGCGAGGGGCACGGCTGCAAGATCAACGAGGTTGGACTCTACGTTCACGACGACTGCTCCTCGAGCATCTCGGCCATCAGCTTACCCAGCCGCACGCTTTCGGAAATCCCACGATCCTCCGGATAGTAGAAGGATGTGTCGGCGACTTGCAGACCCTTGATCGGCGTCTGTATCGGCGGGATTGTGGCGGCGAAGCCTGGTGGACAGACCGGCTGTGCATAGCGAAGACGGCTGACCGTGCCGTCGATCCTGTCCGAAGGTTTCAGCGTCGGGTTGAGCCGACATACGTAACCCCAAGCCTCATCGAGCAGTTGCTCGTCGCTCCACGACCATTTGGGATGCGTTAGAGGCATGTAATAAGGTACGAAGACGATCGTTTCGTCCGTTGGGCGCAGATTGGAAAACTCCACGATTCCGGGAATTTCGATGGCCGGATCGCTGATATTGACCCAGAAATGGGGCGACACCGATCTCTTGAGCCGGAAGACGAGGCAACACACGCCAATGTTGATCACCGAAGCGTAACGCTCTGCCCATTCGGCAGGAAGATCCGGAACCATCGGTGCGACGAGTGGGGTCGGCACCGTCGAAATGACTGCGTCGGCGGTTAGCACGCCCGCAGCCGTTCTTACGCCCGTCACCCGGCCGTCCGCTACCTCTACCCGCTGTGCGGGGGTCGCGAGTTGAACCGCCCCGCCGTTCGCCTCGATGCCATCGACCAGCGCACGAACGAGCGTCTCGCTGCCTCCTTCCAGGTAACCCAATTCTTCCTTGAAGAGAGAACGCCGCGATCGACCTATCCGCTTGACCCGCGTCCAGATCCAAGCTGCCGATATGTCGTCGGCGAACTCATAGAATTTGAGCCGAAACAACGGTTCCCACAAACGTTGATAGGCTTCCTTGCCGGCCCAGCGCGTGATCCACTCACGCGCGGTCTGGTGCTCAAGAGCGTGCCAATGCTCGCGTTTAGTCGATACGAACGCCAGCAGGCCGTAGCGCACCTTGGCCACAGCACTGACCGCGGAGAAGCGAAGAAGTGAGAACGGATCGCCCCAATCGCGCAGCTTGCCGTCGATGTAGAAACCCATCGTCGTTTGGCGCCACTTCAGGCGATCCGAGATGCCTAGATCCCGAAGGATATCGAACGTCGGCTGATCGGCCTTGCAGATGAAGTGGTAGAAACGCTCCAGCGATAGCCCGCCGAAGTCGAAATGCGCGGCCATGCCGCCTGCGACAGGTCCGGCTTCGACGACCGTTACTTCATGTCCCGCACTCGAAGCATGGTAAGCGGCTGCCAAACCCATGGCACCCGCGCCGATTACAATCACCCGCACGAACAGTCCCCCTAAGTAGGACGCATGTATCATGTACGTGGCTATAACCACATGCCAATCAGCTAAGAGCTTGTCCCGTAAGGGAACGATTCTCGCCGATCAGTCACGTTCGAAAGTAACGGTGCTTTTTGTTGCTGATTCAGATCAACTTAACGGAATGGTTTCCCACGCTAATCCAGCGCAGTTATCATGTGAGTCGGGCCGATTTGCCGCACGTAGCTTTTTGTTAACTAAGGAGCAGTAGCAGCCAGTCGCCATCCGGGCGCACATCGATCCATAAGCTTGGTATAAGGCACTCGGTTCGGCACCGGTGCGACTACATACCTCAGTCGATACAGCGTAAACGGTCGATCGTAGCGGCCAGATCCCAACGCCAGCATGCCCATAATCCCGACCACCCCTGCGATGAGCCGCAAGTCGGCAGGAGGGCTTTCCTCTTCCCACAGCGTCAACGTGGATGAAAGCAACCAAGCGTTCAACACGCTGAGTTGCGCCCAACGACCGATGTCGTTCGCAACCAATAATAGAAAGCAGCATGGGACCAGTGCCGCCAGCACGAACAATATATATCGTCGATAAAATGGCAGGATGATCAAGTACGCCAACACGGCAATCAGCGCCATCGATGACCAGAAGATATAGACTCCGCCTTCTTCTGCGTTCAGGCAGATCGCGTCTTTGACCCCTTGGGGCCCCGTAACCTGCATGTAAGTTGCCATAATCTGAGCATTGACAAAGAACGGATGTGCGCTCTTCGGAGCAGCGCTCAGCATGTGCATAGCTATCGTCTGAGGCGACGCAGAAAGTAACGCCTGCAAGATAAGCAATGCCGCTGTTCCGCTGGTCACGACGATCGAGGCGCGGACCATCGAAGATAGATTAAGCCTGCCCTTCGACCGAAGCTCTAGTGCCAAAGCCGCCAAGATCGGAAGTCCATAGATCAACGACGTCTCGTGAACCAAAGAGCCTAATACGAGAACGATCGAAGCCCGATACAGTTTGCCCGTTTGCATCAGTACGCAGGACCACACTATGAAGCCCGCTACCATCATATCGGTTCTGGTGAAGTCGAGTGACCAAGCCAAGAAGGTCTGAGGCGACACTATCAAGATCAGCAAAAAGAAAAGCGCAACTTTTACGCTGATCGTTTCAGCTAATCTTTTCACTATGGCACTTAGAGGGAGAGCGAGCCACACGACAGAAATCACGATGAAAAGTGCTGAACCTTCTATCCAGTTTTTCCCCAAGATGCGTACGATGGAACCACCTAGTCCACGACGAACAAACGCATCGTCGAAATAGTTGGTCGCTAAAACAGTCCTGCTATATACTAACGATCTGTGAAGCTGAAGAACATCTCGCAATTTGTCGGATGCGTAAGATTGATAGATATGACGACAACCCATGAAGACAATCAAGGCGAAGGCAATGCTTGCCAACAGCAATGCCGCCTTCCGCCCAGACCTTCTACTTAGCTGAGCGACCAATCTGCCTAAAAGCAAGGAGAACGCGATTTGCACCGCTCGCAGGTCAATCATCTGATCTTGCGCCGGCCATATTCGTCCTTCACCGCAGAAAGCGTTCCGGTCACACATCACCAAGGCGCACACCGCCTGGCGCACACGATGGCGGACATTCGGCGGCTACCCGAACACGCCAGCCAATGCGATAGTGCTCTGAGCAGAAAGCTGGCCGATGCTTAACCTATCGCCCCCCTGCCCCACGAGCCGTGGCGATCGCCTCTGCTGTGCTGATCGGCCGCTCCTGAACCCTGGAGCAAGCTAGCCTTCACCTCCTGAGTTGAGCAAGCCTTGGAGCGGCAGCCTCGTGCTTTTCGTAAGCTGCCGCCCAGTCAGGGCTGTCGCCAACTTTCCAACCTTCATTGCTGTCCGACATCAGGTGCGAGCTGCACGAGCGGCTTGCCCTTCTCCACGATGTAGGTGGCAAGCTCGGCACCGTTGCCCTTGCCAGGATTGTACGCTTTGTGTGCCACACCTGCCGGGATGAAGAGAACCTCGCCAGCCTTGTAGGTTGCAGGGCTTTTCCCCTCCAGCTGATACTCGAGCGCGCCTTCGAGGACGTAGATGACCTCTTCACCCGGGTGGCGGTGCCAAGGCGCCGTGACCCCGGGAGCGATATCGATGCGCGCTTGAATAGTCTCTCGGTCGACGATCGATAGATCATGCTGCTGGAGATGCGTGCGCTTCACGCCCGGCTGACCTTGCATGGTTGCAGCTAAGGTTCCCGAGGCGATGAGCGCTGCTGCGATCGCAAAACCAACTTGTTTGTGCATTGGCGTATCCTTGTCGCGGGACGTTCACAGCCTGACACTGCTAGGTGCTATGAATTCGGTGATGAAGCCTACGGTGCGCCCGGCTTCGACGTTGGCGTCGCTGTTGGTCCGGCGCCCTTAGGCAGGATGACCTCGACCCGCCGGTTACGCTGGCGTCCCGCCTCGTCGTCGCTTGCGTCCGCGTTGGCATTCGGCGCGATCGGACGAAGTTCCCCGAGGCCGATCGTCCGCAACCGGGTGGCATCGACCCCCTTTGTGACCAGATGCGCCTTCACAGCCTCGGCGCGTTGCTCGGACAGGCGCTTGTTGTAGGCGTCGTCGCCCTTCGCGTCGGTGTGCCCCTCGATTATGATATCGCCAGCGGCACCGGCGGTGATCAGCTGGGCAAGACGCCCGAGGGTCGGTTCTGCGTCCTGCCGGATCGTCGCCTTGTTGAAGTCGAAGGTGACGTCGCCCGGGAGTGACACGATCGTGCCCCGGTCACTCTCGACCGCGCCCAATTCCGATTTCAGCTTATCGACGGCGGACAGGCTGCTGGTCGCCGTGCTGGCGGCGCCGAACTGCGACCCGGCGGCCGCTGCCAGCCCAAGGCGCGATACCGGCAGCGCGCGCATGTTCGAGAGAGCCGATTGCTCGGCGACATCGCCGCCCCCGGCGCTGTCGAGCGGCAGTGACACGTCGAAGCGTGGCGACGAGGTATATTGGCTATCCCGGCTGCTGTTGCCGTTCAGGATCAGTGTCGCCGTTCCCGATGAGGGCAACTTCCCAGTGAAGACGAGCGTCCCGTCCATCGCCTTACCCGGCGGGACCGAGAGCTTGGCGTTGGTGGCTGAGGGTACCAGCAACAGCTTCTCGCCACCGTCGGCGACGATGTAGCTGTCCTCGTTGCCCGAAGTCAGCGTGATGTCGCGGTCGCGGCCATTCAGGATGCGGATCGAGACCGCCACCCGATCCCCCGATCGGTCGAGCGACAGGATCTGGAACACTGTCGCATTGGGGTGAACGACCTGCGCGTCGATCGGCTTTCCTTCGCCGCCGAACGAGCGCAAACCGCCGTCGCACGATGCCGTTACGACCATCGCGGCGATCGCGACTGCACGGCGGATCATCGCGTCGCACCCGCATCACCGCCCGCGAGCGGCAGGTCGATCCGAAAGCCCGGTGTGGTGGTGTATTCGTTGTCGCTCGAGCTGTTCTCGTTCAGGACCAACACCGCCGCCCTTGCCGTCGGTAATCTTCCAAGGAAGACGAGCTCGCCCTCGAATGTCTGCCCGGCCGGGATCGTCAGCCGCGTGTTGGTCGTCGGCGGCGACAGATAGAGCCGCTCGCCGCTGTCGAGCAAAAGATACCCGTCGCGATTGCTGTTGAAGCGGTTGAGATCGATATCCCTGTCGCGGCCGTTGATCACGCGGATACCCACGGCGGTTTCGGTCGGGCGCGACTGCAACGACGTGAGCTGCAGCACCGACCCGTTCGGATGCGCCACCTGAACGTCGAGCGGCTTGGATTTGCCTCCGTTCCACAGGGTGGACTGCGTGCCTGCATTTGGCGGAGCCGTGACGGGTGCCGCACCATTATCTGCCTCCGGCGCTGTCGACTTCTGGCATGCGGCCAACGACATCGTGAGAAAGGCCGTCAAAGCCAGTTTGGGAAGGGTCATACTGCGATCTCCAAAGACTTGGCAGCGGCACCGGCGTCCGCCCTCAGCATTCGTACGGGGGGTCTAAATACATCAGTCGCGCCATTCATGGCGAGATAAGCCGATCTTGCAGCCGTTCGTCAGATCGGCGCGGCATAAAGAGCATGATGCGCGAGGATGAACAATGTCGAGCCGTTCACACCGCCAATGACCAATTGCAGCGGCCGTTCGGGTACATCAATGCGCCCGCGCAACTCTCCGCCTGGTCCATAGACGAAGATCTGCCCGTTTGCGACGTACAGGTTGCCGGACTTGTCGCGAACCACGCTTTCACCACCGCGATCAGCAGCGACGCGCAGATCGCTGAGCGCGCCACCGTCACCGACGATGCCGCTGTAGGTCCGGTTCTCGGACGCATTCGTCAGCAGAACACGTTCGCCGACCTTTGCGCCGATGAAGCCATAGGCATCGAGCGCGTCGGACCAGCGCCAGCCCTGGTGATCTTCGGGCCCCTGGTTCCAGGTGCGGAACGCCGGCAACACCAGCGAGCCATCGGGCGAGACATACTCCCTGGCCTTGGGCTCACGCATCTTCTGCAGGAAGAAGTCGGCGAGCGGAGGAAATTCATACGTCTTGGGATCGATCCTGTCCGCAAACTCCCCGTTCGCCCACACGTTGACCGGCAACAAGGTACGTGCCGCAGGTCGGGAGCGCGTCGCGGTCGGCTCGATCACACGGATCCGCTCGGGGCTGTCCGGCGCGATGCTGTAGACGGTGCCATCGCGACCGGCGGAGGACAGGACCAGCAGATCGCCCGACCTGTCCACGGCGAGGTTGACCGGATCAATCGGCGCTTCGGTCAGCGTGGTGAGCCCCTCGGTCTCCGACCAGCCGTGAATGCGGTTGAAGAAGCGATCGATGAAGTAGAGCTTGCCCTTCCCGTCCGTCGCACCGCCACCGATCGAATAGAAGCCGTCGGCGACCTTCACGATACCGGCCGAAACCGGGATCGCCGCGGACCTCACCGCTGCCGCCGGTGCGGGCGGCACATCCAGCTTCGCGAACTCGCGCTCGCGGACTTCCTGCCCACGCGTGATATCCTTGATCGCGTTCTCGAACGGGAATTTGCTCGCTCGCGTGAACGTGCCGCAGCCTTTCGGGTCGCAGTGCGCGAAGCTGTTGTCCGCGTTCACGTGAACGTTGCGAAACCTGATGTTTCCCGACCGTGTGAGGCGCACGGCAGTGTCCATCGGCTTGATGGAGCGAGTGACGCGGTAGCTGTGGTAGTTCGCGAAGAGGATGTTGTGCGAGTCGTGGAACTCGGTCGAGACCGCATTGACGCCGTCGCGCACCTCCTGCTCGGTCTGCGGCGCCAGGAACTCCCAATTTTCCACGTTCCGAAGGACGATCTCGTTTCGGAAATGATGTTCGGCAGACAGCTCGTAGACATGCCCGGGCGTCTTGGTGTCGGTGACCAGGAATCCGGTCGAAGCCAGTCCGTTCGGTGACCAGATCCCGGAGAATGTGCCACCGCCGCCATCAGTCACCCAGATGCTGGCGTTTTGCCCGTCGAACCGGGCGCCCGGGTCGTTCGCGCCCGATGTCTTGCCGCCGAATGCGACCGACGGCCCGTGAATGCGCACGTCGTTCACCATCGACGTCTCGCCCGCTTTCCACAGCAACGCCGTGGCGCGCGGGTTGATCGATCCGGTCCAGAGACCAACGCCGGAAACGAGCGCGTTGCCGCCCTTGGCGCTCTCGAGCAGCGCCTTGGCACTGCCAGTTCCGGCATAGGCCGGCGTGTCGTTCGCCAGCATGATCTGCGTCAGATTGGGGTGCAGCGCGATCAAAACGCTGTCGGGGCGAAGCTTCAGCGTATCCGTCACGCGGTAGCGCCCAGCCGGCAGGTAGACCGTCCGATGCGTATCGATCGCGCGTTGCAGGGCCGCCGTGTCGTCGGTGACTTCGTCGCCCTTGACGCCTAGCGATTGGGCATTGGCCCAGCTGCGCACCGGCGGCAACGCGCGGATTGCCGGGCGACGCCGGGTCGGCTTCGAGGAGAGCTTCACCATGTCGATGTCGGTCGCGTACTCTCCCGTCGTGCCCAACCCGGGCAGCTTCAGGCCGTAGGAAAAGTCTTCGACGCGCCAGGCAGCCCCCTGTCCGGCGACGGTTTTGCCGCTTTCGGCGAACCGGGCGAACACGGGCGTATTCAGGCCAACCGCGTTGTCGAAGCCGATCTGCGTGAAGACGCTGTTTTCGGTGGCAACCACGACCCCCGCATCCGAGACGTTCTCGAAGCGCACGTCCTTGCCCCACAACGAGTCGGAATAGCCGCGGTCGATCTTGATGCCGACAGGCGTGTCGCGGATGGCAACGTTCACCAGCGTCAGCCCGACCTCGTGCTCGCGGATCGCCGCCTCGCGTTGGCCCTCGAACTCGGAATCCAGCAACGTGAACTGCCAGGCCGGCGAGGTCTTTTCAGAGATGATCCCGTAGCGCCCGCCGTAGAAACGCAAGTTCTCGCCCACGTTGCCGACCTGATAGAGACCGGCCAACCCTGAACCGAGGTGAAAGTCGGCGTTGCGGACAAAGGCGTGCTGGGCAACCCGGAAACGCACCGCCACGGCGCCCGCATTGCCCTGCCCCATCGCGAAGTCGACGTTCGACAGCGCCGAGTAGAAAGTCGTCTGCGTCGCGTCGAATACGGTCGGATCGAACGGACGCGTGGTCGGCGGCGGAATCGGCGGCTTGCCGGCGCGGTACTGATCGTCGCCGGTGAAGCTCACCACCGCGGCGACACCATCCGCATAGCCGGGTGTGTTGTCTGCCAATACGATCACGGGGCGCGTCTTGCCGACCCCGAACAAGCGGACCGCGGACCGCAGAAGGATGGTGCGCGTGACGCGATAACGGCCCGAGGGCAGGAAGACGATGCCGCCCTTGGTGCCCCCCGTCGCCACCGCTGCATCGATCGCCCGCTGTATCGCTAGCGAATCGTCGGCACGCCCATCGCCAACGCCGCTCACGACGATTGCCGAAGGTTCGTCGGGTCGGGTCAAGTAGACGGAGGTGGACGCAGCAAAAGAGGGGGCAGCGAGACCGATCGCAACCAAACCGGACAGCGTAACAGCCTTCATGCTCTTCCCATCTTCAGTCGGCGCCGCTCTCGCTACGCCCATTGTCTTGCATCACTTTCGTTGCATGCCGGCCGCCTGTCAAAACGTAACGACATGAATAATCCGGATCACCTCCATGCACATGCAGCGGCATTCGTTGCGCTTGGAAGGCAAGTATGATGAACTATGACAGGCGAATAGATGGTCCCATTGAGGAGATCGGCGATGGTTGACGGTGTCTTGACCCGGAGAGGTTTCCTCAACGCTGGCGGCGGAGTCGCAGCTGCGTCGTTGGCGGCGAGTGCTGGTTCAGCAGCCTTGTTTGCTCAAGGGCGCGGCGGCCCGTCTCCGGCGGGTCAGCCCCTACCGGACGGCGTGAAGCTGCCGTCATCGCCACCCCGACGCAAGCGTCCGGACAGCGTCGGGTTCGCGATCGTCGGCCTGGGCGGCTACGCGCTCAATCAGATGATGCCGCGGTTCGAGCAGACTGAGCGGGCGCATATCGCCGCGATCGTGTCTGGCAGCGCGGACAAGCTGCGCCGGGTGGGTGAGGCTTACGGCATCCCGCCCGATGCTCGTTATTCTTACGCGGATTATGCGAGAATTGCTGCCGACAAGCGGATCGACGCGGCGTACATCGTCCTGCCGACGGGAATGCACGCGGCATGGGCGATCCGTGCATTCGCCGCGGGTAAGCACGTGCTGTGCGAGAAGCCGATGGCGCTTTCGAGCGCTGATTGCGAGCGGATGATCGCGGCCGGGCGCCGCGCGAATCGCAAGCTGATGATCGCCTACCGGTCGCATTTCGAGCCGTACAATCTCGAAGCCATGAAGCTCATGCGGCAGAAGGCGGTGGGCGACATCCGGCTGGTGCGGACCGAACAATCCTATCGAATGGGACCGACCAGTCCGGGCGAGAATTGGCGCACCAATCGCGCGCTGGCGGGTGGTGGTCCGCTGGAGGATTTCGGGATCTACGGTCTCCAATCGGCGCTCTATCTCACGGGCGAGATGCCGGAGAGCATCAGCGCGACCACTTTCCGACCGACCGACGATCCTCGTTTTGCTGAGATCTTCGCACACGTGTCGTCGCAATGGCGCTTCCCGTCCGGCGCGGTAGCGCAACTGGTCACGTCCTATGACTCGGCCGGTGCGAACTTCGCGCATGTCCGCGGCACCAAGGGCGTGCTGATCATGGATCCCGCAACGAGCTATGCCGGGCAGAAAATGACGCTCGAGGTCGGCGGCAGCCGCGAACTGAACCCGGGCGACCCGAGCGTCCAGTTCGCCCGTCAACTCGATCACTTCGCAGATGCGGTGCGCGACGGTACCGCGATCAAGACGCCCGGCGAGATGGGCTTGCGCGACGTGCGGCTGATCGAAGCCATATACGCGTCCGCGAAGGCGGGAAGAACGGTGGACCTGACACCGGACGGAAGAATGAGGTCGCCACGTCGTTAGTGGCTCGACGGAGCAGCAGCCGATCTTGGGCGGTGTCGTCGCGCCGTCACGCCAACGGGCCTGAACGTCAGATCGCGATAAGCTCGCGGATACGCGTTGCGAGCGCGTCCATGGCGAACGGCTTGGTCATGACGTGCATGCCGGGATCGAGGTGGCCGTGGCTGAGCACCGCATTCTCCGCATAGCCGGTGATGAACAGCACCTTCAGATCGGGACGCCCGGTTCGCGCCGCATCGGCGACCTGCCGACCGTTCAAGCTGCCCGGCAGCCCGACGTCGGTCACGAGCAGATCGATCCGCGTGTTCGAATTCAGGATCTTCAGGCCCGCTGCCCCGTCTTCGGCCTCGAGCGCGTGATAGCCGAGATCGGACAGCACCTCGGTGACCAGCATCCGCACCGTCGGCTCGTCATCGATGACCAGGACCGTTTCACCCTCGCCCCGGGGCGCCTCGGAAGCCTCTGCTGACGGCTGATCCTCGGCAGCCTCGCCCCAATGTCGTGGCAAGTAGATGCACACCATCGTTCCCTGATCCGGCTCGGAATAGATGCTGACCGCGCCGCCCGATTGCTTCGCGAAACCGTAGATCATCGATAGCCCGAGACCAGTGCCGACGCCGATCGGCTTGGTCGTGAAGAAGGGATCGAACGCCTTCGCGATCACCTCCGGGGTCATGCCAGTTCCCGTGTCAGATACGCAAAGTGAGATGTACTGGCCCGGCTCGACCCCACGATCCTTGGCGGTCCGGCTATCGAACCACCGGTTGGCGGTCTCGATCGTGATCTTGCCGCCATCGGGCATCGCGTCCCGCGCATTGATGCACAGGTTGAGGATTGCGCTTTCCAGTTGGCTCGCATCGATCAGGCTGGACCAAAGTCCTGCGGCATTCACGGTTTCGAGCTGTATGTTCGCGCCGATCGTGCGGCCGATCAGGTCCTCCATCCCATTGACGAGGTGCTTCACGTCGGTCGGCTTGGGTGCCAGCGTCTGGCGCCTGGAGAATGCCAGCAATCGGTGCGTCAGCGCCGCGGCTCTGGCGGTCGCGCCCTGGGCGGCAGTGGTGTATTTCTCGACCTCAGCGACACGCCCCTGCGCGAGCCGCATGTTGATCAGCTCCAGCGAACCCGAAATGCCCGCGAGAAGGTTATTGAAATCATGCGCCAACCCGCCGGTAAGCTGCCCGACCGCTTCCATCTTCTGCGCTTGGCGGAGCATCTCCTCGCGCCGTAGCTCTTCCGAAATATCACGACCGACCGTGTAGAAGGTGTTCACGTTTGCGCCCGCGTCGGGGACCGACGACCACGCGAACTCGACCGGGCTGCCGTCGGCTTTGAGCAGGCGAATATGGAACTGGTGCGCCGGTTCGCCGCTGCTGAGCTTTTTGATGGCGTCTGCGGTGGTGCCGAGGTCGTCGGGATGGACGATCTCGGAGAACGGCCGCGCGAGAAGCTCCTCGTCGGGTCTGCCGAGGATCTGCGACCATGCCGGGTTCACCGACTTCAGGTAACCATCGAAGCTAGCAACCGCGAACAGGTCGCGCGAGAGCCGGAAGAACCCGTCCCGTTCGGCAGCAGAGCGCCGATCGGCAATGACCTGATCGGTGATCTCCGAGCACGCGCAGAAGAAGCCTTGAACCTGGCCCTCGTCATTCCTGATCGGCGTGTAGGAGAAGGCGAAGTGCGTCTCCTCCCGAAAGCCGCGGCGTTCCATCACCAGCGTGATGTCATCCATGTGGACGGCTGATCCGGCATAGGCCTGGTCCACGATAGGCGCGAGGTCCGCCGCGATCTCCGACCACACCGCTAGAAAGGGGCGGCCGAGCGCCTGCGGATGCTTGCTCGCCAGCACCTGCGCATAGCCGTCATTGTACAAAAGGATCTGGTCGAGACCCCAGACGATGAACATCGGCTGCTTGGCGTCGAGCATAACGCCGACCAATGCTTTCAACGGCGCGGGCCAGTTCGCGGCCGATCCGAGCGAGGTATCCCGCCACGCATAGCTACGTATCGCCGCGCCCATCTGGCCGCCGCCATTGAGGAAGCTCAACATCGATCCCACGCCCCCTGACACTCTAATCGGTGTTAGTAGGGCCTTTGACGAGAGCTAGGTTCCGCCGCAAGCTTTACGGCTGTTTCACGGCATTTAGCTTGTGCTCGAAATCGCTGGCCGGCTGCTGACTCGTTGCCGAAAGCATACGCCCGCTCGTTCGAATTGGATCGACGGCCACCGGCTCCGCATGGGCCACCGTCCGCGATCTGCAACGTCCGACCTGCTGATCAGATCGGAGCCTCCTCGGATGTGCCATAGCGGGATTCAGCAAGAATGTTGTTCATGTAAGCTGCATGCACCCTCCCGATAATGCCAGCTCGGTCGGTGTCCGACCAAGTCGGAGCGTAGCGTGGAAGATGCAGTGAATTGGTATGCGGAGGCGCATTTGTGCCTTCGCTCGGGCGTACGAGGAAAGAAGGCGACTGAGTTGTTCCGGGGCCAGATCGCAGAAGCCATCCACATGGCGCTATCGAGAAGCGAGGACGAGAGGGCTCGCCTGTTCATCTCCTGCGAGGCGATCGACCAGAAGCTGTCCTGGGCCAGGATCGCGAAACTTGCGGCTCGGTCGGACTTTCCAGTGATCGTCTAAAGCCTGTGATTAGGCGCGCGGATCGCTGGCCTGACGCTCATCGACAACCGGTTCGGTGGTCGCGGGGCGCTGCCGTTCCTCGCTCAGTATCTGCCATCCGGTCAAGAACAGCGCGCCGACCAGCGGACCGATGACGATTCCGCTCAGACCGAGCAGCGAGATGCCGCCGAGTGTGGTGACCAGCACTAGCCAGTCTGGGATGCCGGTGTCTCGCCCGACCAAGATCGGTCGCAAGATGTTGTCGATGAGACCGATCACGAGGACGCCCGACAGGACTACCACGATCGCCTGCCAGATCGCACCGGTCGCCAACAGGTACAGGGCGACCGGCGCCCAGATCAGCGCCGGCCCGACCGCCGGCAGCAGGGCGGCGATGGCCATCAGCATGCCCCAGAGCAGAAAAGCCGGCAGCCCGACGATCCAGAATGTGATCGCGCCGAGCGCGCCTTGCACGAGCGCTACGACGCCCGACCCTTTGATCGTCGCGCGAACCACCGCCACGAACTTGTCCGCGAGCCGTTCGGCGACGACCGGCTCCAGCGGCAAGGCTCGCACGATGATGCCGCCGATCTCCTCGCCATCGCGCAACAGGAAGAAGGTGACGTACAGTCCGACGCCAAAGGCGAGCAGGAAGGACGCTGCATTCCGCCCAATCGACAGGGCCTGCCCGGCGATGATGCTGACGCTGCTTCCGAGTGCGGTGGAGATGCGCGCTTGTACGTTGTTGAAGCTGTCGAGGCCGGAGCTGTCGGCCAGCCGCTGCAGGCGCATCGGCAGCGCGTCGTGCATCTGCTTGAAGTAGGTGGCGAAGTTGATCTGGCCGCTGCGCACCTGATTGTAGACGCTCGCTGCCTGGTCGAGCACCAGGCTGGCGACGATCATCGTCGGTATCACGACGGCGAAGGTGATGATGAGCAGCGTCAGCGCCGATGCGAGGTTGGCACGGCCGGGAAGCCGCGTGAGCAGGCGTCGGAAGATCGGCTGAAACAACACCGCCGCTAACGCCGCCCACAGCAGCGCCCCCGCGAAATCCGCCACGACCGCAATGAAGGCGACCGTGATCAGCGCGAGGAAGAGGATCAGACCACCATGCTCGATCCGTTGGCGCTGCGCTTGACGCTCCATACTCGATATACCCTGTTACATCTTCGAAGATCGAGCCGTACCGACCTGTCGTCGACCCGATAGAGACTCAGGCGCCTAACGCGTCACACCGGTGGACGTGCCCGCCGTTTCGATGCTCGGGTGATTTCAGGCTGAGGTTGCTGATGTCGCAGACATGGTCAGGCCGGTCGGCATACCGCCCGCGAGATCCGAACCAGCCCTGCATTGGCCGCCGCCGCCCACATCAGCGACGCTCGCCGGCGGTCTTGGCGCGCTCGGCCGCGAACGGCTCGGCCGCGTTCCATCCTGGCCAGCTCGTCCCCTCGGCGATCTCTTTACCCAGCGCATAGGCGACGCTGCCCTCCTGCGCGGCGCCGGTCATGTTCCAGCGCGCGTCGAATTCGTCACAGGTCTGATGGTAGCAGCGCGAGTTGTACGCAGCGCGCGTGCGCTCGCCCGCTGCCATCCCGCCGTTCACCACGTCCCGCCCGGCACGGAAATAGACGCCGGGCACGCCCTTCTGCGCAAACGCGTAATGATCCGAACGGAAGTACCAGCCGGCTTCGGTGTTCTCCTCCGGCATGACCGTCAGCCCTTGCGCTGCGGCGACGCGCGAGAGATCGGCCTCCATCGGCGTGCGCCCGACCCCGATCAACTCCAGGTTGCGGGTACGGCCGAGCACGACATGCGGGTCGAGGTTGAACTGCGCCGCGGTCGTCGACAGCGGAAGGACCGGATGATCGGCATACCAACTCGCGCCGAGCAAGCCCTTCTCCTCCGCGGTCCACAGGGCGAACACCACCGATCGGCGCGGGCGCGGCGCCTGTGTGTAGGCACGCGCGATCTCCAGCAGTGTCGCGGTGCCGGTGCCGTTGTCGATCGCGCCGTTGCGGATCCGGTCGGCGGGCGGATCGAACGCATTCTCGCCATATGCATCCCAGTGCGCGCCGTAGAGGATGCTGCCCGCTCGTGGGTCGGTGCCGGGGAGCACGCCGACGATGTTGTGGCTCGCGACCCGGTCCATGGTGATCGTTGTGGTGGCGGAGAGCTGCGCACCCTTCAACGTCATCGCCCGGAAGTCGGCACGCTGCGCCGCGCGCTTGGCAGCGGCATAGTCAACGCCGCCCTGCCGCAGCAGCGCGATGCCGATATCGTTGCGAAGCGTGCCGCGGACGCCGAACGCGGCGGGCACTTTCCCCTCATCCAGCGCATAGCCCGGCACCGCGTCACCCTTGGCGATCTGCAGCCACGGATAGCTCGATGGGAAGGTCTCGTGGATCTGCAGGAACGCCGCCGCCCCACGCTTTTGTGCTTCGGTGAGCTTGGTGCGTGCCGCCGGACTCGACGCGCGGCCGCCGAAGCCCAGATCGCGTTCGGCCTCGACGTCGGGATCGCCGGCCAGCGCCACCACCACCTTGCCGCGAACGTCGACGCCGCGATACGGATCATAGCCCAGCCGGGCATCGACGATTCCATAGCCGACAAAGACGATGTCCGCACGATCGAGCCTCGAGGTGCCGAGTATCCGCGAAGTCGCCGCGATCTCCACGCCCGGCGTCAACGCCCGCGTCGTATCGCCGAGCGTCAGCGCGAAACTCGCGCGATCGCGGGTCCAGCGCAGCAACGGCACCCGCTGCCGATAGCTCTTCCCTATCGCGGGCTCGAGCCCCAGCTGGGCGAACCGCCGTTCGAGGAAGGCGAGCGTCACTACCTCGCCCTCCTGGGTCGGACCGCGCCCGTGGAAATCATCGGCGCTGAGCGTGCGGACATCGGCCTTGATCCGCTCGGCGGACAGGAGGGGCGGCACCGGATCGGTGGCGGCGGCGAGTAGGAGCGCGAGGGGTAGCAGGATCTTCATCGGCGCAGATTGGCCGCGAAACCGGGCGTGCACAACCGTCGACAGCGTCGGGTTAACTTACAGGTAACCACGTTCGTTAAGCCCGGATCTCGGAAATCCGCCATTGGCCCATCGCTTGCAACGTCGCCATCATGAACAAGATCGCGCGCCTCTTCACGATCAAGACCAAGTTCGAGGCCTTCGTCGTGATATACGGGCTCGGGCTTGGCGCGGTCGAACGCGGCGTTCATTATCTCCAGCAATATCCCGGCTATGGCGGCTGGCTGCTGTTCGCGGTGTCGCCGCTCGCGGTGTTCATGGCGGGCACGCGGATCCTGGATTCGGTCGAGCGGTCGCAGGCCGACTAGGGCCCGGCACAGGATAACTTGGTCGCACATATCGTCGGCGTCGTTATCTCGACGCCCATGAGCGGGCTCACCCACCTTCAACGGCTCGAAGCCGAAAGCATCCACATCCTGCGCGAAGTCGTCGCGGTGGCGGAGCGGCCGGTGATGCTCTATTCGGTGGGCAAGGACTCCGCGGTCATGCTGCACCTAGCCAAGAAGGCGTTCTTTCCGGCCCGACCGCCCTTCCCGCTGCTCCATGTCGACACGACGTGGAAGTTCCGTGCGATGTACGACCTGCGCGACCGCGCCGCCGCCGCAGCGGGGATGGAACTGCTCGTCCACCGCAATCCCGAAGCGGAGGCGGCGGGGATCAATCCGTTCGATCACGGCAGCCGCCACACCGATCTGTGGAAGACCGAGGGACTGAAGCAAGCGCTGACCGCGGGCGGCTATGATGCCGCGTTCGGCGGCGCGCGCCGCGACGAGGAGAAGAGCCGCGCCAAGGAACGGATCTTCTCGTTCCGGTCCGCCGTGCACGGCTGGGATCCGAAGGCGCAGCGGCCGGAGCTGTGGCACCTGTTCAACGCGCGGATCCACAAGGGCGAGAGCATCCGCGTGTTCCCGCTGTCGAACTGGACCGAGCTCGACATCTGGCAGTACATTCTTGCCGAGGGGATCGAGATCGTCCCGCTCTATTTCGCGGCGCCGCGCCCAACCGTCGAACGCGACGGCATGTTGTTGATGGTCGACGACGATCGTTTCCGGCTGGCACCGGGCGAGCAGCCGGTGGAACGGTCGATCCGCTTCCGCACGCTCGGCTGCTATCCCCTCACCGGCGCAGTTGAGAGCAAGGCGGACACCCTGCCCGCGATCATCCAGGAAATGCTGCTCACCACCACCAGCGAACGCCAGGGACGCGCAATCGACCACGATCAGGCCGCGAGCATGGAGAAGAAGAAGCGCGAGGGGTATTTCTGATGACCGCGTACACCCCCGACGCGCTCGTCGCCGCCGACATCGACCAGTATCTCGACACGCATGCCCGCAAGTCGATGTTGCGGTTCATCACCTGCGGGTCGGTCGACGACGGCAAGTCGACGCTGATCGGGCGGCTGCTCTACGATTCGAAGACGATCTTCGAAGATCAGCTCGCCGCGCTCGAGGCGGATTCGAAGCGGCTCGGCACCCAGGGCCAGAACATCGACTTCGCGCTGCTGGTCGACGGGCTCGCCGCCGAACGCGAACAGGGCATCACGATCGACGTCGCCTACCGCTTCTTCTCGACCGAGAAACGCAAGTTCATCGTCGCCGACACCCCCGGCCACGAACAATATACCCGTAACATGGTCACCGGTGCTTCGACTGCGGACCTCGCGGTGATCCTGATCGACGCGCGCAAGGGCGTGCTGACCCAGACAAGGCGCCACAGCTACCTCGCGCAGCTCGTCGGCATTCGCGAGATCGTGCTGGCGGTCAACAAGATGGACTTGGTCGGTAACGACGAGGGGGTGTTCGACGCGATCGTCGCCGATTACCGCGCGTTCGCGACCTCGATCGGGATCGATCGCTTCACCGCTATCCCCTTGTCCGGACTGACCGGCGCCAACGTCGCAGCCGGGTCCGACGACATGCCGTGGTATGACGGCCCGGCGCTGCTGCCGCATCTCGAGAGCGTGCCGGTCGATGCGGATCGCGCGGCATCGGGGCCGTTCCGCTTGCCGGTGCAGTGGGTCAACCGGCCCGATCTCGACTTCCGCGGCTTTGCGGGCACGATCGCCAGCGGCGTGGTCCGTGCCGGCGACGCCGTGCGGGTGGTGCCGTCGGGACGCACCACCAGCATCGCGCGGATCGTTGCCGCTGACGGCGACCGGGACACCGCGCAAGCGGGAGAAGCGGTGACGCTTGTGCTCGCCGATCAGGTCGATTGCTCGCGCGGCGACGTCATCGCCGCCGCCGCCGATGCGCCACAGGCCGCGAGCCAGTTTCAGGCGACGCTGGTCTGGCTCGACGATGCCGCGCTGGTGCCCGGCCGCGGCTATTGGCTGAAGCTCGCTACCCAGACGATCGGCGCAACGGTTCAGGCGCCGCGCCACGTCGTCGACGTCAACACCCAGGCCGAGCTGTCGGCCAAGACGCTCCAGCTCAACGATATCGGCGTCGCGGAGGTCTACACCGATCGCCCGCTGGTGTTCGAGCCCTATGCCGACAGCCACGATCTCGGCGGCTTCATCCTGATCGACCGCGAGACCAACGCGACGGTCGCGGCGGGCATGATCAACTTCTCGCTGCATCGTGCACAGAACGTGCACTGGCAGTCGATCGACGTCGGGCCCGCCGCGCATGCCGCGCAAAAGGGCCAGGTCCCGCGGGTGCTGTGGTTCACCGGCCTGTCCGGGTCGGGCAAGTCGACGATCGCCAACCTCGTCGAGAAGAAGCTCCACGCGCTTGGCCGGCACAGCTTCCTGCTCGATGGCGACAATGTCCGCCACGGGCTGAACCGCGATCTCGGCTTCACCGATGCCGACCGGATCGAGAATATCCGCCGCGTCGGCGAGGTCGCCAAGCTGATGACCGATGCGGGGCTGATCGTGCTTACCGCGTTCATCTCGCCGTTTCGGGCAGAACGTGACATGGTGCGCGCGATGTTGCCCGCGAACACCTTCGTCGAGATCTTCGTCGACACCCCGATCGAGGATGCCGAAGCGCGCGACGTGAAGGGCCTCTACGCCAAGGCGCGCGCCGGGCAGATCGCCAACTTCACAGGCATCACCAGCGCCTACGAACCGCCGATCGCGCCCGATATCCGCATCGACACGCGCCGCGAACGCGCGGATGCCGCGGCCGAGCGGATCGTCGAGCACATCCTCGGCGTGTGGAGCCCCGACCTGTGAGGATGCGCCCGTGACCGACGCCGAACTCGCCCGTGCGGTGGCCGACGAGGCCGGCGTGCTGCTGCTCGCGATCCGGGCGGACAGGCGCGACGCCGGCAAGGCGCTCGGCGCGCGCGGCGATGCCGAGGCCAACCAGCTGATCATCGACCGGCTCCGTGCGGCGCGTCCTGACGACTTCATCCTCTCGGAAGAATCGGTCGACGACCGCGCACGCTGCGCGGCACGGCGGGTGTGGATCGTCGATCCGCTCGACGGCACCCGCGAATATGCCGAGGGGTTGGACGATTGGGCGGTCCATATCGGCCTCGCGATCGACGGCCGCCCCCACACCGCCGCGGTTGCGATCCCGGCGCTGGCGAAGGTCTACGCCACCGACGACGGACCGCGCTTTCATCCGGTGCTGACGCCGCCGCGGATGGTCGTCAGCCGCACGCGAGCGCCCGATATCGCACGGCTCGTCGGCGAGGCGATCGGCGCGACGCTGATCCCGATGGGTTCGGCTGGCGCGAAAGCGATGGCAGTGGTCGACGGACGTGCCGACATCTACCTCCACGACGGCGGCCAGTATGAATGGGACAATTGCGCCCCCGCCGCGGTCGCGCTCGCCGCGGGGCTGCACGCGTCGCGGATCGACGGCAGCCCGCTCGTCTACAATTGCGAGGACCCGCTGCTGCCCGACCTGCTGATCTGCCGCGAGGAACTGGCGAACGCAGTGCTGGAGACCATCGCAGCCTCGCGGTGAAACGGGTGCGGCCAGGTCGCGAGCGGAAGCCGAAGAGTCACAAAAGTCGCACCTCCACGCATGCGCGCTAGGCACCGGCGGCATCGATTACGATGAGAAATAGCCGCCGACGCTGTTCACCCGGCGTCCAACATTGCAACCCGCGTCAGTTCCGCTGCGCCAATTCCTTGTTGATCCCGAGCGCCACGAGCGTGCCGATCGCACCCGACAGCAAATAGGCGCCGGCCGCGACCAGCCCGAACTTGCTCGCCAGCACCAGCGCCACCAGCGGCGCGAAGCCGGCGCCGACAAGCCAGGCGAGATCCGACGTCAGCGCCGCGCCCGTGTACCGGCGCGCGGTCGCGAAGTTCGCCGCCACCGCGCCCGACGACTGGCCAAAGGCGACGCCGAGCAGTGCGAAGCCCACGATCATGAACACCACTTCGCCAGTCTCGCCGCCGTCGAGAAGCTGCGGCGCGAAGCCGCTGAACACCGCGATGCCCGCAGCCGAGGCGCCGAGCACCGAGCGGCGCCCGAACCGGTCGGCGAGCAACCCCGACGCGACCACCGCGAGCACTCCGACGAAGCCGCCGATCACCTCGATCACCAGGAACCGCGCCACCGCCTCCTTGGTGAACAGATAAACCCAGGACAGCGGGAAAACCGTGACCATGTGGAACAAGGCGAAGCTGGCGAGCGGGGCGAACGCGCCGATGACGATGTTGCGCCAGTCGCTGCGGATCGTGTCGACGACTCGCGACGGCTCCAGCTCGCGGCTCTCGAACAGCGCGGTGTAATCGGGCGTCGACACCATTCGCAGCCGCGCGAAGAGCGCGACGACGTTGATCGCGAAAGCGACGAAGAACGGATAGCGCCAGCCCCAGGTGAGGAAATCCTCGGGCGACAGCGTGGTGACGAAGAACGCGAACAGCGCACTCGACACGATCAGCCCGAGCGGCGCGCCGAGCTGCGGGATCATCGCATACCAGCCGCGCTTGTTCTCGGGCGCGTTAAGCGCGAGCAGCGAGGCGAGCCCGTCCCAAGCGCCGCCGAGCGCGACGCCCTGACCGATCCGGAACAGCGCCAGCAGCACCGCCGCCCAGATCCCGATCGTGTCATAGCCCGGCAGGAACGCCACCGCGGCGGTAGAACTGCCGAGCAGGAACAGCGCGATCGTCAGCTTGGTGCCGCGGCCGAGGATCTCGTCGATCCGCAGGAAGATCAGCGAGCCGATCGGGCGCGCGATGAACGCGAGCGCGAAGATCGCGAACGAATAGAATGTACCGGTCAGCCGGTCGACATAGGGGAAGATCAGCGCCGGAAAGACCAGCACCGATGCGATCGCATAAACGAAGAAATCGAAGAACTCCGACGTCCGGCCGATGACGACACCGATCGCGATCTCGCTCGGCGCGATGTCGCCGTGCCGCGCATTGATTGCGCGTGCATCGCGTTCGGCATTGTGGGAAGCGGTCTTGGCGGTCATCGATCAGTCTCTCTCGACCCCAACGGTGTTTGGGTCCGTTCCAGTCTATGCACTTGTCCGCGCGCCGTCGACATTGGACAAAATGTCCACTGTCGCTGCACCGCAGCACAGCCTAATTACTGCTCATGCCAGCCACCGGTTCCCCTTCGCGCCTTCCCGCCGCCGCTCGTACAGCTACGGTGCTCGCTCTGGCTTCCCTGCTCGGCGGGTGCGACATGGTGGTCATGAACCCGATGGGGGACGTCGCGCTCCAGCAGCGCAATCTCGTCATCATCGCGACCGTGCTTATGCTGCTGATCGTCATCCCGGTAATCGCGACGACCGTGTTGTTCGCATACCGCTACCGCGCTAGCAACGAGGACGCACGGTACGAGCCCGATTGGGATCACTCGACCCAGCTCGAACTGTTGATCTGGGCGGCGCCGCTGCTGATCGTCATCTGCCTGGGCGCGGTGACCTGGACCGGCACGCACCTGCTCGATCCGTACCGCCCGATCGGTCGTTTGGCCAAGGGACGCCCCGTCCCCGCCAACGCTAAGCCGCTCGAGGTGCAGGTGGTCGCGCTCGATTGGAAGTGGCTGTTCATCTACCCGGAATACGGGTTCGCGACGGTCAACGAGCTCGCCGCGCCGGTCGATCGTCCGATCCAGTTCCGCCTGACCGCATCGTCGGTGATGAACGCATTCTACGTGCCGACCCTCGCGGGCATGATCTATTCGATGCCTTCGATGGAGACCAAGCTCCATGCGGTGATCAACAAGCCCGGCAATTACGAGGGCTTCTCCGCCAATTACAGCGGCGCCGGCTTCTCGAACATGCGCTTCCGGTTTCACGGGCTGGACGACGCCGGCTTCAACGCCTGGGTCGCCCGCAACAAGGCCGCCGGCGTCGCGCTCAGCCGCGCCAATTACCTGAAGCTCGAACGTCCGAGCGAGAAGGTGCCGGTGATGCGCTTCGGCACCGTGGCGCCCGGGCTGTTCAACGCGGTGGTCAACCAGTGCGTCCGCCCCGGCACCACGTGCATGGCCGACATGATGCGCCACGATCGCGGCGACAGTTCGGCGGTCAAGCACAGCGAACAGCACGGCACTCCGCAAAAGCCACAGGCGCAATCGCCGCTCACCACCGGCAACGCGGGCGGTGCGCCGCCCGCCAACCCGGCGCAGGCGAAACAGCGCAGTCCCGCCGCGCCCGAGAAGTCCACCGTCCCCAAGCAGAACGCCCTCTAGATGGCCAACATCATGCAAGCCCCCGCGAACCTTCCCGTCAGCCCCATCTTCGGTCGGTTCTCGATCGAATCGCTGCCGCTCCACGAACCGATCGTCATGGCCACCTTCGCGGCGGTCGCGCTCGGTGGCGTGCTGCTGGTCGGCGCGCTTACCTATTTCAAGCTGTGGGGTTATCTCTGGACCGAATGGTTCACCAGCGTCGATCACAAGAAGATCGGGATCATGTACATGATCCTCGGCCTGGTCATGCTGGTCCGCGGCTTCTCCGACGCGATCATGATGCGCATCCAGCAGGCGATCGCGTTCAACGGGTCCGAAGGATATCTGAATGCCCATCATTATGATCAGGTGTTCACCGCCCACGGCGTGATCATGATCTTCTTCGTGGCGATGCCGATCGTCACCGGGCTGATGAACTACATCGTACCGCTGCAGATCGGCGCGCGCGACGTGTCCTTCCCGTTCCTCAACAACTTCAGCTTCTGGATGACCGCCGCTGGTGCCGCGACGATCATGATGAGCCTGTTCGTCGGCGAATTCGCGCAGACCGGCTGGTTGGCGATGCCGCCACTGTCGGGGATCAGCTACAGCCCCGGGGTCGGCGTCGACTATTACATCTGGGCGTTGCAGGTGGCCGGCGTCGGGACATTGCTGTCCGGCGTCAATCTGATCGCGACCATCGTCAAGATGCGCGCGCCCGGCATGACGATGATGAAGATGCCGATCTTCTGCTGGACCGCGCTCTGCACCAACATCCTGATCGTCGCCGCCTTCCCGGTGCTGACCGCGGTGCTCGGGCTGCTGTCGCTCGATCGTTATGCCGGCACCGCGTTCTTCACCAACACGCTCGGCGGCAACCCGATGATGTACGTCAACCTCATCTGGATCTGGGGTCACCCGGAGGTGTACATTCTGATCCTGCCGATGTTCGGCGTGTTCAGCGAGGTGACCTCGACCTTCTCGGGCAAGCGACTCTTCGGCTACACCTCGATGGTCTATGCGACGATGGTGATCACGCTGCTCGCCTATCTCGTCTGGCTGCACCATTTCTTCACGATGGGATCGGGCGCGAGCGTCAACTCCTTCTTCGGCATCACCACGATGATCATTTCGATCCCGACGGGTGCGAAGATCTTCAACTGGCTGTTCACGATGTATCGTGGTCGGGTCCGGTTCGAGCTGCCGATGATGTGGACGGTCGCGTTCATGATCACCTTTACGATCGGCGGCATGACCGGCGTGCTGCTCGCGGTGCCGCCAGCCGACTTCGTGCTGCACAACTCGCTGTTCCTGGTCGCGCACTTTCACAACGTGATCATCGGCGGCGTGCTGTTCGGCGCCTTCGCCGCGATCAACTACTGGTGGCCCAAGGCCTTCGGCTACGTGCTCGACAAGTTCTGGGGCAAGGTGTCGTTCTGGTGCTGGGTCAGCGGCTTCTACTTCGCGTTCATGCCGCTCTACGTGCTCGGCCTGATGGGCGTCACCCGGCGGCTGCGGACCTTCGACGATCCCAGTCTCCAGATCTGGTTCATCATCGCGGGCTTCGGCGTGTTCCTGGTCGCGCTCGGCATCGCGGCGATGTTCATCCAGTTCTTCGTCAGCATCCGCAACCGTGCGGCGCTGCGCGACGAGACCGGTGATCCTTGGAACGGCCGCACCCTCGAATGGTCGACCTCGTCGCCGCCGCCGAACTACAATTTCGCGTTCACGCCCGTCGTGCATGACGGCGACGCGTGGGCCGACATGAAGGCGCGCGGCTACAAGCGCCCGATCGACGGCTATCGCGACATCCACATGCCGAGCAACACCGGCGCGGGGGTGATCCTCGCTGGGCTCAGCGCGGCCTGTGCGGTCGGGATGATCTGGTACGTCTGGTGGCTCGCGGCGCTGAGCTTCGTCGGGATCCTGGTTGTCGCGATCGGACACAGCTTCAACTACAAGCGCGACTTCTACATCCCGGCGTCGGTGGTCACCGAAAACGAGAACCAGCGGACCGCCGCGCTGACTGCAGGAGCAGCGGCATGAGCGCGGCCACCGAATACGACCGCGACCTCTTCCACCTGGAAGAGGAACCGCATCATCCCGAGGGGTCGAGCACGATGCTCGGCTTCTGGATGTACCTGATGAGCGACTGCCTGATCTTCGCGATGCTGTTCGCGACCTATGGCGTGCTCGGCACCAGCTATGCGGGCGGCCCCGGCCCCCGCGAGCTGTTCGATCTGCCACTGGTCGCGCTCAACACCTCGATGCTGCTGTTCTCGTCAATCACCTACGGCTTTGCGATGCTGGCGATGACCGACGGCAAGCGCGGCGCGATGCAGGGTTGGCTGGCGATCACCGGGCTGTTCGGCGCGGCGTTCCTCGGCATCGAGATGTACGAATTCTCGCACCTGATCCACGAGGGTGCGGGGCCGCAGCGCAGCGCGTTCCTGTCGTCGTTCTTCACGCTGGTCGGCACACACGGGCTGCACGTCACCTTCGGGCTAATTTGGCTCGTCGTGCTGATGGTCCAGGTCCAAGCCAAGGGGCTGATCCCCGCCAATCGGCGCCGGCTGATGTGCCTCAGCCTGTTCTGGCACTTCCTCGACGTAATCTGGATCGGCGTCTTCACCTTCGTCTACCTGCTGGGAATGCTGCGATGAGCACCGAAACGCACGATCGCCATGTGAGCGACAGCCACGATCACGCGCACGACGATGAGGAAGCCCATGGCTCGCGCAAGGGCTACGTGATCGGCTTCCTGCTGTCGGTGGTGCTGACCGCGATCCCGTTCTGGATGGTGATGGCCAACCCGCTGAACGGGCAGGCCACCGCGCTGATCATCATGGCGTTCGCGGTCGCGCAGATCCTGGTCCACATGATCTTCTTCCTGCACATGAACCGACGGGCGGAGGGTGGCTGGTCGATGATGGCGCTGCTGTTCACGGTCGTCGTCGTCGTGATCTCGCTCAGTGGATCGCTGTGGGTGATGTACCATATGAACGCGAACATGATGCCCGCCCAAGACATGAGCCAGATGGGGTGACCGCAGCGCCGCGCCCCTTCGCGCGCGCCGCGATCGGGCTGGCGTGGCTGCTGGCGATCGCCGCGCTGCTGGCGCTCGGCACCTGGCAGGTGCAGCGGCGCGCTTGGAAGCTGGACCTGATCGAGCGCGTGGCGGCGCGGATCCACGCTGCGCCCGTCACCGCGCCGCGCACCGCGACCGACGACGACGCCTATCGCCGGGTGACCGCCCGCGGTACCTACCTTCGCGAACGCGAGACCTTCGTCCAGGCGTCGACAGTGCGCGGGCCCGGCTGGTGGGTGATGACCCCGCTGCGTTCGCCGGATGGCACCATTATCATGATCAACCGCGGCTTCATGCCCGCGCGCGCCGCACCGCCGCCGCCTGCCGGCACCGCTTCGGTCACCGGCCTGCTCCGGGTCAGCGAACCCGGCGGCGGTTTCCTGCGCGACAACGATCCCGCGCGCGACCGCTGGTATTCACGCGACGTCGCCGCGATCGCCGCGAAGCGCGGGCTGGGCCAGGCCGTACCTTACTTCATCGATGCCGATGCGAGTGCCAACGCCGTCGGCCAGCCGGTCGGCGGCCTCACCGTGATCAAGTTCGCGAACAGCCACCTGGTCTACGCGCTTACATGGTACACGTTGGCGATCATGGCTGCCGCTGGCTTCCTCTACTGGCTCCGCGTCGACCGCGCGGAACACGCCGCGTGATCGGCGAACCTCCCGCACGCGCGGGTCATGACAACATGCTCCAGCTCGTCCAGCTGCGTTGGCTCGCGGTTGCGGGTCAGCTCGCGACGATCCTGCTGACCCATTTCGCGTTCCGCATCGATCTGCCGCTGCCGCCGATGCTGGCGGTGCTGCTCGGCCTCGTCGCGCTCAATATCGCGAGTCTCGCGCTGCTGCGGCTGCCGCGGCGGATCAGCAATGCCGAACTGTTCGGCGCGCTGCTGCTCGACGTCGCGGCGCTGACCGCGCAGCTCTATCTCAGCGGCGGCGCGACCAATCCCTTCGTGTCGCTCTTCCTTCTCCAGGTCGTGCTCGGCTCGGTGCTGCTCGACCGTTGGTCGACCTGGGTGATTGTCGTCGCGACCAGCATCGCCTTCGCAGTGCTGACCTTCGCCTATCGCCCGATTACGCTTCCCCCGGGCTTCGCGGTGTCGCTGTTCCGGCTCCACATCCAGGGCATGTGGGTCTGCTTCGCGCTCGTCGCGGTGCTGCTGGTGATGTTCGTGACGCGGATCAACGGCAACCTTCGCGCGCAGGATGCTCGTCTTGCGGACATCCGCCAGCAGGCTGCGGAGGAGGAGCATATCGTCCGCATCGGCATGCTCGCATCGGGCGCAGCGCACGAACTCGGCACGCCGCTATCGACGCTGTCGGTGATCCTCGGCGACTGGCGACGCCTGCCCGCGATCGCGCGCGATGCCGAGCTTCGCGAGGAACTGGAGGAAATGCAGGCCGAGGTGCAACGCTGCAAGGCGATCGTCACCAGCATCCTGCTGTCGTCGGGCGACGCGCGCGGCGAGGAATCCGCCGCGACCACGGTCCGCGCGTTCCTCGATCGCGTCGTCGCGGACTGGCGCGCCGCGCGGGGGCACCGCAACGCCGATTATGTCGACATGTTCGGCACCGACGTGCCGATCGCGTCGGACATCGTCCTCCAGCAGGTCGTCTACAATCTGCTCGACAATGCAGCGGAGGTTTCGCCCGACTGGATCGGCATCCGCCTGGCCCGCAATCGCGATGAACTCGTCTTCACGGTGAGCGACAGCGGCCCCGGCTTCGCCGCGGACCAGCTCGCCAACCTCGGCAAGCCGTATAACAGCACCAAGCCCCGGCTCGGTGCTGGGCTCGGCTTGTTCCTCGTCGGCAACGTGATGCGCAAGCTCGGCGGCAGCATCGCCGCGCGCAATCGCAACGAGGGCGGTGCGGAGGTGACGCTGCGCCTGCCGCTCGAATCGATCGCGCTGCTGGAGACCGACGATGAGCGATAAGCCGACCCTGTTCATCGTCGAGGACGACGCCGCATTCGCCCGCACCTTGCAACGCTCGTTCGACCGGCGCGGCTACGATGTCGCGGTGGCGGCGAGCCCGGCCGATCTCGACCTGCTTCTGGCGGAGCGCACCCCCGATTATGCGGTGGTCGACCTGAAGCTCGCCCAGGCGTCGGGCCTGACCTGCGTGCAGACGCTGAAGGCCGCGGACGCCGACACCGTGATCGTCGTGCTCACCGGCTATGCGAGCATCACGACCGCGGTGCAGGCGATCAAGCTGGGCGCGACCTCCTACCTCGCCAAGCCCGCCAACACCGACGACATCGAACGGGCCTTCGGCATGACCGACGGCGATGCGGACGTCCCGATCGAGGGACGCCAAACGTCGATCAAGACAATGGAATGGGAACGCATCAACGAAACGCTGGCGGAGACCGGCTTCAACGTCTCGGAGACGGCGCGGCGGCTCGGCATGCACCGGCGGACGTTGGCGCGGAAGTTGGAGAAGCGGCAGATAAGTTGAAGAGGTGCATGAGTGTCCGTGAATGGCTGTGCGGTCCTCGCGAACCTTTCCCACCGTTCCGTCATCCCGGCGAACGCCGGGACTCACGGACGCGTGGAGCGAGCGTTCGCGCACAACCTCCGAAATCCCCGCTACCATGGGTCTCGGCATTCGCCGGGATGAGGGGGAGAGGGGAGAGGCCCCTCAAGCCGCGATCGCGGACTCCATCGCCAGCATCGCCGCGATGCGGCTGCCGTCGATCGGGCGGCTGAACAGATAGCCCTGGATGTTCCCGCAGCCCTCGCCGCGCAAGCAGTCGAGTTGTGCGGTGTCCTCGACCCCCTCCGCGGTGGTCTCCATGTGCAGCGCGTTGGCGAGGTCGACGATTGCCCGGACGATCGCGGCCGCGCTCGGATCGTCGTTGATCGCGCTGATGAACGAGCGGTCGATCTTGATCTTGTCGAACGGGAAGCTGCGCAGATAGCTGAGCGACGAATAGCCCGTGCCAAAATCGTCGAGCGCGACTCGGATCCCCATCGCGCGCAGCCTGTGGAGCAGATCGACCACCGGCCCCTCCCCCTCCAGGAAGACCGACTCGGTGATCTCGATCTCGAGCCGCCCGGCGCTGAGGCCGCTGCGCGCGAGTGCCTGTAGCACGATCGCCTGGAACCCCGAATTGCGGAACTGCAGCGGCGAGACGTTGACCGCGACGCGGATGTGCTCGGGCCATTGCGACGCCTGCCGGCATGCCTCGTGCAGCGCCCATTCGCCCATCGCGATGATCAACCCGGTCTCTTCGGCGATCGAGATGAACTCGTCCGGCTGCACCAGTCCGCGGGTCGGGTGTTCCCACCGCATCAGCGCTTCGAAGCCGCCGATGCGATCCGCCTTAAGGTCGAACACCGGCTGGAAGTTGAGCACGAACTGGCCGCAACGGATCGCCTCGCGCAGATCGAGCTCGACCTGGCGACGCTTGCGGGCGGCGGCGTCGAGTGCGGGTTCGAAGAAGCGGAACACGCCGCGCCCGTCCTGCTTGGCGCGGTACAGGGCGAGGTCGGCGTTCTTGAGGAGCTGGTCGGCGGTGTCCCCGTCGATCACGCCGATCGCGATGCCGATGCTCACCGTGGTGACGACGTGATGCTCCCCGGCAAGGACCGGATCGCGCATCGCGTCGAAGATCGCCTGCGCCAACGCGCGTGGGCGATCGGCGTCGAAGCGCCCGGAGAGGATGATCGCGAATTCGTCGCCGCCGAGCCGTGAGACGAGCGCATCCGGGGCGAGCCGCGACAGGATCTTTCCGACCCCGACGAGCAGCGTGTCCCCGACCGGGTGGCCGAGGGTGTCGTTGATCACCTTGAAGCGATCGACGTCGAGGCACAGCACCGCCACCGCGCCGTCCGATCGCAACACGCCCGCGATCGCCTGATCCAGCGCTTGGCGGAAGAATGCGCGGTTCGGCAGCCCGGTGAGCACGTCGTGAAATGCGAGGTGGGTGATCCGGTGCTCGCGCTCGACGATCCCGGCGGACATCCGGTTGAAGCTCGCGGCCAACCGCCCGATCTCGTCGTCGCCCTCCACCATCGCGGTCGCGCGGCTGCCCTCCTCAAGCGACCGAGCGGCAGCATCGAGCGCCGCGATCGGCCGCGCGATGCCCGCGGCAAGGCGGCGACTGCCGAGGATCACGAGCGCGAGCCCGAGCAGCCCGGCGCCGCCGATGCCGAGCTGGAGCGGCAGGAACGGCGCGAGCGCAGCGTCGTAAGGGTAGCGGATCAGGATCGCGGCATGCGGGGTCGCTTCGATCCCGACGAGCGGCTTGACGAGCGCGAACGCCCTGCCCTCGGGCAGATCGAGCGTCTCCAGCGGGCGACCGGCGCGCGACTGGTGGACCAGTGCATCGATCGACCGATCCGGCGCGATCGATCCGTCGCTCGACGCCCAGCGTCCGCCGCCGCGATCGTACATTACGGTCGCGATCAGCGGGATCGAGGACAGCCGCTCCAGCGCGCGCATTTCGGCGGCGTCCACGCGGATCGCCAGCACCACCCAGCCGACCTGCATCGGCGCGAGGATCGGCGAGCGTACCAGCCGGTACACCCGATCGCGGACCACGACGACGACATCGTGACGCTCCTCGATCGCCGCGAACCGAGTGGCCGCCGTGGCAAGCGGGCCGTGCGCGCCGACGACATCGCCATCGTCGGTAACCACATAAGCCGCGGCGACGCCGGCGCGATCGCGGATGTTGGCGAGCGCCGAGGCGATCGTCGGCTCGTCCCCGCTGGCGACCGCGGCGCGGAAGCCGAAATCATGCGCGAGCACATCGGCGGAGCCGGTGAGCGACTGCGCCTTCAGCGCCCATAGCCGATCATAGACGCTACCGCTCGTCGCCAGCTCGGCACGGACCGCGTCTGCAGCATAGGTACGGATCATCACCTGCGCGACGATCGCGAGCACGACGAGCGCGACCGCGAACAGCGCCGCATAGAGCACCGCCAGCTTGGTCCGCAGATGCCGGAACGCCACCGCGCGGACACGCATCAGCGGTGCAGGGCGAACACGGTGGCGAAGCCCGCAGCGCCTACCGTGATCGGCTGCGCGGCGCTGCCTCCGGGCGAGCGGATCGACGGATGCCATACGGTGACCCGCGCGCCGCCGGCCGGCACATTGGCGATCGTCACCTTGCCCGCCGCGTCGGTCAGCGCCGCGAAGGGGGTCGCGGTGACGTAGACGAACCCGCTCATCGCGTCGTGAATGTTGCAGCCGAGCGCGACCACGCCGGGCTTGTCGAAGGTCACGCTCCTGGTGTCTTCGCGGCCGTAGAGCTTGAGGTCGATCCGCTTCGGCTTGGAAAAGGAATAAACGTGGTGGCGTACCTTGTCGCGGTTCGGAAAGGCGACGGTGGCGCCGACGGGCACGATCAGGATGCTCGGCTGGAACGCGATGTCGCGTTGTTCGATCTGGTAGGTGACCCGCGGCGATAGCGTCACCGGCACCGGGCGTGCACTGTCGATGGTGACGACCGCGCCGGGCAATGGCCGTCCGCCGATCGCGCGTACCTCGATCGACACGGTGGCGGCGTGGCTTGCGGCGGCTTGGACCAGCAGGAACAGGGCGGTGACGAAGCGGAACGACATGCCGCCGCCCCTACCCCACTAGTCTTTCTGATCGGTGAAGACGCGGTGCACGGCCGTGGATCATGGCACTGGAAAACCTCGCCTTAACCCTTCGGCGCTACCGCTGGCGGCGATGTCGAAGAGTTGGTCGATGCGCCTGATCGCGCTGTTCCTGATGATGCTGACGATGGCCGCGCCCGCCCTGGCCGGCGATGCGCGCGCCGGGGGCAAGCTGTTGCTCACCAACGGCGTCGCCACGATCGAGGGGAGTTCGGGCGGCGGGATCGCGACCTGGGCGCTGATTGCGGGCAACGAGAGCGCGGACGGCGTCGGTGGATCGGCGCACGTCACCGCGATCGCGCTCCCCGACTATGGCTGGCGCAGCTACGGCGCCGCGATCGGCGTGCGCGACCGGCTCGAGCTCAGCTACGTCCGGCAGCGGCTCGACACCCGCGCTGTCGGCGCCCGGCTCGGCATCGGTCGCGGCTACACGCTCGATCAGGACGTGTTCGGCGCGAAGCTGAAGCTCGCCGGCGATGCGGTCTATGGCAGCCCATATATGCCGCAGGTCGCGATCGGGGTGCAGGTCAAGCGCAACCGCGACGCGCCGGTCGTCGCCGCGGTGGGCGGACGCAGCGCCAAGGGCGTCGACGTCTATGTCGCCGCGACCAAGCTGCTGTTGCGCCAGAGCGTGATCGTTGGCGCGGCGCTACGCTATACCAAGGCCAACCAGAACGGCCTGCTCGGCTTCGGCGGCGATCGTGGCGCCAAGCGCACCCCGCAGGTCGAGACCTCGATCGGCTACCAGTTCTCACGCAAGCTCGTGGCCGGCGTGGAATATCGCTCGAAGTCCGACAATCTCGGCTTCGCGCGCGAGAACGACTGGAAGACCGTCTTCGTCGCCTATGCGATCGATCGCCACCTGACCGCGACCGCCGCCTATGTCGACCTCGGCGCGATCGCGACCGCCAAGCGCCAGCGCGGCGCCTTCTTCTCGCTCCAGGCCGCCTTCTAGGATCTCAAGATGCCGATCGCTCCCTTGTTGCTGTTACTGGTCCAAGCCGCGCCCGTCACGGCCGAAGAACCGGTGGCGCCCTATGCCGTGTCGGATGCCAATGCCGGTGCCCACGCCTTCGCCGGCGACGGCATGGCGGCGGCGTTCCATGGCCAGGCTGGGATCGGGCGGATCGTCGACGACCTCGTCGCCACCAATCAGGCCGACCCGCGGATCAGCGACATCTTCAAGGGCCAGGATCTCGTCCGGCTACGCCGCGTGCTGAAGGAGCAGTTCTGCTACCTGCTCGGCGCCGGCTGCACCTATACCGGTCGCGACATGGACAGCGCGCACAAGGACATGGGGATACAGGCCAACGACATGAACGCGCTGGTCGAGAACCTCCAGGCGGCGATGCGGCGCGAAGGCGTGGCGTTCGCGCGCCAGAACGCGTTTCTCGCCAAGCTCGCCCCAATGCGGAAGCACATCGTCACCCGCTGACGGCTTTTCCGCCCCGTAGCGCGGCGTCGAGCCGCTCTGCGTCGAGCGTGCCTTCCCACCGCGACACCACCACCGTCGCCACCGCATTGCCGATGAAGTTGGTCAGGCTGCGACATTCGGACATGAAACGGTCGACCCCCAGGATCAGCGCCATGCCCGCGACCGGCACCGACGGCACGATCGACAGCGTCGCCGCCAGCGTGATGAACCCCGCTCCCGTCACCCCGGCCGCGCCCTTCGAGCTCAGCATCGCGACGCTGAGCAGCAGCATCTGTTCGCCGAAGCTCAAATGCACGCCCGTCGCCTGCGCGATGAACAGCGCGGCGAGCGTCATGTAGATGTTGGTGCCGTCGAGGTTGAATGAATAGCCGGTCGGCACGACCAGGCCGACGATCGACTTGGGACAGCCCGCAGCCTCCATCTTCTCGATCAGCGACGGCAAGGCGCTTTCGGACGAGGATGTGCCGAGCACCAGCAGCAGCTCGGCCTTTAGATAGGCGATCAGCCGGAAAATCGAGAACCCCGCCAGCCGCGCAACCGCGCCGAGCACCACCGCGACGAACAGGAAGGATGTCAGGTAGAAGGTACCGACCAGCGCGGCGAGATTGGCGAGCGTGCCGACACCGTATTTGCCGATCGTGAACGCCATCGCGCCGAACGCGCCGAGGGGTGCCGCCTTCATCACGATCGACACGAGCTTGAAGAAGACGATCGAAGCGTCCTCCAGCAATTCGAGTACCCGTGCGCCGCGATCGCCGATCAACGCCAGCGACACCCCGAACAGGATCGACACGAACAGGACCTGCAGGATGTTGCCCTGGGTCAGCGACGACAGGAACGTGTCGGGGATGATCCCGGTAAGGAAGCCGGTCAGCGTGCTCTCATGTGCCTTGGCGGCATAATCCGACACCTTGGATGCATCGAGCGTTGCGGGGTCGATGTTCAGGCCGGCGCCCGGGCGGACGATGTTCGCGACCGCCATTCCGACGAACAGCGCCAAGGTGGAAAAGAACAGGAAGTAGGCAAAGGCCTTGCCGGCGACGCGTCCGACCGAGGCGAGATCGCGCATGCCGGCGATCCCGGTGACGATCGTCAAGAAGATCACCGGTGCGATGATCATCTTCACGAGCTTGATGAAGGCATCGCCGATCGGCTTCATCGCCTCTCCCGCGCCGGGGTTGAAGTGACCGAGCAACACACCCGCCACGATCGCGACCAGCACCTGCAGATAGAGGTGCCGATACCAGGGCGTAGGCGCGGCGGGCGGCGCGTCCGGATCGGCGATCGGCAGCATCATCGGCAGGTCCATCCTCTACGCAGCGACGAGCCGGCCGTCCGCCAGCAGGCGCCGGATTGCAAGTCGTTCGATGCAGCATGCAACCGGACGGCCTGTACGCCGTTGTTTTCTCGTTACAATCGAGGAACATCGAATGAACCGCTTCACGGGAAAGACGGTACTCGTCACCGGCGCGGCGTCCGGCATCGGCCGCGCGACCGCACGACGCTTCGCCGACGAGGGAGCGAACGTCGCGGTCGTCGACCTCGACCGGGCAGAGCTCCAAACCGCATCGGCCGAGCTCCCGGACGAGCGTTTGCTGATCCACGCGGGCGACACTGCGGCGAAGGACACCGCCGCCGCGGCAGTTGGGGCCGCCGTCGACCGGTTCGGGCAGCTCGACATCCTCGTCAACAACGCCGGCATCGCGAGCCAGGGCGACATCCTCCACACCGACGAAGAAGACTTCGCTCGCGTCCTCGCGGTCAACGTCGGCGGATATTTCCACATGGCGAAGGCCGCGATGCCCGAGCTGGTGAAGACCCGCGGCTCCGTCGTCATGACGTCGTCGGTGTCGGGGCTGGGCGGCGACTGGGAGATGTTCGCCTACAACACCTCCAAGGGCGCGGTGACCAACATGGTGCGGGCGATGGCGCTCGACGCGGCCAAGGATGGCGTACGCGTCAACGCGGTCAATCCCAGCTTCACCGACAGCGGCATGACCAAGGACATGCAAGCCGATCCCGATCTCATGGCCAAGTTCCGGGAGCGGATGCCGCTGGGCACGCCGGCGCGGCCCGAAGACATCGCCGCGGTGATCGCCTTCCTCGCCAGCGACGATGCCCGCATGATCACGGGCGTCAACCTGCCGGTCGACGGTGGCGTGATGGCCTCCAATGGCCAGCCTCCGCAATAGATCGGGGGCGCGCAAACCAGCGCGAGACCCTTAGCCTCACACTGCGTGCTCGATCTCAAACTTGGCTCGATCCCCGCCAACCTCGGGGAAAAATGGTGCGCCCGGAACGATTCGAACGTCCGACCCTCAGATTCGTAGTCTGATGCTCTATCCAGCTGAGCTACGGGCGCCTGTTGGAGGGGGGCTATTAGAAGGCACTTCTGGATCGCGCAAGTGCGTTGCGCGACATATTATGCGGGCGTAGTCGGTGGCGATGATCCGTTCCGCTTTCCTGCTCGCCGTCACGGCGGTCCTGCTCTCCGGATGCACCCGCGATACCAGCGGCTTTCCCTCGCTAGCGCCGCGCCCGATCGAGAAATTGGGTTTCGCCGAACCGGCCGCACCCGCGCCGGCAGCGGTAGTCGCCGATCCGGCGCTCGATGCCTCGGTCGCTGCGATCGAAGTCCGGCTAACGGCGGTGACCAGCGGCTTCGGGAACGACGCCGCCAAGGCGCAGGCAGCGGCACGACGCGCAAAAGGACAGGCGGTCGGCAGCGAAGCGTGGCTCGATGCGCAGGCAGCCCTCGCCGGACTCGACGATTGGCGCGCGCAGGCATCCGCGATCGTCACCGACCTCGACGAGATCGCGACGGCGCGCGCGGCGCAACTCGCCCCCGACTATCCCACACTCGCCGCGCTACGCGAGCGCGCGCAGGCCGAGGCGGATCGGCAAGCGACTGTCATCGGCACGATCCAGGCGTCGCTGCCCGCCGCTTAGAGCTTCCACTTCAGCAGCGGCAGGATGGTCGAATAATCGTCGGTCCATGCCGAGAAACCCCGACGCGTCGTCAGCGGTGCCCAATCGGCGTCGAGCGCGTGCAAGGCGGCGATCGCGCGCGGGTTGCGCGACAACGCAATCCATTGGCTCGCCGAGGCGGTGCCCTGCAGCGGACCGGGTTGAAAATAGAGCTGGGCCGCGTGCCACCCGTCCTCTGCCGCGATCGCGGCGACGACGGGCTCCAGATCGAGAAAGCGATTGGAGATGTGCACCAGCAACAGCCCGTCGCGCGAGATGACACGCGCGTAGGTCGCGAACGCCTCGCGGGTCATCAGGTGCATCGGGATGGCGTCGGACGAGAAGGCGTCGAGCGCGAGCAGGTCGAGGCTCGCGGGCGCCTCGCGCGCCAGACTGATCCGCGCATCGCCGACGCGGATCACGGGGTTCGGCAAGCACCGCGCAAGGTAGCTGAACTGGCCGCTGTCGCGCGCGATCCGCACCACCGCGGGATCGATCTCGTAGAAACGCCATCGCTGGCCGGGCCGCGCATAACAGGCGAGCGTTCCGGTCCCGAGCCCAACCACGCCGACCCGCGCATGCGGCCCGTAGAAGGCGGGCAGCGCCTCCATCGCCTGGCCGACGCCCGATTCGCGAACATAATAGGTCGTCGGCATGCGCTCGCGTTCGGGCGACCCGGTCAGCTGGATGCCGTGCACCGTCGATCCGTGATCGAGCTCGCTGATCCGCGGCTCCTTCCGGACGGTATAGACCCCGAAATAGCTGCGGATCCGCGCATCGCGCGTCAACGACAGCTCGAGCGAGCGATAGCCGCCGAACATCATCAGCGCCGATGCGAGGATCAGCGCGTAGGCGGGCCGCGCGCCGATCGCGGCGACCCCGATCGCGGCAATGACGATGAAGGCGACGCCCTGGTGTCCCGGCCCGAACAGGTCCTGCGGGCCCTTGAAGGTCAGCGCGAACAGCGCGACCAATGCGATGATGACGGTCGCATAGGCTGCCCGGCGTCGCGCGGGATCGAACCAGATGTTGCGCAGCCCAGCGGTCAGATACACCTGCGGCACCAGCAACCCCGCGGCGAGGATCATCAGCGGGTATTCGTAGGTCCAGTCGAACACCACCGGGGCGATCAGCCCCGCGAACGCACCCCCCAGCGCCCCACCGACCGACATCGCCAGATAGAAGCCGGTGAGCCGGTCGGGCTCCGGTCGCAGCCGGTACATCGCGGTGTGCAGCGCGACCGACGCCATGAACAGCAGCGCCAGCGCGATCGCCACGTTGAACAACGGTCGCTGCTGAACGCCGCCGATCATGATCCCGCCGAACAGCAGTATCGTGATGGGCGCGATCCGCGTCAGCAGATCGGCAACGTCGCGGTTCGCGGCGAAGGCGATGGTGAAGCTCAGCAGGTACAGGCCCAGCGGCAGCACCCAGAGCAGCGGCATCGCAACGATGTCGGTGGTGATGTAGGTCGAGGTCGCCAACATCAGCGCCGACGGCACCAGCGCCAGTGCGATCCAGTGCAGCACGCGGCGCAACGCAGGCCGCGGGCTGACCGGCGGCAAGATCCGCGCCGCCACCGCCGCCCGCGGCAGCCGCGCGGCACAGGCCAGGACGAGCAGGATCAGCAGCGCATAGCCGCCGGTCCACAACAGGCTCTGCGCCTTCAGCGCCATCATCGGCTCGACCAGCAACGGATAGGCGATCAGCCCCGCGAAGCTGCCGAGGTTCGACGCGGCATAGAGCGCATAGGGATCGCTGCCCGCGCTTGCGACGCTGAACCAGCGCTGGAGCAAGGGTGCCTGCGCCGACACCGCGAAGAACAACGGCCCGATCGATAGGCCGAGCAGCCACGGCACCCACAAAGCGGGCGTGATGCCGTCCGGCATGTCGCTCGCGATCAGCCCGATCGGCAGCCACAAGGCACCGATCGCGAGCACCCCGAGATGCACCCCCGCCTGCGCGCGCGGCGCGAGCCGGCCGAGCCAATGCGCATAGGCATAGCCGGCCAGCAACAGCAGCTGGTAGACCAGCATCGCCGAGTTCCACACCGCCGGTGCTCCGCCCAGCCGCGGCAACGCCATCCGTGCGACCAGCGGCTGGACCAAGAACAACAGGAACGATCCCGCCGCGATCGTCGCGACGAACAGCGGCCGCCGCATGTTGCCGGAAGCCGACGTTCCACTCACGAGATGCAGTCACCGACTGCTGCGGGACGGACGCCGGAGTGGCGTGCCAGCCGGATCATCCGTTCAGCAACCGCGCCGCATGGGCGGCGTGGTAGGTCAGCACGCCCGAACAGCCGGCGCGCTTGAACGCCATCAGCGTTTCGAGGACGAGCGCGTCGCGGTCGCCGGCTCCGGCCGCGACCGACGCCTCGATCATCGCATACTCGCCCGACACTTGGTACGCGAATACCGGCACTTGGAACCGATCCTTCACGCGGCAGATGATGTCGAGATACGGCAAGCCCGGCTTCACCATCACGGTATCGGCACCTTCGGCGAGATCGAGAGCGACCTCGCGAAGCGCTTCCTCGGCGTTGGCGGGGTCCATCTGGTAAGTCTTCTTGTCGCCCTTCAGCAAACCACGGCTGCCGACCGCGTCGCGGAACGGACCGTAGAAGCCGCTCGCGTATTTCGCGGCATAGGACATGATCTGGACGTTGTGCGCGCCGTCGGCTTCCAGAGCACCGCGGATCATGCCGATGCGGCCGTCCATCATGTCGCTCGGCGCGATGATGTCTGCCCCTGCCCGCGCCTGGTTGAGCGCCTGTTCGACGAGCTTCGCAGCAGTGCTGTCGTTGACGACATAGCCCGCCGCGTCGACCAGCCCGTCATGGCCGTGGCTGGTATAGGGGTCGAGCGCGACGTCGGTCAGCACGCCGATGTCGGGCACGGCGTCCTTCAACGCGCGAATCGCCTGGCACATCAGATTGTCGGGATTCAGCGCCTCGGCGCCGTCATCGCTGCGCAGGCTAGGCGGCGTGTTAGGGAACAGCGCGAGGCACGGGATGCCGAGCGCTTGCGCCTCGCGTCCGCGCGCGACGATGCCGTCGACCGACCAGCGCGAAACGCCGGGCAGGCTGGCGATCGGCTCCTCCACGCCGGTCCCGGCGCTGACGAACAGCGGCCAGATCAGATCGGCGGCGGTGAGCGAGGTTTCGGCGTGGAGCCGGCGGCTCCATCCGCTCGCGCGGGTACGGCGAAGGCGAAGCGCTGGATAGGCGGCTGACATGCCCGCGGCTTTGCGGGATGCGCAAGCCCGGCGCAAGCGCTAGGGATCGATCATGAACCGACCCATCAAGTCCGCCGCGCTCGTGGTGAACGCCAAGTCCCGCAAGGGTCAGCACCTCTTCAAGCGCGCCTGCGCGGCGATGGACGGGTTGCCCTATCCGGTCGACGCGCACGCGGTGGAGGACCCGAAGGACCTGGAGAGCACCGTTCGCAAGGCGCTGGCGAAGAAGCCCGACCTGCTGATCCTCGGTGGTGGCGACGGTACGGTCAGCGGGCTTGTGGATTTGATGGTCGGTCACAACGTCATCCTCGGGGTGCTGCCGCTCGGCACCGCCAACAGCTTCGCCCGGACGCTGGGCATCCCGATCGACATCGCCGGCGCCGTCGAGGTGATCCGCACCGGTGCACCGCGGCGGATCGACCTCGGTATGATCGACGGCGATTATTTCGCGAATTGCGCGGCGATGGGCATCAGCCCGCAGATTGCTGAGACGGTGCCTCACGGCCTCAAGAAGGTGCTTGGCCGCATCGGCTATCTCGGCTGGGCCGCGTATCAGTTCACCCGATTCAAGCCGTTCACGCTGATCGTCGGCGAGGGCGAGGACGAGGTCCGGCTACGCGTGGTCGAGGTGCGGATCTCGAACGGGCCCTATCACGGCGGCACCGAGCTGGTCGACGACGCCGCGGTCGATTCGGGCGAGATCGTGGTGCAGGCGGTCGGCGGTCATGTGAAGCGCCGGCTGGTGAAGAACTGGGCCGCCAGCTTCCTGCGCCACGAATCGCGGCACGAGGAAGTCCGCAACTTCCACGGCAAGAGCCTGAAGATCCGCACCGAACCGCCGCTGCCGATCTCGATCGACGGCGAGGTGCTGGCGCATACCCCGGTTACCGCGAAGATTGCGGCGGGGATCATCGAGGTGATGGCGCCGGTGCCGGAGGAGGAGGATCAGGCGGAGTGATCGTTTGGCTACCAATCCCGTCATCCCCGCCTGCGCGAGGATAACGGAATTGGAGAGCACCTGACTGTGCGCAGCGCGCGCAGCAGGCTTACCCCAGCCGCCCCAAGGCCGCGTGCAACCGCGCCGCCTCCGCCATCTTGTCGAGGTGATCCGCCTTGGCCTTCTCCACCGCCTCGGGTTTGGCGCGTTCGACGAAGCTCGCATTGCCCAGCCGTCCGGCCAGCGCATCGCGCTCCTTCTCTGCCGCGGCGATCGCCTTCGCCAGCCGTGCGCGTTCGGCCTCCAGGTCGATGACGCCGGCGAGCGGCAGGATGAAGGTCGCCTCGTCAACGACGACCTGCGCCGCGCCGCCACCAGCGTCGCCCTCGGCGCGCTCGATCCGCGCCAGTCGCGCCAACGCCACCGCCTGCCGGTCGAGCCGCGCTGCCGTTTCCGCGCTCGCGTCGCGGACGTGCAGCGGCAGCCGCGCACCCGGCGGAACGTTGAGTTCGGTACGCGCGGTGCGGATCTCGCTGACCAGCCGGATCAGCCAGTCGATCTCCTCCTCCGCGGCCGGATCGATCGACCGTGCGTCGGCCATCGGCCATGCCGCGACGATGAGGTCGTGCGCGCGCGGGCCCATCGCGTGCCAAAGTTCCTCGGTGATGAACGGCATGAACGGGTGGAGCATCACGAGGATCTGGTCGAGCACCCAGCCCGCGACCAGCTTACTCTCGGCATCGATCTCGCCGCGCACGTCTTCGGCGCCCTCGACGCGCACCGGCGCGGGCTTGATCAGCTCCAGATACCAGTCGCAGAACCGGCTCCACACGAACTGGTAGAGCGCGTTCGCCGCACCGTCGAAGCGGTAGTCGGCGAGCGCCAGATCGACCGCCTGCACGGTCTTGATCGTCTCCGCGACGATCCACTTGTCGACCGCGCGCGTCGTCAGCGGCGCGTCGAGCGTCGTCGATGCGACGATTCCGTTCGCCTGGCAGAAGCGCGCCGCGTTCCACAGCTTGGTCGCGAAGTTGCGATACCCTTCGACCCGCTTCTCATCCATCTTGATGTCGCGGCCCTGGCTCTCCATCGCCGCCATGAAGAAGCGCA
>NZ_CAXTEM010000017.1:0-52316 GCF_964243315.1 uncultured Sphingomonas sp. | reverse complement strand
ATCCGCCAGAAAGGATGACCGGGACGATCTTGGTATTGCGCATGCTTCCTCCGCTTGGCCTTGCCTCTAGCGGCTCGAGCGGGTCGGCGAAACGCCCGAGTTCGCCCCGTAATGAAGCGTTCAATGTTTCTTCGGCTTTTGCTGCGAAATGGTCCGTCGGGTTCCTTTACAACCCGTTGATGGAGCGCACCCACGGCATGATCCGCCTGTTCAAGCATTACGTGCCGCACGCGGTGTTGCTGCTTGGCCTCGTCGACGGCATGCTGCTGATGGCCGCTGCCGAGATTGGCTGGGTATTCCGCGCCAGCCAGATCGGCATGGCGGTGCGGCCGATCTACACGCGCATCCCACAGTTGCTGTCGTTCGCGGCATCGCTCCAGATCGCGCTGGTCGCCGTCGGTGCCTATGGCGTCGGATCGTTCCTGTCGCTGCGGTTCGCCGCGGCGCGCCTTGTCGTGGCGATCTCGCTCGGCGTGGTCCTGTTGTCGCTGATCTTCTTCTTCGTGCCGTCGCTGACGTTCTGGCGATCAAACCTGTTCTATTCGATGCTCATCGCGACGGTTTTCCTTGTCGTGATCCGCGCGCTGCTCGGCCGCGTGCTCGGCGGCGAGATGTTCAAGCGCCGGGTGCTCGTGCTGGGTGCCGGCGTGCGCGCCGAACGCATCCGCGAATTGTCGCAGCAGCCCGGGATCAACTTCGTCGCTGCAGGTTTCGTCGCGATGTCGGCCGGCGTGCCCGTCGTGCCCGGCGCGGTGCCGCGCGACGCTATCTCCAATCTCGCCGCACACATCGTCGATCTCGGCGCCAGCGAAGTGGTGTTGGCGCTGGAGGAGAGGCGGAACGCGCTGCCGTTGACCGATCTGCTCCGGGTCAAGACCACCGGCGTGACCGTCAGCGAGATCTCGACGTTCCTGGAACGCCAGACCGGGCGGATTGACCTCAACAGCGTCAATCCATCCTGGCTGATCTTCTCCGACGGATTTTCATCGGGGCTGATGCTGTCGGCGATGTTCAAGCGCGCGTTCGACATCGTCGCCAGCCTGCTGCTGCTGCTGCTGACGCTGCCGTTGATCGTCGCCACCGCGATCGCCATCAAGATGGAATCGAAAGGGCCTGCCTTCTACCGCCAGCGTCGCGTCGGGCTCTATAATGAGAGCTTCGACATCTTGAAGCTGCGGTCGATGCGGCAGGATGCGGAAGTCGCCGGCAAGGCGGTGTGGGCGGAGCGTGACGATCCGCGGATCACGCGAATCGGTCGCTTCATCAGGAAGGTGCGGATCGATGAACTGCCGCAGACCTGGACCGTGCTGAAGGGTGAGATGAGCTTCGTTGGCCCGCGCCCCGAACGTCCGCAATTTGTCGACGAACTCGAACAGCATCTGCCCTATTATGCCGAGCGGCACATGGTGAAGCCCGGGATCACCGGCTGGGCGCAGATCAACTATCCCTATGGCGCGTCGATCGACGATGCTCGAAACAAGCTGGAATACGATCTCTACTACGCCAAGAACTACTCGCCTTTTCTCGACATGCTGATCCTGTTGCAGACGCTCAGGGTCGTGCTGTGGCCGGCGGGGGCCCGGTGATCGCGACGCTGACCGTCTGGGGCCACGCCCTGGCGGCGCTGCTGTTCGGGCTGCTTGCGGTCGGGCAGTTGCGCAATCCGCAACGTGGCTGGCCGCAGAAGACCTTCGTGATCGCTCTCACCGCCTCCGCCTTGTGGGCGCTGGCGGTCGCGGGGATCGATGCGCACGATGTGGCGACACGGGTGAGCGCCAGCATCCGCAACATCGCCTGGCTCGCCTTCATGCTCGCGCTGGTCCGCCGCGCCGATCGGCCTGCGCGTGCCGGGGAGGGGTCGGTGTTCGCGGTGTATGTGATGGCGATCCTGCTTGCGATCGGCGCGGCGGGCGTGGCCGTTATCGAGACCAGACCGCTCGACAACGCGACGGTGAGCGCGCTGACCGAAACCAGGCTCGGGCTAAGGATGATGGGCGCGGTGGCCGCACTGCTGCTGGTCCGTCACCTTCACGGCATCGCCGGCCCTGCCGCACGAGGCTGGATCCGGCCGACCGTCGTCGCACTCGCCGCGATGTGGACGCTCGATGCGGGGGTGTTCGCGTCGAGCTATGCGGGCGGAACGTGGCTCGCCCCGCTGATCGCCTGTCGTGGCTTCGGGATGGCGGGCGTCGCGCTGGTGTTCGCGCTCGCCGCGCATCGCGGCGGCGACTGGTCGCTCACCGTGTCGCGCACCGTCGCGCTGCGGTCACTCTCCGTCATCGGCGTGGCGCTCTACGCATTGCTGACGCTGCTGCTGATCAGCATCGCGGACCGGCTGGGCGGCTCCTATGGCCGTATTCTCCAGGCCGCCGCGGTGTTCGGCACGACCGCAATGCTCCTGACCTTGGTCTCGACGCCTTGGCTGCGGGCGTGGACCAAGGTGAAGGTCGCCAAGCATCTCTTCCGTCACCGCTATGATTACCGCGCCGAGTGGCAGCGCTTCACCGAAACACTCGGAACGCCTGGCGGGGACGCGGCGCCGCTGGCCGAGCGGATCGTGAAGGCGGTCGCCGACCTCACCGATTCGCCTGCCGGGCTGCTGCTCGTCGCTGCGGGTGGTGCGCTGGAGGCAGGCGCAGCGTGGCGATGGGAAGGACGCCCGCCGACGGATCGCGACGATCGGCTCGCCCGCCATCTCGCCGCTACCGCCCGGATCGTCGAACTCGATGCGGTCCGGATGGCCACCGATGGCCAGGAGGCCGCGATAGTGCCCGACTGGATCCGCGAGCGCGCGGACGCCTGGGCGATCGTGCCGCTGTTGCACGGCACCAGCCTGGTCGGTGCGATCCTGCTCGCCCGACCGCCGGTCGACCGGGCGCTCGACTGGGAGGATCTCGACTTGTTACGCGTCGCCGGGCGCCAGGCCGCGAGCTATCTCGCCGAGGACCGGGCGCACGCCAAGCTCGCCGATGCGGCACGGTTCGACGAGTTCAACCGCCGCTTTGCCTTCATCCTCCACGACATCAAGAACCTCGTCAGTGGCCTGACCCTCGTTGCGCGCAATGCCGAGAAGCATGCGGACAACCCCGAATTCCGTTCCGATATGGTCGCCACCTTGCAGGATTCGGCGACGCGCATGAATGCGCTGCTCGCGCGGCTGTCGCAGCATCACCAGCCGGTCGCCGAAACGGTCCAGCCCGTCGATGTCGCCGCGCTCGCAATGCGGGCGGCGGTGGGACGCCAGGTGCAACTGGCGGTCGAGATCCAAGGATCGGGTGTCGCGCTCGCCCAGCCGGGGCGGCTCGAGCAGGTGCTCGGCCATTTGATCCAGAACGCGGTGGAGGCGAGCGCGGGCGATGCGACGGTGATCGTCGAGATCGCGGCCGCGGGCGGGCAGATTTCGATCGAGATCGTCGACCGGGGCTGCGGCATGAGCCCCGCGTTCGTTCGCGACCAATTGTTTCGCCCCTTCGCGTCGTCGAAGCCCGGCGGCTTCGGGATCGGGGCGTACGAGGCGCGTCAACTGGTCGAGGCGATGGGCGCCACGATCGCGGTGGAAAGCCGCGAGGGCGAGGGCACCCGCTTCCGCCTGATGTTGCCCGCCGCCGCCGCCTTGGAGAGCGCCGCATGACTGCCAGACCCGTGTTGCTGATCGTCGAGGACGACGCCGCGCTGCAACGCCAGTTGCGCTGGGCCTATGAAGGCTATGAGATCGTCACCGCCGCAACTCGCGGGGAGGCGATCGAGGCGATCCGCGCGCACGAACCCGCGGTGGTCACCCTCGATCTAGGTTTGCCGCCCGATCCCGACGGTGTCAGTGAAGGCTTCGCGACGCTTGCCGAGATCCTCAGCCTCAAGTCCGACACCAAGGTGATCGTCGCGTCGGGCCATGGCGCGCGTGAGTCCGCACTGAAGGCGATCGCCGACGGCGCCTGGGATTTCTACGCCAAGCCGATCGACATCGACGCGCTCGGGCTGATCGTCGCGCGGGCGTTCCACGTCCATGCGCTCGAAAGCGAAAACCGGCGGCTGGCGTCCCGCGCCAGCGAGACCGGGCTCGCCGGGCTAATCTCCGCCTCCGCCGAGATGGCGAAAGTGGTGCGCACGATCGAACGCGTGGCGCCTGCCGACGTGTCGGTGATGCTGCTCGGCGCGAGCGGAACTGGCAAGGAAGTGCTCGCGCGCGGCCTGCACGACCTCTCGCGCCGATCGCGCGGTACGTTCGTCGCGATCAACTGCGCCGCGATCCCGGACACCCTGCTTGAAAGCGAGTTGTTCGGGCACGAGAAGGGCGCCTTCACCGGCGCGGTGAAGACCACGCCCGGCAAGATCGAGCAGGCGCAGGGCGGCACGCTGTTCCTAGACGAGATCGGCGATGTGCCGTTGCCCTTGCAGGTCAAGCTCCTGCGCTTCCTTCAGGAACGCGTGATCGAGCGGATCGGCGGGCGAGCGCCGATCGCGGTCGACACCCGGATCGTCTGCGCGACCCATCAGGACATCGACGCGATGGTCGCCGAGGCGCGATTCCGCGAAGACCTTTACTATCGCCTCGCAGAGATCGTGGTGCCGATCCCGTCGCTCGCCGAACGGCCCGGCGACGCCGGGCTGCTCGCGCGCCATTTCGTCACGCGTTACGCCAGGTCGATGAACGTCGCGGTGACCGGGCTCGCCCCCGATGCGCGCGCCGCGATCGATGCATGGCCGTGGCCGGGCAATGTCCGCGAGCTCGAAAATCGCATCAAGCGCGCGGTGATCATGGCGGACGGCAAGCTGATCACCGCCGCCGATCTCGACCTGGAAGGCAAGGCCGCCGAGCCGGTGCCGCTCAACCTGCGCCACGTCCGCGAACTGGCGGACCGGCGCGCGATCCGGCAGGCGCTGTCGCGCGCCGATGGCAACATATCCGGCGCGTCGCGGCTGCTCGGGATTAGCCGGCCGACGCTGTACGATCTGCTCAAGTCTTACGATCTCCATGCCTGATGACGGAGCCGCGCGCGCTCGCTAGGGCGGCGCGATGGATCCACTGGAGCGTATCGCCGCCGCGCTGGAGCGGTTGTCGCCACCCCCGCCCGCGCCGGCAGCCCCGGACGCACACCGGGGCTATCTCTGGCGCGACGACGCGCTGCGCGTCGCCGATCGATTCGCGCCGCTGCCGCTGGACCTGCTGATCGGCGTCGATCGCCAGAAGGCGACGCTGATGGACAACCTCGCCCGGTTCGCGCGCGGTGCGGCGGCGCAGGACGTGCTGCTCTGGGGTGCACGCGGCACCGGCAAGTCGGCATTGGTCAAGAGCGCGGTCGCGGCGGTACAGGCCGATACCCACGCGCTCGCGCTGATCGAGGTGGCGACGATCGAAAGCCTGCCGCGACTGTTCGCTCTGCTGGCGCCGGTGCCGCGATCGTTCGCGCTGTTCATCGACGATCTCGGCTTCGACATGCCCGCCGATGCACGCCGGTTGCGGTCGTTGCTGGAGGGCGGCGCGGAGGCGCGACCCGGCAACGTCCGGCTGCTGGTGACCGCCAATCGCCGGCATCTGGTGCCGCGCGACATCGCCGAACAGCAGAGCGCGATCAATCCGCGTGACTCAACTGACGATCATCTCGCGCTCGCGGATCGCTTCGGGATCAGCCTCGGATTCCATGCGCTCGATCAGGACGCCTATCTGGCGATCGTCGCGGGCTATGCCGCGCGGCACGGACTGAGCTTCGAGCCCGGGGCGGCGATCGAATGGGCGACGCGGCGGGGCAGCCGGTCGGGTCGGATCGCGTGGCATTACGTGGTCGATCTCGCGGGGCGCGCCGGACGGTCGCTGGAAGGGTAAACGAATACGGGTGTGCTCCTGCGAACGCAGGAGCCCAGGGCCAACAGCGTTCGCCCTTGTAACTCTGGGTTCCTGCGTTCGCAGGAACACGGTTGGTATGCAGTCCCGGCTCACACGCCCGATAGACCAGACCGATCCCGCACGTCTAAGAGGCACCGGATCAAGCCGAGGAACCACGCCATGACCGGAACCTTCATCGCGGGCGATTGGGGCACGACGCGGCTCCGCCTCGCGCTCTGCCGAGACGGCGAGGTTATCGATCGCGCCGAAGGCTTGGGCGTGGCGCAGACACAGGACCCCGCCGCCGCCTTCGCCGCCGCCACCGCCGGCTGGGGCGAACACGGCAAGGTCCCCGCCATCCTGTGCGGCATGGTCGGTTCGACGCTGGGCTGGGTCGAGACGCCGTACCTCGATTGCCCGGTCGACGTCGATCGCCTTGCCGCCGCGCTCGTCCGCTTCGACAGCGACGGCCGGCAGATCGCGATCGCGCCGGGGCTGGCATGCGAGAACATGCTGGGCGCGCCCGACGTGATGCGCGGGGAGGAGACCCAGATCCTCGGTGCGGTCGCGCTGTCGCCCGATCGCGATGTCGGGCGCCACCTGTTCTGCCTGCCGGGGACCCACAACAAATGGGCGCTTGTCGACGCGGGGCGGGTCGAGCGTTTCCACACCACGCTGACCGGGGAATTGTTCGCCTGCCTGCGCGATCACAGCGTGCTCGGCCGCGATACCGCGGGAACGACGCCCGGAGTCGACGACGCGTTCGCGCTCGGCCTCGATCGTGCCTTCGATCCGCGACGCCCGGCCTTGGGGCATCTGCTGTTCGAGGCGCGGAGCCGGCGCCTGCGCGACGGCATGGCGGCGGATCAGGCGCTGTCGTTCCTGTCGGGGCTCACGATCGGCGCCGATGTCGCCGGGATGCTCGATCTGCTGCCCGCGCCGGGGCCCGTGATCGTGGTCGGTGCGCCGGTGCTCTGCAAAGGCTATGCCGCAGCACTGGCGCATGCCGGCGTCGACGCCATATCGGTCGACGGCGATGCCGCCGCGCTCGCGGGGATCGGCGCGCTCGCTGCCGCTGCCGGCCTGTTGGGAGAATGACGTGACCGATCTCGAAACGCTGCTTGCCGATCTGCCGCTGGTCGCGATCCTGCGCGGGGTGAAGCCCGACGAGGTGGTCGCGATCGCCGATGCGCTGATCGATGCCGGGATTCGGCTGATCGAAGTGCCGCTCAATTCGCCCGACCCCTTCGACAGCATCGCACGCCTCGCCAAGGCCTGCGACGGGCGGGCGCTGATCGGCGCCGGCACGGTGCTGTCGCCCGCGGCGGTCGATCAGGTCGCCGAGGCGGGCGGCACGTTGATCGTGACGCCGAACACCGATCCTGCGGTGATCGCGCACGCTGTGGCGCGCGGCATGGTGGTGCTGCCGGGTTTCGCGACCGCGAGCGAGGCGTTCCAGGCGGTTGCGGCGGGTGCGCGCCATCTGAAACTCTTCCCCGCCGCCACCTATGGCCCCGATCACCTAAAGGCGCTGTCGGCGGTGCTGCCCGCGGGCACTAAGCTGCTCGCGGTCGGCGGGGTCGGCGCGTCCGATCTCGCGCTCTGGCGGGCGGCGGGAGCGGCCGGCTTCGGTATCGGCGGCGAGCTCTACAAGCCCGGTTTCTCCGCCGACGACGTCGCCACCCGGGCCCGCGAGATCGTCGCGGCCTATCGGGCGGCGTCATAGGCGTCGACCCGAGTCCCGTTGCGCGATCGGTCGGGCCGGTGCGGCACGTGCAAGCCAGACGGCTTCCGTGTGCGAGCAATGCCGCGACGTTCCCTTTTGTCGCGGCGAGGGTTATCGCGGCTGAAACCGGCACCTCAAGGCCGGACGATAATGTGCATGGAGAACAGGATGTCGCCCGATTTGGATTTCGCGCTCGGCGAAACCGCCGACATGATCCGCGAAACGACACATCGCTTCTCCCGCGATCGCATCGCGCCGCTCGCCACCCGGATCGACGCCGACGACTGGTTTCCGCGTGAGCTGTGGCCCGAAATGGGCGCGCTCGGCCTGCACGGCGTCACCGTGCCCGAGGAATATGGCGGCCTCGGCCTCGGCTATCTCGATCATGTCGTCGCAATCGAGGAGGTCAGCCGCGCGTCGGCGTCGGTCGGCCTCAGCTACGGCGCGCATTCCAATCTGTGCGTCAACCAGATCGCGCGCTGGGCCAGCCCGGAGCAGAAGGCGAAATACCTGCCCAAGCTGATCTCGGGCGAGCATGTCGGCAGCCTCGCCATGTCCGAAGCGGGCGCGGGCTCCGACGTGGTGTCGATGAAGCTGCGCGCCGATGCATCAGGTGACGGCTATGTGCTCAACGGCACCAAGTTCTGGATCACCAACGCCGCCTATGCCGACACGCTGGTGGTCTATGCGAAGACCGGCGAGGGCAGCCGCGGTATCACCGCCTTCCTGATCGAGAAGAACATGCCGGGGTTCTCGATCGGGCAGAAGATCGACAAGATGGGCATGCGCGGCAGCCCGACAGCGGAACTGGTGTTCGACGACTGCCATGTCTCCGACGCGCAGGTGATGGGGCCGGTCAATGGCGGCGTCGGGGTGCTGATGAGCGGGCTCGATTACGAGCGCGCGGTGCTCGCGGGCATCCAGCTCGGCATCATGCAGGCCTGCCTCGACGTGGTCCTGCCCTATATCCGCGAGCGCAAGCAGTTCGAGCAGCCGATCGGCGGGTTCCAGCTGATGCAGGCGAAGGTCGCGGACATGTACGTCGCGCTCAATTCCGCCCGCGCCTATGTCTATGCGGTCGCGCGGAGCTGCGATGCGGGCAAGACCACGCGGTTCGACGCCGCGGGCGCGATCCTGCTGGCGAGCGAGAGCGCGGTGAAGGTTTCGCTGGAGGCGATCCAGGCGCTGGGCGGCGCGGGTTATACGAAGGATTGGCCGGTCGAACGCTTCATGCGCGACGCCAAGCTGCTCGACATCGGCGCGGGGACGAACGAGATCCGCCGGATGCTAATTGGCCGCGAGTTGATCGGCGCCGCGCCGACGGTGGCACAGTGAGCGCCGCGCTATTCCTCCCCGGTACGGGGAGGGGAACCGTTCGCGGAGCGGATGGTGGAGGGGGTTCTCCGCGAACGCAGCGTGTGGGGAGAGCCCCCTCCGTCACGGCTTTGCCGTGCCACCTCCCCGTGTCGGGGAGGAATGGATGACCGTCCTCACCACCGCGCTCGCGATCGACGGCGACACGTTCCGTGCCAACGCCGCGCACAATCGCGCGCTCGCCGAGCGGCTCCGCGCCGACGTCGCGCGCTTCGCGCTCGGCGGTAACGAGAAGTCGCGCACGCGGCACACCGACCGTGGCAAGCTGCTGCCCCGCGACCGGGTGGAGCGGCTGCTCGATCCGGGGAGCGGATTCCTTGAGATCGGGCAACTCGCAGCCAACGGGCTGTACGACGACGAGGTGCCAGGCGCGGGCATGATCGCCGGGGTCGGCCGGGTATCCGGGCGCCAGGTGATGATCGTCTGCAACGATGCGACGGTGAAGGGCGGCACCTATTACCCGCTCACCGTCAAGAAGCACCTGCGCGCGCAGGAGATCGCGATGGAGAACCGGCTCCCGTGCATCTACCTGGTGGACAGCGGCGGCGCCAACCTGCCGCACCAGGCGGAGGTGTTCCCCGACCGCGATCATTTCGGCCGGATCTTCTTCAACCAGGCGCAGATGAGCAGCCTCGGCATCCCCCAGATCGCGTGCGTGATGGGCAGCTGCACCGCGGGCGGCGCCTATGTTCCCGCGATGTCCGACGAGACGATCATCGTCCGCGGTCAGGGCACGATCTTCCTCGCCGGCCCGCCGCTGGTGAAGGCGGCGACGGGGGAGGTGATATCGGCCGAGGAATTGGGCGGGGCGGACACGCATGGCCGGCGTTCGGGAGTGGTCGATCATGTCGCCGAGAATGACGATCACGCCCTGACGATCGTCCGCGACATCGTCGCGACGCTGCAGCCGCAGCACGCGCCCGACGTCAATCTCCAGCCGGTACGGGCGCCGAAATACGCGGCGGCGGAGCTGTACGGCATCGTCCCCGACGACGTGCGCGCACCGTACGACGTGCACGAGGTGATCGCGCGAATTGTCGACGGATCCGATCTCCACGAGTTCAAGGCGCTCTACGGCACCTCGCTGGTGTGCGGCTTCGCGCACATCCACGGCATGCCGGTCGCGATCCTCGCCAACAACGGCGTGCTATTCAGCGAAAGCGCGCAGAAGGGCGCGCATTTCATCGAACTCGCCTGCCAGCGGCGGATTCCGTTGCTGTTCCTTCAGAACATCTCGGGCTTCATGGTCGGTGGTCGTTACGAGGCGGAGGGGATCGCCAAGCACGGCGCCAAGCTCGTCACCGCGGTCGCGACCGCGAGCGTGCCGAAGCTGACGGTACTGATCGGCGGCAGCTTCGGCGCGGGCAATTACGGGATGTGCGGCCGCGCCTATTCGCCGCGCTTCCTGTTCAGCTGGCCCAACAGCCGGATCAGCGTGATGGGCGGCGAACAGGCCGCCAGCGTGCTCGCGACCGTACACCGCGATGCGGAATCGTGGAGCGCCGAGGAAGCCGAAGCCTTCAAGGCGCCGATCCGCGCCAAGTACGAGGACGAGGGCAATCCCTGGCATGCCACCGCGCGGCTGTGGGACGACGGCATCATCGACCCCGCGCAAACCCGCGACGTGCTCGGCCTCGCCCTTGCTGCTGCGCTGAATGCGCCTATTCCGGAGCGACCGAGCTTCGGCGTGTTCCGGATGTAAGCGTCAGAATCGGAAGGCCGACTCCACGCCGATATAGTTGGTGTTGCCGAAGCCCGCCCTTGTCAGGACCGGTCCCGCGCGCAGATGCTCCGCCCAGATCGCACCGGTCAGGTGCTTGCCGATCTCCCATCGCAGGTCGGCTCGCAGCAAGGTGCCGACGTCCTTGCCGCGGACCCGCTGGGTGCCGGCATAGGGGCTGCCAGCATTGTTATAGACCGCGTCGAATTCGTTGCTGCGCCGAAGCCATTCGACTTCGGTGGTCAACGACAACCCCTTGGCGGGCGTGATCCGGAAGTTCGGCGCGAAGGTCTTCAGATTGGTCGGGCCGAAGAACACGCCCCAGCTGAAATAGGGCGCCGGCGCGTAGAAATAGTTGAAGTTGCGCAGCGGTCCGGTGCCGTACGCACCGCCCCCGGAGGTGACGTCGACATGCAGCCCGACGCGCGGGTGCAGCGCGCCCTTGTCGAGCAGATAGCCGAGATTGGCGAACACCGCCTTCGCGTCGATATCGCGCCCGGCGAAGCTGCCGCCCTGGCCCAGCGCGGTGATGTCGATCGAGCCGTCGCCGATCGTGCCCCAGACCCGCGCGCCGTAGAAGGCACGCCGCTCGCGTCCCACGGTCGGGCCCCAGCGCTGGGCGGTCTTGTGATAGCGGAACACGAACGGATCGAAGAACAGCCTGGCCGCGCCGATCGGCGGGATGACGAAGCTGGTGGTGGCGCCGTCGATCCCTTCGTCGCGGTTGGTAGGATCGTCGAGCGCGCGCAGGCCGAGCGTCACGGTGTCGAAGCTGAACAATGTCGCACGCGCGGTGGCGCCGTTGATCGACAGGCGGACGCCGTCGAGCACGCTGTAGATGTTGGGGGCGGGGCGGAGGTTGATCAGGATCGGCGGCCCATCCATGAACTCCTGCCGGCCGACCCGCGCGCCGAGCAGCGTTTCGCCCACTGTCCCGTTCGCTTCCGCGAACAGCTGTTGCACGAACACGTCGTTGCGCTGGTTGGGGGTGATCGCGAGCGGGTTGGCGCCGAACACCTGGGCGCTGTTGACCTCGCCGAACACGCGCAGGTGGCGGCCGAGATGCACGTCGGCGCCGATTACGGTGCGGACCAGGAACTGGTCCTGATCGCGGCCACGGCGCAGGCCGGGGCCGGTGACATAGTTCAGTCGCACCCGGTTCTCGCCGCTGAGCGTCGCGTAGATCGCGCCATCGTCCGCGATCGGGATGTACTTCACCGGATCAAACAGGTCGCGCGGCGCTGCGTCGGGGCGATCGCGCAGCCCCGACCAGTCCTCGGCCCAACGCGACTGGAAATAGCGGCCGACGCGCGGGCCGAGCCCTGCCGCCGGCGCGGGATAGCGCGTCGCGATCGCGGGGACTGGTGGCACCGCGGGCGCGGCCGTCGGCGCGACGACGCGGTTCTGCGTCAGCATCGCCTGAGCATCGCCATCGCTAGGCAATGGCGCCGATACGGGCGCAGCGGGCGCAGGCGCGGTCTGGGCGGTTGCGGATTGGCCGCACGAAATCGACGCGGCCACCAGTGCTGCCGCTACGAGGTAGATCTGCATAGGTGCTGTCCGTAACTTGGGCGTCGCGTTTCAGCTAGCCGGCGTGCTCAGCTTGACCAAACCCGCGAACGGCATCTGCACGCCGTTGACGCCGAGCGTGACCCCGCTCGCGGCGCTGACCACCTCCGTCACCAATCCGCTGCTGGTGATCGACACCGGCACCTTCGCGCCGCTGAGATCGGTCGCGGCCAGCGCAAGCTGGTAGGCACCGCTGGGCGCCTGCTCGCCCGACGCCAGTTTGCCGTTCCAGGTTACGCTGCCGGTGCGGTCGAGCTTGTCGATCGGCAGTGTCGCGACGACCTTGCCCTTCCCGTCGGTGATCGTTCCGACCAGCGAGGTCACCGCGCGGTCCGCGGTGTAGCCCCAATTGGCGGGCACCTTGTCCGACAGGCCGGCGACGTCGCTCGCGAAATGCGCGGTGTTGCCGATCAGCCCGGTCGCCTGCGACAGGCCCTGGGTGGAAAGCTGGGCGAGGATGTTGTTGAGCGTCGTGGTCTGCTGGATCGTCTGTTCGACCTGCGAGAACTGCGCCAGTTGCGACGCATATTCGGTCGATTCGATCGGCTTCAGCGGATCCTGGTTCTGCATCTGCGTCGTCAGCAGCTTCAGGAACATGTTATAATCCTGGCTGCTCTTGGCCATCGCGGTGCTGCTGGCGGTGGGGGTTGGCGTCGGTGCGGTGACGGTGTTGGTGTCCATCGAAAATTCCTCAAGCCATCATGTCGATGCGGCCGCTGGCGGCGCGGGGGCGGTGATCGGGTTCGTCGGGTAGGTCGGCCGGGCTGGCATCGGGAAAGCCAGCGCGCGCCTCTCCGCGGCGCTGCCCGGATTGGCCGGAAGTGGCCTGTTCGTCACCGCCCGACCGCGTATCGAAGCGGAGGCTCTGCGGATCGGCTCGGACCCCGGCATCGACCAGCGCACGGTTGAGATCGGCGCTGTCGCGGCGCAGCAGGTCGAGTGCCGCAGGATTGTCCGCCGCCACGACCGCCCGCAACCGGCCGTCGTCGTCGAATGACAGTGTGACGTCGATTCGGCCCATGTCCTGGGGATCGAGGCGGACGGTGATCGTCTCGCCCCCGCCGGTCGCGGCATGACGCGCGATGATCACGCCCATTTCGCGCCCGATCCTGCCGGGTTCGGCAGCGACTGTGCCTGCCTCGCGAGGAGCGGGCGCCACCGCTGCTGCGAACTGTGGGGCGGGGGTGAGAAGGGCCGGTCCTGGAACCGGGGGAGGCGCTGGCACGCCGGGGGCCGGAGCTGGTGCCACCTCAGCCGCGGCGGTACGCGGCTCTGCGGTGGCCGGGAGGCGTGTAGCGACTTCGCCGGGTGCCGACTTGTCGGTGACGGGGGCGGGTTCGGGAGCGAGCGGCGGACCGGCAGCGGCAGTGATGGCCTGAGCGCGGGCTTTCGCGGCGGTCTCATGCTCGGCAGCGGGCGATTGCGTCACTGGCTCGAGCGGCAGCGGTGTCGGTTGTGACACCGTGGGGGCGATCGGGAGGTTCGGCGTCGGTTCGATGGCAACGGCCATAGCCTCCGGCTCGTCGATCTTCCGCCTGCTTTCGGCGGTCTCGTCCATCTGCGTCGTGGGCGCCGGCGTAGTGATCGGCAGCACTGGAGCGACTTGCGCTAACGCACCGCCGTGCTCCTGCGCAGGCAGGAGCCCAGGGTCATCAGCCTTGCCGTTCGTGGCTCTGGGTTCCTGCGTTCGCAGGAACACGGGATGGGGTTGGCGGGTCGAAGTCTTTTCCGGCTGCACCTGCACCTGCACCTGTACGTCGGTTGTCGCGGTCACCGGGTCCGGGGCAATCGGACCATCCGCGGGCGCTTCGTCCGCGGGGAGCTTGGCGGGCGCGGTAACGGTGAATGTCGCTGCGGAGACGACGATAGCGGCGGCGGCAGGTGCTGGCATGATCGGCGGCGCGGCATCCGGCACCGGGGCTTCCGGCTCGGGCGGCTCGGCGCGCGGGAGCTTTCGAGGCGTCTCCACCTCGTCCGCGATCCTTGCCGTGGGTGCCTGTGGTGTGGGCGCTTGCATCGTGTCGATCGCAGCAGCGGTCGTGGCGGGAACAGCGACGGTCGGCGCTCCTGTCGCGGCTGCGATAGGCGCGGTCGGCCTTTGCCGCGCCGGGGCTGCCTCACCTTCTGCCGCATTGGCCGGTGGAGCCGCCGCGAGCGGGGCCGCTATGAGGATAGCCGGTAGCGTCTTCACGAATTTTGGGCTCGCCGGGGTTGGGAGAACCTCGGTCGCGGTCGCGATGTTCTGCGTGGGGATGTTGGGCGTGCCGACCACGAGGATCGCCGACTGCGGATCAGGCGACAGCTCGGTCGCGATCGTCGGCTTGGACGGAGCAGGTGCGATCATCGGGGGCGGTGAGGCTTCGACCTGCGGCAGGGCCGGAGCTACCGGTGCGGGATGGGTCGGCGGCGTGGGCGCCGCAACACTTGGCATTGCGATGTCGTTCAACACCGTCAGGGTCGCCGGGGTCGCGAAGCCGGCCAGTGGCACTGTCGCGGCCGGCGGCGCAGCGTCGACCGCGACCGTTGGCACCGCATTGGCCAACGCCACTCCGAAAGCCGCGGCGGCAGTCGGCGTCGTGCGCGGCGCGACGCCCGGCAGGGCAGCGCCGGTCGGTGGCAGGAAGAAGCTGGTCGCGACCGAGGGCATCGATGTCCTTTCCGGCCGGGTGCGACCAATGCTGCATTATAGGACGATTGCGCATCGCCCCGGTCAGGCGTGGCCGATCGTCCCCAGCGAGCGGATTCGCGCGCGGGCGTGGACCTCGTTCTGCGACAGCACCACGGTCGCCGGGCGCACCCGTTCGATGATCGAGCGCACGAAGGGGCGGATCGCGGGGTTGGTGAGCAGGCACGGGATCTCGCCCTCGCCCGCGAGCCGATCGAGCGTCTCGCGCACCGCCGCCAGGAACGCGTGGAGCCGCGACGGCGCCATCGCCAGCTGGCGGTCGTCGCCGTGGCCGACGATGCTTTCGGCAAAGGCCTCGTCCCATTCGGCCGAGAGCGTGACGATCGGGATCGCGCCGTCGCGCGATTGCTGCGCCGAGATCTGCCGCGCCAGCCGGCCGCGGACATGTTCGGTCATCTGCGTCAGGTTCGACGTGATCGGTGCCGCCTCGGCGATGCCTTCCAGGATGGTCGGCACGTCGCGGATCGAGATCCCTTCGGCGAGCAGGTTCTGGAGGATGCGCTGAACGCCGGAGATCGAAATCTTGGCGGGGACGATGTCCGCGACCAGCTTATCCGCTTCCTTGTGGACCTCGTTCAGCAGCTTCTGGGTCTCGGTATAGCTCAGCAGGTCGGCGATATTGTCCTTCACCAATTCGGTCAGGTGGGTGGTGATGATCGTGCCGCAATCGACCACGGTCAGCCCGCGCAGGCCCGCCTCGTCGCGCAGCTCGCGGTCGATCCACACTGCGGGCAGATCGAACACCGGCTCGCGGGTCGGTTCGCCGGGCAGCGACAGCGCCCCGCCGCCGGGGTTGATCACCAGCAGCCGATCGAGCCGGATCTCGCCGCGCGCGGCCTCCGTCTCCTTGATGTGGACGACATATTCGTTGGGCTTCAGCGCCATGTTGTCGATGATCCGCACCGCGGGCAGCACGAAGCCGTAATCGACCGCCATCTGCCGCCGCAGCGCGCGGACCTGATCGTCGAGCCGCGGTTCGCGCTGCGCCTCGTTGATGATCGGCAGCAGCGCATAACCGATCTCGATCCGCACCGCGTCGATCGCGAGGGTGCGCGAGATCGGTTCTTCGGACGCGGTGGCGGCGGTCGCCGCGATGTTGCGGTCGGCGCGCGCCTGCGCCTCGCGCCGATTGGCGGTGCGGCCGAGATGCCAGGCTGCCCATCCGCTCAGCCCCGCAAAGATCGCGAACGGCAGGAACGGCAGGCCCGGCAGGATCGCGAGCAGCCCCATCATCACCGCGACCATCCCGAACGCCTTCGGGAAACGGCCGAGCTGGTCGCCGAGCGCGGCGCCGGTCTTGCCGACGACTCCGCCCTTCGACACCAGCAGGCCCGCCGCGATCGACACGATCAGCGCGGGGATCTGGCTGACCAGCCCGTCGCCGACCGTCAGCAGCGTATAGGTGTGGAACGCCTCGCCGAACGGCACGCCGTGCACCGCGACGCCCATGATCAGCCCGACGATGACGTTGATGGCGGTGATCAGCAGCGCGGCGACCGCGTCGCCCTTCACGAACTTCGACGCACCGTCCATCGCGCCGTAGAAGCCGCTCTCGGCCTCGACCTCCGCGCGGCGGTCGCGTGCCTGCGCCTCGTCGATCGTGCCCGCGTTCAGGTCCGCGTCGATCGCCATCTGCTTGCCGGGCATCGAATCGAGGCTGAAACGCGCCGCGACCTCGGCGATCCTCCCCGCGCCCTTGGTAATGACGACGAAGTTGATGACGACCAGGATCATGAAGATCGTCAGACCGATCACGGTCTGGCCGCCGATCAGGAACTCGCCGAACGCCGCAATCACGCCGCCCGCCGCATGCGCGCCCTCGTGGCCATGCGCCAGGATCAACCGGGTCGAGGCGAGGTTCAGCCCCAGCCGCAGCATCGTCGAGATCAGCAGGATGGTGGGGAAGGCGGACAGCTGGAGCGGCTTTTCGATGAACAGCGCGGTCATCAGGATCATCACCGAAATGGTGATCGACAACGCCAGGCCGAGATCGAGCATCCAGCCCGGCAACGGCAGGATCAGCATGCCGATGATCGCGATCACGCCGACCGCGAGCGCCATGTCGCGGTTGGCGCCGATCCGCTGGAGGAAACCCGCCACTGGCGACATCCCGGCGGCGGTCACAGCGCGGGCGCGACGGGGATACCCGCCTCGACGAAGGTCTTGAGCTTGTTGCGCATCGTCGGACCGAAATACCGAGGATCCCGGACGCCGAGGTGCGGTTGCCGTGGCAGCGCTCCAGCGTGCGCAGGATCAGCGCGCGCTCGACATCGTCGACCGTGCGCCCGACCAGCGCGGCGATCTGGCCGTCGGCATCGACCGGCAGCGCCGCGGTGGTCGCGAGCGCGGCCGCGATCAGCTCGCGGTCGGGGGGCAGCGGCAGATAGTCGCGCGCGCCCGCCCGGATCGCGGCGACCGCGCGTTCGGCGGGCGCGTCGATGCCGCACGCCAGCACCGGGGTCGTGATTCGTTCGTGGTGCATGTGCCGCATGAAGCTCGCGACATCGGCCAGGACGTCGATCATGATCAGCCCGGCATCGACCGTGCGCAGCCGCTCGATCGCGTCGTCGGGGGTGTCGACCATCGCCACCTCCGCGCCCGCATCGCGCGCCATCTCGGCCGCGCGCGCCAGTTCGGTCGCGGGCGCGCCGATCACCAACAGGCGCACCGCCACTCTCTCCATCATGCTCATCAGCGTTCCGACTGCACGATCTCGGTGAGGGTGATGCCGAGCGCGTCGTCGATCAGCACGACCTCGCCACGCGCGATCAGCCGGTCGTTGACGAAGATGTCGACGGGTTCGCCGACCCGGCGGTCGAGCTCGATGACCATCCCCGCGCTCAGCCGCAACAGCTCGCCGATCGGCATCCGCGCGCGGCCGAGCACCGCCTGCACCTTCACCGGCACGTCGAGCACCGCGTGGAGATCGACCAGGTCGCTCACCGGCTTGGGCGGTGCGGCGGCATCCTCGGCGAACTCCTCGAAATACGCCACCGGCTCCTGCGCCGCGATCGCGAAGGGGTCGCCGTCCGTCATCGGTTCCATCATGTCGGTTTCCATCATGCGTTCATCCATTGGCGGATCACGGAGGCGGCCTCGGGCGGGGACGCGACGATCGCGTCGCCGACCCGCTGGATCGCGCTCAGCTTGACGTTGCCGTCGACCTGCGCGAGCGCGATCTCGTCGTCGAGTTCGGTGCCCGACCGGCCGGGCAGCATCGCGGCGGGCGGCGTGGCGCCGACCGCGGCGACGGGGCCGGGCAGGGCGCCCGGCGCATCGCGCTGCGCCTTCAGCAGCGCGGCGGGTCCGAAGCCGTCGGGCTCGCCGGGGCGCGATCTGAGCATGCGTAGCGCGACCAGCCCGACCGCGGCGATCAGCAGCAGCTTGGCGAAATCGACGATGCGGTCGAGCGGCAGCCGCGACAGGATGCCGGGCTTGTCCTCGTCGAGCGAGGGATCGGTCGCGAAGCGCATGCTTTCGATCACGACGCTGTCGCCGCGCGCGGTGTCGATGCCGACCGCGTTCTCGACGAGGCGTTGCAGCCGCTGGATCTGCGCGCCGGGCAGCCCCTTGGTGCCGCCGTCGATCATCACCGCGACGGTCAGCCGCTTGATCTTGCCGGGTGCGCGCAGCACCACGCTGTGGGTCTTGCTGTTGTCGTAGGTGGTGTCTTCGGACGTCTCGTCGTGCGTCTCGTTGCGGGCGGCGCCGGGGGTCGTCGGCACGGCCTGCGCCTCGGGCAGCTGCTGCCCGACGCTCGCGGCCTGAGCGCCCGCCTGGGTGTCGGTGTTGAGATCCTTGGTGCCGACCGTCACCTGATGCGCGATCACCTGCTTGTCGGGATCGAACATGTCCGATTCCTCGCGGGTCTGGTCGCGATCGATGTCCGCGGAGACTTCGGCGCGCACCTTGCCCTCGCCGACGATCGGCTGGACCAGCGCCTCGATCTCTTCGCGCATCTTGGCTTCGACCGCGGCCTGGCGCTCGTCGGCCGCGCCGGAGCCCGCGGTGCCCGCTTCACCGGCACGGGCGAGCAGCGCCCCGGTCTGGTCGACCACCGACACCGATTCAGGTGCCAATTCGGGTACGGAGGAGGAGACGAGATAGCGGACCGACTGGACCGCCTCGGCGGACAGCCGGCCCTTGGTCTTCACCGTTACCGCGGCGCTCGCCTTGGCGGTGTCGGTCGCGAACATCGCGCGTTCGGGCATGACGATGTGGACGCGCGCGCGCGACACGCTTTGCAGCGTCTCGATCGATCGGGCGAGTTCGCCCTCGATCGCGCGGGTCTCGTTCATCTTGGCGCGCGTGGCGCTGACCCCGAACGGCTCTTCCTGGTCGAGCACGTCGTAGCCGATCTTGCCGCCCAGCTTCTCGCCGGCCATCGTCATCCGCAGCTCGGCGAGCTTCGCCTCGGGCGCCATGATCGCGGTGCCGTCGGGCGACAGCTGGAACGGGATGTTCTGCGCGGAGAGCTTGTCCGACATCGCCTCGGCGGCGGCGGGATCGAGATCGGTGTAGAGGAAGCCCAGCTTGCCGTCGTCGCCGCGCAGCGCGACCATGGCAAGTACCGCGAGCAAAGCCGCCGCGACCCCGCCCATCAGGATCAACCGTTGGCGGCCGATCTGTGCCACCACTGTTCTCACCTGCTCCAAGCGACACCCCGTTCGTCACGTTCTTCGACGGGTTCATTATAGGCGGGCGGCAAGGCGGCAGGTTCTGCCGGGCGGTAAAACTTGCCGGGATGAGTGCATCCAGATCGCACGAATTAGTGCCACAACGATCCTCCCCTGCAAGGGGAGGTGGCTGGCGTAAGCCAGACGGAGGGGTGATGCGCTCTCCGGATAAGGTGTCACCCCTCCGTCAGTCCTGCGTACTGCCACCTCCCCTTCCAGGGGAGGAGTCTAGGACGCCCTACGCCACCTTCACAGTAGCGCGAATACCGGCGCGAGCGCGGCTTCGACCGCGGTGGCGCGGGCGGCGGCGTCGAGCACCATGCCGCCCTGGTCCCAGTGGATATGGGCGTCGCCGAACGCGCAGGCGGCATCGCCGCGGACGGTGATCCCCAGCCGGCGGCGATCGCCCGACTGGCGCACCGCGACCAGTCGTTCGAGCTCCCCCGCCAGCGTCGGATTGACAACGACTTGGATCTCCTGCCCGCGCGCGACCTGGCGCAGAGCGCGGCCGATCGCCTCGTCGATCGCGGTCGCCGGTGCCTGGTCGATCAGCCGCGCCGCGATCATCCCCGCCGCGAGGCGAGCGACCTCGGCGGCGTTGAGCGCCGCGTCATCCTCGATCCGATCGAGCTGCGTGTAGACTTCCTCCACCGCGGCGTGGAGCGCGTCGGTGGCGGCGAGCAGTGCGGACTGCCGCTCGGCATTCGCCTGCGCCAGCCCCGCCTCGAACCCTGCGGCGCGTGCGGCGACGATCGCGCCGTCGCGGTCGTCGCCCGTGAGTTCGGTTTCGAGTTCGGCCACGCGCCGGCGCAGCGTCGCCAGATCGGCGTCGGCGAACGGCATGCTGCCGGCGTCAAACACCTGGTCGAAATCGAATGGGCAAATGCGGAAAGGTGCGTTCATTATCTGGTCCTCACACGATCATCGTGTCGTCGCTCTTGGGATCGACGAGCAGGATCTCGCCATTGTCGGCAAGCGTCTTGGCGAGGCGGACGAGCGCGTTCTGCGCTTCTTCGCAGTCGCGGGCGCGGACCGGGCCCATCGCCGACATGTCCTCGCGCATCAGCTTGGCCGAGCGTTCGGTCATGGTGCTCATGAACAGCTGGCGCATCGATTCCGGGGCGCCCTTCAGTGCCAGCGCCATCTGCCGCTTGTCGGCCTGGCGGACGATGGTCGCGACCGCGCTCGGCACCAGGCTGCCGAGGTCCTCGAAGGTGAACATCAGCGCGCGGATGCGTTCGGCGGATTCCGGAATGCTCTCGTCGAGCGCGCCGAGCATCGCCTCCTCGGTCTGGCGATCCATCGCGTTGAATACCTCGGCCATCGCCTCGTGCGGATCGCGGCGCTGCGATCGCGAAAGGTTGCTCATGAATTCGCTGCGCAGCGTCTGTTCGACCTGGGTGAGCACTTCCTTCTGCACCGTCTCCATCCGCAGCATGCGCTGGACGACGTCGACCGAAACTTCCTGGGGAAGTTGGCCGAGCACCCGCGCGGCGTGATCGGGCTTGAGCTTCGACAGCACCACCGCGACGGTCTGCGGATATTCGTTCTTGAGATAACCCGCGAGCAACGTCTCGTTGACGTTAGACAGCTTGTCCCACATCGTCCGGCCCGCAGGACCACGGATATCCTCCATGATCTCGCGGACGCGGTCGCCCGGCAGGATGCCGTCGAGCAGCCGTTCGGTCGATTCGAACGAGCCGTGGAGCGCGTTCATGCTCGCCATCTCGCCCGAAAAGCTCACCAGTAGATGTTCGGCGACCGCGGACGGCACCCGGCCGAGGTGCGACATCGCGGAGGAAAGGTCCTTCACCTCCTCGGTGGAAAGATGGTCCCACACCGCAGCGCCATGTTCGCGGCCCAGCACCAGCATCAGCGCGGCGGCGCGTTGTGCGCCCGAATAGCGCTTCAGCTCGGGCGGTTCGCCCATTGCGGACACCATGTTCATCGAAATCCATCGCTCCCGCAGGTTCCGGAAACGGGTGTCGCGCCCATCCCGACCGTCTCGATGCTATTATAGGAGTGAAGAAGGCATGCGGGCGTGCCGAGGAGCAACGATGGCCAATCTTTCCAACGCATCGATCGGGCTCAGCATCCTGAGCCGCAACAATTTCCTATCGCAGCAGGCCGGCTCCTCCCTGACCCTCGAATCGCAGGCGGTGCGCAAGGCGCGCGCTGCGTTCAAGACCGAACCCGTGACGCCGCCGTGGCGCGCAAAACTTAGCACCGCACCGTCCTCGACCGAACTGGCGACCGTGAAGGCGATGAGATCGATCATCGATCGCTCGACCGGCGGCATCGATCCCGACATCCAGACCACCTTCACCACCTACAAGGCGCTCGACCGGCTCCGCGTGCTGGCGGAGAGCGCGGCGAAGAGCACTACCGGCAGCGACGAGCGCGTATCGCTGCAAAAGGCGTTCGGCAGGGGCATGGCAGATCTCCAGGCCTTCCTCGCCGAGGCGCCGTCGTCGCTGATCGACCTGTCGTTCGCGCGTGCCGCCAGCCGCGCGCAGACGGTGGCGGTCGCATCGCCGTCCAGCCTCAACACCACCACGATCACCGGCGACGGCATCCTCGCCACGCGCTTCGAGCCGCTGCCCGGCGTCACCGGCACCGAGCGGTTCCGGATCGACCTGGCCGACGGCGCGGCCAAGGACAGCGTGGTCATCGATCTCGCCGCGGGGCCACAGCCGCCGACGCTCGACAGCCTGTCGACGCAGATCAACGACGCGATCAAGACGCTGGTGCGGCTCGACCAGGACGGCGTGCCGGTGGTCGACGGTGAGGGCAGGCAGGTGCCGCGCTATGCCGTCACCGCGGCCCCGGCCAAAAACGGCGACAAATGGGGCCTCAATATCGAACGGGGCGGCTACGAGACGATCGCGATCGACCAGATCGACGCTGGCGACGCGATCATGATCGCGAGCGGAACGACCGCGAGCGATGCGACGGGGACCAGCCTGCCGACCACCGCGCTGGTATCGCGCTTCGACGATCCCACCGGCGCGATGACCCGGCGGACGCTGTCGACCTTCGCCGCCACCGACGAGGGAGCGACCGAACGGCTGAAGATGGTCGCGGACGCCGATACCACCAAGAAGATCAAGGCGGTCGATGTCGGCGCCGCCACCTCGGTCAGCGCGGTCGCGACCGATGCGCTCGGCTTCAGCTATGTGGTCGGCACTACGTCGGGCGATCTCGGCGGCAACCTGTCGGACGGCGGTGACGACCTCTACCTCACCAAGCTCGACAGCGAGGGCCAGACGGTGTGGCGCCGTACCCTCGGCGTCGGCGGCACCGCGACCGGCGCCGCGGTCACGATCGCGCCCGATGGCGGCATCGTTGTCGCGGGCAGCGTCACCGGCGGCTTCGCGGGCGACATCGCCGACGGCGACATGCTGGTCGCGCGCTACGACAGCCAGGGAGAAGAGAGCTTCTCCACGCTGGTCCGCGCGATCGGCGTCGACACCGCCGGCGCGGTCGCGGTCGGCGCGGACGGCACGATCTATGTCGGCGGCCAGACCGACAGGAACGGCGGCGACGCGGTGCTCACCCGGTTCGGCGCGGACGGCAAGCTGGCCGAGCGCCGGGTGCTGGTCGCCGCCGGCAGCGGCAGCGTGAAGGCGCTGGCGGTCGGCAAGGATGGCGCGCTGCTCGCGGTCACCAGCGATGCCGGCAAGGCGGTCCTGCGCAAGATCGACGGCGCCGATCTCACCGCCGATCTGGCCACGCTCGATCTCGGCGCCGCCGATGCGCGTGCGATCGCGGTCGCGGCGGACGGCGGTATCGTCGTCGCCGGCGCGACCGACGCGACGCTGGAGGGCGCTCAGGTGAACGCGCGCAGCGGCGGTCGCGACGCCTTCGTCGCGCGCGTCGACGCCGCGCTGGCGGGCGCGGAGGTAACCTATCTCGGCAGCGGCGAGGACGACCAGGCCGACAGCGTCTCGATCCTCGGCGGCGACATCTATGTCGGCGGGCGCACCGCGGGTGCGCTGGCCGGCGCCAAGAACGGCACCGTCGACGCCTTCGTCGCGCGGATCGACGCGGCGACCGGCGCGGTCGGCCGCGTCAGCCAGTTCGGCAGCACCGGAGCCCTCACCGAACCCGTGCAGGTCGTGGCGATGAAGGGCGGCAACAGCGTGCTCGGCGCGATCGGATTGCACCGCGGCACGCTGACCCCGACCGATTCGGTCACGCTGCCCGCACAGACCAGCCTGCGCGCGGGCGACGAATTCGCGATTCGCGTCAACAATGGTGCGGTTCGCAAGATCACGATCGTGGCCGGCGAGACGCTGACGACGCTCGCCAATCGCGTCCGCACGTTGATCGGCACGCGTGCGGCGACGGTGACGACCCCCGCAACCGGCGACGGGCGCGCGCTGCGGATCGACATGAAGGCCGGCCAGGAGATCGAATTGATCGCGGGGGGAACCGGAAAGGATGCGCTGCGAAAGCTGGGGCTCGATGCACGGCGGATCGCGGGGATGCCGATCGTCGAGGCAGGCGCGCCGAAGGTGCGGCCGGGCGGCAGCTTCGGGCTCGATCTCAGCGATGCGATGCAGATCGGCACCAAGGCGGACGCCGCCGCATCGCTCGGGCGGATCACGCAGGCGATCTCGACCAGCCAGTCGGCCTATCGATCGCTCTACTGGGACGACGTGAAGGCGCTGCTGGTCGACACGCCCGCGGGGTCGAAGCGCAAGGCGGGGTCCACCGCGGTCGAGACCGCGCAGCTCGCCAACTACCGATCCGCGCTGGCCCGGCTGACCGGCAGCACCGGCAGTTCGTACGGGTTCTGATCGCCATGCCCACGATCATCGCCGACATCGCCCGCGAGATGAAGCATCTCGCCGCCCGCCAGCGCGTCGTGGCGCAGAACATCGCGAACAGCGAGACGCCGGGCTTCAAGGCACGCGAGGTGGTCGCGCCCGATTTCTCCGCGCTGCTCGCGCGACAGGGCGGCGGCGGCGGTCGCGCCGCAGTCGCCCGGCCGCAGGTCGCGATCACCGGCGCGATGGCCGCACTCGGCGCCCGCCGTCCGCGCGGCGCCGGCACGATGCTCGACCACGACGTCTTAGAGACCAAGCCCGACGGCAACAACGTCACGCTGGAGGATCAACTGCTCAAGATGGGCCAGATCCAGGCTGATTTCGCGGCGATGACCAACCTCTATCGCAAGCAGCAAGCGCTGCTGAAGACCGCGATCGGGAGGGGTGGGGGCTAGACCATCTGTGCCGCGACAATCGCCGCAACGTCGGCGGTGTCGAGCGTGTCGAGCGGCAATTCGTGCTCGGGAGTGGTGGAGTAGCCAAGCATGCGGCCGTCGCGGCCGACCGCCACCGCCAGGATGCGGTAGGCGTCGCCTTCGCGGACCAGCGCGAGGCCGCCTGCCTGAGGGAAGCGATCGGGGTCGACGATCACCGTCGCTTGGCCGGGCAGGCCGCCGCCCAGCGTCGGACGGCCGACCCGCATGCCGAAGGCGCGCGCGCCGGCGATCGCGGGCGCGTCGATGCGGAGGCCGGTCGGGGTCATCGCGATCAAACCGTCGGTCATCGGCGCGCCGAATACCGGCACGGTCCGCCGCGCGCCGTGGCGGGAGGCTTCGACCTCAGGAAGGGTCTGCTGGTCGTCGCCCGCCTGGCGCAGCTCAATCGCGAGCGCGGCGACGCGCTGGCGGGTGCGCGCGCGGCGTTGGTCGGCGCCGGTGATCGAGGCGAGGAAGCGGTTGAGCGTTCCGTCGCGATAGAGCCCGAGGATGTGCTCGCGCAGTGCGACCTCGTCGGCCACGTCGAACAGGCGGCAGAGGTTGGCGACGGTCTGGTCGTTCCATCGCGACAGTCCCTTCTGCGCATTCTCGACCCGCGACAGGATCACCGGGGGGATGCCGAAATCACGGTCCATCGTCGCCGCGGTCAGCCGGGAATCGGCGTCGCGCCGCGCCCGCACCGCAGCGGCGAGCAGCATCGCGAACTCGGCTTCCTCAGGGCTATCCGATGCTGTGCCGTCCGCGAACGGGATGAACCAGGTGGCGATGTCGAACGAGGGGGAGTCGACGTCGAGCAACAGCTCGGTCGGTGCGATCTCCAGCGCGCGGGCGATGCGGACCAGCTCGTCGGCGCGCGCGAAGACCTCGCCCCGCTCGATCTTCGACAGGCGGATATAGGGAATCTGCGGGATCGACGCGGCGAAGGCGAACAGCCGCGGGTGGCCGCGCCTGATCCGTTGCTCGCGGACGCGGTTCGGGAAAACGACCGATCGATACGGATCCACGATGATGCCGTTATCGGCCGCCGTGTCGTTCGACGCGGTGACTAGGGTCATGCCGCGACGGCCACGGTTACGCCGCCGGGGTGGGATGTCGGTCGGATCGGATGAGGATGGTTGCACGGACCTGTCCTGACGCTACGTCGCACACGTGTAAATACCTAGTGGACCGATACTGGATATTACAGGGAAGGAAAGAGCCCGACAGTACGCATAATTACGATTAATGGATCGAAGCGCCTTCCGCTTCGCAGCGCAGCAGCGCCCAAATGCCGTCGTCGGCCATCGGCAACATGGTGGCGGCGCGTCCGTGATGGCCAGCCAGGGCGAGTAGCCAGCCCGCGTCCGCCGTCTCCGCGACAGGCATATCCGCGATCAGTGCGACTCCGGTGCCGTCGGTGACGATGCTGATCCCGGTCGCCTCCGCGGGGCAGATCCGCGCTGCCTGCAACAGCATGAACAGCTCGTCGGCGGCGACGCAGAGCGCGTCGAGCGCGGGGCCGACGCTGACCGAGGCGCAGAGATCGCGGCTGCCCTGTTCGTGCGGGGCGAGCCATCGGTCCCACAGCAGGATCGGAAGATCCTGGCGCCAGCCGTCGCTCGGCACCGCCAGCGCCAGCATCGGTGCGTCGCTGACCGCCAGCAGTCCCCACGACAGCGTCGCGATATCCTGTACCACGCGGCGGAACCGCGGATCGAGACGGGTTCCCCGCCCCAAGGATCGTTCGCCGATATGTTGCGGTGCCACGCCGATACCTTTCCAGATCCTTACCTCATTGTAGGACGGGATCGGGAGCGGCGGTGGCGATGCCGCCATTCTTGCGTCGTTTCGGCGGGAGTGTCGCTCCCGCCCGGTCGTCAGGCAGAGACGGTGTTCCTCGTGGCGGTAGCGGCAACGGGGCGCTGCCAGCGCGGGGTGGCGAGGTGGGGCGTGCGCTGGGCGATCTCGGCGATCGCACCGGCGGCGCGCTTGGCGATCTGACGCGACCGCTCGCGGACCGCATCGTCGGCGGGGGTGGAGGCGGCGACGGCAGGCGCCTCGACCTCGTCGGACAGGCGGCGTTCGATCGCCTCGCGGTGCAACGCGATCTTTTCCTCGAGCGCGGCGAGTTCGGTCGGGTCCACCGGGTACATCGTGGCGCGCAGCCGCGGCTGGGTGAGGTCGGTCGGGCGATCGGCCTTGTCGCGGGCGCGGCGCTTTAGCTGGTCCATGCCGACGGCGCGAAGGTGGTCGACATATTGCTCGATCAGCATCGTGCGAGTGCGGCCCGCGAGATAGGCGGCGGCGCCGGCTTCGGTCCGCTCCAGCGCATCGTGATCGACGATCATCGATTCCAGCGAGTCGTCCTCGCCGATCCCGGCGCTCAGCGACACGGTGGTCGCGGCGACCTTCTTCGCGGACGGGCGCTGATCGGTCATCAGGCGGAAGCGCAGGCCCTGCAGCTCGCCGCGCAGCTGCCAGTTCACGAAGGTGGTGAACTGCGCCTTCGACGGGTCATAGGCCTGGATCGCGCGATGGACACCGATCGCGCAGCACTGCTCCGCATCGTCCCAATGCGCGATCAGCCCGTATTGGCGGATGAAGTGGCGGATCCGCGGCGCGACCAGCTTGAGGATTGCGGCAAATGCACGGTCGCCTTCGACGCGCTGGCGATTGGTCTGGCGCACATCGCCCACCGGGGTGTTCAGGATGACGGTGGCGACGGCGGCTTCCAGTGCCGCAGTGATCTTGGACATGGCAGTTTCCCCAAACTCGATCGCGAGAAGATCGCGTCCGAACGAGGACCCTTTTCGTCGCCAATGGTTAACATCCGGTATAATATCCGTGATGCATCCAAACTATCCTATGCCACCTGCATTGGCGCTGCGTAGCGGTCGGCGCGGACCTTGCGGTCGAGATAGCCGAGCAGCCAGCTGCGATGCGAGGCGGTGGCATCGCCGACCGCGGCGATACGCTGCTGGCTGACGGGCTGACCGACCTGCGCGTCGAGCAGGACCCGCGCCCGCGCCTGGCTGAGCCCGCCCTGCCGTAGGAAGCGGATCGCGTCGCCGAGGCCGAGATGATGCCCGAGATAGGCGAGTCGCGCGGTGGCGCCGATCTCGCCCGCGCTGTCGACCCCGGCGCGGCGCAGCCCGTCGAGGTTGCGGCGGGCGTAATCGGCGATGCCGTTGATCGACGCGACCGCATCGTAGCGCAGCGCCAGCAGCGCGGGCCGCGCGCTCGCCAGCAACTGGCCGTTGTCGCCGATCCACCCTTGGCCGCGGGCATGCGCGTTGAGCCAGGTGCCGCCGGTCTCGGCGAGCCCTTCCCAGGTGCGGCTGAGAAACTGGCCAAGGCCCGCGGCGCTCGATCGGGGATTGCGTGAATAGACCTGCCAGCTGCCGTCGCGCGCCTTGCCGGCTTCGGCATCGACGATCGCGGCCAGTGCGGGGGCGGGGATGCCGGTACGCGCGGCGGCGTCTTCCAGCGTCCGTTGATGGCGTTCGTTGACGCCGAGTCCAGTCAGCCCGCCGCGGCCGGCGCCGTCGGGGTCGACGGCGCTCTGGAACGGCTCAGGTCGCGGCATCAGCCGCAGCACCGCGGGGCGCGCGACCGGCGCCTGCGACGGCGCATCGGGCTGGCGCTGCAATTGTTCCAGCAACGCGTCGAGCGGGTTGCGGCGCTCGATCCGGTCGGCGCGCGTCTCGCGATCGGCGCCGCTGCCGAGCGCCGCCTGCCACAGGTCGCGCGACACGGCCGATTGCGCCTCGCTGTAGATCAGCGCGGCGCGGCGGGCGGGGGTCAGGGCGTGCAGCGCGGCGCGATCGATCATGGCGGCGAACCCATCGCCGCGGCGGCGGCGGCGCGCCAGGCGCGGCGACGGTCCTGACCGTCGCGGGCGAAGCGGGCGGCGGTCACCTCGTCGATCGCGCGCTGTTCGACTGCGGCAGCGGCCTGATCGGCCGCCGCACGGTAGCGCCCGAACGCGCCCTCCACCGCGCTGAGCGAGCCGTAGCATTCGACCGCGCGTCGCCGCAGCACCTCCAGCCGCGCATGGGTCTCCTCGCGCTCGATCATCAGCCGCTCGCGGTGATCGCGGGCGCGCAGGAAATAATGCTGCGTCGTCAGCGTCGGTTCGCTGATCGCGAGCAGGCTTTCCTGTTCGAGCGTCTGTTCCGCCGCGATATGTTGCGCGTCGATCCGCTGGAGTTCGAGCACCGCCTCGCCGATCGCGCGGCGGACCCGTTCGACCTTGCGCTCCGCCAGGCGCAGCGCGGTGTAGTATGGCGTGGTCATGCGGCGGCTTCTTCGGTCTGCCTCGTGAGCAGGCCGGCGAGCGCGGCGAAGGTTTCGGCGGGATAGGTCCGCTGGGTCTTGCCCTGCTTCAGCAGCGCCTCGATCTGCGGGGCGAGCCGGATCGCCTCGTCCACCTCGTCGTTCGATCCGGCCTTGTACGCGCCGAGGCGGACCATCTCCTCCATGTCGCCATAGGTCGACAGGATCCGCCGGGCGGCGAGGCGCACCTCGTTCTCGGCGTCGCCGTGGCACCCGGGCAAGGTCCGCGAAATCGATTTGAGCACGTCGATCGCTGGATAGCGGCCGCGCTCCGCGATCCGCCGGGTGATGACGACATGGCCGTCGAGGATCCCGCGCACCGCGTCCGCGACCGGCTCGTTGTGATCGTCGCCGTCGACGAGCACCGTGAACAATCCGGTGATCGATCCCTGGCCGGGCAGGCCGGGGCCGGCGCGCTCGAGCAGCCGGGGCAGTTCGGCGAAGACGGTCGGCGGATAGCCCTTGGTCGCGGGCGGCTCGCCCGAGGCGAGACCGATCTCGCGCTGCGCCATCGCGAAGCGGGTGACCGAGTCCATCAGGCAAAGGACTTTCAGTCCCTGGTCGCGGAAATGCTCGGCGATCGCGAGCGTGGTCCACGCCGCCTGGCGCCGCATTAGCGCGGGTTCGTCGGAGGTCGCGACGACCACCACGGACCGCGCCAGGCCCGCCTTGCCGAGATCGTCCTCGACGAATTCTTGAACCTCGCGCCCGCGCTCGCCGATCATCCCGATCACCGCGACGTCGCAATCCGCCCAGCGCGCGAGCATCGACAGCAGCACCGACTTGCCGACGCCCGATCCCGCGAACAGGCCGAGGCGCTGGCCGTCGCAAAGCGGCGCGAACACGTCGAGCGCGGCCACGCCGGTATCGATCTTGGCGCCGACCCGCGCGCGGCTCGCTGCCGGGGGCGGGGTGGCGCGGATCGGGCGCGCGACCATCCCGAACGGCAGCGCACCCCCGCCGTCGATCGGACGGCCGAGCCCGTCGACCATCCGGCCCAGCCAGGCATCGCTCGGCCGGATCGTCAGCTGACCGGCTGCAAGCACCGCGCGCGCGCCGCAGGACAGGCCCTGCGGCTCGGTGAACGGCAGGCAGTGCGCGACACCGTTGTCGAGGCCGGTCACCTCCGCATCGATCGTGGTGCGGGCGGCGGCGATCCGGATCCGCGACCCGATCTGAGCCGCGCCGGAAAGCCCGGCGACCTCGATCAGCGAGCCGCGTACCGAGATCACGGTGCCGTAGCGTTCCTCGACCGGCATCGCGCGCAGGGTGGCGGCAGCGGCGGCGAAGGCGTGCATCTTGTTCATTGGGCGGTCTCCTTCTCGCCGCAGGCCAGCGCGGCGGCTTCGTAATCGATGAGGGCGCGGCAATTGCCGAGCGCGCGGTAATAGTCGCCGACCGCGATGTGCTGCGCGAAGTCGAGGCAGACGGTGCGTGCCCGCGGCGATTCGAGTGCGCCGAGCAGGTCGCCGAGCAGCGCCACGACGGTATCGTGGTGGATCGTGCGGCCGGGCTCGTCGATGTAGCTGAGCATGCAGGCGAGATAGAGCCGGCGCGCGGGCGTGGTCGCGTCGCCGCCGTGCATGATCTCGCGCCCGCGCAGGATCGCGACGCAGTTCTCGACCTCCATCTCGACCCGCCCGCTGGCGCGGAGGACCGCCCCGTTGACGATCATCTGTTCGCCGTCCCTTAGCGATATGCGCAATGTCACGGGCATCTCCCATCCGATAAACAGGCTTATAGGATGTGAACGCCAAGCGCGGGCGAGGGCCGGCAATTTTTGCCGGGTTTGGCTAATTCCTCCCCGGCACGGGGAGGTGGCGCGGCGAAGCCGTGACGGAGGGGGCTCTCCACAAGCGCTACGCTCGTGGCTCGCCCCCTCCACCATTCGCTGCGCGAACGGTCCCCCTCCCCGTATCGGGGAGGAATGCGCGGCATCGATTTTCGACCCCTCGCGACCACGGGGAGGGCGCCCCTTCTATAAGGACCCAGACGGCGCGTGAGTGCCTTACGCCGGGGAGAGCCCAATGAGCCTTTATTCCGCCTTGTCCGCCGGCGTCGCCGGCCTGTCCGCGCAATCGAACGCGATGGCTACGGTCGCCGACAACATCACCAACATCAACACGGTCGGCTACAAGAACGTCGAGACCCAGTTCAGCACGCTGGTCGGCGATACCACCTCCGGCAGCAAGTATAGCGCGGGTGCAGTGGTCGCGAGCGCGAAGGCGTTGATTTCCAAGCAGGGCCTGCTGGCGGCGTCGGGCAGCTCGACCGATCTGGGTATCGCGGGCCAGGGCTTCTTCGTCACCACGGGCAGCCCGCGAGGCGGCGAGACGATGCAGCTCACCCGCGCGGGTTCGTTCACCCCGGACAATGAAGGCTATCTGCGCAACACCGCCGGCCTGTACCTGCAAGGCTGGCCGCTCGACGCCAAGGGCGAGTATGTCAACACCGGCAACACCGACGCGCTGACCGCGATCCGGGTCAGGGACCTGGGCGGCACCGCGACCCCGTCGACCAAGATCCAGGCGCGGATCAACCTGATGAACACGACCCCCGCCAGCGATCCGGCGAAGGTCGCGGCTTACCAGCCGGGCGACATCGCCAACGGAACGCTGCCGTCGCAGTTCGGCTTCCCGATCGACGTGTACGACCAGCAGGGCGGGGCGCATCAGCTCCAGCTCAGCTTCGCAAAGGCGGGCGACAATAGCTGGATTGGCGAGATCCACGCGGTGCCGGCGAGCGACGTAACCGCCGCCGACGGCGTGCTCGCATCGGGCGAGATCAAGTTCAACGCCGACGGTAGCCTCGATCTGACGGGCAGCGACCCCAGCTACTTCGGCGCGTTCACACCGACCTGGACCAACGATGCCGGTTCACTTCCGATCACGATCGAACTCGGCACCGACAAGGGCACCACCGGATTGACCCAGTTCGGCAGCCCGTCGACGCCCTATTCCAAGTTCGCCGACGGTGGTGTGCTCGGCAGCGTCGCCTCGATCGACGTGTCGCCGACCGGCGTCGTCAGCGCGGTGTTCGCGGACGGCACCAAGCGCGCTGCGTTCCAGCTGCCGATCGCGACCGTGGCCAACCCGGACGGCGTCCAGCGGATTTCGGGCAACGCGTTCCTGCCGACCGTCGAATCAGGCACCTTCTCGATCAACGCGCCGGGGTCGCTCGGTTCGGGCACGATCCAGTCGAAGAAGCTGGAGACGTCGACCGCCGATCTCGCGGAGGAGTTCACCAACATGATCCGCTTCCAGCGTGCCTACAGCGCATCGTCGAAGATCATCACCACGGTCGACGACATGTTGCAGGAAGTCAGCAACCTGAAGCGCTGACCGCCTGAACCTCTGAACGAAGGATCCCGACTTGTCCGTCAGCGACATTCTCACGACCGCGCTGACCGGGCTGACCGCCGCCCAGGCGGGCCAGCGGACGGTCGCGAACAACATCGCGAACGTCAACACGCCGGGCTATTCGCGCCAGCGCGTATCGTTGCAGCCCGGCGTCGGCGGCCGCGGGCAGGTCTCGGGGGTGTCTGTCGGCGAGACCGAACGGGTGGTCGATCGCTTCCTGGAAGGCGCGGTGATCGGCCGGGCGGGTGACGCCGGCCGCGCCGAGGTGACCGCGAGCTATCTCGATCGGCTGCAATCCTATTTCGGCGCGAACGGCGCGGAGTCGGGAATGTCGGCGCGGATCGACGCGATCGCCACATCGGCACAGGCGCTGACTGCGGTATCGGGCGGCACCCAGACCAATATCGCCTTCATCGGCACCGTAGCCGACGCGATCGGATCGCTCCAGCAGCTCGCCGGCGATGCCGACGGCCTGCGCGCGGATGTCGAGAGCGAGGTCGGCGCCAGCATCGCGCGAATCAATTCTCTGCTGACGAGCATGAGCGATCTCAACGACACCGTCGCCAGCCTGAGCGGGCTCAGCCGCAGCGCCGCCGCGACCGAAGACCAGCGCGGCGCGGTGCTCCAGGAACTCAGCGGGCTGATCGGCATCACCACCCGATCACAGCCCGACGGCCGGATCGAGATCGGCACCAGCAATGGCATTCCGCTGCTCGACCAACGGCTGCGCCAGCTCGATTATCCGGGCAGCATGGTCGGCGTGTCGCAGCCGATCTATGCCGCGATCGAGGTGCGCTTCGCCGACCGGCAGGGAAAGATGGGCGCGGTGACCGGCCAGGCGCTCGACAGCCCCGCGGTCGGCGGCAAACTCGGCGGGCTGCTCGACCTGCGCGACCGCCAGTTGCCCGCCTTCACCCAGCGGCTCGGCACGCTGTACGGCGGCCTCGCGCAGACGCTGAACGCGGCGTCGAACGCCAACACCGCGGTTCCCGCGCCTGCCACGCTCGACGGCCGCGCCACCGCGCTCGCGGCGACCGACCGGCTCGGCTTCTCGGGCGCGGCGACCTTCGCGGTGACCCGCAAGGACGGCACACTGGTCGCCTCCACCCGCATCGACTTCGCCGCGCTCGGCGCGTCGGCGACGGTCGCCGACGCGGTCGCCGCGATCAACGCCGGACTGGGCAGCGCGGGCAGCGCAAGCTTCGTCGCGGGCAAGCTGACGATCGCTGCCGCCGGAATCGGCAGCGGCGTCGTCGTCGCGCACGACGATGCCAGCCCCAGCGCCCGCGCCGGGGTCGGCTTCTCGCAGTTCTTCGGGCTCAACGATCTCGTGCGCAGCGATCAGAGCACGCTGGTGCCGTCGGGCTTCGTCGCGGCGGACGCGCACGGCTTCGCGGCCGGGCAGGGCGTCGAGATCGCGCTGCGCGATCCGCTCGGCAACCTCGTCACCCGCTACACCCTGACCGGGTCCGCGGGGTCGACCTATGGCGACCTGGTCGCCGAGCTGAATGCCAGCCCCTTGTCGCGCGGCGGCAGCTTCGCGCTGGACGCAGAAGGCCGGCTCGATTTCACGCCCAGCGGCGGCAACACCGGCGCCAGCCTGTCGGTGCTGTCCGACACCACCAACCGCGCCGGCACCGGACGCCGCTTCGCCTCGATCGTCGGGCTGACCGGCAGCGCGAGCGACCTGGCGACCGCAGGCGTGCGACCGGATCTCGCGGCTGATCCGAGCAAGCTGCCGCTCGCCCGGCTACAGACCGTCGCGGTCGGGCAGAAGGCGCTCGGCTCGGGCGACCGGCGCGGATCGGCGGGCTTCGTCGACGCGCTCGCCGGCACCGCCGACTTCGGCAGCGAAGGGGCGAGCACGATCGCGCGCTTCACCGCGACCGTGCTGGGTGAGAGCGGCGCGGCGGCGGCGCGCGCCAACGACAAGATGATCGAATTCACCACCCGCCGCGATGACGCGATCGCGCGCCGCGACAGCGTGTCGGGCGTGAACATCGAAGAAGAGCTGGCGCAGATGGTCGTGCTCCAGAACAGCTATGCCGCCGCCGCGCGCGTCGTGACCACCGCGACCGACATGTACGACACCCTGCTCGCGATGATCAGATAAGGAACCAGACGATGCGCGTGGCCACCATTCCCTTCCAGCAGACGATGCGCAGCGCGTTGCAGAAGTCGCAACAGGCGCTCGTCACCACGCAGCAGCGGCTCGCGACCGGCAAACAGGTCGCCGATCTCGCCGGGCTAGGCACCGATGCGGTGCGGACGCTGTCGACGCGCAGCCTGCTGGCGGCGCAGGAGGGGCAGGCCAAGACCGCGCGGCAGATCGGCAACACGCTCGCGCTCTACGATGCCAATATCGGCCAGGTCGATACGGCGGCGAGCGACCTGCGCACCAGCCTGATCACCGCGATCGGCAACGGCAAGGCGGCCGGATTGCAACAGAATGCCGAAGCCGCCTTCGCGCAAGTTCGCTCCGCCCTGAACAGCAATTCCGAGGGCAAGGCGCTGTTCGGCGGCTCGCAGGTCGACAGCCCGCCCTTCCTGCCCGCCACGCTTGCCGCCACCGCCGGGATGACCCCGGCAAGCGCGTTCGCCAACGACGACGTGCGCGGCTCCGCGCGGGTCGGCGACGACATCGACGTAACGTACGGGGTCACCGCGAGCGAACTCGGCGGCGGGATGCTCGCGGTATTCCGCACCCTCGCGGAAGCCGGCCCGATCGGCGAGATCCCGACCCCGGCGCAGCTCGCCGCGATGCAGGCCGCGGTCGACCAGCTCGACATCGCGGTGCCGCAGATCCGCACCGTCAACAGCATCAACGGCGCCCGCCAGGCGCAGGTCGAGACGCTGGCCGGACGCGCCGACGACCGCAAGATGCTGCTGGAAGGCATCATCGCCAAGAACGAAGGGGTCGATTACGGGCAATTGTCGATCGACCTGGAGACCCAGAAGCAGCTGCTCGACGTGAGTTCGTCGGTATTCGTGCAAATCACGCGGATGAGCCTCGCCAACTACCTCAACTGAGGTTTCGCAGGAACACCCGGCCCGCCCCGCCCGTTGACCGCGCTCGTTCCAGTAACCAGCGAAAGAGAGTCACGATGGCTGCCAAGGGCAATCCGAAATCCAGTTCCGCCAAACGCGGCGCCAGCGCCGGTTCGTCGGCTAAGCCGCGCAACTTCGGCGTGGCGACGATCACCGCTGGGATCGCGGCACTCGGCATCGGCGCGGCGTTCCTCGGCCTGTTCGTGCGGCGGTCGCGCACGAATCCGGCGGAACACGCCGCGCCCGATCTGGCGCTCGACAAGCCGCATCCTGGCCCGCACGACCGGGCGCCGGACGCGTTCCGTCCCGATCCCACTGCGCCGGTCCCCGAAGGCATGCGCGACTCGCTCCGCCCCGCTACCGGTCCGGCCCCGGGATTCGCCGCCGATCGCGGTTCGACCATTGGCGTGTAGGTAGCAGGTGCTGGTAACCTGCTTGGTTTACCGAGTATTTTCCGTCACCCCGGACTTGATCCGGGGTCCCGCTTCGCGGCGTAGCGGACGGATTTGCCCCGTGCAGATTAGCGGGACCCCGGGTCAAGCCCGGGGTGACGACGTGTGGGTCGGACAGGCTTAACGCCAGGGTGCCGACTGAGGTCACGCCGCCACGGCTACCTCGTCGGCGTCGGCCTCCGATTTGCTATTTCGCCCCCTGGCGCCCATATGAGTGGTGCTACAGTCGCATATCGACGGTCTTCGGCGCTTTGCGGCTCCCTCTTCCTTCCTTCCCTGCTGCCGAGGCACCGGGCCGCCCGACTCGCGGGAGGCCCCCTGAGAGAAGGAAGCTATTATGGTCACCGGCACCGTCAAATTCTTCAATGCCGACAAGGGCTATGGCTTCATCGCGCCGGACGGCGGCGGCAACGACGCGTTCGTCCATGTGACGGCCGTTGAGCGCGCCGGCATGGTCACGCTGCGTGAAAAGCAGCGTGTGTCGTACGACCTCGAGCCCGACAAGCGCGGCAAGCAGTCGGCGGTCAACCTGCAGCCGCAGGACGACTGATCGAAATGACTGGCCCGGCGGCACTCTGTCGCCGGGCCGTTTCGTTCAAACCTTCTTTTGCAGGAGATCGTCGATGCGAGAGAGCGACACCTACACCGCCCGCGCCACTGCAGCCGCGGCGGACGCCGATGCCGCCACGCTGGACAATGTCCGCGAGCGCTGCCTGCGCGCCGAACAGGCCTGGTCGAAGATGGCCGAGCGCAGCCTGCGCGTCGAGACCGCCCGGGCGACCCGCGAGGGTGCGACCCAGGCTTCCGTCGCTGCCGCGGCGATGAGCAACAATTGACCTGAAGCGACTTTCCCTCCTGTCGGCGCATCGGTCGTCGGCAAGGATGGAAAGTTGCATGCCTTCATTATGCGCGCTGCCCTCGGCCGCGCTTGCCGCCGGCACGCTCCGTGGCGGCGATTGGACGGTGGGCCCGTCTATCTACAGCAAACAATTCCCCGCGGCGGAGCTCACGGGATGGTCCGGGTGATCGGCCGATCCAGCGGCGTGCCCGACTCCTTCCACTTGTCCAGCACCGCCGAGGCAGGCGGCAGACGGTCGACCGCGACGGGCGTGGCGGGCGCGATCTCCTTGCTCGGACGCGGCAACGTTACTGACGGAAGTTGCGCGTCGGGTTGCGAAGTTGGTGCGACCGGCGCGATGATCGGTTCGGCGCCGCGATAGTGTTGTGTGACCGCTGCGGCAGTGCCCCAATAGCCCTTCCACCGATGGAAGAAATGCGCGCCTACGGCGGCGGTCATCACCAGGCTGCGGTTCCACGCCGGCGTGACCGCATAGGTGTGATAATGCGTCGCCAACCCGACGGGGGTGAACACCCTTCCGCCAAGCGCCAGGGCCGCAGCCCGCGCCGCGCGCGCCCAGCCGGCAGCGGTCGGCACGTGCGTCGATGCGCCGTCGCAGGCAAAGCTGAATTGGCAACCGCGATGCGCGGCGCCCTGATAGACCACGCCACAGACGCTCGCCGGAAAGGCGGGATGACGCACCCGGTTCAGCACCACCTGCGCCACCGCCGCCTGGCCCGCATCACCCTCGGTCGCAGCCTCGTAATAGATCGCGGCGGTGAGGCATTGCAGCGCGCGGGCGCGGTCGACGCTGGCGATCCCGCGCAAGGTGAACGGCGCTGCACCGGCGGTCGGGTCCGTGACGATCGCGGGCGCGGTGGGTGCGGCGGGTAGGTCGGTGGTGCCGGTCACCCCGCGCGCGGGCGCAGCGTCGGCATCGGAGATGCGCGGCGTGGCGGGGGTGATTTCCTGTACGACGAGAGTCGAGCCGGCAGGTCGAAGCAGGACAGCACGCCACCCGGACTGCGCTGACCAAGCCGCTACGAGCACCGCCGTGGCGCACAGCACTGCGATCGCCAGCGCGTGCGCCGTGTGGATGCTGGAAGAACGAAGCGACACGGGAACCTCCGCGCCGGGAATGACGCGGAGCTACCCTTAGCCCCGCATGCGTTGACGCAGCGTCACCGTGACCTGTGCGATCTTCTCACCTCGCCCTTCTACCACCCCGGCGAAGGCCGGGGCCCAGTCGCGAAGGTCGAGGCAACGGAGCGATGCGCGTTGCCACGATCGTCTCGTACCTGGGCCCCGGCCTTCGCCGGGGTAGTAGAAGGCGAGAAGGCTGCGGTGATCTCGCTCATCGCCCCCCTATCTCAGCGTCACCGTATCCAGCTTCACCCCCGCGTCCGGAATCACCTCCACCGCAGGATAGCTCTTCCTCAACGGGTCGATGAACTGTTTGGCATCCCCCACCACCGCGATGCTCGCTGCCGCCGGATCGAGCAGTGTCTTCGCCGCCGCTTGGACCGCCGCCGGGTCGACCGCCTGTACCGAAGCGACGTAGCGGCCGAGTTCCGCCAGCGGCACCGACTGGACGACATAGTCGCCGACGACGTCCGCGACGCCCTCCGTGGTGCCGAGCGCGTTGCCGAAATTGCCGATCAGCACCGCCTTGCGCGTGTCGAGCTCGTCCGCGGGCACCAGTGCCGCGCCCATTCGCGACATCTCGCCGACGATCAGCGTCACGACGTCGGGAGCGGTCCCGTTCTTGGTCTGGGTGCGTGCCGCCAGAATGCCGGGCAGCCGCCGCGCCTGGACGCTGCTGCCGGCGCCATAGGCGAGCCCCCGCTTGATCCGGATCTCCTGATTGAGCCGCGACGAAAAGCCGCCGCCGAGCACGGTGTTGGCGAGGCTCAGCGGATAATAGCGCTGATCCGCCCGGGTGATCGCCGGCCGTGCGACCACCACGCCGGCCTGCCCGGCGCCGGGCATGTCGACGACCACGACTCGCGGCGCCGGCACCGCGGGTGCGCGTGTCGCCGCTGCCGCGGTCGATGCCGCGCGCCAGCCGCCGAACTGCTGCTCCGCGAGCGCGGCCGCCGCCGCCGGGGTGACGTCGCCGACCATGATCAGCGCGGCCTGCGACGGCCCCCAGGTGCCGCGATACGATGCCGCGACATCTTCTTTCGTGATCGCCTTCAGCGATGCGGGTGTTCCCTCCAGCGGCGCGGCATAGGGGCCGTCGCCGAATACCAGGCGGGTCGCGAGAAGCCCGGCGAGCTGCGCGGGGTTCTTCATCGCGACCTGAACGCCGTCGATCGCCTGCGCCCGCGCGCGCTCGATCTCCTCGGGCGCGAAGGCGGGGCGGATCGCGACGTCGGCGACGATCGGCAACGCCTTGCCCAACTGGTCGGATTTCACCGTCACCGTCACGGAGGCGCCGTCGCGATCGGCGCTGCTGCCGATCGAGCCGCCAAGCGATTCGATCTGGCGCGCGATATCGGTCGCGGACCGGGTCGCGGTGCCCTTGGTCATGACCTCGGCGGCGAGGGTCGCGACCCCCGAACGAGCGCGCGGATCGGTCGCGCCGCCCCCGGTCGCGACCAGCGCGGCAGTGACGAGCGGCAGATCGTGACGCTCGACCGTGATGACGCGCAGCCCGTTGGCGAGCCGCGTTTCCACCGGTTGCGGCACCGCGGCGACGACCGGGGCGCCGGGCGGTGGCGGCAGCAGGCGGACCCCTTCGGGCGCGGGCGTGACGATTTCGATCTTGGCGGGCGGGGTCAACGGCTCGGTGGCAACGGTGCCGGCGACCGCGATCGCGTCACCCGTCGTACCCGCGGGCTTCGCCGTGTCGGGCAGGTAACGAACCGTCGCGGATTGCTGCGCGCCGAGATACTTGCGCGCGACGCGCTGGACATCGGCGATCGACACCGATGCGATCGCGGCAAGCTGGCGATCGGTCGCGCGCGGATCGCCGTCGATGAGCACCGACGACGCCAGCACGCGCGCCTTGCCCTCGGGGGTTTCGCGGCTCTTGATCGCGGCGGTGAGGATCTCGTTCTTGGCCTCGGCGAGCTCGGTGGCGGTCACCGGCGCGTCGCGCAACCGGGCGATCTCGCGCGAGAGGGCGGCCTCGCCCTGGTCGACGGTCTTGCCGCCAGCGAGGATCGCATAGGCGATGAGGTTGCCGACGCCCTGCTTGCTGTCGAGGAACGCCGCGGCGTCCTGCGCCAGCTGATCGCGGTAGACGAGACTCTGGTAGAGCCGCGAGCTCTCGCCGGTCGCGAGGATCGTCTGCAGCACCGTTAGTGCGGGAATGTCGGGATCGCGGTCGGCGGGTACGTGCCACGTCATCATGATCGCGGGCAGCGGGGTGTTGGCTTCGTAGACCGTGTAGCGGACCGGTGCGGTGCGCGGCGGTTCGGTGACCGTGACCCGCGGGATCCTGCCCGCCGGCTTGGCGATCCCCGCGAAATACCGGTCGACCCAGGCGTTCAGCTGCGCGGGGTCGAAATTGCCCGACACGACGAGGACCGCATTGTCGGGCCGATAATAGGTCGCATGGAACGCGCGGACATCGTCGATCGAGGCGGCCTCAAGCTCGTCGATGCTGCCGATCGTCGATCGCGCATAGGGATGCCGGGTGTAGGACGCCGCCGACAGATAGGTCGAGAACAGCTTGCCATAGGGGCGGGCAAGGGTCGACTGGCGTAGCTCCTCCTTCACCACGTCGCGTTCGGACCCGAAGGTCTTGGGCTCCACCACCAGGCTCGCCATGCGATCGGCCTCGGCGAACAACAGCCGCTGGAGGTGGTTGGCCGGGACCACCTCGTAATAATTGGTGTAGTCGTCGCCGGTCGACGCGTTGTTGTTGCCGCCGACATCCTCGGTCAGGCGATCCATCTGTTCCGCGACGAGGTTGCGGCTCGCCTTGAACATCAGGTGTTCGAACATGTGTGCAAAGCCCGACCGGCCCTTGGGATCGTCCTTCGACCCGACATCGTACCAGACCTGCACCGCGACGTTCGACGTCTTGGTATCGCGCAGCGCATAGATCCGCAGGCCGTTGGCGAGCGTGCGCTCGGTGAAGGCGATCGGCTTGACCGTGGCGGCAGGCGCGGCGGTCTGCGCGACGGTGACCGCAGGGGAGAGCGCTGCGCCGAGCAGCAGGGCAACACGGAACAGGCGCATCGAGAGTCTCCGGAAGGAGGGGGAGTTCGTTTTGATTTTTCGTCGCCCCGGATCAAGTCCGGGGTGACGGGGGCCGCCTCAGTCCTTCTTGCCCGAATTCGCGAACAGCACCGCGGCGGCGACGGCGGCGGAGCCGATGCCGACGCCGATGATCCGCATCGGCCAGCGGCTCTTGGTCGCGGGATCGGCGGTGGTGGCGGCGGCGTCCTTGCGCGCCTTGGCGGCGGCGACCGCCTCCAGGATCTCGTTGGGTTCGTCGGCCATCTCTACTCTCCTCGTACCGGGCGATAGCGCGCGCGGAAATCGTCGGCGAACGCGCCAAGCGTCCCTGCGGCAATGGCGTGCCGCAGGTCCGCCATCAAGCTCTCGTAGAACCAGACATTATGTTCGGTCATCAACATGGCGCCGAGAATTTCACCCGCACGCACGAGATGATGGACATAGGCGCGGCTCCACGTCGTGCAGACCGGACAGGCGCAGGCCGGATCGAGCGCCCCCTGGTCCTCGCCGAACCGCGCATTGCGCAGGTTGATCGGCCCGGTGCGGGTGAACGCCTGCCCGGTGCGGCCGGAGCGGGTCGGCATCACGCAGTCGAACATGTCGATCCCGCGTTCGACCGCGCCGACGATGTCGTCGGGCTTGCCGACCCCCATCAGATAGCGTGGCTTGTCCGCCGGCAGCTGGCCGGGCGCGAAGTCGAGGCACGCGAACATCGCCTCTTGGCCCTCGCCGACCGCGAGCCCGCCGACCGCATAGCCGTCGAACCCGATGTCGATCAGCGCATCGGCCGAACTCTTGCGCAGGCGCTCGTCGAGCGCGCCTTGCTGGATGCCGAAGATCGCGGCGCGTTCAGCATGCTCGCCGCCGCCGTCGAACGCGTCGCGGCTGCGCTTGGCCCAGCGCATCGATCGTTCCATCGCGGCGGCCTGGACCTCCGCGGTCGAGGTGGTCGGCACCAGCTCGTCGAATGACATGACGATGTCGGACCCGAGCAGCCGCTGGATCTCGATCGATCGTTCGGGGCTGATCAGGTGCCGCGATCCGTCGAGGTGCGAACGGAACGACACGCCCTCCTCGGATCGCTTGGTGAGATCGGCGAGGCTCATCACCTGATAGCCGCCCGAATCGGTCAGGATCGGCTTCGACCAGCCCATGAACTTGTGCAGCCCGCCCAGTCGCGCGACGCGTTCGCCACCGGGACGGAGCATCAGGTGATAGGTGTTGCCGAGGATGATGTCGGCGCCCGCCGCCTCGACATCCGCGGGCTTCATCGCCTTCACCGTCGCGGCGGTGCCGACCGGCATGAAGGCGGGCGTGCGGATCGTCCCGCGCTGCATAGCGATCGCACCGGTGCGCGCCGCGCCGTCGGTGGCGTCGATGGTGAACGCGAACCGCGACATTAGCGGCCCTTGCGCTTCGGCTTTTCCGGCGGGCGTTCGCGCGGGACGGTGGCGCGGATCGTCAGCAGTTCGGCGCGCGAGACCGCACCGTCCTTGTTGCGATCGAGCCGCGCGACGACGCGCGCGAACTGCGCCTGAAGCTCTGCGAGGGTAATTCGGTTGTCGCCATCGGTGTCGATCTCGAACGGGCTCGGCAGCGCATTGCGATCGCCGAGCCAGCGCTCCGCCCAGTCGGCAAAGCCGATATAGCCGATGCTGCCCGCGCGCGCGGTATCGATGGCTTCGAAAGACCGGCGCACGCCGGCCGCGAGTTCGGCCGCGCTGGTGATGCCGTTGATGTCGGCGTCGAACCCCGCGATCGCCATCCCGACCGGCTCGACCACCATCGTCGCCGGCGGCTGCGCGGGAAGCGAAGGGATCGCCGGCACCGCAGGCACCGGTGCTGCCTGAAGCAGGATCGCGAAGGGGATCATCGACGGCACCTCAGGGCAGGAGCAGCGACGCATCGCCATAGCTGTAGAAGCGATAGCCGCTTTCGATCGCGTGGCGATAGGCGTCCTGCATGCGCTCCCGCCCCATCATCGCCGATACCAGCATGAACAGGGTCGATCGCGGCAGATGGAAGTTGGTCATCAGCCCGTCGACGCCGCGGAAGCGATAGCCCGGCGTGATGAAGATCGCGGTGTCGCCCTCGAACGCGCGCACGACCCCGTCATCGCCGGCCGCGCTCTCGATCAGCCGCAGCGAGGTGGTGCCGACCGCAATCACCCGGTTGCCGCGCGCGCGCACCGCATTGAGCCGGTCCGCGGTGGCGGCGTCGATCCGGCCCCATTCGGCGTGCATGCGGTGCGCATCGGTGTCGTCCGCCTTCACCGGCAGGAAGGTCCCCGCGCCGACATGGAGCGTCAACGTCGCATGCTCGATCCCGGCGACGCCCAGCGCCTTGATCAACGCGGGGGTGAAGTGCAGCGCCGCGGTCGGCGCTGCCACTGCGCCGGGTTCGGCCGCGAACATCGTCTGGTAATCGTCGGCATCGTGCGCATCGGTCGGACGGCGTGCGGCGATATAGGGCGGCAGCGGCATCCGGCCCGCGCGTTCCAGCAACGTCTCGACCGGCTCGTCGCCCGCGAAATCGAGCGCGAAGCTGCCGTCCTCGCCGCGGTCGCCCGCGATCGCGGTCACGCCCTCGCCGAAGTCGATCGAATCGCCGTCACGCACCCGGCGCGCGTTGCGAACGAAGGCGCGCCACCGCCGCGGGCCCTCGCGCTTGTGAAGCGTCGCGCCGATCCGCGCCTTGCCGATCCGCCCGTCGAGCTGCGCGGGGATCACCCGGGTGTCATTGAACACCAGCAGGTCGCCGGCCCGCAGCAGGGCCGGCAGGTCGCTCACCACGCGGTCGCTCTTCGTCGCGCCGTCCAGCAGCAGCAGCCGCGCCGAGTCGCGCGGTGCGGCGGGACGGAGCGCGATGCTGTCTGGCGGCAGCGCGAAGTCGAACAGATCGACTTTCACTGGTCGGTCGAAGCGGCCTTTTCGGGTGCGGCGACCGCCGCGGGCCTGGGCGCCGCTACGCTCGACGGCTTCGGGCGCGCCGCGGCCTTGGCGGGAGCTGCGGCGGCGGCGGGCGCCGTGCCCGGCAGCGTCACCGGTGCGCCCAGCGACGGCGGTGGGGGAGGCGCTGCGGCGAAATAGGTGGGCGGATTATCCGCGGCGATATAGGCGCGCAGGATCCGGGTCGGGTTCGCCGGCGGCTCGCCCCGCTCGATCGCGTCGACATAGGCCATGCCGTCGAGCACGCGGCCGAACACCGTGTATTTCTTGTCGAGCGCGAGCCGCGGCTGCAGGACGATGAAGAACTGGCTGTTGGCGCTGTTCTCGTCATCCGCACGCGCCGCCGACACCACGCCCCGGACGTGCGGGAAGTAGTTGAACTCCGCAGGCAGGTTCGGCAGCGACGAGCCACCGGTGCCGTCGCCCTTGGGATCGCCGCCCTGCGCCATGAAGCCTTCGATCACGCGGTGGAACAACAAGCCGTCATAAAAACGCTGGCGGGTCAGGAGCTTGATCCGCTCGACCATCTTGGGCGCGAGATCGGGACGCAGCCAGATCGTGACGCGGCCGCCGTCCGACAGATCGAGCAGCCAGAGGTTTTCCTTGTCGGTGGTCTGCGGCGCGGTCGCACGCGCGGTCGTATCGGGGGTGGTCGGCGCAGCTTGCTGGGCGCCCGCCGGCACCGCGGCGAGACAGGCGACAAACGCGAACAGACGGGCAAAGAAGCGCATGGGTCCCCACCGAGATCGGAAAGAGCGGCGCTTAGAGCAAATCCCGGCTTGCGCCAATCTGAACGTGACGGCGTGCTGAGACGGTAGAGCGTGATGGCAAGCTCGACCTCCTGCCGCTCCGTTCGTTTCGAGCGAAGTCGAGAAACCGTGGCCGGACACAACGTGGCGGTTTCTCGACTTCGCTCGAAACGAACGGTGGAGTGGAGGTTCTGGGTAACCCAGGGCGATTATAGCATCACGTGGAGGCAACGGTAGCAAGCCGCCGCCGGATGGAACCGGCGGCGGCAGATGGGAGGTACGAAGTGGGATCAGGCGATCGCGGCCTTGCGCTCGCGCTTGGTACGCAGTGCCATGCCCATGCCGAAGAAGCCGAGGACCATCATGCCCCAGGTCGCGGGCTCGGGCACCGCGGCGACGTTGAGCGTCAGGCCGCCGGTATTGTCGCCGAACGACCAGGGTGCATCCTCGATCGCGAAGGTCACCCCGGTGCGGGTCGCGAAGTCGAGCTTCAGCGGGCCCGGCGCGGAGGCGGCGGCGAACGCTGCGTCCGCGGACCCGTAGCGCGTCCGATCGATATAGGTGCTCTTCTGCACGTTACCGATCGTGTACTTGTAGTAAGCGACCCACTCCGGACCACCGACGTTAAAGGCTGGTGCCCACGCGGTATGGAGTCCCTTGGTAAGAGACACGGTGTAGCTGCCGGGATCGAAGAAGTAGGTGCTCGCGGATGCGTTGAAATCGGTCGCGCTCAGATCGATCGTCGCCGCGGCGGCCGGCAATGGTGCTGCCAACATCGCGGCAGCCAGCAGCATCTTGATCTTCGACATGGTAGTTAACCCTTTCCAGTGATGAGTGCCGCAGAGTGATCTTCACCTGCTCGCTGCGATCCTATATCTTCCTATACACTGGATGATCAACGCCGCTGTTGGTCACACCTGTCTCTTTATTGGAATGTTAAGGTTAATGCTTGGGCGGGGTGCTTCAGCACCGCCGCATTACTTGTGACATCGATCCGATATGCGGAGGTTTACCGAAAGTTTGCCATCGCTGTCGTAGCGGTGGTTCATGGGTTTGACGGTTCAGTTGCGCATCATCGTCGCCCTGTTCGTGGCAATGGTGGGCGCCTTCATGCCGATGCCGGCCACTGCCGCGGCGCGGGTGCCGCTGTCGGTGTGCCTTGCCCGTGCGACGCCGGGCATGAGCGCGCGCACAGCGTTCGCCGCACCCGATCTGTTCGATTGTGCCCGCCCGCAGCGGGATTGGGGCGCAGGGGATTTCTGGGCGCTGTCCGCGCCGCTGCCATCGCTTGGCGAGCGCCGCGGGCTCAACATCCGCTTCGCGAGCCTGTGGCAGCAGCGGATCGGGGTGTACGTCCTCTATGCCGATGGCGCGATCATACGATCCGGCTTCACCAGCAAGACCGCGGGCGGGCATCTGCAACTCGGCGCCATCCTGTCGCTGCCGATCCCCTACCGCGCCGCCGCGCCGCCGGTGCGGATCCTGTGGCATGTCGAGGGTGCCGCCAATCTGCGCGGGGTCGTGCTTGGCGCGGAGATCGCCACCGACGCGCAGAATGCCGCGAGGGAAACCATGCTCGCCGCGCTATACGGCGCATTCGGGGGCATGGCGCTGGCACTGATCGTCTATAATCTCGCGCTCTGGGGGGCGCTGCGCCAGCGATTCCAGCTGGTCTATTGCTGCCTGGTCCTCGCGCTGCTCGGCTATGCGGCGAGTTCTTCGGGCGCGCTTGCCCGGTTGCTGCCGATGCTCGACAACAATGATCGGCTGCGGCTGAACTCCTATCTGCTCGCGACCTCGTCTGTCCTCGCGATCGGGTTCGCGCGCAGTTTCTTCGGGAAGCGGGTGTTCACGCCGCAGCTGGCGCGTGCGAGCGACATCGCGATGGCCGCGGTCGGGATCGCCACCGTTGCGTGCGGGTTGTTGCCGTCGCACTATATCCTGTGGACCGATCACGCGCTGACGCTCGGCTATGTTGCGCTGATCGCGCTCGTGCCCGCGATCCTGTGGCAGGCCTATCGTACGCGGAGCGATTACCTGTGGCTGTTCGCGCTCGCCTGGGGCGCGCCGATCATCTTTGCGGGCATGCGAATCGCGAGCAACGTCGGCCTGCTGCCGTGGAGCTTCTGGCTCGACAATTCGACGATCGTGTCGATGATGCTCGAAGCGCTGCTGTCGAGTCTCGCGATCGCATACCGCATCCGCGTGCTCAGCCGCGAGCGCGACATGGCGCGCGAGCAGGAGATCGAGGCGCGGCTGCTCGCCGCCACCGATCCGCTGACCGGGCTGCTCAATCGGCGTGCGTTCCTCGAACGCTCGATCGGGCGGGCGGGAGAGCAGCGGTTGCTGCTGGTCGACATCGATCATTTCAAGCAGGTCAACGAGACGATCGGGCATGACGGCGGCGACGAGGTCCTCCGCGTCGTTGCCCGCGCACTCCGCGGTGCGGTCCCCACGGAGGCACTGGTCGCGCGGCTCGGTGGGGAGGAGTTCGCGATCATGGTCGCCGCCGATTCGCCGCTGTCGGCGGCGGCGGTGCTCGACTGCCTCCGTGCGGAGCGGATGCCGTTCGACCTGTCGGTGACCGCGAGTATCGGCATCTGCACCGGGCCGCTCGCGCGCGAGGGGGACTGGAAGGCGATGTATCGCAGTGCGGATCGTGCCTTGTTCGAGGCCAAGGCCGCTGGCCGCGACCGGGCGCGCAGCGCGCCGACCTTTTCCGTCGCGGCCTGACCCGCCGATCATCCTTTATATTCCGCGATCAAAGCGTTTGAGTTGATCCTGTCCGATGCGCTGCTTACAACGATGTAAATGAGCGATCCCGACTGGCTGAACCATTATCGTCATCCCACCGCGTGGACGACGACCTATCCGCCGGAATCCCTCGTCGATCTTTTCGAAGACAGTGCGTTACGCCGCGGCGACGCTCCCCTGATCGACTTTCTCGGCCGGCGTTATTCCTATGCGCAGACGCGGGCGGCGGCGGATCGGGTCGCGTGCGGGCTGGCCGCGCTCGGCTATGGCTCCGGCGACCGCATCGGGCTCTTCCTGCCCAACGTGCCGCATTATCTCGCCGCCTATTACGGGATATTGAAGCTCGGCGCTACGGTGGTGAACTTCTCCCCGCTCTACACCGCGGGCGAACTCGCGCATCAGGTCGAGGATTCGGGCACGCGGCTGCTGTTCACCCTCAACGCCAAGGCGCTGCTGCCGACCGCGCTGAAGGTGCTCGACACCAGCGCCATCGAGCGGCTGGTGGTGGGATCCGTCGCAGGCGGATTGCCCGCCGCGAAGTCGCTGCTCTACCGACTGCTGAAACGGGCGGAGACGGTGGAACGTCCTGCCGATCCGCGGGTGACCGCCTTCTCCACACTGATTGCCAACCGTGGCACCTGTACCCCGGCCGCGATCGATGCGGCGAAGGACCTCGCGGTCATCCAGTACACCGGGGGCACCACCGGCACGCCCAAGGGCGCGATGCTCACCCACGCCAACATGGCCGCCAATGCACGGCAGGTCGCCGCGATCGATCCCGGCACCGACGAACCCGACCGCATCGTCGGCGTGCTGCCGCTGTTCCACGTCTTCGCCAACACCTGCGTGCTCAACCGCACCGTCGCCGCCGGCGGGATGATCGTGATGTTGCCGCGGTTCGACGCCGGGCAGACGCTCGCCGCGATCACTCGCACGAAGGCGACGTCGCTACCGGGCGTACCGACGATGTACCGCGCGCTGCTCGATCACCCCAAGATCGGCGAGACCGACTTCACGTCGTTGCGGGTGTGCATCTCGGGTGGCGCGCCGCTGCCCGCAGAGGTCAAGACCGCGTTCAAGACCCGCACCGGGGCGCGGCTGATCGAAGGCTATGGCCTGTCCGAAAGCTCGGGCGTGGTCGCGTGCAATCCTTATGAGGGTGAGGGTGAGCCCGGCACCATCGGACAGCCGCTGCCCGGCACGCTGATCCGGCTGGTCGACAAGGAGGATCCTCACCGCGAAGCGCCCGCGGGCGAGCCCGGCGAGATCCTCGTGAAGGGCCCGCAGATCATGGCCGGATACTGGCAGCGCCCCGATGCGGATGCCGAGGTGTTCGTCGACGGCTGGCTGCGTACGGGCGACGTCGGCACGATCGACGAAAACGGATTCATCAGCATCGTCGACCGGCTGAAGGACATGATCGCGGTGTCGGGCTTCAAGGTCTTTCCGAGCCAGATCGAGGCGGTGCTCTACCATCATCCCGCGGTGAAGGAGGCACTGGTGATCGGCGTGCCCGATACGTATCGCGGCGAACGCCCGCGCGCCTATGTGACCGTGCAGGAAGAGGCGGAGGTCGACGGCGAGGCGCTGCGGGTGTGGCTCAATGCGCAGATCGGGCGGCACGAGCAGGTCGACCGCGTCGTCGTCCGCGACGCGCTGCCCAAAACGATGATCGGCAAATTGAGCCGCAAGGAATTGGTGGCTGAGGTGCGCGCGGGCGAGTGACCCAACCTTGCCTCCTCCGCGACCATATCGCATAGCGCGGGCATGGATAACCCGATCGAGAGCCTGTCCTTCGAAGACGCGCTGAAGGAATTGGAGCGGATCGTTTCGCGGCTGGAGAGCGGCGACGCCTCGCTCGACGAATCGATTCAGCTGTACGAACGCGGCGACAAGCTGCGCCAGCGTTGTGCGGAGCGGCTCGATGCGGCGCAGGCGCGGATCGAGGCGATCCGGCTCGATGCCGAGGGCAAGCCGGTCGGCACCCGTCCGTTCGCCGCCGGCTGATCCGTGCCCACGATCACGCTCGACGCTGCCCTTGCCGAAGTATCGGCCGAGATCGACGACCGCTTTGACCGGCTGCTGCGCATACCCGATGATTCACGCGCCGATCTCTACCGGGCGATGCGCCACGCCGCGATCGGCGGCGGCAAGCGGTTGCGGCCGCTGCTGGTGTTCGCGACCGCCGATCTGTTTGCGGTGGATCGCGACTGCGCCGCGCGGGCGGCAACCGCGATCGAGGCGATCCACGTCTATTCGTTGATCCACGACGATCTGCCGGCGATGGACGACGACGACATGCGCCGCGGCAAGCCGACGGTGCACAAGGCCTATGGCGAGGCGATCGCGGTGCTCGCGGGGGACTGCCTCCATGCGCTGGCGTTCGAGATCCTCGCCGATCCCGCGACCCATGCCGATCCTTTCGTCCGCGCCGAACTGGTGATGGATCTCGCACGCGCGGCAGGCCCGGCAGGGATGGCCGGCGGTCAGATGATGGACCTGGAGGCGGAGAAGACCCGCTTCGATCTCGCCACCGTCACCCGGCTCCAGCAGATGAAGACCGGCGCGCTGATCTCCGCGTCGGTGGAGGCGGGCGCGATCCTCGGGCGCTTGCCGGTCGAGGGGCGCACGGGATTGCACGGCTATGCGCGCGATCTCGGGCTCGCCTTCCAGATCGCCGACGATCTGCTCGATGCCGAGGGCGACGAGGCGGTCGCGGGCAAGAAGCTGCGCAAGGACGAGGTCGCGGGCAAGGAGACGTTCCTGTCGCTGCTCGGCATCGATCGCGCGCGCGAACAATGCCGGATGCTCGTCGACCAGGCGGTCGCGCACCTCCACGCATTCGGCGCGGAAGCCGATCTGCTACGCCAGGTGGCGCGCTACGTCGTCGAGCGCGATCGATAGGGGGACACGGCCATGACGACGCGCATCGGGGTCTATCCCGGCACCTTCGACCCTCTGACGCTGGGGCACATGGACATCATCCGTCGCGGCGCCAAGCTGGTCGACAAGCTGGTGATCGGGGTCACGACGAACCCGTCCAAGTCGCCGATGTTCACGATCGAGGAACGCATGGCGACGGTTCGTCGCGAGGTCGCGGAGATCGGTGGCGACATCGAGATCGTCGCGTTCGATTCGCTGCTGATGGACTTCGCCGAGCGGCAGGGCGCCCGCATCATCGTTCGCGGCCTGCGCGCGGTCGCCGATTTCGAGTATGAGTACCAGATGGCGGGGATGAACCAGCAGATCAATCCGCGGGTCGAGACCGTGTTCCTGATGGCCGACGTCGCACTCCAACCGATCGCGAGCCGGCTGGTGAAGGAAATCGCGCTGTATGGCGGCGAGATCGCGAAGTTCGTGTCGCCGAGCGTTCGCGCAGAGATGATCGCGCGGGTGGAAAAGGTGGGGCGCAAGGGGAGCTAGGCTTCCCTTCGAACGCCAAGCTTGTGCTCCCGCGAAGGCGGGAGCCCAGTACTGGGTCCCCGCGTTCGCGGGGACACACGGTGTTCGGGTGAGCGAAATCGTCGAGGGTCTGCGCCCGGATCGACCCGATCGAGCACCACCCCGGCGGAGGCCGGGGCCCAGTCGGGAGACGATCGTGACTGAGCGTTGCGCCTAGTTACCTCTACCTTCGCGACTGGCCCCCGGCCTTCGCCGGGGTGGTAGTGGGGGACGAGGGACGCTAGCCCCATCCGACCCCCACCCCATCACGCCACGTCGGTAACCACCTTGCGTCCGCCCTTCTTGGGCTTCTTCGGTGCAGCCGGCTCGATCGCGAAGGACAGTGCGCCGTCCTTCATCTTCACCGTTACCTCGCCGCCATGGACCAGCTTGCCGAACAGCAGTTCCTCCGCGAGCGGCTGCTTGATCTTCTCCTGGATCAGGCGGCCCATCGGGCGTGCGCCGTACAGCTTGTCGTAGCCCTTTTCGGTCAGCCAGCTCTTCGATGCGTCGTCGAGCTGGATGTGGACGCTGCGGTCCGCCAGCTGCAGTTCGAGCTGGAGGATGAACTTGTCCACCACCCGCGCGACCACTTCGGTCGGCAGGTAGCCGAACGGCACGATCGCATCGAGCCGGTTGCGGAATTCCGGCGTGAACATCTTCTGCACCGCCTGCTCGTCCTCGCCCTCGCGGGTGAGATTGCCGAAGCCGACCGTCTCGCGCGCCATGTCCGACGCGCCGGCATTGGTGGTCATGATCAGGATGACGTTGCGGAAATCGACCGACTTGCCGTGCTGATCGGTCAGACGGCCGTTATCCATCACCTGCAACAGGATGTTGAACAGGTCGGGATGCGCCTTCTCGATCTCGTCGAGCAGCAGCACGCAATGCGGCTGCTGGTCGACCGCGTCGGTCAACAGGCCGCCCTGGTCGAATCCGACATAGCCCGGGGGCGCACCGATCAGCCGGCTGACCGAATGCCGTTCCATATATTCGGACATGTCGAAGCGCTGGAGCGGAATGCCCATGATCTGCGCGAGCTGCTTGGCGACCTCGGTCTTGCCGACGCCGGTCGGGCCGGTGAACAAATAGTTGCCGATCGGCTTTTCGGGATCGCGAAGCCCCGCCCGCGACAGCTTGATCGCCGACGACAGCAGCTCGATCGCCTTGTCCTGCCCGAACACCACCCGCTTCAGATCCGTCTCGAGCGACGCCAGCGACTTCTTGTCGTCCGAGGACACCGACTTCGGCGGGATCCGCGCCATCGTCGCGATGACCTGTTCGATCTCCTTGGTGGTGATCGTCTTCTTGCGCTTGTTCGGCGGCACCAGCATCTGCATCGCGCCGACCTCGTCGATCACGTCGATCGCCTTGTCGGGCA
>NZ_CAXTEM010000016.1:0-54624 GCF_964243315.1 uncultured Sphingomonas sp. | reverse complement strand
GGTAATAGGGACGCTTCTTGGAGCCGCCGCGCGACAGGCGAATGCTGATTGCCATTGGTAATTTCCTTCGTTTCTAGTTGGTTGTTATTTCTTGGTGAGAAACTTGTCGAAGCCGGGTGGTAGCTTGGGCATGCCACCCGCGTCGCCGCCGCCGAGGCCGGGAAGACCCGGCAGGCCACCGCCCGCCTTGCCCATCATGTCGCCGAGTTGCTGGCCGCCGAGCGCGTTGCCGAGCCCGGCCATGCCGCCGCCCATGCCGCCCTTGCCGAGCATCGCCATCATGCCTTTCAGGCCGCCCATCTTCTTGATCTTCTTCATCGCGGTCGACATTTCGAGGTGCATCTTCAGGAGCTTGTTGACCTCCTGCACCGTCGTGCCCGATCCCTTGGCGATGCGGATCTTGCGCTTGGCGTTGATCAGCTCGGGCTTGGCGCGCTCCTTCAGCGTCATCGACCCGATCATCGCGTCCATGTGGACGAGCATCTTGTCGCTGCCGGGCGCGGAGGCCATCGCCGCCTGCGCCTTCTTCATGCCGGGTATCATCCCCGCGAGCGCGCCGAGCCCACCCATGCGGGCCATCTGGCTCAGCTGAGCACGCAGATCGTTCATGTCGAACTGGCCCTTGGCCATCCGACTCGCCATCCGCTCGGCGTCTTCTTGCTGGATCGATTCCGCGGCACGCTCGACCAGGCTGACGACGTCGCCCATGCCGAGGATGCGCCCGGCGACCCGCCCGGGGTGGAACGCTTCGAGCGCGTCGAGCTTCTCGCCGGTGCCCGCGAACTTGATCGGCTTGCCCGTCACCGCGCGCATCGATAGCGCCGCGCCGCCGCGCGCATCGCCGTCCATCCGGGTAAGCACGACGCCGGTCAGCGGCACCTGATCCGAAAAGTTCTGCGCGACGTTGACCGCGTCCTGACCGGTCAGCGAATCGACGACGAGCAGGATCTCGGCAGGCTGCGCGACATCCGCGACCGCCTTCATCTCGTCCATCAGTGCCTGATCGACATGGAGCCGACCCGCGGTGTCGAGCATCAGCACGTCAAAACCCTGGAGCTTCGCCGCCTGCATCGCCCGCCGCGCGATGTCGACCGGCTGCTGCCCGGTCACGATCGGCAGCGTCGCGACCTCGATCTGGGTGCCGAGCGTGGCGAGCTGTTCCTGCGCGTTCGGGCGATTGACGTCCAATGACGCCATCAGCACCTTCTTGCGCTCGCGTCCGCCCTGCCCGCCCGACAGCCGCTTGGCGATCTTGGCGGTGGTCGTGGTCTTGCCCGAGCCTTGCAGGCCGACCATCATGATCACCGCGGGCGGCGCGACGTTGAGTTCGAGCTCGACCGCTTCGGATCCGAGCATCTCGACGAGCGCGTCGTTGACGATCTTGACGACCTGCTGCCCCGGCGTGACCGAGCGTAGCACGTTCTGCCCGACCGCCTGTTCGGTGATCCGGTCGACAACGTCGCGCGCGACGGGCAGCGCGACGTCGGCTTCGAGCAGCGCCACGCGCACTTCGCGCATCGCGCCGCGGACATCGGCTTCGGTCAGCGCGCCACGACCGCGGAGGCGGTCGAACACGCCGCCAAGACGGTCGCTCAGGCTGTCGAACATGATGCTTCCTCAGACCAAAAACCGCCAAACGCAAAAGCGCCGGCGGGCGAAACCTCGCCGGCCAGCGTGCGCCCGCAAGCGCGTGTCATCTGCGTCTCGCAAGAAACGTGAGCGCTGTCCTAGCGCATAAGCCGTCCGCGGGCAAGCCGGCGGGGCTTGGCGAGTGCGACCCGCTACTCTGATCGCCTCAGTATCACCCGTTCGGCCGAGCAGAAATCGAGTAGCCCGCACGGCGGATCGAGAGCTCCCATCGAGGTACAGGTTCCGCGCGACAACCCATCTCTCGATACGCCCTGCGGGCTACTCGACGGCTACTCAGGACGACCGGCGTTTCGGGTCAGCGCGCCGCCGCCGCCATTTCCGCATTACGCCGCGCCGACGCGGCCAGCGTGTCGGTCATCAGCGCCACCAGCGCCCCACCCTCGTCAAGCACATCCAGCCCCTTACGCGTCGACCCGCCCGGGCTTGCGACCCGGTCCGCCAGCGTCGCAGGCGTGTCAACCGAAGTAGCGGCCATCAACGCCGAGCCCTCCAACGTCGCCAGGGCCAGCCGCGCCGCCTGATCCGCGGGCAATCCCAGCGCCGCGCCGGCCTCAGCCAGCGCGTCCGCGAAGCGGAACACGAAGCCCGGCCCGCATCCCGCCAGCGCCGTCACCGCGTCGAACTGTGCCTCGTCATCGATCCATTCGACCAGCCCGAGCGGCGTCGCCAGTTCCTCCGCGACCGCTCGGGCGCCGGGGTCGATCGCGCCGGCGAACAACGCGGTGACGCCCTTGCCGATCGCGACCGGAAGGTTCGGCATCGCCCGTACGATCGCGGCGGCGGGCATGCGCGCGGCGAGCGCCGCGACCTCCACCCCGGCCAGGATCGACACGAGCAACGCGGGCCGCAGATGCGCCAGCCGCGGCGCCACCACGTCCAGTTGCTGCGGCTTGACCGCGAGGACGAGGATGCCGGGGCTGTCCCCCTCAGGAACGATGGTCGTGTGGCGAACGCCCTCCGGCAGATCGACCGCGCCGCGCGTGATCACCGTCACCCGCTGCGGGTCCATCCCCGCCGCGATCCAGCGGCGCAGCATCGCGCCACCCATGTTGCCGCAGCCGATCAGCCAGACCGGCGCCTCGGCGAGCGCGCTCACGCCTCGCCCTGCGTCTCGATCAACGCGGCGGCCAGCGCTTCCTTGGGGTTCTTGCCGCCCCACAGCACGAACTGGAACACCGGATAGAAGCGCTCGCACTCCTCGATCGCGGATTCGACCAGCAACTCGGTGGCCTCCAAGGACATCGTCCCCGATTCCCCGCCGTCGACCATCGCCGCATGACGGAACAGCAGCACGCCGCTCGACGACCATAGCTCGAAATGCCCGATCCACAGCTGCTCGTTGACCAGTCCGATCGTCTCGTAGACCTGCGCGCGGCGGTCGTCGGTGACCTTGATGTCGGGGAAGGCGAGGAATTGGAGGACGCTGTCCTCCTCGCGCCACAGCGCGCGCAGCTCGTACGTCGCCCAGCTGCCCTTCACGTTGGTGACGATCTCGTCGTCATGGCGCTCGTGGTCCCAGCCATGCGCGCCATAATAGGCTTCGAGCATGTCGATCGGCGCGGCGGGGTCGCTGTCGTGGTCGGCTTGATCGAGCATCATCATGTCCTGGCAGCGCTATCGCACGAAAGACGCTGCCGAGGCAAAACCGCGCGGGCAAGCGCGGTGGCCGACGGAGTCGAAAAATCTGTGGAAAAGGTCAGGGCAGCTTGGCCTCTAGAGCCGCGATCCGCGCCTCGAGCACGTCGTTCTGCTCGCGCGCCGCCACCGCCATTGCCTTCACCACCTCGAACTCGTCGCGCGAGACGAAGTCGAGCCCGCCGATCCATTCGCGCGCGCGGCTGCGCGCCGACGCGTCGGTTTCGCGCGCGACACCGGCGATCGTGCCGGCAGCACCGTTGAACATCTTGACGATGTCGTCGAACATACGATTTTCTGTCTGCATCATCGTTCCTTTCACAACATCTGGGTTGTTTGCGGGACGGGTACAAGTGTTTCCGCGTCGGGGTTGAGCTGCCCGATCCGTAACGTCAGTACGCTCGCGAAGCTGATCCACACCAGATACGGCACCAGCAGCCACGCCGCCGCCTTCCGCACCCGCGCAAACGCGAAGGTCGTCGCGATCGTGAGCAAGGTCATCGCCACGATCACCAGCAACGCCAGCCCGACCCGGTGCGCGCCGAAGAACAGCGGCGTCCACGACAGGTTGAGGGCGAACTGCGCGAAGAACAGCGCGATCCCCGCGCCCCGCGCCGGCGCACCGCGCGCGTTGAGGACCAGCGCCAGCGCGAGCCCCATCATTACGTACAGCGCCGACCACACTACCGGAAAGACCCACCCTGCTGGGGTCAGCGCAGGCTTGGCGAGCGCGCGATACCAGGCATTCTCGTTGCCGACGGGTACCACCTGCCCGGCCAGGAACCCGAGCAGCAGGATAGACGGCACCGTCACCATCGCCCAGCGCACGAACGACATGCGCAGCTGGCCCCTCGACGCGATCTCCCCCACGGCATCCCCCGATTTCGTTTGTCGCCCGACGTTCTGGCGCGCGGCGGGCGGCAGGTAAAGCGATAGGGTGCGTATGATCGGGGTTCGACCTGACTGGCGCCCGAGCTCTAAGGCCGGAGCGGCATCTAGAACGTGTTTGGTAGCGCCTATCTGTATCGTTCCCCGGCGCAGGCCGGGGCCCAGACACGGGTGTCGGGCGGCGAGAGCTCAACTCTCCGTTTCCTGCGTTCTCCAGCCTGGGCCCCGGCCTCCGCCGGGGAACAGCTCTCACGCACGCTGTCGCAGGATCGACTTGGGTCTCAAGAAGCTGACGAGAAGGGCAACGCCCGCACCGCCGCCACCAGGAACTCCACATTGCCCTCCGGCCCCGTGATCGGGCTCTCGACCACGCCCAGCACCGACCACCCCGCTGCGCCGAGCCACGCCACCACCTCGTCGCACACCCGCCGATGCACCAGCGGATCGCGCACCACCCCGCCCTTGCCGACCTCCCCGCGCCCGGCCTCGAACTGCGGCTTGATCAACGCCAGCAGCCGCGCCCCGTCGCGGGCGAAGGACAGCGGGCGTTCGAGCACCTTGGCGAGCCCGATGAAGCTCGCATCGCAGACGATCAGGTCGATCGGTTCGGGGATATGAAGATCAGTTAGGATGCGCGCGCTGGTCTGTTCGAGCACCACGACGCGATCGTCCTGGCGCAGTTTCCACGCCAGCTGGTTGGTGCCGCTGTCGACCGCATAGACCCGGCGGGCGCCGCCTGTGAGCAGCACGTCGGTGAAGCCGCCCGTCGACGAGCCCACGTCGATCGCGACCGCGCCGTCGACGTCCCAGCCGAACGCGGCCAGGCCATGCGCCAGCTTGATACCGCCCCGCGACACCCACGGATGATCGCGGCCACGGACGTCCAGCTCGACGTCGTCGGCAAGCGTCTGTCCCGGCTTCTCGACCTTGCGCGTTCCTGCGAAGACCAGCCCCGCCATGATCAGGGCCTGCGCGCGGGTGCGCGATTCGGCGAGGCCGCGATCGACGAGAATCTGGTCCGCGCGTTGCTTCGCCATGGCTCGCTATCGCCGCCACATCGGCCCGCCGCAAGCCGTGATCCGCTCGTCGCAGTAGCATTGTCCCCCGGATCGGTAGGTATATGTCTGTAGCGGGGGGGCGTGCCGGATCGGCGTGCCCTAGAGCGCAGGTCCGACACGCCCCTCTTGGCGAGAAGCAGCCGCTTCTTCGCAAGGAGCAGGAGGTGACCATGGGTAGTTTCGCGCCGCACGACGCCGTTTCCCCGACGATCCTCACGGTGCCCGGGCTGGGGGGTTCGGGCGCCTCGCACTGGCAGACGCTATGGGAGCGGTCGCGCCTCGACACCGTCCGCGTCGAACTCGGCATGTGGGACACACCGCATCGCAATTCGTGGGTGACCAAGCTCGACGAGGCGATCCGCCAGGCGCAGGCGCCGGTTATTCTCGTGGCGCACAGCCTCGGCTGCATCGCGGTCGCGTGGTGGGCCGAACTGGCGCCGCAGCCTTATGGTTGGCCAGTCGCGGGCGCGCTGCTGGTTGCGCCCGCCGATGTCGACCGCGCCGACGCGCCGCGCGAACTGGCTGGCTTTGCTCCCGTCCCTCACGGCCCGCTGCCGTTCCCGTCGATCCTGGTGTCCTCGACGGACGATCCCTGGGTCGCGCCTGCCAGGGCACATAGCATGGCCGCCGAATGGGGCAGCCACCATGTCGAGATCGGCGCGCAAGGCCATATCAACGCCGCGAGCGGACTCGGGGCCTGGCACGAGGGGCAGGAACTCCTCGACCGCGTGATCGGCGCAAGCCGCGACGGCCGCGGCCACGCCCGCCCGCCCGGCGACGCCCGCGCGATGCTGACGCGGACGCTTGGGGTGGAACAGCGGCTCGGGCAGGGTTGAGCAACCTGTCGGTCGGGATCGGGGCGGCCTTCCCCATGTGCGGTTAGCGTATCTGGTCCGGCGTCGGAGCCGACACGTGAGCTAGAGAAGCTCGCGCAGCGGAAGGGAGTATGTTTCGAGCGGAGGCGCGGAGGCGCGGCGGACGCGGAGATGTTCCGCGCAAGGCGGCGTCTCGCTTCTCATGGGTGACCAGATCGAGAGCAGCGTTGCTGGCCTGAAGGCCCGCCCGGATGCCGAAATCTCCGCGTCCTCCGCGCCTCCGCGCCTCCGCGCCTCCGCGTGAACGAAATCTTCATCGTGATTTCCAATCTGTTCGCTGATTAGACGAACCTTACTCGAGACGTCGGCTTCCGGTGCCGCCGCCGCAACGCCGCGCCGATACCGCCAAAGCCCAGGATCATCATCGTCCACGTCGCAGCCTCGGGGACGGCGGCGACCCGCGGGTTCCAACCGAGCGCCATCAACTGGATGCCCTCGGGCGAGTCCAGGCTAAGCGTTACGGTCGGCTGATTGGAACAGGAAATCGAATCCATGAACAACCCGATCGGCCCGCCCATCCCATACCCGGTTGAACAAGGGGTGATCGGGCCCCAGCCATTAGGATCTCCAGCTTTTATCGGTTGCCAATAAAATTCCTGAATCGCAGTCTTGCCGCCATCGATCGAGAAGTAGGCGAGGCCCGGCTCTCCGAAGTTCGCAACGCCGGGCGCCGAATAGCGAAACATGTCGAGGGGTTCCAAGTATGTCTCGGATCCGATGCTCGTATTGCCGCCGCCGAGAACGTGCATGATCTCGTGCTGAATCGTGTTGATCGCGGCGTAACGGATCGACTGCGGGGTTCCGTCATATGCCGGGATATCGAACCCGAACAACATCTCGCCGATGGACGCCAGGCTTACGACGCCGTCCAGGCCACCCCCCTTCAACGCCTCACCACCGAGATCGAATATCGGCGTGCCGTCTTCGTATGTGAATATATCATAATTCCCCACGGCTGGAATGCCGTTGGCACGAAATTGAGCAGTGCTTCCAAGGACCTCGGTCAGATTTCGGTTGGCGAAGTTGCCTTTCCCGATGTCCTTGATCGCCTGTGCCAATACTGTGTTCTCCGGATGAGCAGCTGCATTGTCCTGCATCATCTCAAGGTAATCGTCTTTACTGGCCGCAGATCCCGCATAACCGGCCCGAGCGAGATAGTTATTGTCGTTCGATAGATCATATTGGATGTTCACGGTGACATCGTTGGACAATGCCGCCTCAAAAGCCCTGGACGAATAGTTTATCGCCGCCATGATCTCATCGGCACGCGGACTGCTTCTTAGATAGTATGAGAAATAATTATTGATTACGAGCGCATCGGCGGAACTGGTGAGCATTGCAAACGATATAGTAGCTGACATCATCGCCAGCCGCTTCTTGAGAGTTCCACCCATCTAAATCTCCACGACTCGCGCCAATTGCCGCGTTGATTGATTTACCTATATTAAACCAACGATAAGGAGAAGGGGAGGATGACGTATTGCGGCTTCGTATATTTTGAATACTTACCCTCATTACGTAACGTTCGGACGTTTACTGTTAGTAATGATCTTCGGTGCTTCATCTTCGAAGACACGGCAGACTGTTTTCGAGACGATAAAGCCCGATCGGTCTGCCGCGAAGGCGTGAGCTCAATACTGTGTCCCCGCATCCGCGGGCACACGATCGGTGACATGGCGACAGCCAATCGGGCGCCGACGCCTGCCGTCGCGGCGTCGTGCATAGGACGCTCATCAGCGTGCCGCTCGAGATAAGGGGCTAAGCTCCCCGCCTCACGCCGTCCCGCGCGACGGTAACCCCGCCGCGCGCCTCGCCTAAGGACGTCAGGCGCAGGCGCCCTCGCTGACGGCGCTGCTGTTGTGGCGGAGCGTCGTCAGTACCGTGGTGACGATGTGCGCGGCATCCAGGCCGGCATCGGCATATTGCTTCTCGGGCTTGTCCTGGTCCTGGAACGCGTCGGGCAGCCGCAGCGTGCGCAGCTTCAGCCCCGCATCAATCAGCCCTTCATCGCTGGCCAGCGTCAGCACGTGCGCGCCGAACCCGCCGACCGCGCCTTCCTCGATCGTCACCGCGACCTCATGCGTGGTCAGCAGCCGCCGGATCAGCGCGACGTCGAGCGGCTTGGCGAAGCGCAGGTCGGCGACCGTGGTCGACAGCCCCTTCGCCTCGAGGATCTCCGCCGCCTTCAGCGCCTCCTCCAGCCGGGTGCCAAGCGACAGGATCGCGACGGTCTTGCCCTCGCGCACCAGCCGTCCCTTGCCGATTTCCAGCCGCTCGGGCGTCGTCGGCAGCGCCACGCCGGTGCCGTTGCCGCGCGGGTAGCGGACCGCGATCGGACTGCTGTCGTGCATCGCGCAGGTGTGCGTCATGTGCACCAGCTCGGCCTCGTCCGCCGCCGCCATCACCACGAAGTTCGGCAAGGTCGCCAGATAGGTGACGTCGAACGCCCCCGCATGCGTCGCGCCGTCCGCCCCGACCAGCCCGGCGCGATCGATCGCGAAGCGCACCGGCAGGTTCTGGATCGCGACGTCGTGGACGACCTGATCGTAGGCGCGTTGCAGGAACGTCGAATAGATCGCGCAGAACGGCCGCATCCCCTGCGCCGCGAGCCCCGCCGCGAACGTCACCGCATGCTGTTCCGCGATCCCGACGTCGAAGAACCGATCGGGATAGGTCGCCGCGAACGCGTCCAGCCCCGTGCCCGACGGCATCGCCGCGGTGATTGCGCAGACGCGGTCGTCCCGCGCGGCCTCCGCCACCAGCTGCTGGCCGAACACGTTCTGGTACGCCGGCGGTCCCGGTGGCGCCTTGGCCTGCGCGCCGGTGATCACGTCGAACTTCTGGACGCCGTGATATTTGTCCGCGGATGCCTCCGCGGGGGCATAGCCCTTGCCCTTCTTGGTCACGACATGGACCAGGATCGGGCCTTCCTCGGCGTCGCGGACATTCTCCAGCACCGGAATAAGATGGTCGAGATTATGCCCGTCGATCGGCCCGACATAATAGAAGCCGAGTTCCTCGAACAACGTGCCGCCCATCGTCATCCCGCGCGCGAACTCGTCGGTCTTCTTGGCCGCGGTCTGGAACGATCGGGGCAGCTTGCGCGCGAACCGCTTGAGCAGCTCGCGGAGCGACAGGAACTCGCGGCTCGACACCATGCGCGACAGGTACGCCGACAGCCCGCCGACCGGCGGCGCGATCGACATGTCGTTGTCGTTGAGGATCACGACCAGCCGGTTGCCCGCCTGCTCGGCATTGTTCATCGCCTCGTACGCCATGCCAGCGGACATCGCGCCGTCGCCGATCACCGCGATGCCTTTGCCCGGCGTCCCCGCGAGCTTGTTGGCGATCGCAAAGCCGAGCGCGGCGGAGATCGAGGTGGACGAATGCGCCGCGCCGAACGGGTCGTATTCGCTTTCGCTGCGCTTGGTGAAGCCGCTGAGGCCCCCGCCCTGGCGCAGCGTACGGATCCGATCGCGCCGCCCGGTCAGGATCTTGTGCGGATAGCATTGATGGCCGACGTCCCACACCAGCCGGTCGCGCGGCGTATCGAAGACATAGTGGATCGCGGTGGTCAGTTCGACCACGCCGAGCCCCGAGCCGAGATGCCCGCCGGTGGTGCCGACTGCCGAAATCACCTCGGCGCGAAGTTCGTCGGCTAGCTCGCGAAGCTGTTCGGGCTTGAGCGTGCGGAGGTCCTGGGGCGTCGCGACGGTGTCGAGCAACGGCGTTGCGGGTAGATCGGCCATCACCCCGTTTACCCGCGCAGTCGGGTGGTGTCGATTGCAACCGACAACTTGTCAGAGTCTTGCGAACGAAACACCCCAACGCCTGCACATCGTCTGCGCGATTACCGCAGCGAAGTCGCCGCTCAGCGCGCCGGGACGGGCTCGCACGCGGCGCAGGTGCCGCGGACCTCGATCACCGGGCGCACCGGCGAGAACCCCGCCGCGCGGGCGGCATTGCGCACGCCGCCGGTGATTCGATCGTCGTCGAGATGGGTCGTCTGCCCGCAATTGTCGCAGACCAGGAAGATGCAATCGTGCAGGCAATCGGGATGCGCGTTGGCAATGTACGCGTTCGCGCTCTCGACCTTGTGCGCAAGGTTCGCACCGACGAACAGGTCGAGGATGCGGTACACGCTGTTAGCCGCGACCCGCCGCCCCTCGCTCTTCGACACCGCGTCGGCGATGTCATAGGCCGAGGCCGGCTTGGCGAAACCGGCGAGCGCCTCGTAGACGCTGGCGCGCATACTGGTCCATTGCTCGCCCGACTTCTCGAGCGTCGTCTGTGCCGCAAGGGCGAGTTCGGCGCCCTGCGGCTCGTGATGATCGTGCGCGTGCGCCATGGTGGAGAAGTAGGACGCCGCGAGCGCCGCGACAAGCGCCGTCAGGCGAACGCCCGACGGTTGAGATCATGGCCGAAGGCGAGCAGGCCCACCCCGATCACCGTCCACAACGCTTCGCCGCCGCCGCCGTCATGCGGCAACGACATCGCGCCGGCCATCACGCCGAGCCCGAACGCGCCCATCGACGCCGGCATCAGATAGCCATGTTCGAGCACGCCCTTGCCGAGCGCCACCGCCCCCAGCCCAATCGCCAGCGTCAGCCCGACCTCGTGAAAGATCGGGCTTAGCAACATGCCACCGACGGTCGACAACATCGCCAGCAACACCGCGCTCGCAAGGCAATGCACCAGGCACAGCCCCGACAGCGCGATTGCAAAGCGATCGAGTGCAGGCCAGCCGAGGCGATTCGTGGTCGTCATCCTGATCGGCGATGTAGGCCCGGCAACGACAAGATACAACATCACATTTGCGCGGGAGGACACGCAGAGCGGCGGAGCCTGGAAGATCGGGAGCACGTTGCGTTCTTGCGGTACAAGCCACGCCCGCGCCAACCACCCCCGCGGAGCCGGGGCACCATCGGGGTGATGCAGATGATGCGGCAAGAATCGCCACCCCGGCGAAGGCCGGGGCCCAGGTGCGAAGTTGGATGTGACTTAGCGCAGCATCCGCCAAATGACGTCGCGCAACTGGGCCCCGGCCTTCGCCGGGGTGGTGAAGATTAAATGTAAGTAACCGCGAAGACCGAAGCTCTTTCAGCAACATCACCGCCCTCCCCACCATCCACCCCACACCCGGGCAATTTGTCCCACCCTCCGCGCCAGCCCTTGCTTCCCCGGAAATCACCCTAAATCGGAAGGACGCCGCCGCCCCCAAGCTCCCGCTTGGCGAACGCCCGCGCAAGGAGTACCGCGCGACATGCTTCAACCCAGCAGCGCCTTCATGTCGCGCGCGCGGCCCCGGGCCGTGGCCAATTGGCTGTTCGTCGTCGCCGCGATGATCGTCGCGATCGTCATCGTCGGCGGGATTACGCGGCTGACCGAATCGGGCCTGTCGATCACCGAATGGAAGCCGATCCGCGGGATCATCCCGCCGATCGGCCTCGCGCAATGGCAGGCCGAGTTCGAGGCGTACAAGCGCATTCCCGAATATACGCAGATGAACAGCGGCATGACGCTCGCCGGGTTCAAGACGATCTACTTCTGGGAATATTTCCACCGCCTGCTCGCGCGAACGATCGGGCTGGCCTTCGCGCTGCCGCTGCTCTGGTTTTGGGTGCGCGGCCGCATCCCCGCCGGCTACGGACCGCGGTTGGTGGCGCTGCTGTTGCTCGGCGGGTTGCAGGGCGTGATCGGCTGGTGGATGGTCGCGTCGGGCCTGTCGGTCCGTACCGACGTCAGCCACGTCCGCCTCGCGGTGCACCTGATGACCGCGCTAGTCACCCTCGCCGGGATCGCCTGGACCGCGCTCGACCTGCGGACGCTCGCGCGCAACCCGCTCGCGACGCCGGCGCGGCTGGACCGGGTGGCGGTGGTCGCCTTTGCGCTGCTGTTCGTCCAGCTCGTCTACGGGGCCTTCACCGCGGGACTGAACGCGGGCTACGCCTTCGCCAGTTGGCCGCTGATGGGCGACGCGCTGTTCCCCGCTGGCGTGCCGATGACGGATCCGACCTGGGCAAACGCGGTCGACAACCCGATCGTCGTCCAGTTCATCCATCGCTGGTGGGCGTTCGCCGCCGCCGCCGGGCTGGTCTGGCTCGCCGCTAGGGCGACCCGCACGGGATCGCAGGCGGGCTTCTGGGTCGTTGGGCTGGTCACGCTCCAGATGTTCCTCGGGGTCGCAACGCTGATGACCGGCGTCAGGATCGAGGTCGCGGTCGCCCATCAGGCCAACGCCGCACTGCTGCTGATCGCGACCGTCTTCGCGGCACATGCGGCCGGCCGCCACCAGCCGGCCGTCGCTCGGGTATAGAGATACCCGTCAGCAGAACCGCGGAATGCTTGACTTCGCGGGCTCTTCTGCGCATTAGACCGCCATTCGCGCCAGCCCGCAACGGCTGGCGCGTTGCATTTCAATCTGGAAGGTCTCGCCCATGAAGGCGCTCATGAAGACCACCAAGTCGGCCAAGCCGCACGAGGTGGACAAGAAGTGGCATATCGTCGACGCCGACGGCCTGGTGGTCGGTCGCGCTGCGTCGATCATCGCCAACGTCCTGCGCGGCAAGCACAAGACGTCGTTCACCCCGCACGTCGATTGCGGCGACAACGTCGTCGTCATCAATGCCGACAAGATCCGGTTCACCGGCAACAAGGCCGCGAAGAAGGTCTATTACAGGCACACCGGCTATGCCGGCGGCATCAAGGGCATCACCGCCGCCAAGGTCCTCGAGGGTCGCTTTCCTGAGCGCGTTCTCGAAAAGGCCGTCGAGCGTATGATCCCGCGCGGTCCGCTGGGCCGTGAACAGATGCGCAACCTTCGTATCTTCAAGGGCGGCGAACACCCCCACGAAGCGCAGAACCCACAGGTTCTCGACATCGCGAGCATGAACCGCAAGAACAAGGTGGGCAACTGATGTCCGACAATCGCCAGTCCCTGTCCGATCTCGCCGCTCTGGCGAACCAGGCTCCTCCCGCCGCGCCGACCACGGACGCTGCCGGTGGCGAGGCGCCGGCCGCTGCCCCCGCTCCCGTCGTCTCGACGATGCCGCTGCGCGAGCAGATCATCGACAAGCAGGGCCGCGCCTATGCCACCGGTCGCCGCAAGGATGCGGTCGCCCGCGTCTGGGTCAAGCCCGGCACCGGCAAGATCACGGTCAACGGCCGCGACCAGGAAGTGTATTTCGCGCGTCCGACGCTGCGCCTCGTCATCAACCAGGTGTTCGGCGTGACCGAGCGCGAGGGCCAGTATGACGTGGTCTGCACCGTGAAGGGTGGCGGGCTTTCGGGCCAGGCCGGCGCGGTCAAGCACGGCATCAGCCAGGCGCTGACCAAGTACGAGCCGATCCTGCGCGCACCGGTCAAGGCCGCCGGGTTCCTGACCCGCGACAGCCGCACCGTCGAGCGCAAGAAGTACGGCCGCGCCAAGGCACGCCGCAGCTTCCAGTTCTCGAAGCGCTGATCCGACCGATCATTCGGGTACGAAAAGGGCGGTCCGGCAACGGGCCGCCCTTCTTCGTTGGTGCGGGCCGTGCCGATCGGGAGGCCGACCGGACCTTCCCATACGCTCCCCGCACTGCGCTTGCTCGAGCGATGGACCAAGAACTTGTGCCGCGCGTTCAACAAGTTCGCCCGCCGTTAGTCCAGCCACGTCAACGAACGCGATCCGCCAGGAGCCTTGCCGATGCACGCTGCACCGTCGCGGACCGCCTTCGGCTCGGATCAGGCGATATCGCCCGAGGAACGCGACCGCGGCCTGCGCTTCCTTCTGGTGGATGCCGCATTCGCGACCGCGATCGGCGCCCTGAATAGCGGTGTCGTGCTGCTCGCGCTTGCGCTTCATATCGGCGCGAGCAACGTGCAGATCGGCTTGCTGGCCGCCATCCCGCTGCTCACCCAGACCCTGCAGGCGCCGGCGGTCAGCCTCGTCGAGCGGGTACGCCGACGTCGGCTGATTTCCCTCGCGTGCGTGTTCGGCGCGCGCCTGTCGCTCCCGGTCTATGCGGCGGTGCCCCTGATCGCGGACCCGGATCTCGCGGTCGCCGTCCTCGTCGCCGCGGCGATCGTCCATTACGGCCTGAACGCCGTCGGCGCGTGCAGCTGGAACAGCTGGATGCGCGATCTGCTGCCGGAAGATCAGCTCGGTGCCTTCTTCGCGCGCCGCAATCTCTACGGCACGGCGGTCGGTGCGGCAGCGACGCTGATCGCCGCCCTCGCGCTCGACCGTGCCGGTCCCGGTGACGGGGGCGACAGCGTCTATGTCGCGCTTTATGCGGCCGGCTTCCTGTGTGGATTGGTGAGCACCGCGGCGCTCGCGCAGGTGCCTGAGCCGAGCATGGGGCCTGCTCGGGGCCGCTCATCGCTCGCGCGCCTGCTGCTTCAACCGCTGCGCGACAGGAACTTCCGGTCGGTGCTCCGCTACATCGCAAGCTGGCAGTTCGCGGTGAACCTCGCGACACCGTTCTTCACGGTCTATTTCGTGCGCGAACTCGGCTATTCGATGGGCTTCGTGCTCGTGCTGACGGTGGTGAGCCAGCTCGCCAATGCCGCTGTCGTGCGTGGGTGGGGGCGGCTGTCCGACCGGTACGCCAACAAGTCCGTGCTCTCGGTCGCATCGCCGCTGTATCTCGTCTGCATCGCCGCCACCGCCTTTGCAGGGGAATTCGGTGCAGGCACCGGGCGCTCGGTCTATCTCGTGCTGCTGCACCTCGTGATGGGCGCTGCGCAGGCGGGGGTAGGCCTCGCCGCCGGCAACATCGTCATCAAGCTCAGCCCTGCGGGCGGCGCCACCAGTTTCATGGCGACCAATGCCCTGGTCAGCGCCGCGGCAGCCGGCGCCGCGCCGATCCTCGGCGGCTGGCTGACCGAGTTCTTCGCCCGTCGGCAGCTCTTGCTCTCCCTCGACTGGAGCAGCCCCAGCGGCACCGCCGAGCTGTTCGGCGTCAGGGTCGATCATTGGGAATTCTTCTTCCTCCTCTCGGCCATGCTCGGCGTCTACGCCTTGCACCGCCTGTCGATCGTCGCCGAGCCGGGCTCCGTCGGAAGCCGGGAAGTGATCACCCATGTCGTCGAGTCCGCCCGCTACAATCTGCGCAATGCGTCATCCGTTGCCGGTGTCCGCCAAGCGCTCGCCTTCCCGGCAGACGCCCTGATCAGATCGCGCGAAGGCACGCGTTTTCTCCTCGAATCGCTGTTCGAGCGCGACGGCAATGCGAAACGCGCCGACGTCGGGGCGCAAGCCGTAGGCCGCATGCTTAGCGGCGTTTTCGAGCCCCCCGCCGACGGCGAATTCGACGCGTTCCTCGACGAACTCGATCGACACCCCGCGCAAACCGATCGGGACCCCCTGCCATGACCTCGCGAGAAGGGCGCCCTCACATCCGAACGATCCGGTTGCCCAATCGCTCGGCCTCTTCCGGATCATGCGTGACGATCAGCATCGGCAGCCGCGTCTCGTCCCTCACCCGTTCGATCGCCCGCATCGCTTCCTCGCGTCGCGCCCGGTCGAGCGAGGACAGCGGCTCGTCGAGCAACAGGAACCGCGGGTTCGACAACAGCGCGCGCCCGATCGCGACCCGCCGCGCCTCGCCACCCGACAGGCTCCGCGGCCAGCGATCGAGCAGACCGGCGATGTCGAGCGTCGCCGCCACCTCGGCCAGCCGCTCCCCCGCGTCCCTAGCGCCATAGAGCAGGTTGGCCCGCACCCGCAGATGCGGGAACAATCGCGGTTCCTGAAAGACATAGCCGGCACGCCGCCGTTCAGCCGGCAGGTCGACTCCGTCGCCGAACAACAGCGTTCCACCCACCGCAATCCGCCCGCGATCGGGCCGGATCAGCCCTGCGACCATGTTGAGCACGCTGGTCTTGCCCACCCCCGACGGCCCGAACAACACCGTCGCCCCCTCGCCCGCGCTCAGCCGCAGCGCGATGTCGGTCTCGCCCAACCGCTTGGCGACGTCGATCTCAAACGCCATGCAGCCCCCGCCCTGCGCGCCGCGCGAGCAGTTCTGCCGCGATCAGCGCGGCGAGGCTCAGCGCGACCGAGATCGCCGACAGCCGCCACACTACCGCATCGCCGCCCGGCTGCTGGAGCGCGGCGTAGATCGCCAGCGGCAGCGTCTGCGTCTCGCCGGGGATGTTCGATACAAAGGTTATCGTCGCGCCGAATTCGCCGATCGAGCGCGCGAACCCCAGCACCGCGCCCGCCAGCACGCCGGGCACGCTCAGCGGCAGCGTTATCGTCCAGAACACCCGCCACGCTCCCGCGCCCAGCGTCCGCGCCGCGTCCTCGAGCCGCCGGTCGACCGCCTCTATCGACAGCCGCATCGCGCGGACCATCAGCGGCAACGCCATGATCCCCGCCGCGATCGCCGCGCCGGTCCAGCGGAACAGCACGCTCGTCCCGAACACCGCCTGCAGCGGCGCGCCGATAGCGCCGGCGGGCGCGAACAGGATCAGCAACACCCAGCCGGTGACGACCGGCGGCACCACCAGCGGCAGGTGGACGAGCGCATCGACCAGGATCCGCCCCGGAAACCGCACCCGCGCCAAGAGCCAGGCGAGCGCGAAGGCGAGCGGCAAGGTCACTAGCATCGCCGCCGCGCCGACCTTCAGCGACAGCGCGACGATCGCCCACTCGGCCGTATCCAGCATCAGCGCGCCGAGAACCCGAAGCGCACGAAGATCGCCCTGCCCTCGCGCGACAGCAGGAACCGCCGGAAGCCCGCGGCCTCGGGGTTGGTGGATGAAGCGACCAGCGCGATCGGATAGGTGATCGGCGGATGCGTTCCGGCCGGGAAGACGCCCGCGATCCGCACCGCCCGCGACGCCCGCGCGTCGGTCGCGTAGACGATCCCGAGCGGCACCGCGCCGCGCTCGACCAGCGCCAGCGCCGCACGGACATTCTCGGCGCGCACCACCCGCGGCGCAACGGCCTGCCACGCGCCCAGCTTCTCCAGCGCCGCCTTGCCGTAGCGCCCGGCGGGCACGGCATCGGGATCCGCCATCGCCAGCGGCCCGGCGCCGAGCACCCGCGCCAGCGCAGCGGCCGGACGCAGCGGGATCCGTACGGGGTTGCCCGCCGCCGCGATCACCACCAGCCGGTTACCCAGGAACGCCGCGCGCGAGGCGGGCACGATCAGCTTCTTCGCCGCTAGATCGTCCATCCACGCCGTGTCCGCCGAGACGAACAGGTCCGCAGGGGCCCCCGCCCCGATCTGCCGCGCCAGCGCCGCAGAGGAGGCGAACGACACCACCGGCCGCTTATGCCCCCGTCGTGCCCAGGCATCGGCGGCGGCGGTCATCGATTCCTGCAAGCTCGCCGCCGCGAGCACCAAGGGCGCACGCTGCGCGGTCGCCGGCGCGGCGAGGAGGATCAGCGCCAGCAGCCCGGCCAGAAAACGCATGCGAAAGCCCCTCGCGAGTGGATCGCCCGCTATAGCGCGCGCTGCGGCATCGGAAAGCCGGTGCTCACGGCAACAGCACCGTACTCCCCGACGTCTCGCCCGCCTCCAGCGCACGGTGCGCCGCCGCCGCTTGCTCCAGCGGGAAGGTCTGCCCGATCTCCGGCACGATCGCGCCGCTCCGCAGCATCGCGAACACCCGCTCGACGCCCGCCTGCCGCTCCTCGGGCGTCACATAATAGTCGAACAAGGTCGGCCGGGTGACGAACAGCGATCCCTTTGCCGCAAGCACCCCCAGCCCGACGCCGGTCACCGGCCCGCCGGCATTGCCATAACTCACGATCAGCCCGCGCCGTGCGGTCGCCGCGAGCGATACTTCCCAGGTCGCCATCCCGACCCCGTCGAACACCACCGGCACCCCTGCCCCGCCGGTGATCGCGCGCACCTCGGCCGCGACGTCGTCGGTCTTGTGGAGCAGCACGTGATCCGCACCCGCGGCGCGCGCCTGCTCCGCCTTCGCCGCCGACCCGACCGTACCGATCACGGTCGCGCCGATCGCCTTCAGCCAGCCGACCATCAGATGACCGACCCCGCCCGCCGCGGCCCAGACCAGCACCGTCTGCCCCGCCTCGACCTTCGCGCAGCGTTCGATCAGGCATTCGGTGGTGCAGCCCTTCAGCATCAGCGCCGCCGCGGTATGGTCGTCAATATCGTCGGGCAGGTGGACGAGTTGCGCCGCGCGGACGTTGCGTCCGGTGCAATACGCCCCCGGCGCCGGCCCGAAAGTCGCGACCCGATCACCCGGCGCGAAGCCCTCGACCCCCTCGCCGACCGCCTCGATCACGCCGGCGGCTTCGCTGCCCAGCCCCGATGGCAGCGCCAGCGGGTACATCCCGCGCCGCTGGTACGTGTCGATATAATTGAGGCCGACCGCGGTGTGCCGCATCCGGACCTCGCCCGCCGCGGGCGCGGGCAGATCGACGTCCATCCATTCGATCGCCTCGGGTCCGCCGGTCTTCCTGATCACTGCCGTCCGCGCCATACCCATTCCTTCTCCGGCTCGACTTCTCAGCCCGCGTAGCGCGTTTCGTCTTGCAACGCACCCCGCCGGGCCGCAAAGCATCTACCAAACCCGATGTTCGAACGGGTCGGAGAGACACGCATGAAAAGCCATCTCAAACATTACATCGACGGCCAGTGGATCGATAGCGACGGCGGCACCCGCCACCAGGTCATCGACCCGTCCACCGAACAGCCGGTCACGGAGATCATGCTCGGCAGCGCCGCCGATGTCGACAAGGCCGTCGCCGCCGCGCGCAAGGCGTTCACGACCTTCTCGCAGACCAGCGTCGCCGACCGGGTCGCGCTGCTCGGACGCATCATCGAGGAGTACAAGGCTCGCATCCCCGATCTCGCCAAGGCGACCTCGGAGGAGATGGGCGCGCCGGTCGGCTTCGCGACGATGGCGCAAGCCCCCGCCGGCCTCGGCTATTTCATGGGCACGCTGAAGGCCCTCCAGGAATTCCGGTTCGAGGAGACCGTGGGCAAGGCGCGCGTCGTGCATGAGCCGCTCGGCGTGGTCGCGATGATCACCCCGTGGAACTGGCCGCTCAACCAGATTTGCGCGAAGGTCGCCCCCGCGATCGCGGCGGGCGACACGATGATCCTGAAGCCGTCCGAGGAGGCGCCTTCCAATGCGATCATCCTAGCCGAAATCCTCGACAAGGCCGGGGTGCCCGCGGGCGTGTTCAATCTTGTCAACGGCGACGGCCCCGGCGTCGGGGCCGCACTGTCGAGCCACAAGGGCGTCGACATGGTCAGCTTCACCGGCTCCACCCGCGCCGGCATCGCGGTGGCGCAGGCCGCCGCAGCGACGGTCAAGCGGGTCCATCAGGAACTCGGCGGCAAGGCGCCCAACCTCGTCCTCGAAGGCGCCGACCTCGCCGCGGTGTTGCCGCCGACGGTGCAGGGCGTACTCGCCAATTCGGGGCAGAGCTGCATCGCCCCCACCCGCCTCCTCGTCCATGCCAGCCAAGCGGGCGAGGCGACCGCGGTGGTGCGGACGATCATGGAATCCGCGCAGGTCGGCGACCCTGCAGAGATGGGCGCGCATATCGGCCCCGTCGTCAACAGGGCACAGTTCGACAAGATCCAGGACCTGATCCAGTCCGCGATCGACGAAGGCGCGACGCTCGTCACCGGTGGCACCGGCCGCCCTGACGGCCGCAACAGCGGCTATTACGTCAAGCCGACCCTCTTCGCCGACGTCACCCCGTCGATGCGCATCTGGCGTGAGGAAACCTTCGGCCCGGTCGCGACGATCACCACCTATGACGGTGAAGACCAAGCGGTCGAACTCGCCAACGACACGGATTACGGCCTGTCGGCGACGATTTCGGGCGATCCCGCGGCGGCAGCCAAGGTCGCTCCTAAACTTCGCGCAGGCATGGTCACGATCAACGCCTGGAGCGGCGGCGGGGGGACACCCTTCGGCGGGTACAAGCAATCGGGCAACGGCCGCGAGGGCGGCAAATACGGCCTGGCGGACTTCATGGAATTGAAGGCGATCGTCGGCGGGCCGGTTTGATCGACGGGGAGGTGAATTCCAGCCACCTTCCTCTACCACCCCGGCGTAGGCCGGGGCCCAGTTAGACAGGCCTGTGTGACTACAGGCTGCGCGCCGTCATCTTCTATCCCCTACTGGGCCCCGGCCTCCGCCGGGGTGGTGCAACCCACTTCGTCGCTCGCCCACCTTTAATAATCCTTCGAAACCCGCACGTTCGCGCTCTGCCGCCCCAGGGTCGAAATACTCGACAGCAAAGACAACCACCGGGTCACCTGAAACTCGATCTGCGTCGCGCTATAGCCCTGTCCGTCGGTCACGATCTCCGCATAGAGCCGCCGCGTCACGTATTTCCCCGCGGCGATCGACGTGCCCTGCCCGGTCTGCGGGTCCGCCGGCAGGATCCGCAGCCGGTCCAGCCCCGCCGCACGCCGCACCGCATTGATCGGGTTGATGCCGTTGCCGCCATCCTGCAACGCCGCCACCGCCGCCGCGAGCTGCAAAGCCTCAGGCGCCGACAGGTTCGTGATCGACGTCCCGAACAACAGCCGCGACAACAGCTCGTCCTGCGGCAATGCGGGCACGCTCGCGAAGCTGATCTCGGGTTTCTGAGCGTTGCCCGTTACCCGGATCGTCGCGTTCAGCCCGGTGGAATCCGCATTCGCCTCGATGTCCAGCGCAGGATTGGCCGGCACTTCGCCGGCGAACCGGATGATCCCGCGCGCCAACTGGAATTCACGCCCGGCGAATTCGTAATTGCCGCGGATCATCGTCGCGCGTCCGGTGATCGCGGGATTGTCGGGCGCCCCTGCAATCTGCAGGTCCGCGGTCCACTCGCTCGACAGCCCCAGCCCGCTGACCGTCACCCGGTTCGGCGCGCGCGCATGGATCGCGAGCGTCCACGGCGTGACCGGCGCATCCTCCTCGTCGCCGCCCTCGGGCAGGTTGATCTCGCGGATGTTGAGCCGCGGCAGCGCCGCTGCCGCCGCCGCCTGGCCGAGCCGGTAGCGGCTGCGATCGAGCACCACGTCTCCCGCGATCCGGCCGCCGCGCCCGTCCGAGGTGAAGGATAGCGGCCCCGTCACCGTCGCCGCGATGTCGTCGCGGTTGATCATCACCGCTCGGTCGGCTTGCAGCGTCAGGTCGAGCCCCAACCCGTTCGCCGCCGCGAAGTCGAACCCGCCGCTGCCGGTCACCCGCCCGCCCTTGCCCGCCGCCGCGGCGAAGCGGTCGATCCGCAGCCGCGATCCGGCGAAGCGGCCGCTCGCCTGCACATCGGTCAGCACCGTGCCGGTCGTCGCGCTCTCGATCCGCGCGCCGTTTGCCTGGACGACGCCGCGGATCACCGGCGCCGCGATCCGGCCCGACACGTCCGCACCGATTGACACCGGCCCCGACAGGTCGAACAGCTCGACCCCGGTCAGCCGCCACAACGAGTCGGCGGGGCCCGCATAGCGTAGCTGCGCGATCAAGGGCGCGTTGGCGATGCGGCTGGCGAGGTCGCCATTGCCGAGCGGCGTGATCAGCGCCTGCGCCCGCCCGATCGTCTTGCCCCCCGACGCCATCACCGCACGAACCCCCAGCCGGTCCGCGCCGAGCACCCCCGCGACGCCGACGTCGATCGGACGCGACGACAACACCAGACCCGCCCGGCTCAGCCCGCGTACGGTCATGTCGATGCGCCCCGTCGGGCTGCCGCCCGCGACGGTCGCATAGGTCATCCGGCCCGACGCGGTGCCGCCGAGGCCGAGCCCAGGATAGCCGATGTCGAGGATCGCCAGCGGCATCGCGGTCAGCGACGCATCGATCGCCGCGCCCGCATCGGACCAGCGCCCGCCGACCTGCGCGGTGCCCCCGGCGAAGCTCAGCCGCGTCGGCGCCAGCGCCCACCCGTCCGCGCCGTCACGGGTTATCACGGCGGGCGTCAGCAGCTTCAGGGGCCGCCGGTCGAGCGTGCCCTCCGCATTCGCGACGTAGCGATCCGCGAACACCTGCGTCACGGTCTGCACCGAGAACGCCCGCCCGCGCGATCCCGCGATCGACGCGCGCACCTCGCCGACACCGCCGCGCAACCGCGCGGTGCCCGCGAACCGCGCCAGGCTGAGCCGCCCCTGCCGCACTCCCTGCCCGCTCGCGCTCGCCTCGATCGAGGTTCCTGCCGGGTCGAGCAGCGCGACCATGTCGAGCTGGCCCCGCCGCAAACTCGCCCGGCCCAAGGTCGCGCCCCGCGCGGCGAGATGCGCCTCGATCCGCTGCACCGTGCCGACCGGGCGAAACAGCAATTCACCGCTGATTCCACCACCCGCGACAGCCAGCCGCCCCTGAAAACCGCCATCGACGATCGCGAGGTTGCCCGCCGCTCGCGTGCCGCTCACCGCTAAATCGGCGATCGCGATCGTTCCTGTGCCGCCACGCGGCAGCAGGATCGCGCCGTTGGTGGTGAACGGTCCCAGCCGCGATCCCCCCGCCGCTCGAAACGCGAAACCTTGCGGCGTCGGATCGAGATGAGCGCGGACCTGCGACAGGCCCAGCGCGTCGGCAGGCCGCGCAAACACCAGATCCAGCGTCGGCTTCTCGATCCGCCCGTCGAGCACCAGCGTCACCGGGCCATATTGAGTCTGCCGCCCGGCGCCTTCGAAGTGGAAGCTGCCGTCGCGCCGCCGATACCCCGCGCCGCGCAAGCTGATCTGCGGCGCGGTCAGCACCAGATTGCTGAAGCGCAGGATCCCGTCGGGCGTGCGCTCCAGATCGGCGGTGATCCGCGGCAGCCCGCCCGCCAAGCTGCGAAAAAATGCGTTGTCGAGCCGCACCATCTGCGCGCTGCCCTGCCCGACCACGCGGGTGCCGCGGCGGTTCGGGCCGGGCACCACCCGCAGCGTCGATTTCACGTCGACGATGCCGAGCCCGGGGATCAGGTAACGCCCGAGCGCACCGTTGATCCCGACCTGGAACTCGCCGGTCTTCAGGTCCAGCGTCAGGTTGATCTGCCCGCTCAGTTTGTCCGATCGCAGCCGCAGCGCGTCACCGGTCAGCAGCCGCGAGGTCACGCGCAGCACGCCGTCGACGCTCAACCCACGCAGAATCCCGCCCGCGACATCGCCGACCCCCGTCACCCGCGCTGCGGTGAAGCGCGCCGGAACGTTCACCGGCGGGTCCGACAGCCGCCCACGCCCGACGAGATGCGCATCCTCGAACCCGGTCTGATCGAACGCCAGCCGCGTCGCGTCGATCCGGTAGTCGAAGCTGGCGGTGCCGAACCCGCCGTCGAGGATCGCGCGCAGCCGCATGTCCCGCCCGGTCATGTTCCCGAACAGCGCCGGCGGTTGCAGCAGCCGCAGGTCGACCCGCACGTTGCGATAGGCGCTCGTCGCCAGGTCGATCGCGCCGGTCGCGGTCGCCGCCAGCGCCTCCGACCGCAGCGTCACCGATCCGTCCAGGCGGCGATCCGCGAACGTCGCCGCGCCGTTCACCAACACCCGCCGCTCGGTCAGCCGTTGCAGCTTGCCCGTCAGATAGGGCGACGGGGCCAGCGATCCCGACAGCGTGTAGCGCCCCGCCTGCGCCGCCAGCGCCAGATCCGCGCCCCGCGCCCCTGCGATCCGCGCGACGGCACGCCCCCGCCATTGCGCCCAGCGGCCATCGCCCGCCACATCGAGCGTCACCGCGCGGCCGAAGCCGATGCTCCGCGCCAGCACCCCGCCCGCCGCGCCCCGTGCCCGCACGTCGATGTCGAAGCGGTCGCGATCGGGCGCCGAATCGATCGCCACCCGCAATTCGTCGCTGCCCGCGACCACCGCGGTAAGATCCACCAGCGCCCGTCCGGCGCGGATGTCCGCCCGCCCCGCCAGCCGCGCTACCCGCGCGGTCCCGATCACCGGCTTCGCCAGCACCAGCCGATCGATCGACACCGCATCCAGCCTGATGTCGAAGTCCGGCAGGATCGGCCCCTGCTTCTGCGTCTTCCGCGTCCTCGGCGCGTGGAACAGCGTCGCGCGCGGGATCGCGAGCCGCTCGATCGCGAGTTCGTTGCGGAACCAGCGCAGCGGCGCCCAGTCGAGCGCCACCGCGGGCGCCTGCAACAGCAACCCGTCGAGATCATAGACCCTGACGTCGACCAGCCGCGTCTCGTGGTACAGCGATCCGTCGATCCGCCCGACCGTGAACCGCAGACCCGTCGGGGTCCGGATCGCCGCGATACGATCGGCGACGAAGCGGTGGCCGATGCTGGTGTCGACCACGATCAGCGCCACGCCGAAGATCGCCAGCAGCAGCGTCAATGCGCCGAGCAACCAGCGCGCCCATGCCCGCCTCAAAACGCCTGCCCCAGCGACACGTAGACAGCGATGCGGCTGTCACCCGGCTGCGGGTTCAGCGGCGTGCCGACATCGATGCGGATCGGGCCGAAGTTCGAATAGTATCGCACCCCGACTCCCGCACCGAGCTGGAAGTCGGAAAGCTTCGGCAAGGGCGAGGTGTAGATGTTACCGCCGTCGAGAAACGGCACGATCCCGAAATTGCCGAACGCCTTCACCCGCGTCTCGATCGAGAACTCGGTCAGGCTGCGCCCGCCGATCGGATCGTTGTTGATGTCGCGCGGCCCGATCGATTGATAGCCATAGCCACGCACCGACGCGCCGCCGCCCGCGTAGAACCGCCGTGACGGCGCGATCTGGTCGCGCGGCGCGCCCACGATCGTCCCGAACCGCAGCCGTCCAGCAACCACCACGCTGCTCGTCACCGGCCGGTACGCGCTCGCGTCGAGCTGCACCCGCGTATAGCCGAACACCGTCCCCTGCAGCGACAACTCCGGGCTCACTCGCCCGCCCAGCCGGAAGCCCCGCGTCGGGTTCAGCAGATCGTCCGATCCGTCGTAATTGAGCGACGTCGGCAGCGCCCCGATGAAGAAGGTCCGCCGCCGCGGCGCGCCGGTCGCCAGGATGACGTCGCGCTCGTCCGACGCCACCAGCTCGCCACCGAGCGACCAGGTCCACGCCTTTTGAAAGAAGATGTTGGTCTGCCGCTCCAGCCCCGCCGCGAGCAGGAAGGTGGTCGCGTCATAGGCGTTGCGGCGGGTCCGCGCGGCCGCGCCTTGCAGCGTCAGCACCCGGTCGCGCCCATGATAATTGCTGCGCCGATAGACGACGCTGCCCAGTTGCTCCTGTGTCCCCAGCACGCTGCGCAGCGTCAGCGCGCCTTCGGGCGGGAACAGGTTGCGGTGTGTCCAGGACAGTTCCGCGCGCGCGCCCTCGCCGGTGCCATAGCCGAGCTCGCCCGCGACGGTGCGCGGCGGCGCGGGCTCGAGCTTCACCCCGACATCGACGATGTCCGGGCTGGCCCCCGGCACCGCGCGGACCTCGACCGACGACACCAGTCCGGTCTGGATCAGCGCGCGCCGCAGATCGTCCAGCGAGGCGGCGTCGTACGGATCCCCCGGTGTGAACCGCGCAATCTCCTGGACATGGCCCGCCTCGAACACACCGTTACCCGGCAGCGCGACGACCCGCCCGAACCGCCGCAGGCCGCCCGGCGCCACGGTAAGGTCTAGCGTCGCGGTACGCGCCGCGCGATCGACCACGATCGCCGACTCGCCGATCTTGGCGAACGGAAACCCTTCGCGCCCGATCCGCGTCGTCAGCGCCGCCTCGCCCGCGACGATCGCGTCGGCATTGACCGGATCGTTCGCGGCGACCCCGAATGCCTCGCGGAACTCCGCCGCACGGTCACCCGCCGCCGCCAGGCCGTTCACCGTCACGTCGGCGAAGCGGTACAGCGTCCCGGGCTGCGCCTCGACCACGACGAGCGGCTTCGCGCCCGGTTCGACCCGCGTCGTCACCCGCGCATCGTAATAGCCTTCGCCGCGCAGCAGCGTCGTCAGCAGTTCCGCATCTTCGCGCGCGCGCCGATCGAGCTGCGCCGCATTGGCGGGGCTGCCGTCATTGGCATTGAGCGTCGACAGGTCGTCGAAACGCTGGCGCAGCAGCGGTGTCGCGACCGCATCGATGCCGTCGATCCGCCACCCGTAGCGAAGCTCAGCCGCACCATCGGTGCGAGTCGCCGCCGCAACCTCGCCGTTCGCCGCCGCGCCCAGATCGGGCCAGTCCACCCCGATCCCGGGGAGTGGCGCCAGCGGTGCGGTCGGATCGAGCGGCACCGGCTCCGACGACGGTACATCCTGCTGCCCAAGCCCTTGCGCAGCGATCGGTTGAGCAAGAAGGAACGCGGCGGACCCACCAAGAGCGAGCCACCCTACGCGGGACACCATGTGGCCGTCCTAGGCGGTGGCCCCTGTGCCCGCAATGCTCCGCCGACCCGTTTCTCCACCGCGTCGGCGGGAAGCGATATTCTCAATGCACCGTGCCGATCACATCCTCCGACACCAGCAGGTCGATCAATCGCCGCGTCTGCCGCCAGCGGCAGAAATGGACGTGGTTGCCGAGATCCCGGCTCCGCTCCGCACGGACCGTTGCCTCTATCGCGGCCTTCTCACCGAAACCGGCGATCAGGTCGGCGGCTTCGCGGACCTGCTTCGCATCGGCGAGATATAGTTCGACCATCTGATACTCCCTGCTGTCCTTCTCCCATTACACGTCCCGTGCCAGCCCGGTCGGATCGACGGCGGGCCGCGGCAGGCAATGGTAAATGCCCTGATTTCAGCATGCTGCGGATCGTGCCACGCGTCCCATGCGGAGACGCTGGCGTCCCGAGCGGGGACATGCCAAGTGCAGCCATGGCCAGTCCGAACACCCCCGCCGCCGGCGGCTTCCTCATCGCGCTGGGCGCGATCGTCGGCGCCGGGGTCGGTTTGTCGATGGGGGAAACCACCTCCGGCTTCCTGATCGGCACCGCGATCGGGATCGTTTTGTCGCTCGTCATTTGGTGGCGCGGGCGCCGCTGATACCCACGGCAGGCCGCGACGCCGAACGCCCAAGAACGATCCGTCACCCCGGACTTGTTCCGGGGTCCACTAAGCGGCTTGCTTCTCGAACGCTAATAGGTCGCAACCTTGCGGCACTGTCGACCCCGGGACAAGTCCGAGGTGACGAATGGTGTTGATGCCCCTCATTCGCCTGACTTACCTGCCCAACCCGGATGCCTCCAAAAACATCCTCACCCGACTCATTGTAACCATTGGATTAAACGTAAATTAACCTTTTGCCTTCAGAGGTTGTTTGGTTAATGGATCCAGGTCGGTCGCGAGCAGGGGTGTTCGTGAGTGCACCAACGGGGGAATAAGCGATGCGGGTTCTGCTGATTGAGGACGAGCCGACCACGGCCAAGGCCATCGAACTGATGCTGACCACCGAAGGGTTCAACATCTACACTACCGATCTTGGCGAAGAAGGCCTCGATCTGGGCAAGTTGTACGATTACGATATCATCCTGCTCGACCTGAACTTGCCCGATATGCACGGGTACGACGTCTTGAAGAAGCTGCGCGTCGCGCGGGTTTCGACGCCGGTACTGATCCTGTCGGGGATCAACGAGATGGACAGCAAGGTCCGGTCGTTCGGCTTCGGCGCCGACGATTACGTCACCAAGCCGTTCCACCGCGAAGAACTCGTCGCCCGCATCCACGCCGTCGTGCGTCGCTCGAAGGGCCATTCGCAGTCGGTCATCCGCACCGGCAAGCTCGCGGTCAATCTCGACGCCAAGACCGTCGAAGTCGATGGCAGCCGCGTCCATCTGACTGGCAAGGAATATGCGATGCTGGAGCTGTTGTCGCTCCGCAAGAGCACGACGCTCACCAAGGAAATGTTCCTCAACCATCTCTATGGCGGGATGGACGAACCCGAACTCAAGATCATCGACGTCTTCATCTGCAAGCTGCGCAAGAAGCTCAGCCTGGCATGCGACGGCGAGAACTACATCGAGACCGTCTGGGGCCGCGGCTATGTGCTGCGCGAACCCGAAGAGGTCGTCCAGGTCGCCTGATCGCTTCCTTCCGGCAGAACCGGAAGCAAGGCCGCGACGTCGGGGGGCGTCGCGGCCTTTTCTTTTATGTGCCGGCGGACCTCGGGGTAACCACTTCCCGCCTTAGCGTTGGATTACGTGCCGCGGGTTCAGCCACCTTGTTCGTCATCCCCGCGCAGGTGGGGATCCAGACTGGCAAGCGTTGCGGCTGACATACTGAAACGAGCCAGTATGGATCCCCGCCTGCGCGGAGATGACGGAAGGGGATTGAGGCAACGTCATCCCACTCTTGTGTCCCCGCGAAGGCGGAGACCCAGTACTGGGCTCCCGCCTTCGCGGGAGCACAACTGCCGCCGGACGCTCCGATCACCGTTGCAATGTTGGAGAAACTGCGGAACTCGGTCCTCCGCTGTTTCTCATCGCTATAATCTTACCGCCCCAAGGCGCGCGCGCGCAGGCGCAGGCGCGCACGCGCGAATGATGAGACTCTTGTGACTCTTCGGGGCCCGTGAGCGCTATTTCCGTTCATATTCCTTCTGCCCGCCGACCCAGGTCTCCTCGACCTTGGTCGCCCGCAAATCGGTCGGCGACGCCAGCATCGGGTCGCGATCGACGATGATGAAGTCGGCACGCTGCCCCGGCGCCAATCGCCCGAACCGGTCGTCGGCGAACCCCGCGAACGCCGCGCCGCCGGTGAACGCCCACCATGCCTGTTCGCGCGTCACCGCCTCCTCGGGCCGCCAGCCGCCGAACGGCTCGCTCGACGCGTCCTGCCGGGTGAACGCCGCCGCCCAGCCCGCGAACGGATCGGGGCGCTCGACCGGAAAGTCAGATCCAAATGCCAGCGGCGTACCCTGCCGCAGCATCGTCGCCCAGGCATAGGCGCCGGTCAGCCGCGCCGCGCCCAGCCGCGCCTCCGCCATGGTCCGGTCGCTGGTCTGGTGCGTGGGCTGCATCGACGCGATGATGCCGTTGCGCGCGAACCGCGGCAGATCGACCGGGTCGACGATCTGCGCATGCTCGATCCGCCAGCGGCGGTCGCCCTTGTAGGTCTCCGACAATTCCTCGATCGCGCCCAGCGCCTGAGCGTTGGCCCGGTCGCCGATCGCGTGGACTGCGACCTGGTAGCCGTCCATCGACGCGCGACTCATCAGGTTGCGGATGACGTCATCGGTCATGAATCCCGCCCCGCTCTGCCCCGGCGCGTCGGCATAGGGCGCCTTCAGCCACGCCCCGCGCGACCCGAGCGCGCCGTCGCCGTACAGCTTGACCCCGCCCATCCGCAGCCGGTCGCCGTAGAGCCACGGGGTCGGGCCCGAGCCGCCGACGCGGATCGCGGTGTTCACGCCCGAAGCATAGCTCATGATCCGCACCCGCAGCGCACCCGCGTCGCCGACCCGGCGATAGGTCAGCCAGTCGTCGAGCGAGGTGCCCATGTCCGCCGCCGCGGTGATGCCGTTGCTGAGCAGGATCGCCTGCGCCTTCAGGAACGCGGCGGTGCGGTCCTTGCCGAGCGGCTGGGGCACGACCTTCTGCACCAGATCCTGCGCGGCATCGACGAACACCCCCGACGGCACGTTGCCGGTTTTTTCGATCCGCCCGCCCGGCGGCGCCACGCTCTTCGCCGACACGCCCGCCGCGGTCATCGCCGCGGTGTTGGCCCAGCTCGCATGACCATCGGCGCGCGACAGCCAGACCGGGCGGTCGCTCACCACAGTGTCGAGGTCCGCCGCGGTCGGAAATCGGCCGAGCCCCCAAGTCTCCTGGTTCCAGCCGCCGCCGAGGATCCAGCGGCGTTCCGGATTGGCGGCGACATAGGCGCGGATCCTCGCCTTCGCCTCGTCGAGCGACTTGGTCCCCGACAGGTCGAGTTCCAGCGCGCGAAACCCCAATTCCGCGACATGGCCGTGGGCGTCGATGAAGCCGGGCAACAGCACCCTGCCCTTCATGTCCGCACGCCAGTCCAGCTTTTCGGGGCGCTTGTCCTTGGCGCCCAGCAGGCGCACCACCCTGCCGTCCGGCGACATCAGCAAGCCGTTGAAGCGGATCACTTTCCGCTCCTTATCCAAGGTCATCCCGTTGACGTTGTCGATCAGGGCGTCGGCCAGCGCCGGCGCGGGCAACAGCAAAAGCATGCAAGCGAACCACCGACGAACCACCACGAGCTGCTCCCAAGCCTGCCAAGCGGCAGCGCATAAGCGGTGTTCCCCCACCGCGCCAGATGGTCTAGCGCCCGTCGATGGCTAGCTATCCTGTATCCGTCGCCCCGACCATGCCGGTCTCGATCGACGACGTCCACGCGGCGCACGACCGAATCCGCGCATCGATCGTGCGGACCCCGACGCTGATTAGCCGCACCCTGTCGGAACTGACCGGCGCGACGGTGTATCTGAAGTTCGAGAACCTCCAGTTTACCGCCGCCTACAAGGAACGCGGTGCGCTGAACACGCTGTCGCAGCTGTCGGCCGAAGCGCGGGCGAAGGGCGTGATCGCCGCATCGGCTGGCAATCATGCCCAGGGCCTCGCATACCACGCCAACCGGCTCGGCATCCCGGTGACGATCGTGATGCCGCGGACCACGCCCTCCATCAAGATCACCCAGACCGAGGGCCACGGCGCCGCTGTTATCCTGGAGGGCGAGACCTTCGACGCCGCCTACGCCCATGCCCGGGTGCTGGAGGCCGAGCGCGGCTACACCTTCGTCCACCCGTTCGACGATCCACGCGTCATCGCCGGCCAGGGCACGGTCGCGATCGAGATGCTGGAGGACGTTCCCGCGATCGACCTGTTCGTCACCCCGATCGGCGGCGGCGGGCTGATCTCGGGCATGGCGACGGTCGCGCGCGCCGCGGATCACCCGATCGAGGTCATCGGGGTCGAGGCCGAGCTGTTTCCGTCGATGTACAACCGCATCAACGGCACCGACATGCCCTGCGCAGGGGACACGCTCGCTGAGGGGATTGCGGTCAAGGAACCGGGCGGTATCACCTCGCGGATGGTCGCCGAACTCGTCGACGACATCGTCCTGGTGACCGAACGCAGCCTGGAACAGGCGGTCAGCCTGTTGCTGCAGATCGAAAAGACTGTGGTCGAGGGCGCCGGCGCCGCCGGGCTCGCCGCGCTGCTCCAGCATCCCGAGCGCTTCAAGGGGCGGACCGTCGGCGTCGTCCTGTGCGGCGGCAACATCGACACGCGGCTCCTCGCCAACGTGCTGCTGCGCGATCTCGCCCGCTCAGGCAGGCTGGCGCGGCTGCGGATCCGGTTACAGGATCAGCCCGGCGCGCTGTTCAACGTCGCGCGAATCTTCGATCAGCAACGCGTCAACATCATCGAGGTTTATCATCAGCGCGTTTTCACGACACTGCCGGCCAAGGGATTGATCACCGACATCGAGTGCGAGGCACGCGACCGGGCTCATCTCGACCGGCTGATCACTGCCCTGCGAGAGGCAGGATATGACACGAGCCCCGTAGAGCTCGCATAGGTTGCCGTAACAAGTCAGGGGCCGCGATCGCTCGCGGCCCCGTCGTCATTAGTTCGAGTCGGAGTTGTCGTCCTTCGTCGCCGCGATCGCGACGATGGCAACGACGCCCGCTGCGATCAGGGCTGCAAGGACGGCGCCGCCGCCACCCAGCTTGTTCTTGCCCGTGGTGGGCGTGCCGGCGCGAGCCTTCGCGACCGACAGCGAGCTGGCGGGGTTCGCGGCGGGTGCGGCCGATGCCATCACCGGAATCGTGCTCAGGGCCATCGCGGAAACGATGCCAATCAACTTCTTGTACATAGAAACTCCCTCACTTACGTGCGCTCTCGCAACGCAGCCTGTTCATTATGGTTCCTGCTTTGCGCGCTGGCTATACGTATCTCCACCTAACGAGACATTAACCCCCAAGACAAAGAACTAAGCAGCACGCTTAACCCTCATAGATGGTAAACGAGCTTTTCAGTAGCCGTTATTTTATTCATAGATGTCGGGTCGTCGCGTTTGCGACACTCGTTCGAAAGGTCGACCGGCGGTGACTGCGCCCTTCAGATTTCCGCGCTTCTTCGTCACCAGCCCCTCGCCTTGCCCGTATCTGCCGGGACGGCAGGAACGGAAGGTGTTCACCGAGCTTACCGGCCCGCATGCCAGCGAGCTCAACGACGCGCTCGGCCGGATCGGCTTTCGCCGCAGCCAAGGCGTCGCCTATCGCCCGAGCTGTGCGGGCTGTGCGGCCTGCGTGTCGGTGCGCGTGGTCACTCAGGAGTTCTCGCCCAACGCCACGCAGCGCAAGATGGTCAAGCGCTACGACGATATCGACGTGGTCGCGTGCCGACCCTGGGCAACCGACGAACAGTTCCAGTTGCTTCGCCGCTATCTCGCCGCGCGCCACCCCGGCGGCGGCATGGCGGGCATGGACGAGGACGATTACGCCGACATGGTCGAGCATTCGCCGGTCAATTCGATGATCATCGAATATCGCGCACGATCGCGCGCCGGCGAGCGCGGCAAACTGGTCGGCGCCTGCCTGACCGATCGTCAGGCCGATGGACTGTCGATGATCTACAGCTTCTTCGCCGCCGATGACGACAGCCGGCCGGGGCTCGGCAACTACATCATCCTCGATCACATCATGCGCGCCCGCGACGCCGGGCTACCCTATGTCTATCTCGGCTATTGGGTAAAGGGGTCGCCGCGGATGGCCTACAAGACGCGCTATCGGCCGATCGAAGTGCTCGGGCCCGAGGGTTGGCGACTGCTCGACGAGGACTCGACTCGGGTAGTAGAGGGTCGCACCGATACGCGGGACATCGGCTCGTTCGGCTGACGCTCAGGGCGCCAGCGACACGCTGACATCGACGTCGAGTTCTTCCTCGCCTTCGCCCAGGCGTGAACCGGCGACGGGGGCCGCGCCCGCGGCATCCAGCGCGGCGGCGACGCGGACATAATCCTCCTCGGGCGATTTGCCGGTACAGGGATCGAAACCGACCCAGCCGACGCCCTCGACGAACGCCTCCGCCCAGCCATGCGGCGTCGGACGATGCTTGCCATCGACCAGCGCATAGCCCGAGACGAACCGCGCCGGCGCGCCGATCGACCGCGCCGCCACCACGAAGATGTGCGCCAGGTCGCGCGACGTGCCGCTATCGCGGGTGAATGCGGCCGCAGCGTCGAGCCCGCCCTTAGGCCGGCCGTGGTCATGCTTGAAGCGCCGTTGCAGCGCCTCGTTGATCAGCCGCAATCCGGCGAGGCGCTCCGCCCCGTGGGCAACGCCCGCAGCCCACTCGCGGATCGCTGGATCCTGCGGCGTCAGCATCGTGGCACGAAGAAACAGCGCCGGCGGCAGTACTTCGGCGACGCCGTTTAGCACACCTTGCGAGTTGCTGGTCAGCACCGCACCCGACACCTCGATCTCGATCGCGTTCACCGGCCCTTCGACATAGAGCATCGTTATCGCATTGCCGAAGCCGTCGCGCCCGGGGCGCATTTTCGCGTCGCAATCGATGTGGATCTGCCACGTCGCCACGGTCTGGTCGTGGTGGTTTTCGGGCGTCATCCGCAGCATCTGGACGAGACGGCTCTGCGCCGTCGAGAAGCGGTAGACGGTGCGATGATCGACCGACAGCCGCATCAGTGGAACTTGAACTGACGGCCGATTGCGCCGTGCAGTTGATCGTTCTCGCGGATGAAGGCTTCGAGATATTGGTGCAGCCCCGATGCGATCACCTCGCCCGATCGGGTCCGCCCCAATCGCGCCGAGCGCATCCGCGCCATCCGATCCGCCTCGCCATGCGTCCCGGTCCGCTTCGCCAGCAAGCCGAGCAGCTCGACCGTCTCCTCGACCGACGCGGCCAGGCTGCGCGGCAGCTCGCTGCGCGCGATCAGCAGGTCGATGACGTTGGCGGGCAACAGACCGTCATTGTACATCCAGCGATAGGCGGTCACCGCCGAAACCGTCTGCAGGATCGTGGTCCATTGGTCCCGGTCGACGACACCGCCCACCTGTTCGCCCTCTGGCAGCAGGATATGATATTTGACGTCGAGCAGCCGCGCGGTGTTGTCCGCGCGCTCGACCGCCTGGCCGAGCCGGATGAACCAGGTGGACTGATTACGCAGCATCCGGTGCACGGCGCCTTCGAAGCTGCGCGCCTCGTTCTTCACCGCATCGACCAGCATCAGCGTCGTCGAGGTGCCGTCGACGTTAGTGCGGTTCTCGAACACCAGCCACGCGCGGTTGATCGCGGTCCAGGATTCGCGGGTCAGCGCGGTGCGCACTGCCCGCGCATTGTCACGCGCCCGACCGAGACAGCGGGCGACCGATCCGGGATGCGATTTGTCGAGGGTCAGGAAACGGACCACGTCGGTCTGCGTCAGCGCCGCGCCGCTCGCAACGAACGCTGCCTCGGTATCGCTGACCGCCAGCGCCGACTGCCACGCCGCCTCGCCCGCCGGCCGCGACGACATCACATCAAGCCGCACCGTTGCCTCGATCAGGCGCGCGATGAAGTCGGCGCGTTCGATGTAGCGGCCGAGCCAGTAGAGCGACGCCGCGGTGCGCGAGAGCATCATGCCGCACCGCCCGGGCGTGCGCCCTGCGACTGGCTCATTGTGCCCATCGTCTGCGACTGCCGCGGCAGATCGGGCATCAGCACGAAACTGTCCTTGGTGCCGCCGCCCTGGCTGGAGTTCACCACCAGCGACCCCTCCCGCAAGGCGACCCGGGTCAGCCCGCCGGGCACCACCTGCACGCCTTTGGAGCCGCTCAGCACGAATGGCCGGAAATCGACATGGCGCGGCGACAGCCCGCTATCGGCTAGCGTCGGCACGGTCGACAGCGCCAGCGTCGGCTGCGCGATATAGCGATGCGGCTCCGCGACTAGCGCCGCGCGGAAATCTTCGATCTCCTGCTTGGACGCGGTCGGCCCGACCAACATGCCGTAACCGCCGGAGCCATCGACCAGCTTGACGACGACCTGATCGAGATTGTCGAGTACGTATTGGAGCGCCTGCGGTTCGCGACAGCGCCATGTCTCGACATTGGGCAGTTTCGGCTCGCCGCCGGAATAATAGCGGACGATCTCGGGCATATAGCTGTAGATCGCCTTGTCGTCCGCGATGCCGTTGCCCGGCGCATTGAGGATCGCGACGTTCCCCGCCGCATAAGCCGCGATCAACCCCGGCACGCCAAGCGCGGAATCGGGCCTGAACACCAGAGGGTCGAGATAGTCGTCGTCGATCCGGCGATAGATCACGTCGACCTTCACCCGCCCGCCAATCGTCCGCATCCAGACGAAGTCCTCGTCGACGACCAGATCGGCCGCCTCGACCAGCTCGACCCCCATCGAGTCGGCCAGAAAGCTGTGCTCGTAATAAGCCGAATTATAGTGGCCCGGCGTCAGCACGACGCAGGTCGCGCCCGATCCCGATCCGTGCGGCGCGACCGACTTCATCGTCTCGAGCAGCCGGTCGGGGTAGCTGTCGACCGCAGCAACGCGGAATTCGCGGAACAGCTCGGGACACAGCCGCAACATCGCCTCGCGGTTTTCCAGCATGTAGCTGACCCCCGATGGCGTCCGCGCATTGTCCTCGAGTACGTAGAATTCGTCCGGCCCGGTGCGGACCAGATCGATTCCGCAGATATGCGCCCAGATGCCGTGCGGCGGCCGGATCCCCGCGATCTCGGGCCGGAACTGCGCATTGCCGAGCACCAAATCCTCAGGGAGCACCCCGTCCTTCAGAATGCGGCGCTCGCCATAGACGTCTTCGAGGAACGCGTTGATCGCGTCGACCCGCTGCACCAGCCCTTCGGATAGTCGCGACCACTCGTCCGCCAGGAACACTCGCGGCACGATGTCGAACGGAATGATCCGCTCGCTTGCCTCGCTCTCACCATATACCGCGAAGGTGATGCCGAGCTGGCGAAACGTGGTCTCTGCCGCTTCCTGCCGTCGCCGCAGCTCGCCGTCGGGCGTCTGGTCGAGCCACCGCCGAAGAGCGGCGAGTTCGTCGCGCGCGGTCGTCGAGCCGATCTGGCCCATGATCTCGTCGAAAGCGGGTGTTTTCTCCATCCTCGGCTAAAGTCCTGCGCGATGATCCGGGTTCCATGCTGCACGGCTTTGCTGCGCCGCACAAGGAACCATGCGATCCAGCTTCAGGTGCCGAGCTTCTCGAGCATGCCGGGGGTGAGGATCTGGGGCAGCACGCTCGGCTGCGGCGCGCCGGGCGCGTAGTAGAGGTAGAGCGGCACGCCAGCACGATTATGCGCCTGGATGAAGCGGCCCATCGCGGCGTCTCCATCGGTCCAGTCGCCCATCAGCACCGCGACCTTGTTGCGCATAAACGCGTCACGGACGCCCTGCGTCTCGATCGCCGCCTTCTCGTTGACCTTGCAGGTCAGGCACCAGTCCGCGGTAAAATAGACGAAGACAGGGGTTCCTTTCGCCCGCAACGCCGCGAGCCGCTGTTCGCCGAACGGCTCCGCGCCGGCCTCGGCGACCTGCGCCGCAGGTGTCGCGCGGCGCATCGTCACCGCGCCGACAACGAACAGCGCAAGGATTAGCGCACCGAGCACCACACCAATCGCCAGCCCCCTTCGCTGGCGCCGCCCCGCCGCCCATAGCAGCAAGCCAAGCAGCAGCGCAGCGAGCAGCCCCTGAGTCATCCCGTCGATCCCCGCCTGCCGGCCCAGCACCCAGGCGAGCGCGAGCGCGGTCAGCCACATCGGGATGCTGAGCGCGTGACGGAACGTCTCCATCCACAGGCCCGGCTTCGGGAGCCGACGCCTGAGCGCGGGCACGAACCCAATCAGCAGGAACGGCAAGGCGAGTCCAAGTCCCAGCCCCGCGAAGATCGCGAGCGCCGCGAACCACGGCAGCACCAGCGCCGCCCCGAGCGCGGCACCCATGAACGGCCCGGTGCACGGCGTCGCGACGAACGCCGCCAGCGCGCCGGTAGCGAACGCGCCGCCCGCGCCACCGGCATCGGCGAAGCGCGGCATCGGCACTTCAAACAACCCGGCCAGGTTCAGCGCGATTGCCACCGACAACAGCAGCAACACGACGATCGCGCGCGGATCCTGTAGCTGGAACGCCCAGCCCACGGTCGATCCACCCGCACGCAACCCGAGGATGATCGCCCCGAGCGCCAAACACACCAGCACCACGCCCGCGGTATAGGCCAGCGCCTCGCGCCGCGCCTCGCGCTCGCTGCCGCCGCTGCGCGCCAGGCTCAGCGCCTTCAGGCTGAGGATCGGGAACACGCACGGCATCACGTTCAGGATCAGGCCGCCGAGCAACGCGCCCAGGAATGCCAGCATCGTCGCCCCGGCGGCGCCCGACGCGGGCTCAGCCGCCGCGACGGCGCCGGGCTCCGCGCGGATCGCCAGGCCCTGGTCGGCGCCGATCCGCAACACGCCCTCGATCACGCCGGACGGCTTGCCCTTCGTGACGACCGTCAGCGTGTCGCCGGTCCGGGTCACGGTCTGCGCAGCGGCATAGTCGATCGCGCCGGTCGTCACCGGGAAGAAATAGGCCTGCTCTGCGCCCGCGCCCGCCGGATAGGGCACCGCCAGCGTCACATTGCCGTCCCTAGCCGCATACCGAGCGACCGCATCGAGCGGCTTGGGGATCGCCCGTCGCCACCGGTCGAACGACGCCGCGTTTCCCGCCGCGCCGTCGCCGACGGTGAGCGCGATCGTCAGGGTCTGCTGTTCGGGTACGCAGATCTTGTCGGTGCAAACGAGATAGCTGATCGCCACCGACACGGGCAGCTTGGTCCCGACGGCAAGACCCGCGGGCACCCGCAACGTCACCAGCGGCGCGTAGGGCCGCTCGTAGACATAGTTCATCAGCCCGGCGATCAGCAGCGTCGTCGGCACCGGCCATTCCACCGCGCCAACGCTCGCGCCCTTGGGAAGCGTCCATGTCAGCGTTGCCGGAAACCCTGCATCGCCGGGGTTGCGCCAATAGCCGTGCCAGCCCGTTTCAGGGATCGTCTCGATCGCGAGCGCGACCGGCGCGCCGCTTCTCGGTGCCTCGCTCTCCGCAACCAGCCGCATCGCGAGATGACGCGCGGGCGCCGCCTGCGCCCACACCGGCGTGGCCGATGCGAGCAGCAGCGTGATTACCGCGCACAGCAGCACGCGCATTCTTGCGATGGTCATCGACGGGAGCCATAGCGACTGCCTCGCCGCAATGCATCAGGGGATACCCCAATGAAGTCGCTCGCCGCCGCCCTGCTTCTCGCAGCCGCCGCTCCTGCCCTCGCGCAGACCGCGGCGCCCGCGCCCGCGGCGCCGGCCCCCGCGACGCCGCCGAAGCTGATCGTCGCGATCTCCGTGGATCAGCTGTCGGCCGATCTCTTCCAGCAATATCGCAACCGCTTCACCGGCGGCTTCGCGCGGTTGCTGTCGGGCGGCGTCTTCCCTTCGGCCTATCAGGGCCATGCCGCGACCGAGACCTGCCCGGGTCACTCGACCATCCTAACCGGCATGCGCCCGGCGCATACCGGCATCGTCGCCAACAACTGGATCGACCAGCGCGTCGGCCGCAGCGACAAGATCGTCTATTGCTCCGAGGACGAGAACGTCGTCGGCAGCACCCACGACAGCTACACCGTGTCGGACAAGCATCTGAAGGTGCCGACGCTCGGTGAAATGATGAAGGCCGCGAACCCCGCGGCGCGCGTAGTGTCGGTCGCCGGCAAGGACCGGGCCGCGGTGATGATGGGTGGGCACAAGGTCGACGAGCTTTGGTGGTGGGACGGCAAGACCTATGTCTCCTATGCCGGACGCGCCGAGCCGCGCGCGGTGACCCGCGGCAAGGCGGTGGTCGCGGCGCTGGTCGCGCGCCCGCAGGTGGCGCTGCCGCTTCCCGCCTGGTGCAAGCCGCTCGATCGGCCAGTGCAGGTCGGCACGCAGACGCTCGGCCAGGGCCGGTTCGAACGTGCGGCGGGCGATCTGAAGGCGTTCCGCGCCTCCCCCGCGAGCGACGCGGCGGTGCTGTCGATCGCCGCGGGGCTGATCCAGGACATGAAGCTCGGCCAGGGCACGCAGACCGACCTGATCGCGATCGGCGCCTCGGCGACCGATTACATCGGGCATGCGACCGGCACCCAGGGTACCGAGATGTGCATCCAGATGGACCAGCTCGATCAGGCGCTGGGTTCGTTCTTCGCGACGCTGGACGGCTGGGGCATCGACTTTGAGGTGATGCTGACCGCGGATCACGGCGCGCACGACATGACCGAACGCCAGCAACAGCGCGCGATGCCGATGGAGGCGCATGTCGCCCCGACCGCGCAGATCAAGGCTGTCGGCGCGCTAATCGCCGCCAAGCTGAAGCTCCCCGGCGCGCCGCTGCTGGGCGCCGAGGGCGACGTCTATGTCGCCGACGCGCTGCCCGCCCCGACCCGCGCCAAGGTGCTGGCCGAAGCGCAGCGGATCTACGCCGCGATGCCCCAAGTCGCGGCCGCCCTCACCCGCGCGCAGATCGCGGCGACCGCGATTCCGAACACCCCGCCCGAGACCTGGACGCTGCTGGAGCGCGCCCGCGCATCCTACGATCCCGATCGATCGGGCGACCTGCTGGTCCTGCTGAAGCCGCGGATCACCACGATCGAGACTCCCGCACCCGGCTATGTCGAAACGCATGGCAGCCCGTGGGATTACGACCGCCGCGTGCCGCTGATGTTCTGGCGCAAAGGCATGACACCGTTCGAACAGCCGCTGTCGGTCGAGACGGTCGACATCGCGCCGACGCTGGCGGCGACGATCGGCCTACCGGTACGCGGACTGGACGGGCGCTGCCTCGATCTCGATCCAGGTGCGGCGAGCACCTGTCCGGGCTGAAGGCGTGGCGATCGAAGAAGCAGGCTCTGGTCACGTTGACTGTTCCCCGGCGAAGGCCGGGGCCCAGTTGCGATGGTCAAGCGGCCGAAGTCAGGGACACGTTGCAGGACTTCGCCCACCTGGGCCCCGGCCTTCGCCGGGGAAGAGCAAGTCGCGACTCTTGTCCTACACCAGCATCACCGCAACTCGAACCCGCGCACCCCAGCGCCCAATCGATTGCGCCCGATCGCCAGCCGCTCGTGGCTGAAATCGACCACGAACGCCGGCCGCGACGTCGCCCCGGCCGCGAGCACCGCCTCGTTGCCCTCGATCCGCAAGCCTGCCGACCGGTAGGTCTTCGCCTCCGCCCCGACCACGACCATCGCCGAGCCATTCTCCTTGCGCGGGCCTTGAACGAACATGTTGCGCGCGATCGCGCCGGTCGCGCCTTCCGGCAAGTCGATCATGTAGTTGGTCTTGGCGCCCGCGCGATCGTCGAAGCTGTTGTCGGTGATCGTCACGTTGGGCGATCGCAGCTTGATGTAATGCCCCCCGGTCCCGCGCGCGAAGCGCGATCGGGTAACCGTCACCTGCCCGCGATTGCCGAGGTAGATCGAATGCGAGCAGTTCGGCGCCTCGTCGCACTGCCCCAGCCCGGCGAAATTCGACTGGTCGATCACGATCCGCTGCGCCGCGGGCTGACCGCCGGCGATCCCCTCCTGGCTATCGAGGAAGCTTGATCGCACCACGGTGAGGTCACCGGTCTCGGACCGGATGCCCGCGCCATTGCCGTCGCGCACGCGGTAGCCGCGGAATACCAGCCCATCGACCGTCGCCGCAGCCCCGCGCAGCACCAGCGCCGCCTTGTCCTCGCACACCATGCGTTCGAAGATCACGCTGCCCGGCGTCACCGCCTTGTAGGTGATGCGCCCGCCCGCCTGCACCGCGCACTGGCGATACACTCCCGGCGTGATCAGGATCGTGGCGGTGCCCATCCGCACCGACGACACCGCGGATTGCAGATCGGCATAGCGCTTGCCGGTCTCCACCACGGTGAACGACCTGGCGCCGATCGCGTCGGCTCCAGTCGAGCCCAGCGCCAGCAGCAGCGGCCAATAGCGGGCGATCGCCATCAGTCGAGGTTCGGCCGCAGCCAGCGTTCCGCCTGCTGGACCTCGATGCCGCGACGCGCGGCGTAATCGGCGACCTGGTCCGGTCCGATCCGCGCCACCCCGAAATATTCCGACTGCGCATGGCCGAAATAGAAGCCCGACACCGCCGATGTCGGCAGCATCGCGAAACTCTCGGTCAGCGTGATCCCGGTCTTCTCGGTCGCGCCCAACAGCTCGAACAAGGTAGTCTTCAGCGAATGCTCGGGACAGGCGGGATAGCCCGGTGCCGGGCGGATGCCGCGATATTGCTCGCGGATCAGCGCCTCGTTGGTCAGCTGTTCGCCCGCCGCATAGCCCCACAGATCAGTCCGCACCCGCAAGTGAAGCGCCTCGGCGAACGCTTCGGCCAGTCGATCGGCCAAAGCCTTCAGCAGGATGTCGTTATAGTCGTCATGCCCGGCCTTGAAGCGCGCAATATGCTCGTCGATGCCGTGGATGCCGACCGCGAAGCCGCCGATCCAGTCGCCCGCCGGATCGACGAAGTCGGCCAGGCACATGTTCGCCCGTCCCTCGCGCTTGGCGATCTGCTGGCGCAGGAACGGCAGCCGCGTGCCGTCATCGAGCACGACGTCGTCGCCCTCGCGCCGGCAGGCCCATAGGCCGGCGACGCCGCGCGCGGTCAGCCACTTTTCGGCAATGATCCGATCGAGCATCTCCTGCGCGTCGACATGCAGCCCACGCGCGCTCTCGCCCACGATACGGTCGTCGAGGATGGCGGGATAGGTGCCCGCCAATTCCCACGCGCGGAAGAACGGCGTCCAGTCGATATATTGCCGCAGGTCGGCCAGGTCCCAATCGTCGAACACGTGCAGACCCGGCTTCGCGGCCGGCGCCGCCTTCAACGCCAGGTCGGTCGGGAACTGCCGCGCGCGCGCTTCGGCGAGCGGCAGCAGGTCGTTCTGGCCCTTGTTCGCGCGTGCCTCGCGGACCGCCTCGTAATCCGCGGCAACGCCCGCGACATAGCTGTCGCGCCCGGTGTCGCTGACCAGTGTCGTGGCGACGCCGACCGCGCGGCTGGCGTCGAGGACGTGGACGACCGGCCCGTCATAAGCCGGCGAGATCCTGAGCGCGGTATGCACCTTCGATGTCGTCGCGCCGCCGATCAGCAGCGGCATCGTCATCCGCGCGCGCTTCATCTCCTCCGCGACCGTCACCATCTCGTCGAGCGACGGCGTGATCAGCCCCGATAGCCCGATCATGTCGGCGTCGTTCTCGTTCGCCGCCGCCAGGATCTTCGACCAGGGCACCATCACGCCCAGATCGACCACATCGAAGCCGTTGCACTGGAGCACGACGCCGACGATGTTCTTGCCGATGTCGTGGACGTCGCCCTTTACGGTCGCCATCACGATCTTGCCCTTGCCCTTGGCGCCGGGCTCCTTCGCGGCCTCGATGAACGGCAGCAGGTGCGCCACCGCCTTCTTCATCACGCGCGCGGACTTCACCACCTGCGGCAGGAACATCTTGCCCGATCCGAACAGGTCGCCAACGACGTTCATGCCGTCCATCAACGGCCCCTCGATCACCTCGATCGGGCGCCCCCCCCTGTCGGCTATTTGCTGGCGGCACTCCTCGGTGTCGTCGACGACATGCGCATCGATGCCTTTTACCAGCGCGTATTCGAGCCGCTTGGTGACCGGCAAGCCGCGCCACTCCGCCGCCTGCTTCTCGGCGACCGCATCGGTGCCCCGATAGCTCTCGGCGAGCGCCACCAGCCGGTCCCCGGCCTCCGGATCGCGGTTGAGCACGACGTCCTCGCACGCGGTCCGCAATGCCGGATCGATCGTGTCGTACACGTCGAGCTGCCCGGCATTGACGATCGCCATGTCGAGCCCCGCGGGGATCGCATGATAGAGGAACACCGAGTGCATCGCCCGGCGTACGGGCTCGTTGCCGCGGAACGAGAAGCTGAGGTTCGATAGCCCGCCCGAGATATGGCAATGCGGGCAGCGGACCTTGATCTCCTTGCACGCCTCGATGAAATCGACCGCGTAGTTGTTGTGCTCCTCGATCCCCGTCGCGACGGCGAAGATGTTGGGATCGAAGATGATGTCTTCGGGCGGAAAGCCGATTCCGACCAGCAGGTCGTAAGCGCGCGCGCAGATCTCGACCTTGCGCGCCTGGGTGTCCGCCTGCCCTACCGTATCGAAGGCCATCACCACGACCGCGGCGCCGTACGCCATGCACTTGCGCGCCTGCGCCAGGAACTGTTCCTCGCCCTCCTTCATGCTGATCGAATTGACGATCGGCTTGCCGCTGACGCATTTCAGCCCGGCCTCGATCACGCTCCATTTGGAGCTGTCGATCATGAACGGCACCCGCGCGATGTCGGGCTCCGCCGCGATCAGCTTCAGGAAGGTGGTCATCGCGAACTCGGCGTCGAGCAGACCCTCGTCCATGTTGACGTCGACCACCTGTGCGCCGTTCTCGACTTGCTGGCGCGCGACCTCGACCGCCTTGGGATAGTCCCCGGCCATGATCAGCTTCTTGAACGCCGCCGATCCGGTGACGTTGGTGCGCTCGCCGATGTTGACGAACTGGGCGGAGGAATTGGTCATAGGTTCTACTTCTTCCCCCCTCCCGCTCGCGGGAGGGGTCAGGGGAGGGCATGTCGCGAAACGGAGCTTGGGAAGACAGGCCCTCCCCTAACCCCTCCCGCAAGCGGGAGGGGAATCAGGCCGCCATCGTGAACGGCTCCAGCCCGGCGAGCCGCGTCACCACCGGCGGCTTCGACACCTGCCGCGGCTCTACCCCGCGCACCCGGTCCGACATCGCCCGGATATGCGCCGGGGTCGATCCGCAACACCCGCCGAGCACGTTGACCTGCCCCGCATCGGCCCATTCGCCGACCAGCCCCGCGGTGGTATCCGGCATCTCGTCATATTCGCCGAGCTCGTTGGGCAGCCCGGCATTGGGATAGACCATGATCAGCGTGTCGCAGAGGTCGGCCAGCGTTTTGACGTGCGGCCGCAGCTGCTCCGCCCCGAACGAACAATTCAGCCCGATCGTTACCGGGCGCGCATGCCGCACCGCGTGCCAGAACGCCTCGACCGTGTGCCCCGACAGGTTGCGCCCCGACAGGTCGGTCAGAGTCATCGACAACATGATCGGCAGGTCACGGCCGAGCGTATCAGCGGCCTCGATCGCGGCCATGATCCCGGCCTTGGCGTTCAAAGTGTCGAACACCGTCTCGATCAGGATGAAGTCCACCCCGCCCTCGACCAGCGCGTCGATCTGCTCGCGATAGACGTCCTTCAGATAGTCGAAGCCGATCTCGCGATAGCCCGGATCGTTGACGTCGGGGCTTAGCGACAGCGTCTTGTTGGTCGGGCCGATCGCCCCGGCGACGAAACGCGGACGGCCGTCGCGCACCTCATATTCGTCGGCCAGCGTCCGCGCGATCCGCGCCGACGCGATGTTGATGTCGCGCACCAGCGCCTCTGCGCCGTAATCCGCCTGACTGATCACGTTGGCGCTGAAGGTGTTGGTCGACACGATATCCGACCCGGCATCCAGATAGGCGCGGGTGATCGTCTCCGGCACCTCGGGCATCGTCAGCGCAAGGATGTCGTTGTTGCCCTTCTGGTCGTGGGTCAGCCCCAGCGTCCCCGCATAGGCGGCCTCGTCGAGCTTCCAGTTCTGGATCTCGGTCCCGAACGCGCCGTCGGTGATCAGCACCCGCTTGGCAGCCTCGGCATTCAATCGTTCACGTGCGGTCATCGTCTAGTTCCTTCTTGCCCTCCGCCTGCGGGAGGGGCGGGGGGCGGGCGTGTCCACAGAAAGTGCGGTGTTCGCGGACAGGCCCTCCCCTAACCCCTCCCGCAAGCGGGAGGGGAGTAATCAAGCAGCCGCTACCGCACTCATCGGCTTCGACCGCACGCCGAGCAGGTGGCAGATCGCGAACGCCAGCTCGGCCCGGTTCAACGTATAGAAATGCAGCGACTTCACCCCGCCCGCATACAGCTTGCGGGAAAGCTCCGCCGCCAGCGTCGCCGCGACCAGCTGCCGCGCGGCGGGATGATCCTCCAGCCCGTCGAACAGCCGCGCCATCCAGGCGGGCACGTCGGTGCCGCACATCGCGCTCATCCGCACGACGCTCGCGAAGTTGGTGACCGGCATGATCCCTGGCACGATCTCGGCGCCGATCCCCGCCGCCGCAGCCTTGTCGCGGTAGCGGAAGAACGTCTCGGGCTCGTGGAAGAACTGCGTGATCGCGCGCGTCGCGCCGGCGTCCAGCTTCGCTTTCAGATTGTCGATGTCCGCCGCGGGATCCGGGGAGTCGGGATGGCATTCGGGGTAAGCCGCCACCGAGATCTCGAACGGGTGCAACCGCTTCAGCCCCGCGACCAATGCCGCCGCATTCTCATACCCGCCGGGATGGCTGACGAACTTGCCCTGCGCGGGCGGATCGCCGCGCAGCGCGACGATATGACGCACGCCCGCCGCCCAATATTCCTCGGCGACCTGGTCGATCTCCGCCTTGGTCGCCTCGACGCAGGTCAGGTGCGCAGCGGCCGCCAGGCTGGTCTCGCGTTGGATACGCGCCACCGTCGCATGGGTCCGCTCGCGCGTCGTGCCGCCCGCGCCATAGGTCACCGACACGAAGCTCGGCCCAAGCGGCTCCAGCGTCCGCACCGCGTCCCATAATTGCTCTTCCATCTTCTCCGTCTTGGGCGGGAAGAATTCGAAGCTCACCTCGATATCGCCTGCGACATCGGCATAGAGCGGCGCCTCTAGCGCGACCCGCGCCTCTTCGAGCTGGTTCACCGAAATCATCGTCATGCCGCCTTCACCTCGCGCAAGCTCGCGCCCTCGCCAATGCCCGAAGCCGCCTTGCGCCCGAGCCACAATGTCACCGTCAGTTCGCCGCCTTCGAGCGTCTCGATCTGCGCCATCTGCAACCCGGCATTGCCGAACCAGGTCGCGATCTGGTCGTCAGCGAAGCCGAGCCGGCTATGGGCGTCACGCGCGCGCAGTTCCTCGCGGTCGTGCGGCGCGAAGTCGGCGATCAGCAACCGTCCCCCCGGCCCGAGCACGCGCGCCGCCTCCGCGATCGCGGCGCCCGGCTGCTGCGCGAAATGCAACACATGGTGGAGGATCGCGACGTCGGCCGCACCGTCCGCCATCGGCAGCGCGTAGAGATCCGCCTGACGCAATTCGGTGTTCGCACGGTCGTGGAGCTTGGCACGCGCCAGCCGCAGCATCTCCGACGAACGATCGATCCCCAACGCCGCGTCGGCGCGCGCGCCGAACAGTTCGAGCATCCGCCCCGTGCCCGTGCCGATGTCGATGAGCCGCCCGATCGGCGCGTCGCCCAGCACCCGCGCCATCGCCGCCTCGACCTGATCATCCGCGACGTGGAGCGATCGAATCGCGTCCCACTGATCGGCATGCCCTTCGAACCACGCCGCCGCGCTCGACGCGCGGTCCGCGCGCACCGCGGCGAGCCTAGCCGCGTCGGCGACCGCCCAATGATCGGGCTCGCGAGCGACCCACCCGTCGAGCGCCGCCGCGACCGGCGCCACTGCCGCCTGCTCGCCGAGCGCAACGAACACCCAGCTGCCTTCCTTACGACGCTCGGCAAGCCCGGCGTCGCACAGGATCTTCACATGACGCGAGACCCGCGGCTGGCTTTGGCCGAGCACCTGTGCGAGTTCTCCGACCGACAGCTCCATCGATCGCAGCAGCGAGAAGATGCGCAGTCGCGTCGCGTCGGCAAGAGCGCGGAAGATGTCGAGAGCGAGGGTCATCGGAACGACATATAAAGATATCTTTATATGTGGTCAACGCGGACCCGAACGATAAGCGTGGCGTTCCTTGCGCCTGACGCGAACCTACCGTTGGAGAGTGACCATGAAGCGTTTCCTGATCCCCGCAATTGCCGCCCTTGCCCTCGCCGGGTGCAGCCAGAAGTCCCAGAACGAGTCGGCCGAGGCAGGCGACGCGATCGCGGCGGACGCCAACGCGACGACCCGTAACGCGGTTCAGGACGTCGATGCAGCCAGCGACGCGGCGCTCGGCTCGGCCGAGGCAACGATGGACAACAGCGGCGCGCGGATCGAGGCCGGTGCCGAGCGAACCGGCGATCGGATAGAGGCAGGAGCAGACCGCGCCGGCGCAGCGATCGACAAGGGCGCGGATCGTGCCGTCGATGCGACCGGCAACTTCCTCGAAAAGGCTGGCCGCGAGCTGAAGCAGTGATGCCGGTGCCGGGCCTGCGGGCGTCAGGCGTCACGACGATGATGGTGCTGCTGGCCGGCGCCTGTTCGTCGCCGCCGGACGCGCAGCCCGGTACGATCGCCGACGACCAGGCCCAGCAACTGAACGACGCGGCCGAGATGCTCGACGCGAACAGCATCGCGCTCCCGCCGCGCGCGCCCGCCAACGATCGGACTAATCCATGATCAACAAGCGCCGCCTCGGTTCGACCGACCTCCGGATCGCCCCGCTCGTGCTCGGCGGCAACGTCTTCGGCTGGACCGCGGACAAGGCGGCGAGCTTCGCGGTCCTCGACGCGTTCGTAGCGGGCGGAGGCACGATGATCGACACCGCCGACGTCTATTCGGCATGGGTGCCCGGCCATCGCGGCGGTGAATCGGAGACGATGATCGGCGAATGGCTGCGTGCGAGCGGCAAGCGCGACGACATACTGATCGCGACCAAGGTCGGGATGCTGCCCGGCGAGGGCGGCGAGAAACTGGCTCCTGCGCGGATCGCCGCAGCCGCCGAAGCCTCGCTCGCGCGGCTCGGGACCGATCGCATCGACCTGTACTACGCGCACCAGGACGACGAGACGGTGACGCAGGACGAGGTGCTGAGCGCATTCGGCAAGCTTGTCGACGCCGGCAAGGTGCGCGTGATCGGCGCCTCCAACTTCCACGCCGCACGACTGAAATCCGCGGTCGATGCGGGCAAGGCGGCGGGGCTGCCGCGCTACCATGTGCTCCAGCCCGAATATAATCTGGTCAGCCGCCACAAGTTCGAGGGCGAGTTGCAGGATTACTGCATCACCGAGAATATCGGCGTGCTGCCCTATTACGGTCTCGCCTCGGGCTTCCTCACCGGCAAATATCGGACCGACGCCGATCTCGGCAAGAGCGTACGCGGTGGCCGCATGAGCGAGTTGCTCAGCGGCAAGGGCAAGGCCGTGCTCGACGCAATGGACGCTGTGGCGGCGGACACCGGTGCCTCGCTCGCGCAGATCGCACTGGCCTGGCTGATCGCGCAACCCGGCGTCAGCGCCCCGATCGCCAGCGCCACGAAGGTCGAGCAGATCGAAGAATTGCTCGGCGCGATGACGCTGGAACTCTCCAAGGAGCAGCTGGACAGCCTCACCGACGCGGGGGCCTGAAGCGTACGCTACACTGTTCCCCGGCGAAGGCCGGGGCCCAGTCGCGGAGGTTGAGCGTTATATCGACGCCCTCTCCTCCAGCATCTGCGACCTGGGCCCCGGCCTCCGCCGGGGAACGAAGAAGAACGTTACGGCCGGTGTCCCACGAAGGCCGAAAGGAAGTTTAAGGCTCCCGCTGTCCGGAGCACCACCACTCTGAATATTGCCCCTCAATCCCCCGCAAAGGTCAGCGCGCTCATCCGCCGCTCGCGCTCGTTGATCGTCAGCGCGCGGCCGGCCGGCGCGATCGAACGCTGCGGGCATTCGGTGCGGAAGCAGGCGCGGCACCCCAGGCCGATCGGCGTCGCCGCCCCCGCCAGGTCGACCCCGCCCGCCGCCGCCAGCGTTCCCGCCAGCGACACCTCCACCCCGAGTCCGATCGCGAACTCCGCGGCGACGGTGCCGAACCGGCGCCCCTGCGGCGATACCGTCCGCGCCATCGTCAGGTAGCGCGTGCCGTCCTCCAACTCGACCAGTTGCACCGCCAATGTTCCCGGGCGATCGAACGCATGGTGCAACCGCCACAACGGGCAGCGGCCCTCCGCCTGGATCAGCGCCGCGCCGCTTGCCCCGGCATAGCGTTTCGACGCCTGCCCGGCGCGATCGATGCGGATCATGAAGAAAGGCACGCCGCGTGCACCGACGCGCTGCAACGTCGTCAGCCGGTGCGCGACATGTTCGAAGCCCGCACCGAACCGCCGTTGCAACAGCTCGATATCATAGCCGGTGGCCTCGCACGCTCGCAGGAATCGCGCATAGGGCATCATCACCGCCGCCGCGAAATAGCTGGTGAGGTGCCGCTTGAGGAGCCGCTCCTGCGCGCGATCCTCGAACGCGGCACCGCGGGTCAGCGCGTCGATCTCGGTCCGCGCCTCGATCTGCGCGAGCTGGAACGCCGCCGCGAAGGTCCGCGACGCCGCGTCCAGCAGTTCGCTCAATTGCAGCTGCCGGGCATGGAGATCGAGCCGGCGCAGCATGTCGGGCATCACGTCGACCGGCAGGATCCGGATCATCAGGCCGTGCTTGACGCGCAGCCGTTCCGCCATCGCGCCGTACAGATCGCCCGAGCCGAGCCGCAGCTCGTCCGCCAGCGCCTCCGCGGCAGCGTCGAGGTCCGCGAAATGGTTGCGCCAGCGCTCGATCTCACGCCGCACCCCGCTTGCCGGATCGGCCGTTGCGGGCGCGGCGCCCCCGGTGACGAGCCGATCGAACACGCGCGCGAACGCCTCCGCGCCCCCCGGCGCCGCGAGCAGCCAGTCGCCGAGTTCGTTGCGGTCGATCTCGAGGTCCGCGAACAGCGGATCCGCCAGTCGGCGGCGCATCGCATCGGCACCGCCGCCCGGCTCGGCCGCAGCCAGCGCGCGCGGATCGAAGTCGAAGCTTTCCGCCAGCCTGACCAGCAACGCCGCGGACAAGGGTCGCTGGTTGCGCTCGACGAGGTTGAGATAACTCGGGCTGATCCCTAGCATCTCCGCCATCGCCGCCTGGGTGAGGCCCGCCTGCCGTCGGAGACGCCGTACAGCGTGCCCGGCGAGTAGCTTGCGGTCTGCCATTCGATGTTCCCCCTCGGGCCCGATCTCTCGCCCGGGCAAGCCCTTGTCAACAGTTTACAAGCGGACAGCGCTTGCGTCGTTCGGACGCACGCCGCGACACTGCGAGGTTGGTAAGCTCGATTGCCGATCGATCGATTGTACAAGAGGAAGCGGGCAACACTTCATGGCGACCGGCTGTAAATTGCCGACAGGCCGACGCACTCGTCGTAGCCACGCCCATCGTTCCTGGGGAGGAAAGGTACTCGCCGGCGCTCGTCGCCGGCGAGTATTTCCATTTGTGCGTCGCTTCCGGCTTGCCAGCCGGACACCGCCACGGGCATTATCACCAAGTGACTGGTACGCCTGTATTCTTCGGAGCGCCGCGAGCATGATGCGCCTGTTGATCGCCATGGCTTGGCTCTTGATCGCAGCGCCGGCGCACGCGGCGGTGACCATGACCTTCTGGAGCCACGAACTCGGCAACTCCTTTCCGCACGCCTTCTTCACGCTGCGCGGCACGCCCGATGCCGGCGGCCCGCCGATCGATACCAGCTACGGCTTCACCGCCCGGTCCCTCACCCCAGCGATCCTGCTCGGCACCGTCGCGGGCAAGCTCGAAGTCGGTGCGCGCGGATACATCGCGAGCAGCGATGCGCGGTTTTCCGTGACCCTGACCGATGCGGAATATGGACAGGTTCGCGCGCTCGCCGCCGCATGGGACGCGAAGACCGGCGACAGCCGCTACAACCTCAACCAGCGCAACTGCATTCACTTCGTGAAGGAGGCCGCGCGGACCATCGGCCTCACCGGGCTCGATCATCCAAAGCTGATGAAGCGACCGCGATCCTATCTGCTGGCGGTCGCGGCCGCGAACCGCGCGGCAATCACCACGATCGACCTGCCCGGCAAGGCCTACCTCGCCACGCTGCCGCCGCTCGCGCCGGTGCAGATCGGCGCCACCGCGATCCCGAACTGACGCGAGCGCGTCAGTCGCGCGGCACTATCTCGACCAGATCGAGCGTTCCGCCGAGGTGCGGATAGGGCAGCACCAGCCGCCAGCGCTTCGCCCCGATCCGCTCGACGAAGCCCGCCATGTCTCGCGTCGCGTCGCGACCGTAGCGCATCACCCGATGTTCGTCGCCGAAGCCGATCGCCCCGAGGAACACTCCCCGCGTGTTCCCGGCATCGTAGATATACCCATTGATCCGCTGCGCTCCCTCGATCTGGAAAGCGGTCGCTTCACCTTGGCGGGTTACCGTGCACCGCGTCCATTCCGACGCGGTCCGCGACGCGTTCATGGCCACGATGCCGAGTCGGTAGATACGGCATGCATAGCCTCCGACAGGCAGCCGAGCGTCGCTCATCGCCCGGTCGGGATCGGACAATGCAGCATCCGCCGCGACCGCAGCGCCCGCACCCTTCGATCTCCCGTTCGTCAGCGCCTCGATCCACGCGGCGCGCCAGCGACGCAATCGGGCCCGATCCGCTGCTGTCGCGGCCTTGCGCCAATCCGTCTCCCGCGGCGCGTCGACATAGGTCGCAACGGCACCGCTCGCGGTCGCCAGCAGCCCGCATGCGATCGCGACCGGCGCGCCGCGACCGATCACGCCGCGGTCCAGCCGCCGTCGACCGACAGGTTGGCGCCGGTGATCGACGCCGCCTCGTCACGACACAGAAACAGCGCCAGTGCCGCGACCTGTTCTGGGGTCACGAAAGCCTTGGTCGGCTGCGCTGCAAGCAGCACGTCGTTAATGACCTGTTCGCGGGTGAGCCCGCGCGACGCCATCGTGTCCGGGATCTGCGCCTCTACGAGCGGCGTCCAGACATAACCTGGCGAGATGCAGTTGACGGTGATCCCCGCCGCCGCGGTCTCCAGCGCGATCGTCTTGGTCAGGCCGGCCACCCCGTGCTTGGCCATGACGTACGCGCTCTTGTTGGGGCTCGCGACCAGCGAATGCGCCGACGCGGTGGTGATGATCCGGCCCCACCCGCGCGCCTTCATGTGCGGCACCGCCGCGCGCATCATGTACCAGGCCGACTTCAGATTGATGTCGATGATCGCTTCGAACTTGTCCGCGGGGAACTCCTCGATCCGCGCGACATGCTGGATGCCGGCATTGTTGACGACGATGTCGACCGACCCGAACTCCGCAGCCGCGCGCTCGACCATCGCCGCGATCTCGCCGGGGCGGGTCATGTCGGCGGCGTCGTACAGCGCGCCCGCCCCGCTCGCCGACGCGAGCTCGGATCGGATAGCTTCGATCGCATCCGCCTCGCCGAAGCCGTTGATCACGACCGCCGCGCCCTCGGCTGCGAACGCACGCGCATAGGCCAGCCCGATTCCCGAGGTGGAGCCGGTGACGATCGCGGTCTTACCCTCGAGAAACATGGCAATCCTCCTGTTGCGCGCGCTCCGCTCCTGCCCGCCGCAGCCGTCGCTTGCAACTCCCGCCGCCGCCGCGCATTTTGCCCCGCAAGCGAACAGATAAGGGGGGCATCCGATGCGGCTCGACGATTTCGACCCGAACGACATCAACGTCGAGGACCAACGCGGCCAGGGCGGCGGTGGTGGCTTCGGGTTCGGCGGTGGCGGCGGCGGTGGCGGACTGCTCCTCGGCCTGTTGCCGATGATCGGCAGCCGCTTCGGCTGTGGCGGTATCGTCGTCGTGTTGATCCTGCTCGCGGTATTCGGCGGGCTCGGCAACTTGGGCAGCATGTTCGGCGGCAGCCAGGTGTCGGCGCCGACGACCCAGCGCGCGGGCACCGATGTCGCGACCAGTTGCAATCTCACCCCGCAGAGCAAATCGGCCTGCAACGCCTTCCAGTCGGCGGAAAATACCTGGGAGCAGATCTTCCAGCGCGGCGGCAAGCAGTTCCAGGAACCCAAGCTGGTCTTCTACGGCGGCCAAGGGCAATCGGGCTGCGGCGCGGCGCAATCGGCGATGGGACCCTTCTACTGCCCGACCGATCAGGGCGTCTATCTCGACACCAGCTTCTTCGACGAACTGGCGACCAAGTTTGGCGCCAAGGGCGATTTCGCGCAGGATTATGTGATCGCGCATGAATTCGGCCACCACATCCAGAACCTGCTCGGCACGTCGGAGCAAGTCCAGCAGATCCAGCGCCGCGGCAGCGAAACCGAAGGCAACGCCGCCTCGGTCCGCCTCGAACTCCAGGCGGACTGCTATGCGGGCGTCTGGGCGGCGGCAAACCGCGATCGCATGGAGCCCGGCGACCTTCAGGAAGGTCTCACCGCCGCCCAGGCGATCGGCGACGATGCCCTGCAGAAGCAGTCGCAGGGGCGCGTCGTTCCCGACAGCTTCACGCATGGCAGCTCGGCCGACCGCATGAAGTGGCTCAAGCGCGGCATCGACAGCGGCGACCCCGCCCAGTGCGACACCTTCTCCGGCGCGATCTAACAAGGTTTGAACCTCCAGTGCTCCTGCGAAAGCAGGAGCCCAGGGCCACGAACGCCGGTCCTGCGGCCCTGGACTCCTGCTTTCGCAGGAGAACAGGAACAACGGATCGCCGGTGCGGCCTACACCCGCACCAGCATCTTCCCACGGTTGCTACCCGTGAACAGCCCCAGGAACGCGTCGGGCATCGCTTCCAGCCCGTCCACGATCGTCTCCTCGCGCCGCAGCTTGCCGTCCTGCAGCCACCCGCCCATTTCGCGGTAGAACTCGGGCGCCCGGCTCGCATAGTCGCTGACGATGAACCCCTGCATGCGGATGCGCATCCCGATCAGCCGCGCCAGATAGCGCAACTGGGTCGCCGCCCCGCTGTTGTAGACGTCGATCATCCCGCAGATCGCGAACCGTGCGCCGGCATTGGCATGGGCCAGCGCCGCGTCGAGATGCTCGCCGCCGACATTGTCGAAATACACGTCGATGCCGGTCCGGGCGGCGGCGCCCAGCGCCTTCACCACGGGCAGATCGGCCTTGTAGTCGATCACCGCATCGGCACCGAGCGACTCGACCCAGGCGCATTTCTCCGCGCCTCCTGCTGACCCGATCACGCGCATCCCCTTGGCCTTCGCGATCTGCACCACCGTAGAGCCCACTGCCCCGGCTGCCGCGGATACGAACACGGTGTCCCCCTCCTTCGCGGAGGCGACCTCCAGCAGCCCGAAAAAGGCGGTCATGCCCGGCATGCCGAGCTGGCCGAGATAGGCCTGCGGATCGACCGCGAGTTGCGGCAGGGGCTGGAGCTGCGACGCCGGCACCACCGCCTCGTCGCGCCAGCCCGCCATGTGCTGGACCATGTCGCCGGGCTTGAACTGGTCGGACCGACTCTCGACCACCTCGCCGATCGCGCCGCCTTGCATCGCCTCGCCGATCTGGAACGGCGGCGTGTAGCTCTTCACGTCGTTCATCCGGCCGCGCATGTAGGGATCGACCGACAGCCACCGGTTGCGGACGCGGACCTCGCCCTCGCCAAGCGGCGCATCGCCAAGATCGATCAGCGCGAAATTCTCCGCCACTGCCATGCCCTGCGGCCTCGACGCCAGCGTCCAAGCATGTGCCATTCTCACTCTCCTCTTTCTGTTTGCATCAGCGGTGGACCTGCCACGGAGCCATCGCAATGGAAAAGGCGAAGAGGGTACAGCGCGCCAGCGCCAAAGCCTTGTTGCATAGCCCGAAAAGGCTCGCTAATGGCGACGCACCCGGCTCGGCCGGGGTTACGGGCGCGGGGCTGTAGCTCAGATGGGAGAGCGCTGCAATCGCACTGCAGAGGCCAGCGG
>NZ_CAXTEM010000015.1:39628-58433 GCF_964243315.1 uncultured Sphingomonas sp. | reverse complement strand
ATATCCGGCCGCGGGTCGGCACCCTGTGCATTGGTCAGGCGGCGTCGATGGGCAGCTTCCTGTTGTCGGCGGGCGAGCCGGGCATGCGGGTGGCGACCACCAACAGCCGGATCATGATCCATCAGCCGTCGGGCGGGGCCCAGGGCATGGCGGCGGACATCGAGATCCAGGCGCGCGAGATCCTGCGGATGCGGCACGATCTCAACACGCTGTACGCCAAATACACCGGCAAGCCGCTCGCTGAGATCGAGCACGCGATGGATCGCGACAAGTTCATGTCGGCGGAAGATGCCAAGACGTTCGGGTTGATCGACGAGGTGTTCGACAAGCGCCCGGCGCCGACGGACGAGATGGCCAAGGCGGCCTGATCGGCCAAGTGGTTCGACGATAGCCCTTTTTTGGCATTGTCGAATGCGTAGGGGCCGGGTTACCATGTCCGGCCCACGACACCGCGGGACTCCTTCCCGTGGCGTCCGGTTCAAGTCGCGCCTAGCGCGAGAGGTGATTGAATGACGAAGTTGAGCGGCGGCGACTCGAAGAGCACCCTTTATTGCTCCTTCTGCGGCAAGTCGCAGCACGAGGTCCGTAAGCTGATCGCCGGACCCACCGTCTTCATCTGCGACGAGTGCGTGGAGCTGTGCAACGACATCATCCGCGAGGAGACGAAGTCGGCGCTGGTCAGCAAGAAGGACGGCGGCGTCCCGACTCCGCAGGAGATCTGCAACGTGCTCGACGACTATGTCATTGGGCAGAAGCAGGCCAAGCGCGTGCTGTCGGTAGCGGTGCACAACCATTACAAGCGACTAAACCACGGCGCAAAGGGTGCCGATGTCGAGCTCGCCAAGTCGAACATCCTGCTGGTCGGGCCGACCGGGTGCGGCAAGACGCTGCTCGCCCAGACGCTCGCTCGCATTCTCGATGTGCCGTTCACGATGGCCGATGCGACGACGCTCACCGAGGCCGGCTATGTCGGCGAGGATGTCGAGAACATCATCCTGAAGCTGCTCCAGGCGTCGGACTATAATGTCGAGCGGGCGCAGCGCGGCATTGTCTATATCGACGAGATCGACAAGATCAGCCGCAAGGCCGAGAACCCGTCGATCACGCGCGACGTATCGGGCGAGGGCGTCCAGCAGGCGCTGCTCAAGCTGATGGAAGGCACCACCGCCAGCGTGCCCCCGCAGGGCGGGCGGAAGCATCCGCAGCAAGAGTTCCTGCAGGTCGACACGACCAACATCCTGTTCATTTGCGGCGGCGCGTTCAGCGGGCTGGAAAAGATCATCGGCGATCGCCTGCAGGGCAAGTCGATCGGGTTCGGCGCCTATGTCGCCGCGCCCGAGGAACGCCGCACCGGCGAGATGCTGCGCCAGACCGAGCCCGAGGATCTGCTGAAGTTTGGGCTGATCCCCGAGTTCGTCGGCCGCTTGCCGGTAATCGCGACGCTCGAGGATCTCGACATCGACGCGCTCGTGAAGATCCTGAGCGAGCCGAAGAACGCACTGGTCAAGCAGTACCAGAAGCTGTTCGAGATGGAGGAGGTCGAACTCGGCTTCACCGACGACGCCTTGGTCCAAGTCGCGCGCAAGGCGATCGATCGCAAGACGGGTGCGCGAGGGTTGCGCTCGATCCTGGAGGCGATCCTGCTCGACACAATGTTCGAACTGCCCGGCATGGACGGAGTCGACGAGGTGATGATCGACAAGGACGTGATCGAAGGCCGCAAGGAGCCGATCCGCGTATATGCAGAGAAGAAGAAGGCGGGCGACGCGGCTTGATCTTACGAGACGTTGCGGGGGCGGCGGTGCACGAAGTCGGGGCGGCCATGGCATGTAGCAGACGGTCTTGAGAGCCGTCGGCGTTGCCTTGGCCACCTACAACGGCGAACGGTTCATTGAGCCGTTCCTGGCGTCTCTACGGGAGCAGAGCTATCCTTCGGTCGAGCTGATCGTTTCCGATGACGGGTCGAAAGATGGGACCGTGGCGAAGATCGAGCACATGTGGCCGCAAGCCCAAATGCACCGAAATGCGGGTCCATCCGGGGCCGTCGGCAACTTCAACCACGCACTTTCCAAAATCACTCAGCGCTATGCTGTCCTGGCGGATCAGGACGATGTGTGGTTGCCCGATAAGATAGCCAAGTTGATGTCCGTAATGGAGGAGCGAGAGCGTGCCGCTCCTGGCGTTCCGATCATGGTGTTCAGTGATTTGCGCGTCGTAGATTCCGAGCTGAAGGTGATCGATGAAAGTTTCGTGGGAGGTGCGTTCAACAGAAAGAACGATCTCCGGCTGTGTGACTTGATGATCAACAATCACGTTCCGGGATGCGCGATGTTGATCAACGATGCATTACTGCAGCGCGCGATGCCGATCCCCCAGGGTGTGATGATGCACGATTGGTGGTTAGCTTTGGTCGCTGCAACCTTTGGTGTCATCGCTTTCGTCGACGAACCGTTGGTTCTCTATCGTCAGCACGGCAGCAACGCGCTGGGTGCACCTTCCAAGCGGACGCTCACAGCCAAGTGGCTGGACCGCATAAGTGCACCGTCCAACCGGATCAAAGATTACAGGCGATCAGCGGCATCGACTTGTGCGACACTCGCGATCTTTGGCGAACGGTTCGACGACGTGATGCCTCCGAGCGCTAGGCAGCTATTCGGGGATGTTCTCCACCGTGGCGCAATCGACCGATTGCTGACATTGCGGGGCGCTCACACGAGAGATAATTTTTTGAAGTCGGTTGCGCTCACTGCTCTGATGCCAAGGAAAGGGCCCAGCAACTGATCTATAGTCGACGCATATGGATCGAGAGCTCAGGCGGCGTTGATTGGCGGATGTGAGTGACGGGCTCCTACAGTTTCGACCGCGATGAAGCGCTTTGTCTCAAATGGATGATCGTGTCCTTCACCAACGCTTTTAGCCGCTCCGAACCATAGATGCGCCGCACGATCGCCTCGCCTCGTTCTGCTACGGTTGCGATCTGCTCGGGACTGCGTAGGGCCCAGATGCAGCGTTCGATCCATTCCTGCGGTGACGAAGCAACGAGCAGGTGCTCGCCGTCGTGGAGATCGTCCGCGAAGCCCGCATGGGCGAATGAGGACACCAAGGTGGGCTGGCCATGGGCGAGCGCATCGATCACCTTGATCTGCGTCCCACCGCCTGAAATGACGGGCGCGATCACGAGCGCGGCTTCGTCATAGGCGGTAGGAAGATCGGGAACATAGCCGAGGAAATTTACGCAGGGCAGCGACGCCGCGTCGGCCTCTTCGTATCGGCCCACCGCGTGCAGCTTCGCTTCCGGCACGCTTGCCAAGACATCGGGCCAGACGTTCGTGCAGAACCAGCGCAAACCGTCGATGTTCGGTTTGTGGGAGAAGAATCCCACCATCAGCACCCGGCCGGGCGTCGGCGATAGTCGCAGCCGCTCAGCGTCCGGTAATGCTACGACGTTCGGGAGCCAGCTCTTCCGTTCGCTCGGGGGCGAATGCTCGGGAGTGGGATTGGAATACCAGACGTGCAGTGCCTGTCTCGCGAGCCGTCGCGCGACCAAGTTGCGCACGCGAAGCTTCAGCCGGTCGGCGGGTGATTGCCTGGTTCCGGCAACGGCCGACTTCACGAAATCGTCGGCGTCGAAGATCAGCCGGTCACGTTCCCCGGCAGGCACCAAGCCGGCGATGCCGACATATTGCGCGACGATCAGGTCATAGCTGCCCAACCGGATCGCCGAAGCTATCCAGCGTTTCAGCAACGCTCGTTGCCGTAGTGCACCGATCGACAAGCCCCACCGGCTGATCAGCGCGGTGCGGATACCGCGATCGTCCATTTGCTCGTCGAGCGAGAATGTCGGGCCGCCGTGGATGACCAGCGTTTCCACCTCTGCCACCTCACGCAGGGCATCGTAAATATAGTTTGCCCGCATCGCTCCGCCGAAGGATCGATCGCCGATTCTGGCTAGCGTCATGTAGAGTATCTTCATCGGCCGATCGCCTCTGTCCGGCTGATTGCTGCACCCAATCGCCATGTCGCTATCATCATAAGGGCGGTCGTTGCTGCAACGGCCTGCGCAAACCCGACCACATTGCCTTTGCCCGGAGCCATGCCCCGCGTCGGGAGTCTCCTTTCAGGAGAAAGCGACCCGCGACGGCTGCGCCGACGACTGCGACCCCATAGGCTGTGATCAGCGGATTACCTGTCTTCCGGAGCAGGATCATTCGGTTTTGATACTGCTGATGGAGCGAGAAATCCGACAGCATCCCGCCCGTCAGGATGCTGGCCTTGTGCAGGATGCGAAGCTTCGGAGTCACCATGATCTTGAGACCAGCAGCGCTCATGCGCAGGCAGTGTTCGGCATCCTCCCAATAGACGAAGAAGTCTTCGTCGAGCAGACCTGCCGTTTCCATCGCAGAACGCGTGAATAGCATGCAGCAGGCAGGGCAGAAGCTGGTTACGAACGGGGCGGTTCCCGCCATTTCGACCGGGCGTTCGAAATGTTCGTGGATGACCTTCACACCACGCGTCCAGTCCAAGTGGCCACCCGCATACCAGATCATCGTGGGATCATGTTCGAAGACGATCACGGGAGAGATCGCGTCCGCCTTGGTAGCCGCCAGTTCGGACAACAGCCCGCCAAATAGAGAGTCGTCGAAGACAGTGTCGTTATTCATCAGGAGGACCGACGCTGCGCCGGCTCGTAGAGCTTCCCTAATGCCGATGTTCGTGCCAGCGGCGAACCCGCCGTTCGTGTCGTTCAAGATGACACGGATACGATCGTCTTCGATCTCGGCAAGACGTTGCTTAGTGCCGTCGGTTCGGCGCCCGCTGGCTTCTCGCTGTCGGGCAGCGGTTACGCCGTCGCATCCGGTAACATCAGCGGCCAGCGCGCAGCACCTGCGTTCTCCGACAGCAGCCGCTACCTCGCGGTCGGTGCGGGCGGTACGGCCACGCTGGTCTCGGCGCTTGCGTATTCGAGCGTGAGCATCTTCCTCGGCTCGATCGACTCGTTCAACACCGTGCAGATCCTCACCGGCGCCGGCACTGTCCTGCAGACCTTCACCGGTGCGCAGTTCACGGCTGATGCCAACGGCAACCAGTCGTTGCCGTCGACAAACCGCCGCATCACCTTCAAGGCCGCTGCTGGCGAAACGATCAGCGGCATCCGCTTCCTGAGCAGCCGTCCGGCGCTCGAAGTTGATAACGTGGTGTTCGCGGTTCCTGAGCCGTCGACCTGGATGATGATGCTGATCGGCTTCGGTCTGGTCGGTCAGGCGATGCGCTCGCGTCGCCGCAGCAACGTTCGCGTCGTTTACGCGTAATTCTCGCCGCTTGATCCTTCGGGATCGGTGACGACACGGCCCGGCTGCTGCTTCGATCGAAGCGGCGGGCCGGGCTTTTTGTTGTTGCATTAGCTGCGATTGAGAATCGGTGCCCCGTTCGCGGTGTTCTATGATCGATGTCCACAGCGCTGCGCGCGATATTTGGTGGACGGCGATTGAGGCTCGACGCTCGCTAGAAATTTGCGCGGCCTGCTGCATCGAGCGTCGCGGTGCTCCTTTGAAGGCGACATGCGGGTAGGCTTGCCCGGCGTGTAGTTCAGCGGAGCGACATCACTACCCTCGATGGCGTTCAGGTTACCTCGCATATTGTGCGCTTGCGAGATGAGTTGCGAGCCTTAGACGTTTGTTGCCCTATCTCGTTTTGACCGCTCTAGTCGCGCAGGGCCGTCGCGTCATGAGAGCCGCATGATCTCGGCGTTGCTCGTTTTTCGTCCGACCGGCTGTGATTAGTTGTCGAGATAACGAAGGTGACGGCAGCGCAGCGAGGCTGATCCTCCGTGATCGTCTTGGCTCGCTTCCGCGGCGGCTACTCACACGCAGTTCAGCACGAAACAACTTAGCTGAACCCCACCTGCCCAGCCGCGCCGAAGCCGCTACCGATCACTTCGCCGTCGGCTTGCCGGCCTTCCAGGCCTGAAACGCATCGATCGTGTTCGATTGCTGCAGGATCCTGCTCATCGGGTCGATTACGACGTGCGCGTCCGCGGGGACGTCGAGGGAGCCGGTGTTGCGGGTCATCGCGACGGTCTGAACCCGGTCGCCGATCTGGACGTCGACGGGCAGCGGGAAGGGCTTTTCGCCCGCGGTCTTCCATCGGAGGGTCAGACGGTCGCCGCTGCGGGTCTGGATCAGTTGCGGCAGCGGCGCCTGGTAGAGATAGACGTCGAAGAACCAGCCATAATCGCTGCCGGTGACCTGCTTCAACGCCGCGATCGCCTCGGCCGTGGTGCGGTAGACCGGGGTGAAATTGCCGGGGGCGGGATCGGTCCGGCCGTAGACCATAAGCTTCACCCAGTCGAAGAACGCCTTGTCGCCGACCAGATGGCGCAGCGTGTGGAGCGCCCAGGATCCCTTGGTGTAGATGTCGCCGCCGCGGCCGGGCTGCTTTTCGAAGACGTCTTCGGCAGTCTGCGGCTTGCCTGCGACCAGCGGCGATCTCGACTGGATGCCCGGGCGGCTCGCTAGCATCATCGCGTCATAGGTGGCGTCACCGGCCAGCCATCGACCGTAGAGCGGCTGCATATAGGCGGCGAAGCCCTCGTGGAGCCACATATCGTCCCAGTTCGCGGCGGTCAGTTGGTTGGCGAACCATTCATGCGCGAATTCATGCTGGAAAAGGTCGTCGAAGCCCCACTGCGTCTTCGCATATTCATTGCCGTAAGCATTGATCGTCTGGTGCTCCATGCCCTTGTACGGCGTCTCGACGACGCCGACCTTCTGGTCCGCGAAGGGGTAGGGGCCGATCGTGCGTTCGAAGAAGTCGAGCGTCGGCGCGAACTCGCCGAACAGCTTCTCGGCCTTTTCCTTCTCGCCCGGCAGATACCAGTAGAAGAGCGGGATCTCGTTACCGAAGCGGCTCTTATAGGTGCCGCTCAGCTCTTCATAAGGACCGACGCTCAGCGACACGCCGTACAGCGTCGGATTGCGCGCCTGCCAGTTCCAGATCGATCGACCATCGGGGAGCATCTCGACTCCGAGCAGCTTGCCGTTGGCGGGCGCCTTCAACCCCTTCGGCACGGTGATGTGGAGATCGATCTTCTCGGGCTCGTAGGTCGGGTAATCGATACACGGCCAGACGAGGTCGCATCCCTCCATTTGCATGGCAGACCCGACCCAGGGCTGCCCGTCCTTGGTCTTGGACCAGACGAAGCCGCCATCCCATGGCGCGCGCACCGCGACGTGCGGCCGGCCGCCATAGACGATCCTGACCGCCAGCTTGGTCTCGGCGGGGACGCGCTTGACGAGCTTTATCGTCATCCGCCCTTCGGGGTTGGCGAAGCTCGCGGCATCGACACCGTCGATCGTGACCGACGTGACGGTGAAGTTCTTGTCGAGATCGACGACGACGCGGTCGGTGCGGGCTAGCGTCGTCATGTTGAGCGTGGCGACGCCGTTGATCACCTCACGCTCGGGATCGACTTCGATCGCGAGATCGACGGTGTCGAGGCGGAGCTTCTTCTGCACCGGATCGAGCACCCCGCCGGATTGCGCGGTCTGCGGCGTGATCGCGGGCTTTCCGGGTTCCGACGCGTTGGCAACCTGGGGCAGGGCGGTGGCGGCGAGCAGGGCGGCAGCGAACGACAAGCGAAAGATCATCTGGGTGGCAGCCCCCGGAGGTGGTGAAGCGGGTCGTTTCGCGCGTCGTCGAAGCGAAGACAAGGATGATTGATGGATCGCGGCCGCTCCCCATATATATGACCGTAGCGGGGCGCGTGGGCGCGCCCACCGGAGTATGCATGACCCATTATCCCGTCCTTCCCCTGCGTGACATCGTCGTCTTCCCGCACATGATCGTGCCGCTGTTCGTCGGCCGCGACAAATCGGTCGCGGCTCTCGAGGCCGCGATGGCGGCGGACAAGGAGATATTTCTCGTCGCACAGCTCGACCCGGCGCAGGACGATCCCGCGCGCGAGGACCTGTACGAGATCGGCGTTACCGCGACGGTGCTGCAGCTGTTGAAGCTCCCCGACGGCACGGTGCGCGTGCTGGTCGAGGGTAAGGCGCGCGGCCGCCTGAACGAGTTGGTCGAGGCGGGCGAGTTCCTGACCGCGACGATCGACCCGGTCGAGGATCTCGAGGCCGAGGGGACCAAGGTCGCTGCGCTGATGCGGTCGGTGGTCGATCAGTTCGAGAACTACGCCAAGCTTAATCGCAAGCTGCCTGCGGAGACCGCGGTGCAGCTCGGCGAGTTGGAGGATGCCGGCAAGCTGTCCGACGCGGTGATGGCCAACATTTCGGTAAAGGTTGCCGACAAGCAGGCGCTGCTGGTCGAGCTTGATCCGGCCAAGCGGCTGGAGATGGCGTTCGCGTTGATGGAAGGCGAACTCGGCGTTCTGCAGGTCGAGAAGAAGATCAAAAGCCGGGTCAAGCGCCAGATGGAGAAGACCCAGCGCGAATATTATCTCAACGAGCAATTGAAGGCGATCCAGCGCGAACTCGGTAACGAGGGCGATGAGGGCGACGGCGACGAGATCGCGGAGCTGACCCAGAAGATCGCCACGCTGAAGCTGTCGAAGGAAGCGCGGTCAAAGGCGACGGCGGAGCTTAAGAAGCTGAAGACCATGGCGCCGATGAGCGCCGAGGCGACCGTGGTGCGCAACTATCTCGACGTGCTGCTGGGCCTGCCCTGGGGTAAGAAGTCCAAGATAAAGAAGGACATCGCGGCGGCGCAGCTGACGTTGGACGAGGACCACTATGCGCTGGAGAAGGTGAAGGACCGGATCGTCGAGTATCTCGCGGTCCAGGCACGCACCAACAAGCTGAAGGGGCCGATCCTGTGCCTCGTCGGCCCGCCGGGTGTCGGCAAGACCAGCCTCGGCAAGTCGATCGCCAAGGCGACGGGGCGCGAATTCATCCGCCAATCGCTGGGCGGGGTGCGTGACGAGGCGGAGATCCGTGGCCATCGCCGGACGTATATCGGCTCGCTGCCGGGCAAGATCGTCACCAATTTAAAGAAGGCGGGGACGTCGAACCCGTTGTTCCTGCTCGACGAGATCGACAAGCTCGGCCAGGATTTCCGCGGTGATCCGGCGTCGGCACTGCTCGAGGTGCTCGATCCGGAACAGAACAGCAAGTTCCAGGATCATTATCTGGAGGTCGATATCGACCTCTCGGACGTGATGTTCGTGACTACCGCGAACACGCTGAACCTGCCGCAGCCGCTGCTCGATCGAATGGAGATCATCCGGCTGGAAGGTTATACCGAGGACGAGAAGGTCGAGATCGCGGAGCGCCACCTGATCGCCAAGCAGATCGAGGCGCACGGGCTGAAGCCCGGCGAGTTCGAGCTGACCCAGGACGGGTTGCGGGCGCTGATCCAGCGCTACACGCGTGAGGCCGGCGTGCGGACGCTGGAGCGCGAGATCGCCAAGCTGGCGCGTAAGGCGCTGCGGCGTATCCTCGAGGGCAAGATGGCGAGCGTGGTGATCACGCCCGACAATCTCGGCGACTATGCAGGCGTGCAGAAGTACCGCCATGGGCTGAGCGAGACCGAGCATCAGATCGGCGCGGTGACCGGGTTGGCCTGGACCGAGGTTGGCGGCGAGCTGCTCACGATCGAGAGCGTCACCGTGCCCGGCAAGGGTGCGGCGAAGGTGACGGGCAAGCTTGGCGACGTGATGAAGGAGTCGATCGAGACCGCGTTCAGCTTCGTGAAGGCGCGGAGCCCGAGCTACGGCATCAAGCCGAGCCTGTTCGCGCGCAAGGACATCCACATCCATCTGCCAGAGGGCGCGGTGCCCAAGGACGGCCCGTCGGCGGGGATCGGCATCGTAACCTCGATTGTCTCGACGCTGACCGGGGTGCCGGTGAAGCGCGAGATCGCGATGACGGGGGAGGTGACGCTGCGCGGTCGCGTGCTGCCGATCGGGGGGTTGAAGGAGAAGCTGTTGGCGGCGCTGCGGGGCGGCATCGAGACGGTGCTGATCCCGCAGGAGAACGAGAAGGACCTTGCCGAGATCCCGCAGAACATCAAGGACGGGCTGACGATCATCCCGGTCAGCCATGTCGACGAGGTGCTGCGGCTGGCGCTCACCGAGCCGCTGGAGGCGATCACCTGGACCGATGCGGACGAGCTTGCGGCACTGCCGCCGGCGCCGATCGCGCCGGTCGGCGGCGAACTTCACCATTGATGCGGCCGGGCCGGACCGATTCGTTGACTTAGGTTAGCGGCGCGGTCCGGCTATTCGGCTAGGTGGGTATCGTCTCGCTGCGGCAGCATCATCGGCCTGCCCCTATGGGAGCACGCCGAGACGAGCCGTCGAGCGGGGCGGATTGGATTGACTCGGGTCCGCGGGACCGCCTTATTAGGCGCTCGGCTGCGCCAACGATTCTCGTGTGGCAGCGGCCGACGATTTTCCACGGGGGTAGTTGATGAATAAGATGGAGCTGATCGCGACGGTCGCGGACACGTCCGGCTTGACCAAGGGCGACGCATCCAAGGCGGTCGAAGCGGTATTCGACGCGATCTCCGTGAGCCTGAAGAAGGGTGACGAGGTGCGTCTGGTGGGTTTCGGCACGTTCTCGATTTCCAAGCGCAAGGCGTCGACCGGCCGCAATCCGCGAACCGGCGAGCCGATGACGATCAAGGCATCGACGCAGCCCAAGTTCAAGGCCGGCAAGGGGCTGAAGGATTCGGTCAACTAAGGTGCGGGCGACCGTAGCGGCGGGGCTGGACAGCCGGCGCCGCGGCGACTAGTTGCCCGCCTCCGGTTTCGCCCCAGGGCGTCCGGGCGCGTAGCTCAGTGGTAGAGCACTGTGTTCACACCGCAGGGGTCGCTGGTTCAATCCCAGCCGCGCCCACCATCTACGAGAGGCAGGAAGCTCCGGTTTCCTGCCTCTTTGCTTGTCGGCGCTTGTTCCGCCGACGCGGCATCTCACCGATGTCCGTCATCCCGGACCCGATCTGGGATCCCGCTGTTCGGCGGGTGCAGTTGAAGAAGTAGCGGAACCCCGGAGCAGGTCCGGGGTGACGGAAGTATGTGGCTGCGTCAGCGTGCCTTGGTGTCGCCGCGTGTACCCATCGTGAGGACGCAGCTCGCGGGCTCGCACCATAGCGGGACTGCACCAGTCGCACGCTCACCGACTGTAACCCGACTGTCACGGAAGTCACATCGTAGAGTCATGAACCACCCCTAGGCGCCGGGTCGGGATCGGCGTCGGGGGACCTGAGTCGATCGCTGGGCACTCCGCCCGCACCGCAACGATACGACCGGGAGTCTTCCGCATGGCGAGCTACACGCGCTTGAGCCTTACCCTTCTCACCAGCGCCGCCGCGCTCGCGCTCGGCAGCTGCGGTGGCGCCGACAGCGTCGCTTCTCCGGGGGCGGGCACGGTCGTGATCAACCCGCCGGCACCGGCACCGGCGCCTACGCCGGCACCGACGGCCACGCCGATCACCGCGGCGCAGTTCGCTGCGGCGACGACCGTGAACATGATCACGGTCACTGCCGACGAGCAACTCGCGCTGGTCAATGCCGGCAGCAACAACAACGTCAACGGCCAGGGGAGCATGCTGAACGGCATCTACCCGACCAGCGCAACGTCGCTGACGCCGGCAAGCGACCCCGCGACGCTGAACCCCTTCTTCGTCAGCACCAACTTCGTGGGCGCCGTCAACGGGCCGACCGACACCGCCTTCCAGGGCTGGACCTGCAACTCGTCGAGCGCGCAGTTCGGCGGCACCGGTGCTTCCTGTACGTCGGTTCCCGCGATCGGGACCGGCGGCGCGACCGCGGCCTGCCCGACCGGCACGATCGACGATGGCCTGGTGCAGACGTTCCGCGCCTGCCGCATCGTATCCCCGGTCGCCGGCGCGGTGACGCTGCCCAAGATCCCAGGCGTATTCTACCGCTTGCGCGGTCAGACCGAAGTCGGAGCCGATGTCGGCACGACCGGCGCCAATTCCGGTGCGGTGCTGACCATCGAGCCCGGCGTCGTGATCGCCGCCGACTCCTCCGAGGCGACCAGCGATGTCCTTCTCGTCAACCGCGGTGCTCGTATCAACGCAGTCGGTACGGTAACCGCGCCGATCATCTTCACGTCGCAGCAGAACCTCGGCGCCAATGGCGTCAGCGACGCGACTCAAGGACAATGGGGCGGCATCATCCTGCTCGGCCGTGCACCCGTCGGCGTGTGCGCGGGCGGTAGTGGGCCGAACACGCCCGAGGGCAGCAGCCAGACCTGCCAAGCCGCGATCGAGGGGGTCACGGGCCGCTTCTACGGCGGGCCGACCGCGAACGACAGCAGCGGCGCGATGCAGTACGTCCAGATCCGCTACAGCGGCGTCGCGATTACGGACGGCAACGAACTCCAGGGCCTGACGCTTGGCGGCACCGGTTCGGGAACCGTTCTCGATCACATCCAGAGCCACAATTCGGCCGACGATGGCGTCGAGATCTTCGGCGGAACGAGCAACCTTAAGTACATGGTGATGACCGGTGCCGACGATGACGGCTTCGACATCGACAATGGCTATCGCGGCTTCATTCAGTTCATGATCACCGCGCAGAAGATCACGCCGGCCACGAACGACTCCTTCTCCACCGAGATCGATTCGAACAATGCGGAGGATCTCTTCCCGCGCACCTTCGGGCGTTACGCCAACTTTACCTTCATCCAGACCGCGCTCGCCCCGGCGGCGATCCGGCTGCGCGGCGGTGCGGACATGACCTTCGTCAACGGCGTGATCCGCACGCCGGCGGGTGTCGCCTGCGTCAACATCGTTGCGGGCGAGCAGACCGCGGGTGGCCGCACGACGGTACGTCCGGCCGACGCCGCGCTCCAGGACGTCGGGCCGCCGGTGTTCAACTCGATCTACTTCGCGTGCCAGGGCCGCTGAGCCCGTACCGTCCATGACGAGCCGTGGAGCCGGGGTGGTCGCGCAGGCCGCCCCGGCTTCGCCTATGAATTCAAGATCGGGATACCAGGCCATGCACAAGCGCCTTGCCTATGGAACGCTTCTCCTGCTGACGTCGACGCTGGTCGCCCCCGCGGTGCTGGCCCAGACCAGCGGCGGCGCGGCGCCCGCGCCGGCGACGCCGCCACCGGCTCAGACATCGACGACGCCGACGACGCCGGCCGATGCCGGTACGCCGGGCGACGGCGCTGCGGGCGATCCGCAGCAGGAAACCGAGGTTTCGAGCCCCGGCTATGACGCTTCGGCGGGCGAGGACATCGTCGTCGTCGGGCGCAACATCCCCAACACCGTGCGCGCCACCGCGCAGGTGATCTCAGTGTTGTCGAGCGACGATATCGCGCGGACCGGCGAAGGCGACATCGCCGGCGCGCTGACGCGGGTGACCGGGCTCAGCGTCGTCGGCAACGGCTTCGTGTTCGTTCGCGGGCTCGGCGACCGTTATTCGTCGTCGCTGCTCAACGGATCGCCGCTGCCGAGCCCCGAGCCGCTGCGCCGGTCGGTGCCGCTCGACATCTTCCCGACCAGCATCGTCGGATCGGCGCTGGTCCAGAAGACCTATTCGGTGAACTACCCCGGCGAGTTCGGCGGCGGCGTCATCAACCTGACCACCAAGGCGATCCCGGAGAAGAACTTCATCTCCGCGGGTGCCTCGATCTCCGCGGATACCGCGACCACCAGCGAGCTCGGCTATACCTATGGCGGCGGCGACGCCGATTGGATCGGATTCGACGACGGCACCCGCAAGGTCCCGTCGTTCATCCGCAACGCCGCGCAGGGCACCGGGATCATCCCGACCGCACAGGTCGCGCAGCTGACCAACGCCAACACCACGCTGCTCCAGCGCAACAACCAGCTGCCCGCCAACTGGTCGGGCGAGCTCAGCAGCGGCACGGTGTTCGACTTGGGTGCCGACCGGCTCGGCGTCGTCGCATCGCTGAGCGCGAGCAACACGTTCCGCACCCGGTCGACCACCCAACAGGATTCGGTGTCGCAGGACGGCACGCTGCGCAACGATTTTCAGACGCTGCTGACCGACAACCGGATCGTCGCCAACGCGCTGATCGGCATCGGCTATCAGTTCGGCGAGAACACGATTCGTGCGACCACGGTCTACATCCACGACACCCTGAAGCAGGGCCGCGGATCGGCGGCGACGCTGTACAACAATCCGAGCGGGCTGCGCTTCCAGCAGAACACCAACTGGTTCGAGCGGCAGCTGGTCGAGGGCCAGCTCGTCGGCGAGTTCAAGTTCAACGACGCGGTGAAGCTCGATCTGCGCGGCGCCTATGCCAATTCCAGGCGCAACGCGCCGTACGAGCGGCAGTTCGACTATCTGTGCTCGCCGACCACCACGACCGGGCTGCCGATCACGGTGACCGAGCCGAACGGGTCGGAGGGCGCGCAGTGCAACGGCGCCTATCAGGTCACCCAGCGCTTCTCGCCGTTCGCGTCGATCATCTTCAGCGCGCTGAAGGAGGACCTCTACAGCGGGCAGGGCGATCTCAGCTACAAGCTCGATACCGAGCGGCCGTTCACGCTGTCGACCGGCTATTACTACTCGGACACCAAGCGCAATTCCACGCGGCTCCAGTTCAACTACCAGACCGATCGTGGCGGCGGCACCGCACCGGGGTACCCGTATAATCTGCTGCGGCCGGATTACCTGTTGTCGGAAGATTCGCTCAACGCGAACAACATCCAGCTGCAATTCAGCACCCCGCTTGGCGCCTATGCGTATGATGCGTCGCTGAAGATCCACGCCGGATACGTCCAGGCCGAGGCCGAGGCGACCGACGGCGTGCGGGCGACGATCGGCGTGCGGTACGAAACCGCCGACGAACGCGTAACGCCGATCGGCACCACGACGACGCGGTTGAAGAACGATTACTTCCTGCCGGCCTCGACGCTGACCTGGAACTTCAAGAGCGACATGCAGCTGCGGGCGAGCGCGTCGAAGACGATCTCGCGGCCGCAATTCCGCGAGCTGGCGCCGCAGCAGTTCCGCGACCCGGATTCGGATCGGCTGTTCTTCGGCAACCCGTTGCTGCGCGATTCGAAGCTCTACAATCTGGAAGCACGGTACGAGTGGTTCTTCGCACGCGACCAGCGCTTCACGCTCGGCGGCTTTTACAAGCGGATCGACAATCCGGTCGAGCAGGTCGGTTTCTACACCGGCGCGGACGATCGGTTGCAGACCGGCTTCACCAACCTGCCGAGCGCGCGGCTCTATGGCGGTGAAGTCGAGATCCAGAAGTTCTTCCCGCTCGATTTCATCACGGGTGACTTCTTCACGACGCGGCGCGCGGTGGTGATCGCGAATTACACCTACACCAACAGCTCGATCACCTCGGACACGCAGTGCGTGCCGAACGTGCTTAACCAGACGCTCGGCGGCTGTCAGGCGGGCTATGGGCCGGCGGCGACCCAGTTCCGCGACGGTGCGCCGCTGACCGGTCAGTCGGATCACCTCGTCAACGTGCAACTGGGGATCGAGGATACCGGGTCGCTGTCGCAGCTGACGCTGTTGTTCAATTATGCGAGCGACCGCGTGACCAACCGCGGGCCCGCTAATCTGAGCGGCGTCGGGTTCCAGCCCGACATCATCGAGAAGCCCGGCATCCGGCTCGACTTGGTCGGGCGGCAGGGGTTCGAGGTGCTCGGCGGACGCTGGGAATTGAAGGCCGAGGCGCGGAACCTGACGGGGACGAAGTATCAGGAGGCGCAGACGTTCGAGGGCGGCAATCAGGTCTTCATCAACCGCTACAAGCAGGGGCGGGTGTTCACGCTGGGGGTGAGCACGACGTTCTGATCGATGGCGCGTGATGCTGGGCGCGGCTGATCAGCCTCAGTCTTGTGCTCCCGCGAAGGCGGGGGTCCAGGGTCCAGCAGAACGGCGGTCGGGCTCGCTGCCCTGGGCCCCTGCGTGCGCAGGAGGACGGTGCATCGTCGGAACGGCGCTCACCCTACCCAGGGCAGTTCGCGAAACCACTTCGTGATGACGTACTTGACCCCGCTGCGGACCTTCATGCCGTGATGGATCGTGGCGGGGTTGAGGGTGCCGTCCGGGCGGCGGTTGTTCCAGGCGAGCAGTTTGCCGGCTTCGGGGTGGACGATCTTGTCGATCGCCTTGAATCGGGTCGCGCCGCCCGCGGCGGGTTCGTTGAGGTAGACCATCACCGTCCAGGTGCGGTTGCCCGATCGCCCGCAATAGCGCTCGAAGTCGATGCCCTGCGGTTCGAAATAGTCGGTGTGACCCTTGAACTCCTGCCCGACCGCGTAGCGCTGGCCCTGGAGCGGCTCGCCGTGGGTGGGGTCGAGGCCGGTGAGTTCGCCCATCAGGCGTTCGACCTCGATCACCACGGGATCGGTGGGGTCGAGATCGCCGGTCTCGCTGGTGCGGTAGGCGGCGTCGCCATTGGCATCCGCGATCGTGGACGGGCGGCGGACCGCGTCGATCCGCGCGATCACCTCGTGGCAGAGCGCTTCGTCGATGAAGCCGCGCTTCACGAACAAGGTGAGTTTGGGCGAGGGTACGCGCTGCACGCCGGGGGTGGCGACGATGCGTTCGGCGACGGGCGCTGAGTCCAGCCCGCTACCTAATGAAAGATTAAGCTTTTCCATGAGATAAATCTGTTGCTCGCTTCCATGAGGCGCTGGTGTTACCGTCCCGTTTCGGGGCATGACGCATCATCGTACGATGGGCTGCGTGGGCGCCGAGACGCGGACGGGGACCTGTATGCGATTGAAGTTCGACGCGCGTGCCAGCCGCATCCTGCGGCGCTTGCCCGTCGTCAATATCTATTCGGTCGCCGAGCTGTTGCTGCTCGCCGGCCTGGCGGTGCAGGGCGCGCGGCTGGTGTGGACGGTACTCACCCCGGTAGCGCCGCTCGGCGACTGGCGTCCGGCGGCGTTGGTGGTGCCGGGTCAGCCGGGTTCGATCCTGGCGGGCTTCGATCCATTCTTTCGGCTGGAGCAGGCGCAGCAGGGACCGGCGGTGGTCACCGCGCTATCCATCACGCTGTTCGGCATCCGTGTCGACGAAGCCTCCGGTCGAGGATCGGCGATCATCGCCGGCCCGGACGGTGTCCAGAACAGCATCGCGGTGGGCGACGAGATTCAGCCCGGGGTAACGCTGAAGGCGGTGGCGTTCGACCATGTCACGATCGATCGCGGCGGCGCGCAGGAGGATCTGTTCCTGGTCCAGTCGGACGCGACGCCGGCTTCGCCCGAGGCGACCGGGGCGCCGACGCCGGGCGGCTTCACGCCGCCGATGGTGCAGAGCCCCGGCACGATGCAACCACCGCCGCCGCCGATCGGTCCGGCCGCCAGCGGCGTACCGGCCGCGCAGCTGCGCAGCGAGATCGGCTTCATCCCGCGGATCGATTCCGGGCGGATCAGCGGCCTGGTGGTCAGGTCGCAGGGTACGGGCGCAGTGTTCCGCCAGGCGGGGCTGCGCGACGGCGACGTCGTCACCTCGATCGGGGGGCGGCCGGTAACCGGGCAGGGCGACCTCGAACGCGTCACCACGGACTTTGCCAAAGGGGGCAACATTCCGATAACAGTCGAACGCGGCAGCAACACGCTGCCGCTCGCCATCACGATCGCTGCGAGTAAATGAAGAAGCTTTTCCTGGCCTCGGCCCTGTCGCTTGCCCCTGTCCTCTCGATCGTCCTCGCCGCGCAGGCGCAGGCGCAAACCACGCTCAACGTCCGCGATGCCGACATCCGCGCTTTCATCGCCGATGCCGCGAAGGTGACCGGGCGGACCTTCATCATCGACAACCGGGTGCAGGGCAAGGTGACGGTGGTGACCGATCGGCCGCTGAGCCGGTCCGAATATCTCGAGATCTTCCTGGCGACCCTGCGGTCGAACGGGCTGGTCGCGGTGCCGTCGGCCAATGGTGCGTTCCGGGTGCAGCCGGTCGACAATGCCGCGTCGCAGCCCGGCCGGATCGGCAGCGCGGGCGCGGCGCGCAACAGCTTCGTCACCGAGATCGTCCGGTTGCGATCGATCGATGCCGCGAGCGCGGTCGAGACGGTACGGCCGCTGGTCAGCGCGCAGGGTTCGGTCAGTGCCAACCGCGGCAGCAACAGCCTGGTCATCGTCGATTTCACCGACAATATCCGCCGGGTGCGCGAGGTTATCCGCCGGATCGACACCGACAACGCCTCGACCCGCGTGATCGCGCTGAAGAACGCCAACGCCAAGGAGATCGCTGCGGCGCTGACCGGCCTGTCCGGCGGCGGCGGTGCGGCGGGTGGCGGCGGCGGTGCGGGCGCCGCGGGCGGCGCCGCGGTGTCGGTGATCGCGATCGAGAGCTCCAACTCGGTCGCGTTGCGCGGCGACGCGGCGACGGTCGCCAACCTGTCGCGGATCGCAGCCGAGCTCGATCAGAAGGCGAAGAGCGGCACCGAGATCCGGGTCGTGTTCCTGGAGAATGCGGACGCGGCGCAGCTGCTGCCGGTGCTTCAGCAGCTCGTCGGGCAGACGCCCGATCCCATCCCGCAGACCAGCCTGTCGCAGTCGAGCTTCGGCCAGGGCGGCGCCAGCGGCAACAACGGCAACAGCAACGGCGGGTTCGGCGGCAACACCGGCGGGATCGGCCGCAGCGGTGGGCAGGGCTTCGGTGCCCAGCAGACGCAAGCCGCCGGCGGTGGTGGCGCAGGCCAGGGCGAGCCCGCAATCACCACCCAGGGCGGGCGTACCGCGGCGGTGGTCACGCGCTTTTCGGGCGCCAATGCGATCGTCATCGCCGCACCCGCGGACATCCAGCGGCAGTTGTCGGAGGTGGTCCGCCAGCTCGATACCCGCCGCGAACAGGTGCTGATCGAGGCGATCG
>NZ_CAXTEM010000015.1:0-39618 GCF_964243315.1 uncultured Sphingomonas sp. | reverse complement strand
GTCCGACACGACGGCGAAGGAACTCGGCGTCCAGCTCGCGATCGGCAACACCAAGACCGGCACCTTCGCCGCGACCTCCTACTCGGGATCGTCGCCGAGCCTGTTGACGATCGCGGGGGCGGTGGCGGCGACCAGGCTTGCCACCACGACGACGACGGTGACCGATCCCAATGGCAACACCACCACCTCGACCGGCAATAGCTCGTCCAACACGTTGCTCGAATCCGCGGTCAACTCGATCATCGGATCGAGCGGGGCGCTGGGCGGATTCGCGACGACGATCGGCGACACGGTGTTCGGTGGCATCATCAACGCGGTGAAGCGCGATTCGACGTCCAATCTGCTGCAATCGCCGCACGTCACCACGCTCGACAATTCGCCCGCGCGCATTTTGGTCGGCCAGGAGATCCCGATCACGACGGGGCAGGCGCTGAGCAACAATTTCGACAATGCGTTCCGCACCACGCAGCGGCAGAATGTCGGCATCGAGCTCGAAGTGAAGCCGCAGGTGAATTCGAGCGGTGCGATCAAGCTGGCGCTGCACCAGACCGTCAGCAGCATTTCGGGCACGGTGTCGCGGACCAACGACGACCTGATCCTCAACAAGCGAGAGATCGAGACGACGCTGACGGTCGACGACGGCCAGATCGCGGTGATCGGCGGGTTGCTCGACGATAACGAGAGCCGGACGCTTGAGAAGATCCCGGTGCTCGGCGACATCCCCGGGCTCGGCGCGCTGTTCCGCAACAAGGCGCGGTCGCGGACCAAGCGCAACCTGATGATCTTCATCCGACCGACGATCCTGCGCACCGCCGCCGACACGCGCCGGATCACCGAGCAGCGCTACGGCTATCTGCGCCTGCAGCAGGGCGTGGCGACGCCGGGCCGCGAGCCGTCGATCGACGAACTGGTGCGCGACTATCTGGGTGCCGCGGCGCCGGTGCCGTCGGCGCCGATCCCCGGCAATATCGAGGATCCACGGATCAACGTGCCGGTGCAGCGCGCGAACCCGGGGGTGCGGGGCAAGCGATGATCATCCGGCGCGGCAACCAGGCGGTGGTAGAGACGGCGGTGGCGCCGGTCGCGATCGACGGCACGCGCGTGGCCGACACCGGCACGAGCACGACCATCGCCGACGCGGCGCTGCCGATGGTGACGATCCCCTATGCGTTCGCACGCAAGTTCGGGGTCGTGGTGCAGCATAGCGATACCGACAGCCACCTGACGATCGCGATGCGCGCAGGCGCGGATCCGAAGGCGCTGCTCGAAGTGCGACGGTATCTGGGCCGCGCCTTCGATGTCGGCTTCGTCGATGCACCCGTCTTCGATCGCCTGCTGTCGGACAACTACGCGATGGACGGGCAAGCGCGCGCGCTCGCCGCGGTCGGGATGGGCGACGAGCTCGACCTGCTGGCGGGCGACATGCCGACCGCCGAGGATCTGCTCGACACCGCCGACGACGCGCCCGCGATCCGGCTGATCAACGGCGTCATCGCCGACGCGGCGCGCAACGGCGTGTCCGACATCCATATCGAGCCGTACGAGAGCGGGCTCGTCGTTCGGATGCGGATCGACGGCGTGCTGCGCGAGACGCTGCGGATGCCGCCGCATGTCGCGCCGGTCGTGGTCAGCCGCGTGAAGGTGATGGCGCGGCTCGACATCGCCGAACGCCGCGTGCCGCAGGACGGCCGGATGGGACTGACGCTCGGCGGCAAGCTGCTCGACGTCCGCGTCTCGACCCTGCCGAGCCGCGCGGGCGAGCGGGTGGTGCTGCGCATCCTCGACAAGGACAATGCGGGGATCGACCTCGACGTGCTCGGGCTGACCCCGCAATTGCATGCGCTGATGTCCGAAGCACTTGCGGAACCCAACGGGATCATCCTCGTCACCGGTCCGACGGGATCGGGCAAGACCACCTCGCTCTACGCCGCGCTGCGCCAGCTGAACGACGGCAGCCGCAACATCCTGACGGTCGAGGATCCGGTCGAATATGCGATCGACGGGGTCGGCCAGACCCAGGTCAACGCCAAGGTCGGGCTGACCTTCGCTGCGGGGCTGCGCGCGATCCTGCGCCAGGATCCCGACGTGGTGATGGTCGGCGAAATCCGCGATCGCGAGACCGCGGAGATCGCGGTCCAGGCATCTCTGACCGGGCATCTCGTGCTGTCTACCGTCCATACCAACGACGCGATCGGCGCGATCACGCGGATGCGCGACATGAAGGTCGAGGCGTTCCTGCTCGCGTCTACCCTGCGCGCGGTGATCGCGCAGCGGCTGGTACGTCGGCTGTGCGAACATTGCCGCAAGCCGGTCGAGGCGCGCGACGGCGTCGCGTCGCTGCTCGGCTTCGATCCGGGCGCGATCGTCTACGAGCCGGTCGGCTGCGAGCAGTGCGGCCATACCGGTTTCAAGGGGCGGATGGGTGTGTTCGAGGCGATCCGCATCGACGACACCGTGCGCCGGCTGATCAACGACGGCGGCGACGAGACCACCATCGCGCGGCACGCCTTTGCGACGATGCCGACGCTCGGTGCCGCGGCGCGCCAATTGGTGCGGGAGGGCAAGACCACGCCCGAGGAGGCGATCCGCGTGTCGCGTCGCGACGCCACCGATCCGGTCGTGGACCTGGTCGATGGCTGACTACGACTATATCGCGATCGACACCCGCGGCAACGAACGCCGCGGGCACATCGCGGCCGAAACGATCGACGCCGCGCGTCACGCCCTGGACGCGCGCAAATACTACGTCGTGAAGATCGATCCGGGCGCACCGCCGGTCGCGCGCGGCCGCCCGCTCTTCGGCTTGAAGCTGGGCAAGCCGAAGATGAACACCAAGCATCTGACGCTGTTCACGCGCCAGCTGGCGACGCTCAATCGCGTCTCGCCGCTGGAGGAATCGCTGCGGACGATCACCAAGCAGACCGAGCAGGAGAATATCCGGCTGATCGTCGAGCAGGTCCATGGCGGCGTCGTCGAGGGGCGGCGGCTGGCGGATTCGATGGCGCGCGAGCCGAAGAGTTTTCCGCCGCTGTACCGCGCGATGGTCGCGGCCGGCGAGAGTTCGGGGACGCTGCCTACGATCCTCGATCGGCTCGCGGCGCTGCTGGAGCGGCAGGCGGAGATCCGTGGCAAGTTGATCACCGCGCTCGCCTATCCGACGATCCTGGCGGTGGTCGCGCTCGGCGTGGTCGCGGCGCTGATGATGTTCGTGGTGCCGCAGGTCGTTGAGCAATTCGATACCGTCGGGCAGGCGTTGCCGTTCCTGACGCGGATGGTGATCGCGCTGTCGGACTTCCTGGTCGGCTATTGGTGGGTGATGCTGGTGACCGTCGTGGTCGCGGGGTTTCTCGGCTGGCGCGCGCTGAAGGATCCGGCGCTGCGGCTGGCGTTCGATAGCTGGCTGCTGCGGATCCCGCTGTTGGGGCGGCTGCTGCGCGATCTCCATGCAGCGCGGATGGCGCGAACGCTCGGGACGATGGTCGCGAGCCGGCTGCCGCTGCTCGAAGGGCTGACGCTGACCGCGGGCACCATCCACAACCGCCGGCTGAAGCTGGCGTCGGACGAGATCGTCGAGAACATCCGCGGCGGTGGCAGCCTGTCGGCGGCGATGCGCCGCGCCGGGGTGTTTCCGCCGCTGCTGACTTATCTAGCGGCGAGCGGCGAGGCGGCAGGGCGGCTCGACGAGATGCTCGAACGTGCCGCCGACTATCTCGAACGCGAGTTCGACCGCTTTACCGCAACCGCGCTGTCGCTGCTCGAACCCGCAATCATCGTGCTGATGGGCGGGATCGTCGCGACCATCGTGCTCGCGATCCTGCTGCCGATCCTCCAGCTCAACACGCTGGCAGGCCAATGAGGAATTTCATGCGTACCGACTTGCAGAACCGCCATCCGCAGCGCCGCCGTCGCCGTGAAGACGGGTTCACTCTGGTGGAGCTGATGGTGGTGATCGTCATCATCGGCTTGCTGGCGACGATCGTCGCGATCAACGTGCTGCCTTCGGGCGATCGCGCGCGAACCGAGAAGGCCAAGGCCGACATCGCGCAGATCGAGGGCGGGCTCGAACTCTACAAGTTGCAGAACATGACCTTCCCCAACACCTCGCAAGGGCTGAATTCGCTGGTCAGCGCGCCAGCGGGGCTGACCGATCCTTCGCGCTATCAGGCGGGCGGTTACTTGAAGAAGCTGCCGAACGATCCCTGGGGGCGGCCGTACCTCTATGCCTCGCCCGGCCAGCATGGCGAGGCGGACGTCTGGACCTTCGGCGCGGACGGCAAGGAAGGCGGCGAGGGGATCGATGCCGATATCGGCAGCTGGCAGTAAGCGCGACCGCGCCCGGCACCGTGAACCCGTTGGATCTAACGGGTTCACGGGCATGAGGCGTTCCGCTGAACACGGCTTTACGCTTGTCGAGTTGATGGTCGTGATCACGATCATCGGCTTGGTGTCCGCGGTGACCATGTGGGCAATGCCCGATCCGCGTGGGCGGGTCGGCGACGAGGCCGCGCGCTTCGCGCTTCGCGCGCGCGCGGCGCATGATGCCGCGATCGTCGGGGCACGACCGGTGAGCCTGTGGATCACTGCGGGCGGCTACGGCTTCGACCAGCGGATCGCGGGCGCGTGGTCGCCGATCGCGGACAAGCCGCTGCGGGTCGAGCGCTGGTCCGACGGCACGGTCGCTTCGCTCGGCGAGGCCGGTGCACGGGTGCGCGTGACCTTCGACAGCACCGGGCTGGCGGATAGGGCCGCGACGCTGACGCTGAGCCGGTCGGGCGCGCAGGCGTTCGTACGGATCGACGCCGATGGCAGCGTGCGTGCCGATGCGATCTGACCGGCCTTGCCGCCCGCCGGCCGAGGCGGGCTTCACGCTGATCGAGATCATGGTCGCGCTCGCGGTGTTCAGCCTAGCCGTGCTGGCGTTGGTGCGGCTGGAGAGCGCGACGATCCGCGGCGCGACGATCCTCGACGAGACGATGGTCGCCGGCCTGGTCGCGCGCAACGTCGCAATCGAGGCGGTGACGGATCCTGCGCCGCCCGCCGCCGGAGTCAGCAACGGCGTCGAGCAGAATGGCGGCCGAAGCTGGGCATGGAGCCGCAGCGTCCAGCCGACCGGCAATGCCGCGATCGTGCGGATCGACGTGGCGGTCGCGGACCGGCGTGGCGCGGTGATCGGCCGTGCGTCGATGGTGCGCCCGGCGAACTCCGACGTTCCCATTCCGGACGCGCCCGGCAACGGTGCCGCGGCGGCACAGCCATGACGCGCGTACGGCCGGCGCCCGGCGAGGCGGGGTTCACCCTCGTAGAGGTCATGGTGTCGCTGCTGATCTTCGGCATGCTCGCGGCGGCGGGCGTCGCGATCCTGTCGTTCAGCGTGCGCGCGCAGGGGGCGACCGCGGCGAAGCTCGACGACCTGTCCGCGCTAAATCGTACGATCGCGCTGCTGTCGGGTGATCTCGCCCAGGCGCGTCCGCGCGCGACCCGCGATACCGCGGGACAGGTGATCCCCGCCTTCGTCGGCACAGCATCGGGGGTGCCGCTGGTCCGCTTCGTGCGGGCAGGGTGGAGCAACATCGACGCCGCACCGCGCCCGAGCACGCAGAAGGTAGAATATCGGCTGGTCGACGGCACGCTAGAGCGGCTCGCCTATCCGATGCTCGACGGCGCGGCGCCGCTGCCGGCGGTCGCGCTGCTGACCAAGGTGCGGGCGGTCACCGCGCGCTATCGTTACAAGGGCGCGTGGGCGGATCGCTGGGACGGCAGCAACGGCGTGCCGCTGCCCGACGCGGTCGAACTCGCGGTGCTGCGCGACACCGGCGTCCAGTTCCGCGCGGTGGCGCTGGTCGGATCGGGCTACGCGCCGGACGACAGACCGAAGGCTGCCAATGCGGCGCCCTGAGCATGGCCCCAATGCGGAGCGCGGCGCGGCGTTGCTGACCGTGCTGATGCTGGTCGCGATCATCGCGGTGCTCGCGGGCGGTGCGCTCGAACGGCTGCGGATCACGACGCGGCTCGCCGGCAACGCGATCGGCGGCGAGCAGGCGCGTGCCTATGCCTATGCGGCGGAGGCGCTGGCGCTCAGCCGGGTCACCGATCAGCTCGCGCGCGACAGGACGCGGGTGTCGCTGGCCGGCGGATGGAGCGGACGCCCGTTCGGCCTGCCGCTGCCGGGCGGCGGCTATGCGGTGGCGCGGGTCACCGATGGCGGCAATTGCTTCAACCTCAACGGGCTGGTGCTGCCGGGCAACCAGCCGGGGAGCTACAGCAGCAACGGAGCGGGTCGCGTGGTGTTCGTGCGGCTGATGCGGCTGATCGACGTGCCGGTACAGGCCGCGGAAACGATCGCGGCGAGCGCGAGCGACTGGATCGATACCGATCAGGACCAGCAGCCCGCTGGCGGCGAGGACGAGCTGTATCGCGGGCGAGAGGTGCCCTACCGGACCGCGAACACGCTGATGAGCGACCCGAGCGAACTGCGTGCGGTCAACGGCATGACCCCGGAAATCTATGCGCGTCTGCGACCTTGGGTCTGCGCGCTGCCCAAGGCCGAGATGTCGACGATCAACGTCAACACGCTGGCGCCCGAACAGGCGCCGCTGGTGGCGATGCTGATGCCCGAGACGCTGACGGTTCAAGCGGCGCGGGGCGCGCTGCTGCGGCGTCCGCCCCAGGGGTACAAGGATGCAGCGACATTCTGGAACCAGATCACGCTCGCGGATGGCGCGGGATCGGACCAGGGTTCGGGGCAGACCGGGGTGACGTCGACCTGGTTCGCGTTGCGGGTCGATGTGACGATGGGCGACACGGTGATCGAAGAACATGCGTTGATCGACGCGAACCGGCTTCCCGCACGCCTCGCGGCACGGCAATGGGGGGAGGACTCATGACCATGCTCATCTTCCTCCCTTCGGCGCAGCGCGGATATCGTTGGATCGACCTGACCGAAGGCGCGATGCCGCGCGAGGGCGACGGCATCCCGACGAGCGGCGCGCCGTTTGTCGCGGTCGCGCCGGCCGAGGCGGTGACGCTGCACTGGGCGACGCTGCCCGACCGATCGATCGCGCAGGCGACCGCGGCAGCGCGGATCGTGGTGGCGGAGGCGAGCGCCGCGCCGCTCGGCGAGCTCCACGTCGCGGTCGGCGACGAAGGCACGGGGGAACGGCCGATCGGTGTCGTCGCCGCGGCGCAGATGCAGGAATGGCTGGCAGCGCTGGCGGCGGTCGGGATCGACCCGGTCGCGATCATTCCCGCGCCGATGCTGCTGCCGCGTCCGGACGAGGGCTATGTCCGCGCGCAGCTGGCGGGCGAGGGCGTCGTTCGCGGCACCGCGGCGGGGTTTGCGGACGAGGCACGGCTCACCGAGCTCGTCACCGGCGGCACCGCGCCGACGACGCTGGATCGCGCCAGCCTGACCACCGCGCTCGCCGATGCGGTCGCGGCCCCGGCGCTCGACCTGCGGCAGGGCGCGTTCGCGCGGCGGACGCGGCGAGCCATCGATTGGCCATTGATCCGGCGGCTGGCAATGCTCGGCGCGGGCATCCTGCTGCTCACGCTGGCGATCGATGTCGTACGGATCATTCGCTATTCCACAGGCGCCGACGCGCTGGAGGCGCGCGCCGATGCGCTCGGGCGGACCGGGCTGCCGCGGGGCGAGACGGTGACTGACGTCGACCGGCAACTGGACGAGCGCCTGTCTGCGGTGCGGGGGCCGGGCGCCGGGTTCACCGCGACCACGGCGGCGGTCTATTCGGTGGTGCGTACGCTGCCGGGGGTCGAGATCACGGGCCTGGATTTCCAGCCCAATGGCGAGCTGCGCTTGTCGATCGCGGTGGCGCGCGAAGCGCTCGCGACCGACCTGCGCAGCGCGCTCCAGGCTGCCGGGTTCGAGGTGCGCGCGGGCGTGTTCCAGTCGGGCAGCGGCAGGGTCACGGGTGAGATGACGGTGAGCCGACCATGACGGGATTGCGCACCTGGTTCGCAGGCCGATCGCTGCGCGAACGCCGCCTGCTGCTGGTGATGACGGCGCTGGCGCTGGTGACGTTGGTATGGGCGGGGATCATCATCCCGGTGCGCGACGGCCTGTCGAGCGCACGCGAGCGGCATCAGGCCGCCGCGGTACGGCTCGGCGAGACCCAGGCGGCGATCGATTCGATCAAGACGGTCCGTGCGCTGCGCACCCCGCCACTGGCCGGCGCGTTGCAGGATGTGGTGCGCACCGAGGCGGATCAGGCCGGGTTCGCGCTCGAAACCCTCGAACCACAGGGCGATCAGCGTGTGCGGACGACGATACGGTCGGCGCGGCCCGGTGCGCTGACGGCTTGGCTGGCGCGATTGGAGCGGATCGGCATCCTCGTCGATACTGCGACCTTGCGGGACAATGGCGATCGCACCGTGGGCGTCGATCTCGTGCTGAAGGTACGGACGCTATGAGGCGGATCAGGCTCGCCACCGGACCCGGCGTGTTATTCGGCGCGATGATGCTGGTGGCGTTGCTGCTGTTCCTGCCGATGCGGCTGGCGCTCGCCTGGTCAGGGCTCGACGAGAGCGGATTCGCGGCGCGCGCGGTGACCGGCAGCGTGTGGGACGGCCGAATTGCGGAGGCGCAGTTCGGCGATCTGGCGATCGGCGACCTCGACGCGCGGCTCTCGCCCTTTGCGCTGCTGGTAGGGCGCGCGCGGCTGTCGCTCGACGGGACGACGCGGCCGCTGAACGGGGTGGTAACGGTGACCCGGCACGGCTTCGCGATCGATCACGTCACCGCGTCGCTACCGACCGGGCGGATCTTCCAGCCGCTACCAGTCGGGGGGCTCGACCTGACCGACGTCACGGTCGAGTTCGCGGACGGTAGTTGCGTGCGGGCGGAGGGGCGGGTCCGTGCCACGCTGGTCGGCGATGCATCGGGGGTCGCGCTGCCGCCGTCGGTTGCCGGCAACGCCCGGTGCGAAGGCGGCGCGCTGCTGCTGCCGCTGGCGAGCGACGCCGGGCGCGAGACGGTGGCGCTGCGGATCACCGGTGGCGGCCGCTACACGGCGGTGTTCACGCTGCAACCCAGCGACCCGGCGACGTTGGAGCGGCTGGCGGCGTCGGGGTTCGTCGAGCGCGCGGGCGGATACCAGCTGGCGATCGAGGGTAGTTTCTAAAGTGTTCGACATCGAAGCCGGCCCGCTTGTGCTCCCGCGAAGGCGGGAGCCCAATACTGGGTCCCCGCCTTCGCGGGGACACAGGGACCGACAGGCAACTATCGTCGGTCGATGACTCTCCGGGTCTGCTTGATCAAAGCCGCGACGTCGTTCGGCCCTTACTGGTCTTGACTGCCACCGCGCCTGCCCGCTAGGGGCGCGGGCTTCGCGGCGATCGTAGTTCAATTGGTTAGAGCGTCGGCTTGTGATGCCGGATGTTGCGGGTTCAAGTCCCGTCGGTCGCCCCATTCCCTTCCTTCCCGGGTTTTCCAGATGACCAGCGGCTGGGGCTTCCCCGACTTCGACGATCATGAGGGCGTGCACCTCTTCACCGACCCCGCATCGGGGTTGCAGGCGGTGATCGCGATCCATTCGACCAAGCTCGGCCCCGCTGCGGGTGGCGTGCGGTTCTGGCACTATGCCAGCAGCGACGGTGCGATCACGGATGCGCTGCGGCTGTCGCGCGGCATGAGCTTCAAGAACGCGATGGCGGGGCTCGATCTCGGCGGCGGCAAAGGCGTCGTGCTCGCGGGCCGCGCTGGCGAGTCGATCAGCGAAGCGCAGCTGCAGGCCTTCGGGCGTTCGGTCGAGTCGCTCGGCGGCCGCTATGTCACCGCCGAGGATGTCGGCATGTCCGAAGCGCGGATGAAGGTGATCGCGGGCGAGACCCGCTACGTCTCCGGCCTGCCGGTCGCGAGCGGCGCGGCGGGCGGCGATCCCGGCCCGTATACCGCGCACGGCATCTATCTGGGCGTGAAGGCGGCGGCGAAGCGTGGCCTCGGCGCCACCGACATGAAGGGCGTGCGGGTCGCGATCCAGGGCGTCGGCTCGGTCGGCGGCGGGCTGGCTCGGTTGCTGGCGGCGGACGGCGCGGTGCTGACCCTCGCCGATGTCGACGAAGGCCGCGCACAGGCGCTGGCAGGCGAACTCGGCGCGAGCGTCGTCGCGGCGGAGGCGATCCTGTCGACCGATGCCGACATCGTCAGCCCCAACGCACTCGGCGCGATCCTGACCGAGGCGAGCATCGCCGACCTGAAGGCACGCGTGATCGCGGGTGGCGCGAACAACCAGCTGGCGACCCCGGCGGACGGCGCCCGCGTGCACGACCGCGGCATCCTCTACGCGCCCGATTACGTCATCAACGCGGGCGGTATCATCAATGTCGGGCTCGAATATCTCGGCCATGGCGACGAAGCCGAAGTGATGGCGCGGATCGCGAAAATCCCCGAGCGGCTCGACCAGGTCTGGGACGAGAGCGAGCGCAGCGGCAGTCCGGCGAGCGACGTCGCGGACATGCTGGCGAAGCGGTTGATCGGGCGGTAGATCTTGTGCTCCCGCGAAGGCGGGGACCCAGTACTGGGCTCCCGCCTTCGCGGGAGCCCAACAAGTGGGAGCTTGCGCCCTCATGCGTACCAAGCCCGCAACTCGCGCGTGACCTTCGGTGGGAATCGCCGTATCGGCGGATGATCGTGCCAACACTCCACGCATTCGCCAATCCGGCGCGCTTCCTGACGATCGCCAAGCCGTTGACGCCGCTGCTGACTTGGGCAGGCGTCGCGCTGATCGCGCTCGGCTGCTGGGCCGGGCTGACGCGAACGCCGCCCGATTACCTGCAGGGCGAGACGGTGCGGATCCTCTACATCCACGTGCCCGCGGCCTGGCTCGCGATGGGCGGGTGGAGCGGCATCGCGCTGTCGAGCATCGCGTTCCTGGTGTGGCGACACCCCCTCGCGCAGGTCGCGGCCCGCGCGATCGCGCTGCCGGGCGCGGTGTTCGCCGCGGTATGCCTCGCTACCGGATCGATCTGGGGACGGCCGACCTGGGGCACATGGTGGCAATGGGACGGGCGACTGACGTCGATGCTGCTGCTCTTCTTCGTCTATCTCGGCTATCTCGCGCTAGCGCGGGCGGATGCCGAGCGCGGCGGCGATGGGCGTATTCCCGCGATATTCGGCATCGCAGGCAGCGTGTTGCTGCCGATCATCCGCTATTCGGTGGTTTGGTGGAACACGCTGCACCAGGGGCCGAGCATCGGGCTGACCCGATCGTCAATCGACCCATCGATCCTGTGGCCGCTGCCGATCATGGTCGCGGGCTTCACGCTGTTGTTCGCCGGCATCGTGCTGATGCGGATGCGTGCACAGCTCGCGGTCACCAAGGCCGAGGCGCGGTTGCGGCGGATGGCGCGGCCGTGAACCCGTGGAACTTCGTTGCCGCGGCCTATGCCGTGACGCTGCTCGCCGCCGCCGCGCTGGCGATTGCGAGCCATGTCGCGATGCGCCGGGCGGAGCGCGCGATCGAGGACCGCGACCGGTGAAGGCGAAGCATCAGCGGCTGACGCTTGCGCTGCTCGCGCTGGCGGCGGTGGTCGCCGCCGGGCTGCTCGCGCTGTCGGCTTTGCAGGACAAGGCGGCGTTCTTCTACGCCCCCGCCGACGTCAAGCGCGACGGACTACCTCTAGGCAAGGCGGTGCGGCTGGGCGGGATGGTCGAGGCCGGATCGGTCAAGCGTGCTGCCGATGGCGTCACCGTCGCGTTCACCGTGACCGACGGGCAGGCGACCACGCCGGTTCGCTTCGCCGGCATCGTGCCCGACCTGTTCCGCGAACGATCGGGCGTGGTGGCGGAAGGGCAGTTCAATCCCGATGGCAGCTTCACCGCCTCCAACCTGCTCGCCAAGCACGACGAGAAATACATGCCGCCGCCGATAGTGAAGACCGCGGCCGGCGAGATGCACCAGACGAAGTCGCTGACACGATGACCGCCGAAGCCGGGCTCGCCGCGCTGTGGCTCGCGGCCGCGCTCGCCGCGCTACAGCTCGTCACCGCCGCGATCGGGCTGGCGCGCAAGCGCGCTGACGTGGTCGCCGCGGTGCGGCCGATCGCGATCGTACAGGGCGGGGCGGTCGCACTGGCACTGGCGCTGCTGATCGCGCTGTTCCTCGCGTCCGACATGTCGGTGAAGCTGGTGGTGGAGAACAGCCATTCGGCCAAGCCGTGGCTGTACAAGTTCGCGGGCGCGTGGGGCAATCACGAGGGGTCGATGCTGCTCTGGGTCGCGATCCTCGGGCTCGCGGGCGGCGCAGTGGCGGTGCTGGAACGGCGGCTTGCCGAACCGACGCTGATCGCGACGCTCGGCGCGCAGGCGGCGATCGCGCTCGGCTTCTATGCGTTCCTGCTATTTTCCTCCAATCCGTTCGCGCGGGTCGATCCGGCGCCGGCGGACGGGATGGGCCTCAACCCGCTGCTGCAGGACCCTGGCCTCGCCTTCCATCCGCCGACGCTCTACATCGGCTATGTCGGCATATCGGTGGCGTTCTCTTTCGCGGTCGGTGCCTTGATCACCCGCGACGTAGGCCCGGCCTTCGCGCGAGCGATGCGTCCCTGGGTGCTCGGCGCGTGGATATTCCTGACGCTCGGGATCACCGCCGGATCCTATTGGGCCTATTACGAGCTCGGCTGGGGCGGCTGGTGGTTCTGGGATCCGGTGGAGAACGCGTCGCTGATGCCGTGGCTGGCGGCGACCGCGCTGCTGCATTCGGTGACGGTGCTGGCGACCCGCGACGGCCTTCGCGCCTGGACGGTGATGCTCGCGGTGGTCGCCTTCTCGATGTCGATGCTCGGCACCTTCCTGGTGCGGTCGGGGATCTTGACCAGCGTCCACGCCTTCGCGGTCGACCCGGAGCGCGGCGCCTTCATCCTCGCCTTGCTGGCGATCTATATCGGCGGCGCGCTGGCGTTGTTCGCGGCACGGATCGGGACGGTGCGCGCCGGCACGACGTTCGAGCTGGTCAGCCGCGAAGGCGCGCTGGTGCTCAACAATCTGCTGCTCACCGTGATCCTCGGCATCGTTTTGATCGGCACGCTCTACCCGATCGTCGCGGCGAGCATGGGCGTGCAGCTGTCGATCGGCGCGCCGTTCTTCGACAAGGCGGCGGGGCCGATCGCGCTGGCGCTGGTTGCGGCGATGGCGGTCGGTCCGTTGCTGCGCTGGCGCCGCGACGATGCCGGCGCACTGATCTCGCGGTCGACCTGGCCGATCGCCGCGGCCGCGTTCACCGCGGCCGGCCTGGTGGTGTTCGCGTCGATCGGCCTGCTGCCGTTCGCCGGGATCGCGCTCGCCGCGGGGCTCGCGGTGGCGAGCGTCGTGCCGCTCTGGGGGCGTAACCTCCGCCGCACGCCGCTGTTCACCTACGGCATGGTCGTCTCACACCTTGGCATCGCGGTGAGCCTGGCCGGCATCGCGGCGAGCAGCGCCTTCACTACGGAGACGCTGGTCGCGGCGCAGCCGGGCGTGGCGGTGCGCGCGGGGCCATTCTCGGTGGTGCTCGACGGCATCAAGCCGGTGATCGGCGAGAACTGGTCGGGGCTGGAGGCGCGGCTGACCGCCACCCGCGGCGACGAGACCATCGTGCTGCGCCCGCAATCGCGCTTCTTCGCGGATCCGCCGACGTCGACCAACGAAAGCGCGATCGAAACCGAATGGGACGGCCAGCTCTATACCGTGCTCGGCCAGCCCGACGCGCAGGGCCGCTGGCAGTTGCGACTGTGGTGGAAGCCGTTCGTGACGCTGATCTGGCTGGGCGGCGCGTTGATCGCGCTCGGCGGGCTGCTCGCGCTGGTCGGGCGGGTGCGGCGCGAGAACCGCGCGGTGGCGCGGGCGGTTTGGGCGTGAGGCGCTACGCCCTGTGGCTGCCGCTCGCCGCGTTCGTGCTGCTGTTCGTGGTGGTGGCGAGCGGGTTGTTCCGGCCGGCTGATCGCACCGTTCGATCGGCGCTGGTCGGCAAGCCGTTGCCCGAATTCATATTGCCGGGGATCGTGCCGGGCAAGCCGGGGCTGTCGAGCGCAATCTTCCGCAAGGGCGAGCCGCGGCTGCTCAACGTCTTCGCGAGCTGGTGCATCCCGTGCATCGCCGAGGCACCGCAGCTGATGCGGTTGAAGGCGCTCGGTATTCCGATCGAGGGCGTGGCGATCCGCGATACCGCGCCGGCGCTCGGCGCGTTCATCCGCCGCAACGGCGATCCCTATACGCGGATCGGCGACGACAGCCGCAGCGCGGTGCAGCTCGCGATCGGATCGTCGGGCGTGCCCGAGAGCTTCGTGATCGACGGCGACGGCAGGATCGTGCTCCAGCATGTCGGCGACATTCGCGCCGACGACGTCGACAAAATCGCCGCCGCGGTGCGGGACGCGCGATGAAGCGGCTGGCGCTCGCCCTGTTGCTGCTGCCAGCAGTTGCCGCGGCCGATCCGGTGACGCCACCGGCACCGCTCGCCAACACGCAATTGCGCGATCCCGCCAAGGAGGCGCAGGCGAAGGCGCTGATGGAAACGTTGCGCTGCCTGGTCTGCCAGGGCCAGTCGATCGCGGACAGCGATGCCAGCCTCGCCGCCGACATGCGCGCGATGGTGCGCGAACGGATCGCGGAGGGCCAGAGCCCGGAGGCGATCCGGCGCTGGCTGATCGCGCGCTACGGCGATTACGTCACCTATGATCCGCCGCTAGGCGCGACGACCTGGCCGTTGTGGCTGGCGCCGATCGCGATGCTGGTCGCGGGGGCGCTGCTGGCGCGGTCGAGCTTCAAGCGGCGGGCGCGCTGATGGGCTGGGTGTGGCTGCTGCTGATCGGCGCCGCGGCGTTCGGCGCGCTGGCGGTGCTCGGCGTCGGGCGGGCCTTGTGGTCGATGGTCGCATCGGCGCTGATGCTGGGTGCGGCGGGCTATGCGTTGCAGGGCCGGCCGGGTTTGCCGGGCAAGGCCGCGGTGCCGAGCGTCGCGGGTGCGGCCGACGCAGCGACGATCGACCTGCGCGACCGGATGCTCGGGCGGTTCTCGGGCGACGGCGCCTATCTGGTCGCGGCCGATGCGATGAGCCGCGCGGGCGATCGCCGGGCGGCGGTGCGCGTCGTCCTCGCGGGCATCTCCAAAGTGCCCGAAAGCGTGCTGCTGTGGACGGGGCTCGGCAATGCGTTGGTGGCGCATGACGGCGGGCAGGTCTCGCCACCCGCGCTGTTCGCGTTCCAGCAGGCCGCACGGTTGTCGCCGGACCACCCGGCGCCGCCCTTCTTCCTCGGCGAGGCATACGTCCGTGCGGGCGATTTCGACAGCGCGCGTCGCTATTGGGCGCGGGCGCTGGCGCTGACTCCGCCAGGCGCCTCGTATCGCCGCGACATTGCGGTGCGGCTCGCCTTGCTCGACCGGCTGCTCGCCGAGGCGAACCAAGTAGAAGACCGTAATGACAAGGGTTTGCCGACCCGCTAGCGTCGTGCCGGTTCCCGGAGAGCGACGATGAAGTTCAGGCGTAACACTGCCCTTGCCGCGATCATCGCGCTTCTCTCCGGTTGTGGTGGAGACGGCGGGGGAAGCGGCGGCGCATCGGGCGGTTCGGTGCCGGTCGCGACGGCTCCTACGCCGACCCCGACCACGACGACCGCGGGCACCTGTTCGCTGCGCGACCGGCAGGAGTGGTCGGCGGCGCAGTTGCGCGAATGGTATCTGTTCCCGGAGACGCTGCCGACGACGCTCGATGCGTCGCGCTATGCCAGCGTCGACGATTATGTCGACGCGCTTACCGCGACCGCGCGCAGCCAGCAACGCGACCGGTACTTCACATACGTGACGTCGATCAGGGAAGAGGACGCCTATTACGCCTCGGGGTCTAGTGCGGGCTTCGGCGTCCGCCTGTCGACCGACGCGGTGACCCGCCGTGCCTTCGTCAGCGAAGCGTTCGAGGGAACCTCGGCACTGGCCGCGGGTATCGATCGCGGGACCGAGATCCTCGCGATCGGCACCGGCACGGCGACGTTGCGCAGCGTCAACGACATCATCGCGAGCGAGGGGATCGCCGGCGTGTCCAACGCGCTCGGTCCCAGCACCCCGGGCACCGCGCGAACCCTGCAGATCAGCGACGCCGCGGGCGTCCGCACGGTCACTATCACCAAGACCGACTACAGCCTCGACCCGGTGTCGACCCGCTACGGTGCCAAGGTGATCGACGATGGCGGGCGCAAGGTCGGCTACGTCAACCTGCGCACCTTCATCTCGACCGCGGACCCCGCGCTCCGCGCCGCGTTTGCGACGTTCCGTGCGCAGGGGATCACCGAAATCGTGGTCGATTTCCGCTACAATGGCGGCGGCTCCATCGACATCGCCGAACTGATGAGCGACCTACTCGGCGGCGATCGCAGCTCGACCGATGTCGTCGACTATATCGCCTTCCGTCCCGAGAAGGCGGCCGAGAACACGACGCGGTTCTTCATGACCCAGCCGCAGTCGATCGCGGCGACCAAGATCGCCTTCATCGGCACGGGGGCCACCGCGTCGGCGAGCGAGTTGGTGATCAATGCGTTCGTGCCCTATCTGCACAGCCGCGTCGCGCTGATCGGCACCAACACCTATGGCAAGCCGGTCGGGCAGATCGGGCTCGACCGTGCGCAGTGCGACGATCGCCTGCGGGTCATCGCGCTATCGGTGCAGAACGCTGCCCGGCAGGGGGCCTATTTCGAGGGGCTGGCAAGGACCGTGGAGGCGAGTTGCCAGGCCGGGGACGATCTGACCCGCCAGATGGGCGATCCGCAGGAAGCATCGACGCGGCAGGCGCTGGACTTCCTCGCGGGTAAGACCTGCACGCCGATCAGCGCGAACACGACCGCGACGCTGTCGGCGGCGGGGACCGGGCGGCGGCTGTTGCTGACGCCGGCGCGGCCGACTACTGCACAGCGCGAGGTGCCGGGGTTGTTCTAAAGGGTGCAGCGCTTTTAATTTGTCATCCTCGCGCAGGCGGGGATCCAGACTGGCGAACGTTGCTTATTGATCGCCGAGGCTTGCCAGTATGGATCCCCGCCCGCGCGGGGATGACGGGTGTTGGGGGTGAGTGGTGGTCGCGCCTAGCGGGAGCTACCACCCCACTTACCTCAGTCGCTCTTCCCGCGTCCGGTCTTCGATTGCAGTTCGTCGATCCGCTTCGAGGCGTCCGCCTTGGACAGCGTATCGTCGAATTCCTCATGTGCCTCTTCGCTGAGCGTCTTGAGATAGCTCGCCTGCGCGCCGGTCATCGCTTCGCCGCCGGTGGTCCAATCGTCGGGGTCCTTCTCCGCATTCGAGAAAGGTTCGGTCTTGGGGTTGGCTTGTTCGGTCATGTGGCTTCCTTCGTTCGAAGTCACCAACCCCCATGTTCCGTTTGTGTTCCCTACGCCGCCCAGGCTTCGTACGGCAGGTCGAGATCGTCGGCGACCGCCTTGAACGCGATCTTGCCCTTGTAGACGTTGAGGCCTGCCGCAAGGTGCGGATCGGCGCGCATCGCTGCCCCGGCACCGAGATTGGCGAGCCGCAGCGCGAATGGCAGCGTCGCGTTGTTGAGCGCGAACGCCGAGGTGCGGGCGACCGCGCCGGGCATGTTGGCGACGCAATAGTGGATAACGCCGTCGACCTCGAACACCGGGTCTTCGTGGGTGGTCGCGTGGCTCGTCTCGAAACAGCCGCCCTGGTCGATCGCGATGTCGACCATCACCGATCCGCGCTTCATCGTCTTCAGCATCTCGCGCGTCACCAGCTTGGGCGCGGCGGCGCCCGGCACCAGCACCGCGCCGATCACCAGATGCGCGTTCTTCACCGCCGCCGCGATCGCGGCCTTGCTGGCATAGGCGGTCTTGATCTGGTTCGAGAAGAACATGTCGAGCTCCGCCAGCCGATCGTTCGAGATGTCGTAGATCGTCACATCGGCACGCATGCCGACCGCCATCTGCGCGGCGTTGACGCCCGACACGCCACCGCCGAGGATCGCGACCTTGGCGGGCGCGACCCCGGGGACGCCACCGAGCAGCACGCCGCGGCCGCCCTGTTCCTTCTCCAGATAATGCGCGCCGACCTGCACCGACATGCGGCCCGCGACCTCCGACATCGGCTTCAGCAGCGGCAGCCCACGACGATTGTCGGTCACGGTCTCATAGGCGATGCAGGTCGCGCCCGACTTCATCAGCCCTTCCGCCTGCGGCTTGTCCGCGGCGAGGTGGAGATAGGTGAACAGCAAGTGCCGCGATTCGAGCATCGCGATCTCGGCCGGCTGCGGCTCCTTCACCTTCACGATCATGTCAGCCTCAGCGAATACCGACTTCGCATCGGACAGGATCGTCGCGCCCGCGGCGACATAGTCCTGGTCCTCGAAATCGATCCCGGCGCCAGCCATCGTCTCGACGACGACCTCGTGCCCGGCCGCGACCAGCTCGGCAACCGACGGCGGGGTCAGACCCACCCGGTATTCGTGGTTCTTGATTTCCTTGGGTACACCGACTCGCATCAAATCTCTCCTCTTGTCGCCCCCTGTAATTTCCGACGGCCCGGCTCGATACCCCCCACCCGACACCCGCGATGCCGGCGGTCGTCGGCGGACGGCGGCCGCCGTTGCCGGTCGTAAGGCTGCGTGCTAGAGCGCGCGGCTTGGTATGGAACAGGTTGTGAACATGGGGCTTCCCGTCGATCCGTTGGGCCGATCGCACTACCGATGAGCGAACCCATCTTCGGCGCCGAACCTTCGGCGCGCGGTGCGGAGGATGCGCCCCTCGGCGATCACGGTCATGGGGGCCACGGATCCGAGGGGATGGTCAAGCTGGCGGTCGGTGCGATCGGAATCGTCTTCGGCGATATCGGCACCAGCCCGCTGTATGCGTTCCGCGAAACCTTTGCCGGGCACCACAAGCTCGCGCTCGATCCCGCGCACATCATGGGCGTGATCAGCCTGATGTTCTGGTCGATGATGATCGTCGTGACGATCAAGTACGTCGTCATCATCATGCGTGCCGACAACAAGGGCGAGGGCGGCAGCCTGGCGCTGCTCGCGCTCGTATCGGGGCGCACCAAGACCAAGCGCTGGTCGACCGGGATCATCCTGCTCGGGGTGTTCGCCACCGCCTTGTTCTACGGCGACAGCATGATCACCCCGGCGGTGTCGGTGCTGTCCGCGGTCGAGGGGCTCGCGGTCGCGGCACCCGCGTTCGGCGGGCTGGTGTTGCCGATCTCGGTCGCGATTCTCGTCTTCCTCTTCACGATCCAGAAGAGCGGCACCGCGCGGGTGGGGCTGTTCTTCGGACCGATCATGCTGGTCTATTTCGCCACGATCGCGGTGCTCGGCATCCTCAGCGTCGTCGAGACGCCGGGCGTGCTATGGGCGCTGTCGCCGCATTTCGCGATCGAGTTCTTCCTGATCGATCCGCTCGCCGCGTTCCTTGCGCTGGGTTCGGTGGTGCTCGCGGTCACCGGCGCGGAGGCGCTCTATGCCGATATGGGGCATTTCGGCCGCAAGCCGATCGGTCTGTCCTGGCTCGTCTTCGTGCTGCCCGCGCTGATGTGCAATTACATGGGGCAGGGCGCGCTGCTGTTTCGCGAAGGCGCGGCGGCGCTGCGTAGTCCGTTCTTCATGCTCGCACCCGAAGGGTTGCAGCTGCCGCTCGTCATCCTGGCGACGATGGCCGCGATCATCGCGAGCCAGGCGGTGATCTCGGGCGCGTTCTCGGTGACCCAGCAGGGCATCCAGCTCGGCTTCATCCCCCGGTTGCGGATCGAGCATACCAGCGCCGCCACCGCGGGGCAGATCTACATTCCGCTGGTGAATTGGGCGCTGATGGCAATGGTCATCTTGCTGGTGCTGTTCTTCCGCACCTCGTCCAACCTGACCAGCGCCTATGGGATCGCGGTGACCGGGGCGATGCTGATCGATACCTGCCTGCTCGGCGTCGCGCTGATCCGGCTATGGAATTGGCCGCGTTGGGCGGCGTTCCCGCTGCTCGCGGTGTTCTTCCTGGTCGACGGCGCCTATTTTACCGCGAACATGACCAAGGTGCCCGACGGGGGCTGGTTCCCCCTGCTGGTCGGGCTGATCGTGTTCACCCTGCTTACCACCTGGTCGAAGGGTCGCAAGCTGATGATCGACCGGATGCGCGAGGCGGCGATGCCGCTGAAGGTGTTCATCAGCTCGGCCGCCAGCTCCGCGACCCGCGTGCCTGGCACCGCGGTGTTCATGACCTCGACCGCCGAGGGCGTGCCGCACGCGCTGCTCCACAATCTGAAGCACAACCGCGTGCTCCACGAACGCATCATCCTGCTCACCGTGAAAATCGTCGACCAGCCTTACTGGCCCGATCACGATCGCGCGGTGCGCGACACGTTGGGCGAGGGGTTCCACCGGCTGGTGCTGCGCTACGGCTTCATGGAAGAGGTCGACGTACCCGCAGCGCTGAAGCACGTCCACGAATGTGGCGCCGAGTTCAAGATGATGGACACCAGCTTCTTCCTGTCGCGCCAGACGCTGCTCGCGTCGGACAAGCCGGGGATGATGATCTGGCGCGAGAAGCTGTTCGCGTGGATGCTGCGCAATGCGGAAAGTGCGATGGAGTTCTTCCGCCTGCCAACCAACCGGGTCGTCGAGTTGGGTAGTCAGGTCGAGATTTGAGCGAGCCGGCACCGATCATCGTCACCGCCCTGTTCGGGCGGCGCGACCAAGGCTGGTTCGACGCCATGCGCAGCGAGCATTTCCCGCCCGAACGCAACCAGCTCGACGCGCATCTGACGCTGTTCCACCATCTGCCGCCGTCGAGCGCCGACGAGTTGAAGCACCGCCTGACTGGGGAGACTCGGCAGGTGCGTGCGCCGATCGCGAAGATCGCAGGGCTGATGTCGCTCGGCCGCGGCGTCGCCTATCGGATCGACGCGCCAGAACTGGTCGCGATCCGGGCGCGACTGGCGGGTGCGTTCGCGGGTCTGCTGACCCCGCAGGACGCCGGCGGGTGGCGTGCGCACGTCACTATCCAGAACAAGGTCTCGCCCAACATCGCCAAGCTGCTGCTGGAGAGCCTGTCGCGCGATTTCGTGCCGCGCGAGGTCGAGATCGCGGGGTTGGCGACTTGGTGGTATCGCGGCGGCCCGTGGGAGCCGCTGTCCCGCCACATGTTCGCTTGACCGCCACGGGGCCGCTACCTATAGCCCGCGCCTCGCGAGTGAGAGCGCCCGAACGGGGCGGAGTAGCTCAGCTGGTTAGAGCACGGGAATCATAATCCTGGGGTCGGGGGTTCAAGTCCCTCCTCCGCTACCACTCGCGATACCGCCGCTTCGTGCCGGTCCTGTCGTTGTTGGTTCAAATCCGGGGCCGGACCGCCTAGATCGGGTTCGACTCTCCAGGACTTTCGCCATGACCACCCACACGACCCGTATGCTCATCCTCGGTTCCGGCCCGGCCGGCCTGTCCGCCGCGATCTACGGCGCGCGGGCGGGGATGGCGCCGATCGTGGTGCAGGGCATCCAGCCGGGCGGGCAGCTGACCACGACCACCGATGTCGAGAATTATCCCGGGTTCAAGGACGTGATCCAGGGCCCGTGGCTGATGGAGCAGATGCAGGCGCAGGCCGAGCATGTCGGCACCCGGCTGATGTGGGACACGATCGTCGAGGTCGACCTCGCCCGCCGCCCGTTCCGCCTGATCGGCGACGGCGGGGACGTCTATGAGGGCGACGTGCTGGTGATCGCCACGGGCGCGCAGGCCAAGTGGCTCGGGATCGACAGCGAGGAGCCGATGAAGGGCAAGGGCGTCAGTGCCTGCGCGACCTGCGACGGCTTCTTCTACCGCGGCAAGAAGGTCGCGGTGATCGGTGGCGGCAACACCGCGGTCGAGGAGGCGCTGTACCTCACCAACCATAGCCCCGATGTGACGCTGATCCACCGTCGCGACAGCTTGCGCGCGGAGAAGATCCTCCAGGAGCGGCTGTTCGCGCACAAGGGCATTACCGTGCTCTGGAACAAGGAGGTACGCACCTTCGTCGATGGCGGTGGCACCGCCGGGCTGGTGGCGTTGGAGCTGGAGGACACCGTCACCGGTGAGCATTCGCGGCTGGCGACCGACGGCGGTTTCGTCGCGATCGGGCATCATCCTGCGACCGAACTGTTCCGCGGGCATCTCGATCTCGACGACGACGGCTACATCAAGGTCGAGACCGGATCGACGCGTACCAGCGTGGAGGGCGTGTTCGCGTGCGGCGACGTGCAGGACAAGATCTACCGCCAGGCGGTGACCGCCGCTGGAACGGGCTGCATGGCTGCCTTGGACGCGGAACGCTTCCTTGCCGCCGCCGAGTTCGCGGAGCTGGCGGAAGCGGCGGAGTAAGCGCGGTCGTCGCGAATCAAGTGCGAGATTGGGTTTGGTCCGGGGCGGCCCCCGCCGATGCCACAGCGTCCCAGATGACTCGCCGCAACGCCGCAGCGTCGCCCGCCCGAGCGAAGCTGTGCGAGTCCGTCGGTATAGCGTGTTTGTTGAAGGCGCGGCCGGCTCGGCGCGCTGCATCGGCGAAGGCGATCGCGGTCGCGTCGCCCTCCGCCACGACGATCTGCGCGTCGCCGCCCCATGATGCGATTGCTTCGATCACCTTGGTCGCGAGCGGCTCATGCGGCGTGGCCCATATCTTCGCCAAGCCACGGCGAAGCTTCGACAAATCGATCTCGCCTCGGATCAACCGCCGCCATTCGGAGGGCCGGCGCAAGCGTTCGATATAGCGTCGCCGGATCGCCGCGGCGGGCGGCAGATCGTCGGTAGCTTCGACCACCCAAGGATTCGCGAGCACCACCCGATCGATCCCGGCACCGCGCCCGAACAGCGCGAGCGTGCTTGCGGCGTCGCAATTGCCGAACCCCACCATGCGCGTGACCTGCGGCATCGCCTCGCGGAAGGCGACCGCGGCGGCGTGGAGGTCGGCGCGAGCGCTTCGAAAGCCGCCGTTGATCCCTGTCGAGTCGCCGATCCCGCGCCGATCATAGCGGAATACCGGAACGCCCAAGGCCGCTAACTCGCCAGCCAGCGAGGCCATGCCGCGATGCGCGCCGCAGCGGATCTCGTTGCCGCCCGACACGATCAGCAAGCCGCAGCGGCCCGGCGCAGGATCGAGCGTCGCCATCATCGTATCGCCCTGGCAGGCGATCGGTACTATCCGGCGCAGGACGTGATCCATTCTGCGATATCGGCTACAAGCTGTTGAACCAGAACGGAATCCTCGCCGGGCTCGCTACGTCGCCACAGTGGGGCGGCGTCGATCTTGCGATCGGCGGGGCGGGGATCGCTCGACAGCCGGACGACGCGCAACCGGGGATCGTCCTCGGTCGTGACCGGCACCGCCCCGGCGAGTTCGGCGAGGAACCGGCGTGAGATCAGGTTGCCGGCGATCTCGACCGGATCGTCCGTCCCGGCCCGCGAAGCCATCCTACCGAGTTCACGAACGACGTCGCCGCCCGTGATCGGCGCGAGATGCCAGCGCCCTGCCACCAGCGGCAAGGTATCGAGCAGGCAACCGCTGCGGAAGGCGACCACGAAAGAGCGCCGCTTGGCCCAGACATGCTCCACCGCCGCTTCGAACGCCGACCGAAGATCGAACAACGAGAGGTCACGCGTCGCGACGACGCTCTCGCCGGTCCCGGGCAGATCGGGCAGCGCCCCCGCGATCCCGCGGTCGGCAAGCGCGTGGAGCAGCGCAGCCGCGAAGGTCCGCGTGCGGTTGGCCTCTTCGAACAGGGGCAGCGCAAGAACGACGACCGGCCCGTCATCGGACCCGAACCGCAGGATCGCCTCGCGACCGCCGGACCACGCATAACTGTCGATGCGCGGGGCGGTGGTCACGGCATCGCCTAGACGAGCGCCTTGCGGACCGCGAACGCGACCAGCGCGCCGAAGGTCTCGAGCATCTCGCCATCGACCTCGTCATCCTCGATCAAGATGCCGAGCCGGTCCTCGATCTCGGTCAGCACCCCCGCCACCGCCATCGAATCGAGTTCGGGCAGCGCGCCGAACAGCGGGGTGTCGGGGGTGAAGGTCGCGGCGCGATCGGGCGAAATGCCGAGGACATCGACGAGCACCGCGCGCACCGTGGCTTCGACTTGTTTGGAACCTTCGGGAAGCAATGCGTCGGCCCTGATCGTTGACGGGGTTGCGCTGCGTTAAAGGGGAAGGGTGATTTCGGCAACGCCCCCGCGCTATGGAGGCATCATGGCGCTGCCCGATCCCATTCCGAAGCCGATCGATCATGTCCTGCGCGGCGCGCCCGATGCGCTCGCGCTGCTCGATCGTGCGGGTAGCTGGACCTACGCCGAACTCGAGCGGGCGGTCGCGTCGGTCGCGGGGTGGCTCGGACGGCAGGGTCTCGCGCCGGGGGACCGGGTAGCGACATGGCTACCGAAGACGCGGCTCGCCTGCGTCATGCCGCTGGCGGCCCCGCGTGCCGGGCTGGTCCATGTACCGGTCAACCCGCTGCTCCGCCGTGCGCAGGTCGCGCACATCCTCGCCGATAGTGGTGCCGGGTTGCTCCTGACGCAGCCCGCGCGCACCGCGACCCTGGAGGACGACGACGTGCCGGCATCGTGCCGCGTGATCGACGAGGCGGAAATCGCGTTCGACGGCGACGGCCCGGGCCCGTCGCAGGCCGATCCCGCTGCGCTCGCCGCGATCCTCTACACCTCGGGCTCGACCGGGCGCGCCAAGGGGGTGATGCTGAGCCACGCCAATCTGTGGCTCGGTGCGGTCTCGGTGGCGCATTACCTGCGTCTCGCGCCCGCCGATCGCGTGCTCGCGGTGCTGCCGCTGTCGTTCGATTATGGGCAGAACCAACTGCTCTCGACCTGGGCGGCGGGCGGCATGGTCGCGCCGCTCGATTACCTCACCGCGCGCGACGTCGTCCGTGCGGTGGAGCGGACCGAGGCGACCACGCTCGCAGGCGTGCCGCCCCTGTGGGTCCAGTTGCTCGAGGCGGACTGGCCAGCCGAGACCGCAGCGCGGCTCGTCCGCCTGACGAACTCGGGCGGCGCATTGACGCCGCGGCTGGTGCGCGGGCTGCGCGAGCGGTTCGCAAGCGCCGAGATCGTCGCGATGTACGGGCTGACCGAGGCGTTCCGGTCGACCTTCCTCGATCCCGCGCTGATCGACGCTAACCCCGACGCGATCGGGCGGGCAATCCCGTTCGCCGCGGTGATGGTGGTGCGCTCCGACGGTTCTCGCGCGGCCTCCGGCGAGCCGGGCGAACTCGTCCATGCCGGGCCGCTCGTCGCGCAAGGCTACTGGCGCGACGCCGAACGCACCGCCGCGCGCTTCCGCCCGGCGCCCGCCTTCGCCGAGCATCGCGGCATGGCGGTCTGGTCCGGCGATACCGTGGTCGAGGGCGAGGACGGCCTGTTCCGCTTCGTCGGCCGCGACGACGAGATGATCAAGGTCGCGGGCAACCGCATCAGCCCCGGCGAGATCGAGGAAGCCGTGCTTCAAGGCGGGGAAGCGCGCGAGGCGGTCGCGATCGGTGTGCCTGACGCGCGCAACGGGCAGGCGATCACGGTCGTGCTCGCGGGCGACCCTGCGCAGGAGGAGGAGCTTAGAACGCGGCTGCGGGCAGCGTTGCCCTCGTTCATGCAGCCGGCGACGTATCTCTGGCGCGAGACGCTGCCGCGCAATGCCAACGGCAAGCTCGACCGGGCGACACTGCGCGCCGACATCTTGAGCAGGGTGACGTCATGAAGCCGATGGGTGCCTTGCCCCCCGAGTTCGCCGACCAGCGCGGCATGCTGACGATCGCGGGCCGGCCGGCCGAGGACTGGGCAGCCGACGCGGGCGACACCCCGTTCTTCGTCTACGACGTCGCGATCGTCGCCGCGCGGGTGGCGCGGTTCCGGAGCGCCTTTCCGGGCATCGACCTGCACTATGCGATCAAGGCCAATCCGCTGCCAGCTCTGCTCGCCGCGATCGCGCCGCTGGTCGACGGCCTCGACATCGCCTCGGCAGGCGAGCTCCACCGCGCGATCGCGGTCAAGCCGGCAGCGGCGATCAGCTTCGCCGGGCCGGGCAAGCGCGACGACGAACTCACCGTTGCGATCGGCAGCGGCGTCACGCTCAATGTGGAGTCGGAGGGCGAAGCGGGCAGGGCGATCGGGATTGGGGAACGGCTGGCGATCCGGCCGCGGCTCGCGGTGCGCGTCAATCCGGACATCGAACTTCGCGGATCGGGCATGCGGATGGGTGGGCGCCCGTCGCCCTTTGGCGTCGACGCGGTGCGCGCGGCGGCGTTGGTGAGGACGATCGTCGCAAGCGGCGCGAACTGGCGCGGCTTCCACATCTATGCGGGCAGTCAGGCGCTCGATGCGCAGGCGATCGCGGAGACTCAGGCAGCGACGATCGCGCTGGCGGCACGGCTCGCGGAGGAGGCAGCCGTATCGCCGCCGCTCGTCAATCTCGGCGGCGGCTTCGGCGTCCCTTACTTCGCGGGCGACAAGAGCCTCGCGGTCGAAGACGTTGGCGATGCATTGCGGAGCGCGCTGGATGCGCGTCCCGCGGTGCTCCGCGACACGCGCTTCGCGATCGAACTCGGCCGCTGGCTGGTCGCGGATGCGGGCGTCTACCTGACCCGCATCGTCGATCGCAAAGAAAGCGGCGGCGAACTGTTCCTCGTGGTGGACGGTGGTCTCAATCACCAGCTCGCCGCCAGTGGTAATTTCGGCACCGTCGTCCGCCGCAACTATCCGCTCGCGCTTGCCCGCGCGGTGGGAGAGGAACCGACCGAGACCGTCTCGGTGGTCGGCCCGCTCTGCACGCCGCTCGACCGGCTGGGCGACCGCATCGCGCTGCCCGCCGGGCGGGTCGGCGACCTCGTCGCGATCTTTCTTGCCGGGGCTTACGGAGCCTCCGCGAGCCCCGCCGACTTCCTCGGTCACCCACCCGCGGCAGAGCTGCTAGCGAACGGTTACTAACGCTATCTTCACCTCTCCCTTGCATAGCTTTTCATGAAGTTTGCGCTCGCCCGGACCCGGCGTGCGCCGGCGCCAGGAGATTTGCATGCGTTCCGGGATCGCCCCTCGTTGCTTGTTGGTGGCCGCGCTCGCCGCCGCGTCGCTCGGCGCCTGCGCCAACGCCAAGGGTCGTAATACGCTACCCCCCGCGGCCTATGTCGCGAGCAAGGAGCAGCCCGGCGAGGAATATGTGATCGGCCCGCTCGATCAGCTCAACATCTTCGTGTGGCGCAATCCCGAACTGTCGTCGAAGGTCCAGGTTCGCCCGGACGGCCGGATCACGACCCCGCTGGTCAACGACATGCCCGCGGTCGGCAAGACCCCCGCGATCCTCGCCGCCGACATGAAGAAGGCGCTCGGCGAATATGTGAAGGACCCGATCGTCTCGGTCATCGTCGAGAATTTCTCGGGCACCTACAGCCAGCAGGTCCGCGTCGTCGGCGCCACCGAAAAGCCCGCCTCGATCCCGTACCGCGCCAACATGACGTTGCTCGACGCGATGATCTCGGTCGGCGGGCTTAGCCAATACGCCGCCGGCAACAAGGCCAAGCTGGTGCGCTACGATCGCGACACCGGCAAGAGCCAGGAATATGGGCTCCAGATCTCGAGTCTGCTCAAGAAGGGCGATTCGAAGGCGAACGTCCGGCTCGAACCCGGCGACGTGATCATCATCCCAGAGTCGATGTTCTAGGACGATCTGGGTGACGGGTCTCTACGACGAAGCGCGGCTCGCGCTGCACGCGGTATGGACGCGGCGCTGGCTCGCGCTCGCGGTCGCCTGGGGCGTCTGCGTGCTCGGCTGGCTGGTGGTGTCGCAGATGCCGAGTCGCTACGAATCGCATGCCCGGGTATTCGTGCAGCTCGGCTCCATCCTGCCCGACAGCGTCGGCCAGCCGGCGACGCCGCCCACGGTCGATGTCGACACCATCCGCCAGACACTGACCTCCGCGGTGAACCTCGAAAAGGTCGTGCGCGGCAGCGATCTCGCCGGCACCGTGTCGAGCGACCGCGACGTCGCCGATCGCGTCGCCGGCCTCGCGCAGAACATCAAGATCGTGTCGCAGCAGGATAACCTGTTCGAGATCACCACCACCGCGGCGAGCCCCGGCCTGGCGCGGTCGATCACCCGCACGCTGATCGACATCTTCGTCGCCGACAACATCGCTGGCGATCGCACCCAGACCAGCACCAGCCTCGGCTTCCTCGACAAGCAACTCGACGGCTTGCAGAAGCAGTTGCAGGACGCCGAGACCAAGCGCGCCGACTTCCAGAACCGCTATCTCGGCTCGTTGCCGGGCACCGGATCGGTTTCCGACCGGATCGGCGCGGCGCGCAACCAGCTGGCGCAGGTCGAGGGCGACCTCGCCGCGGCCCAGTCCAGCCTCGCCGTGGTGCAGGGACAGATGGGCGGCACGCCGCAGTCGGTGCCGGGGCTGGGCGGCGGCGCCGGTGCGGGTCCGGCGCGGGCGCGCTTGACCGCGATCCAAGGCCAGCTCGCGGATGCGCGGGCGCGCGGCTATACCGACAATCATCCCGACGTGATCGCGCTGAAGAGCCAGCTGGCGGCGGCGCAGGTCGCGGCGCGCGGCGAACCGCTGGTCGGCGGTGCGGCGGGGGGATCGGTCAACCCGCTGTATCTGTCGCTGCAATCCATGTCGGCGGAAAAACAGTCCGCGGTCGCCGCGCTGCGGATGCGGCGTGCGCAGCTTCAGGGCGATCTCGACCAGCTCAACGAAAAGCTCGCCGCAGATCCCGAGGCCGCCGCCGAACAGGGCGGGATCGATCGCACCTATCAGGTGCTGAAGACCCAGTACGACCAGCTGCTGACCCAGCGTCAGCAGATCGCGCTGCGCGGCGACGCGCAGACCCAGGGCGACGATCTCCGCTTCAAGGTGATCGACCCGCCGACCGCGCCGCGCGCGCCGAGCGCCCCCAATCGCATGCTGCTGCTGACCGGCGTGCTGATCGTCGGGCTCGCCGCGGGCATCGGCGCGGCGTTCGCGATGGGCCAGTTGCGCGCGACCTTCACCACCGCGACCAAGCTGGAGCGGGCGACCGGCATGCCGGTGATCGGATCGATCGGCGAGGTCGTGACGCGTGCGCAGGCCGATCACCGCACGCGGCGCTTGAAGCATTTCGCGGGTGGGGCAGGGGCGTTGCTAGCGGCCTATGTGCTGTTGCTCGCAGTCGAGATCGTCCAACGCGGTATGGCGGCATGAAGGAGGCGGTCATCACCAGGCCTGCGCACGGTTCCTCGCTGCTCGAACGGGCTGCCGCGGCTTATGATCTCTCGCCGGCCGGGCGCAGGCCAACGCCGGTCGTGACCCCGGACCGCGAGGCCCCGCCGCCCGCGGTGAACGACGACGACGACACCTTCCTCGCAATTCCCGAGGCGCTGCGCGTGCCGGTCGGGCAGGAGCTGCCCGAGGCGTTCTTCACCGGTATCGAGCCGAGCGACGTGGCGACGATCGATCGCGGCATGCTCGCCGAGAACGGGATGATCGTGCCGGGTGCACCGGTGGGTCCGCTCGCCGAGGAGTTCCGGCTGCTCAAGCGCCAGTTGCTGATCACCCGCGAACGGATCGCCCAGGGACCGACGCCGGACAAGGCGCGGACCGTGCTGATCTGCTCGGCAAGGCCGGAGGACGGCAAGACCTTCTGCGCGGTCAATCTCGCGCTGTCGATGGCGGCGGAACGCGACACCGACGTGCTGCTGGTGGATGCCGATGTCGCGAAGCCCGACGTCATGAAGCGGCTCGGGCTCGATGACGGTCCCGGGCTGCTCGATGCGCTCGCCGACACGCGCATCGACGTCGAGACGCTGGTGCGCGAAACCGATATCGCCGGCCTCTCGGTGTTGCCCGCGGGCACCGGCACCGCGACCGATACCGAGCTGCTCGCCAGCGCGCGGACCCGTGCCGTCATCGCGCGCCTGCTCGACTCCAATCCGCGCCGTATCGTGATCTTCGATTCGCCGCCCGCACTCGCGGCGTCGCCCGCGGCAGTGCTGGCGATGCTGGTGGGCCAGACGATGCTGATCGTCCGCGCCGATCGCACGCCCGAGAGCGAACTGCGCGAGGCGGTCGGGCTGCTCGACGGCTGCGAACACATCGCGCTGGCGCTGAACGCCGTCTCGTTCGTCGCCGGCGGGCATCGATTCGGCAGCTATTACGGTGCCGGCGACTGATGCGTGCGTCTCTTCTGTTCCTGCTCTGCGGCGCCACGCTGGCGAGTCCTGCGGCCGCGCAGCGCGCGCCCAGCGGCCGGATCGCGGTCACGCCCTATGTCGAGGTGGGCCAGATCGTCGACGCCGATCTGACCGGCGACGACGTGCTCACCTTCAGCTCGCTTGCGGCGGGGGTCGACGCGGCTGCGGACACCGCGCGGGTCTCGGCGCAAGTCAGCTATCGCTACGAGCGCCGGATCTCCTGGGAAGACCGGATCGGCGACACCGACGTGCATGCCGGGCTCGCGCGGGTCGCCGCGCAGGTGGCGCGCGGCCTCACGATCGAGGCGGGCGGGATCGCGACGCGCACCCGTGCCGACATCCGCGGCGCTGCGCCCGGGGTGATCGTCGGTGACGGGGACAATGTCAGCCAGGTCTACGCGGTCTATGCCGGTCCGCGCTTTACGGGCAACGCCGGCCCGGTCGCGATCGCGGCGAGCTATCAGGCGGCCTATACCAAGGTCGGCACGCCGCGCATCGGCGGGCTCGCGGGCCAGCCGCGGCTCGATCGCTATGACGACAGTGTCGGCCAGGTCGCGGGGATCAGCGCGGGGACCGCGCCCAACACGCTGCTGCCCGTCGGCTTGACGGCCTCGGCCGGATACGAGCGCGAGGATGCCGGGCAGCTGAAGGCGCGATACGAGGGGCTGCGGCTGCGCGGCGACGTGCTCGCGCCCGTCTCGGCCAATGTCGCGCTGGTTGCGGGGGTCGGCTACGAGAAGATCGAGACCAGTCAGAAGGACGCACTGCGCGACACGTCGGGTGCGCCGGTCGTCGACCGCGACGGGCGGTTCGTGACCGACCAGGCCTCACCCCGCCGGATCGCCTACCGCACCGACGGCGTGTATTACGACGCGGGCGTGGTGTGGCGGCCCAACCGCCGCACCGCGGTCGAAGCCAGGGTGGGGCGCCGCTACGGGTCGACGAGCTATACCGGCACGATCGCGTATCAGGCGTCCGCGGGAATCGGCTTCGCGGCCAAGGTCTATGACAGCGTCACCACCTTCGGGCAGCAGCTTCGCGGCGGGCTCGGCAATCTGCCGACCAGCTTCGTCGCGGCGCGCGACAGCTTCACCCAGCAATATAATGGCTGCGTCTACGGGACGACCGGCGCGACGCCGGGTGGGTGCCTCAACAGCGTGTTCCAGTCGATCTCGACCGCCAGCTACCGCGCGCGCGGCGCCGACGCGGTGCTCGCCGCGACGCAGGGCCGCACCAGCTTCGGCGGCGGTGTCGGCTATGCTAACCGCAAGCTCTACGCGCCGGTCGCGACCGCCGGGGCCACGGTGTGGGGTTATGACGACGAGAGCTATTACGGGCAGTTGTTCCTGCGGCGGGCGCTGAGCCTCGACACGGCAATGGATGCGACGCTGTTCGTGAACTATTTCGATCCCGGCCTGGCGGGCGCGCAGGGCGTCGTGTCCTACGGCGCCACCGCGAGCGTCGGCCGCGCGTTCGGCCGGCTGACCACGACCGCGTCGATCGGCGTGTACGCCTTCGACACCGCCGCGGTCGACACCCAGATTTCCGCGCAGGGCCTCGTCGCCGCGCGCTATTCCTTCTAACGTCGGAGCCGAGGCATGTACGACGCACATTATGGATTGAGCGGTCGGCCGTTCCAGCTGACTCCCGATCCGCGATTCTGGTTCGAGACCGCGACCCACCGCAAGGCGATGGCGTATCTAGGCTACGGCCTCGCGCAGGGGGAGGGCTTCATCGTCGTCACCGGCGATATCGGCGCGGGCAAGACGACGCTGGTCGGGCATCTGCTCGACACGATCGACGAACAGATGATCAAGATCGTCCATCTCGTCTCGAGCGCGATCGAGGCCGATGATCTGTTGCGGATCGTCGCGACCGCGCTCGGGGTCGATCCGGCGGCGCTGACCAAGGCGCAACTGCTGGCCGTGATCGAACGCGGGCTCCACTCGGTCGCAAGGACCGGGCGGCGCACGCTGCTGATCGTCGACGAGGGGCAGGCGTTGTCGGTGTCGGCGCTGGAGGAGTTGCGCATGCTCTCCAACTTCCAGGCGCCGGGCGGGCAGGCGCTGCTCCAGATCCTGCTGCTCGGCCAGCCGGAGTTCCGCGACCGGCTCCACGGCTCGGAGCGGCTGGAACAGCTGCGGCAGCGGATCATCGCGATCCACCACCTCGAACCGATGGCCGAATCGGAAGTCGCCGATTATGTCGCGCACCGCCTGGCGGTGGTCGGATGGCAGGGTCGCCCGGATTTCACGACAGACGCCTTCGAGGCGATGTTTCGCGGGTCGGGGGGCGTGCCGCGGCGGCTTAACATGCTGGCCGGGCGCGTGATGCTCCAAGCCGCGATCGAGGGTCGCGAGTTGATCGATGCCGACACCGTCGCGGCGGTGCTGGGCGATCTCCACGCCGACCTGCCGGTGGCGGGCCTCACCCCGAGCGAGGAGTTCGACGCCGCCCCGAGGCCGATCGAGGCGGACCGGCTTGCCGAACTGGAGGCGCGGATCGAGGAACAGGATGCGGCTCTGAGGCGCGTGCTGAACCTGCTGGTCGGCTGGGTGGAACATGATCGACGGAGCGCGGTGGCGTGGACCGATGCGGCCTGAGTTCATCGGCAAAGCGAGCATCGTCAACGGCTTGTCGGTCGATGTCGAGGAATGGTTTCAGGTCGGCGCGTTCGAGAACGTGATCGACAAGGCCGATTGGCCGACCCTGGAGAGCCGGGTCGAGACCAACACCGCGATGGTCCTGGACCTGTTCGCCGAAGCCGATGTGAAGGCGACGTTTTTTACGCTCGGTTGGGTCGCGGCGCGGCATCCCGCGCTCGTTCGTCGCATCGCCGATGCCGGGCACGAGATCGCTAGCCACGGCTGGGATCACCGGCGCGTCTTCACCATGGACGCCACGACCTTTCGTGCCGACCTGTTGCGCACCAAGACAGCGCTGGAAGACGCCGGCGGCACCGCCGTCACCGGCTATCGCGCACCCAGCTTCTCCATAGACCAGCGCACTCCCTGGGCTCATCGGATGCTCGCCGAAGAGGGGTATCGTTATTCCTCCAGCGTCGCACCGGTCCGCCACGATCATTATGGCTGGCGCACCGCGCCGCGGTTCGCGTTCAACCCGGTGGCCGGTAGCGAGATGATCGAGTTGCCGGTGACGGTCGCCGAATTCGGTAGACGCCGCCTTGCGACGGGTGGTGGGTTCTTCCGGCTGCTGCCGGCGCAACTCACCGACTTCGCGGTTCGCCAAGTCAATGCGCAGGGGCAGCCGGCGATCTTCTACTTCCACCCGTGGGAGGTGGATGCCGGGCAGCCGCGGGTTCATGATGCGCCGATGCGATCTCGGCTGCGCCACTACGCGCGGTTGGGCGCGATGGCGGGCAAGTTGCGCGGACTGGTGAAGCGGCACGCCTGGGGGCGGATCGATTCGATCATCGTGCCGGTCGTGTCATGACGATGATCGATGTCCATGCGCCGGTCGGCATTCGCGAGGCCGATCGGACGGACCATGCGCGGATCGACGCCTTCGTTCGCGCGCAGCCCGATGCGACGCCGTTCCATCTGCCGGCGTGGAGCGAGGCGGTCGCTGTCGGCTGTCGGCAGCGTTCGCGCTACCTGATCGCCGAACGAGCCGATAGCCAGATCACGGGCGTGTTGCCGCTGACCGACGTCCGCTCGCCCTTGTTCGGCCGCGCGCTGGTCTCGGCGGGGTTCGGCGTCGATGGCGGCGTGCTTGGAGGCGCGGTGGAGGCGCTCGCGTCGGGAGCGGTCGATCTCGCGAGCCGGATCGGAACCTCGTCGGTCGAGTTGCGGGGTGGGCCGGTGCCCGCGGGATGGGCGCAAGACGCCGCAACTTATCTAGCGTTCGCCAAACCCTTAGCTGCCGATGATGAGACCGAGTTGAAGGCCATTCCGCGCAAGCAGCGCGCCGAAGTTCGACGCGCGCAGGGTCTCGGCCTGACCGTTTCGGTCGGGCGGAGTGCACAGGATGTAGCCGCTCACTACAGCGTCTATGCCGAGTCCGTTCGCAACCTTGGGACGCCGGTGTTTCCGAAAGCGCTGTTCGGGCAGGTCATCGACACGATGGATGCCGACATTCTCACGGTGTCGTCAGAGGGTGATCCGGTCGCCAGCGTCCTCAGCCTGTATCTCGGCGGCACGGTCTATCCCTATTGGGGGGGCGGCACCGCAGCATCGCGGGGGATGCGGGCGCATGAACACCTCTACTTCTCGCTGATGCGCCATGCGCGGGAGCGCGGATGCACGCGCTTCGACTTCGGCCGCTCCAAGGCAGGGACGGGCGCGGCCGCGTTCAAGAAGAATTGGGGCTTCGTGCCCGTCCCGCTGACCTATGCGCGCCATAGCAACGGCCCGGCGCGCGTGGTGAACCCGCTGGACCCGAAATATGCGCTGATGGTCACCACCTGGAAGCGGCTGCCGCTCTGGCTTGCCAACCGGCTCGGACCGCCGATCGCGCGGGGGCTGGGGTGAGCGAGCTGCTGTTCCTCGCGCATCGGGTGCCGTTCCCACCAGATCGCGGCGACAAAATACGCGGCTTCAACATCTTGCGGCACCTTGCTGACAAGCATCTTGTGCATCTGGTGGCCTTTGCCGACGACGTCGCCGACCGCGACCCGGCGCCCGAGTTCCGGCAGATGCTCGCCAGTTGCACGGTCATACCGCGAACAAAGGCGAACGCGATGGCAGCGCTGCAGGCGCTCGCCACCGCAAGGCCGGTGTCGCTGACCGCCTTTGCAGACCCGGCCATGCAGGCTGCGATCGCGAAGGTCTGCGCGACCGCCGCCGTCGACCGGATCCATTGCTATTCCGGTCAGATGGCGCAGTATCTACCTCGTAACGTGCCCGTCATCATGGACTTCGCCGACGTGGATTCGATGAAGTTCGAACAGCTTGCGGTCAGCGCGCGCTATCCGATCTCATGGTTGCTCCGTCGCGAGGCCAGGCTGTTGGGCTCGTTCGAACGTGCCGTCGCAGCACGGGTGAGCGCCAGCCTTTTCGTTACCGACGCGGAGGCCCGGCTGTTCCGCGAAGGGGGCGCGACCGGTGAAATACTGGCAGTGGAGAACGGGATCGATGCCGGCTTCTTCGATCCCGCTGCCGACTCTGCGCCGGTCGACACACCGGGCCCGCTGATCGTCTTCACGGGGCAGATGAACTATCGACCCAATGTCGACGCCGCGGCGTGGTTCGTGGGTAACGTCCTGCCCGATTTGCGGGCCAGGTATCCGACGTTGCGCTTTGCGATCGTCGGTCGCTCGCCGACGGCCGCGGTAAGGGCGCTGTCGGGAGACGGCGTGATCGTCACCGGGGCGGTTCCCGATGTGCGCGGCTGGTTGGCGGCAGCCTCAGTGTGCGTCGCCCCGCTTCAGATCGCGCGTGGAGTGCAGAACAAGGTGCTCGAGGCGATGGCAATGGCGCGCCCGGTGGTCGCGTCTGCCGCCGCCGCGGAGGGGATCGATCATGCCGGTACGATCCGGGTGGCCGCCGACGCGGAGGCGCAGGTGGCGATGATCGGCGCGCTGCTCGCCGATCCCGGGGGGGCTGCAAGGCTCGGTGTCGCGGCTCGGGAGCAGGTCGTGTCGCGCTATGCCTGGCCGGCGCGCCTTGCCGCGCTCGATGCGCTGATGGCGTGACCAGCCTGGCCCGGCCAAGCTGGCAAGCCGCCGTTCGTGCGAGCGCGTGGCAGCGTCACGGCGGGGCGCTGGCGATCGTCTTCGTTGGTATTCTGATGCTGTTCGCCACGGATGCGCTGCAACTGGCAGTGATGTGGTGGACGAGTGGCGCCTATGGCCATTGCCTGTTGATCGCGCCTCTGGTCGCGTGGCTGGTCTGGACGCGTCGCTCGCTGCTGGCGCGGCTAGAGCCTGTCGGCTGGTGGCCGGGTCTCGCGCTGGTGACCGGCGGTGGCGTGGCTTGGCTGATGGGCGATGCGGGTGGCGTGACCTTCGCGCGGCAATGGGGGCTGGTGCTGATGCTCCAGGGCGCGGTGGTAACGATACTCGGTGCGCAGGTCACACGGGGGCTGTTGTTTCCCCTCGCCTATGCCTCGTTCGCCGTCCCGGCCGGCGCGAGCCTGGAGCCGTTGCTGCAGCGGGTGACGGTCGCGTTGGTGATGCCGCTGCTCGCGATCGCACGCGTTCCCGCCAGTGTCGATGGCGTGATGATCCACGCCGGGCCTTATCTTTTCGAGGTTGCCGAGGCGTGCTCGGGGGCGAAGTTCGTGCTGGCGATGATCGCGTTTTCGACGCTGGTCGCGCATCTCTGCTTCACGTCGTGGCGCCGGCGTGCCTGCTTCATGGCGGCGTCGATCGTGGTTCCGGTCCTCGCCAACGGGGTGCGCGCGTTCGCGACGATCTATGCCGCGCAGGTGACGTCGATCGGCACGGCGACCGGGTTCGACCACATCGTGTTCGGCTGGATCTTCTTCGCGCTGGTCTCGGCGATGCTGCTCGCGATGGGGTGGCGCTGGTTCGATCGGCACCCAACCGACCCCGGCTATGACCCCGCACAGTTCAGACCGGTTCGCTCCGGCCGCGTCGACCTTTTCACGGCGGTCGTGCTCGTCCTGACTGTCGCGGGATTGTTCGCGGCTTGGAGCGTCGCGACGGCGAGTGGCGGCGAAGGTCTTCCCGCGCGTATCGAGCTGCCGACCGTAAAAGGCTGGAAACGCGTTGCTATCGAACGTCGCCGGCCATGGCAGCCCTGGCATCCTGGTGCCGATCATTATGTGTTCGGCCGCTACGCCTCGACCGCGGGCGATCAGGTCGACGTCGCGATCGCGGTCTATGCGCGCCAACGCGAGGGTGCCAAGCTTGGGGCATTCGGAACCGGAGTCTTGCGCGAGGACGGCCCGTGGCTGCGGGTCGCGGATTTGTTGCCGATCGCGGACGGGGAGGCGGTGCGGATCGCAGCACCCGGGCCGGTCAGCCGGATCGTGGCGAGTTGGTATCGAGTAGGCGACATCCTTACCGGCGACCTGCGCCGGGTGAAGCTCGAGACGATGCGCGCGAGGCTGATCGGCGGGCCACAGAGCGCCGTGGCGATCCATCTTTCCGCGACCTCGACGCCCGGCCACGATCCGCGCGTCGCGATCGATCACATGCTGACCAGTCTCGGTCCGCTAGCTGATCTGGCGGACCGGTCCGCGGGGCGGCTACCGGCTTCGGGTGAGAGTGCCGCCGACCCAGCGCTCGAACAGCTCCGGCCATAAGGAGCCCGGCAGCGTCCGCGGCAGCCGGGTGCCGAAGCCGTGGCCACCCTTTTCGAGGATGTGCGCCTCGACCGGGATACCGGCCGCGCGCGCGGCGGCGAGCATATCGAGGCTGTTCAGCACCGGCACCACATCGTCGTCCTCGGCATGGACGAGGAATAGCGGCGGGGTGGAGGCGGTAAGCCGGCGGTCGATGGCGTAGCGCCGCTCCATCGCCCGATCGGGATTGGGGCCGAGTAGATTGGCGCGAGATCCACCGTGGCTGCGGCCCGGATCGACGTTGGACACCGCATACATCAAGCCGCTGAAGACCGGGCGTGCCGACTGGCGATCGGCGAGGTCGACCGGCCTGTAGACCTCGGTCGCGTGCAGCGCGGTAAGCGACGCCGCCAGATGACCGCCCGCGGAAAAGCCGAGTACGCCGAGCTTGGCAGGGTCGATCGCGAAGCGACGCGCCTCGGCGCGGATCAGGCGCATCGCACGCTGGGCATCCTGCAGCGGCACGTTGGCGCGATCGGCCCAGCCTTCCGCGGGCAGCCGATAATTGAGCACGAAACAGGTGATCCCGCGGGCGTTGAGCGCGCGGGCCACGTCGATGCCCTCGCCGCGCAACGACACGAAGGAATAGCCGCCGCCGGGGATGACCAGCACCGCGCGTCCGTCGGGACGCGGAGCGCGGAAGATGCCGAGATCGGGGCGGCTGGTGCCGCGCATCCAGATGTCGCGATACTCGCCGGGTCGTCCTGTGATCTCGGGCGCCAACCGCGGCATCGTCGCACCCGCGCCCGGCGGTAGTCCCGGCCACAGAGCGATCGCCTCGGCCGGGGGCCAGCGCGGGATGGCGAGCGGCGAAGGCGTCGTTTGCGCGGCGAACGCCGGTGCCGCAGTGGCACCGAGCGACAGCGCGAGCATTTCACGTCGTGCGATATCGATCATGCGGCGGCTCATAATCGGTCCCGCAGCGCCGCGAAACAATGCATGTCACGTCACCGCAGCTTGGCGATCGCGAGCCCGTCCTCCTTCGCGCGATCCTTGGTCGATTCCTCGCTGCGTTTCAGCGCCTTGGCGATCGCCTTCAGCGCCATGCCCTTCTTGGCGAGCAGGTGCAGTTTCTGGATCTCGTCCTGGGTCCAGGGCTGGCGATGGCGTTCGAAGACTTCACCCTTGGCCATCAGAACACCGCCATCGCGGCATGGAGCGTCAGCGCGACGAGCGCGAGCGAGGAGGCGAGGAACAGCATGAAACGTGGCCCTACCTTGTTGACGGTGGCCTGTACCAGCGAATGTAGCACCCGCAGCGCGACATAGGCCCAGGCGATCCATGCATTGACGCCGTCGCCGGTGCCGCTGAGCGCGAGGACCGCGCACACCGCGTAGAACAGCGTCGGCTGCTCCATCAGGTGATTGTAGTTGTGGGCTTTCCACTGCACCTGTGCGGGCAGTGCGCGATCCGCGTCGGCCGCCTTGGAGCCGACCAGCGTACCGAGATCCGCGCCCGCCGCCTTCATCGCGGGCAGGCGCGTGACCAGCATCCACACGAGCATGACCAGCGTCCACGCGATCAGCGCGACCATCGGCCGCAGTATCTCGCTATGCATCGTTCGTGCCTCCCCCGGTTTGCACCTGAGGCTGCATCATGGGGGAGGGTAGCGCAAGACCGGTGGGTCTCGTGGTCGGAGGGGGGCAGGGCGCGAATCGTAGTTCCGCCTGCCCCCATCCGTCTCCTCTCCGACTTACTTGTCGAAGATCGCGCCCCAGCGGCGCTTGACGCGGTCCTTCCAGTGACCGCGGTGATAGGCGTCGGACGCGAGCAGCGGCATCACGCTGCCGGCTTCGGCGAACACCATCTGCTCGATGCCGGTGTTGACCTTGCCCCAGCTCGCCGCCTCTTGCAGGGTGGACGACGAGCAGGCGCCGTCGCGAACGTCGGCGACGGTGATCTGTACCGCGTACTTGTGCACCTGGACGTCGTCATGACCGAGGATCTCGGCGCAGACGACGGTGTCCTGGATGAAGTTCTTCGGCACGCCGCCGCCGATCATCAGCAGGCCGGTGGTGCCCGCCTTGATCTTGATGTCGGTGAGCTCGCGGAAGTCCGCGATCGCATCGAGGACCATGTACGGCTTGCCCGCCTTCATGCTGTCGACCTGGTGCTTGACCAGCCCGAAGCCGGCCGAGCTGTCGACGAACGCCGGGCAGAAGATCGGCACGTCATGCTC
>NZ_CAXTEM010000014.1:0-58556 GCF_964243315.1 uncultured Sphingomonas sp. | reverse complement strand
AACTCGGCGACATGCAGCGGGCGCTGATGCACCTGCCGCAGCCGCAGCGCGAGGCACTGATCCTCGTCGGCGCGGGCGGCTTCGCCTATGAAGAAGCGGCGGAGATCTGTCAGGTGGCGGTCGGCACGATCAAGAGCCGCGTGGCGCGCGGCCGCGTCGCGTTGGAGACCCTGATGAGCGACGGGTCGCTACCATCGCGGCGCGATCACGAGACCGATGTCAACAAGACCGCGCTCGATCAGATCATGGGCGACGTCGAGGAACTGAGCCGCGGTCGCTGAACGACGCAGCCGGCGTTCGCGCCGGTGCGGGAACCGGTCAGTGAGGGCGCGTATCCAGCCGTGCGATCAACAGCATCATGTCCGTGGGTAGCTGCTGCGTGGCGAACACACCGCGCAGCGCACGCCCAACGGCATCGGTAGCGCGCGGACGGCGAACCATCTGCTCGCCGCCGGCTGGTCCGCTGAGATGGTCGATATCGTTCATTCGGGTTAAACGAGCGTCGATGGGAAACGTTTCGTCGCGCTGCGCCTGCGAACGCCCGACAATGGGACGGTGCCGGTCGTGATTCGCTCCGTGTCGCCGGAAAAGATGGTTGAGGCGATCGGTCGCGCCCGTGCCAACGCGCCTTTCCTGGCGATGCTGATGCAGCGCGAACCGCTGTCGGTGGAGCGGCTGGCGGCAGGCGATATCGATCTCGGCAGGCGGAATGCGGAGGACGAACCCTCGGTGGCGCGACGCCTGCGGCTCGACCGCCGCGCGCTGGCGCTGACCGTTGCGATCGGCGATCTCGCGGGCGAGCTGGACCTGACCGCGGTGACGCGCGCGCTGAGCGACTTCGCCGATTACGCGCTCGATCTCGCGATCCGCACCGCGATCGGCGAACGCACGCCCGGTGCCGAACCGACCGGTTTCGCCGCGATCGCGCTCGGCAAACAGGGCAGTCACGAGCTCAATTATTCGTCCGACATCGATCCGATCCTGGTCTTCGATCCCGCGACGTTGCCGCGTCGCGCGAAGGAGGAGCCGGTCGAGGCGGCGGTGCGGATCGGGCGCCGTGCAGTCGAGCTGCTCCAGGCGCGCGACGGCGACGGTTATGTGCTGCGGGTCGATCTGCGACTGCGGCCGTCGCCCGAGGTCACGCCGATCGTGCTGCCGGTGGACGCGGCCATCGGTTATTACGAGTCGCAGGCGCTCGCCTGGGAACGCGCCGCCTATATCCGTGCTCGGGCCGCAGCAGGGGATATCGCGCTCGGCGAGGCGTTCCTCGATGCGGTACGTCCGTTCGTGTGGCGGCGGGGGCTCGATTTCGGCGCGATCGGCGAGATCCGCGCGATCTCGCGACGGATCCGCGACCATCATGGCGGGCAGGTCTTCGGTCCGGGCTTCGACCTCAAGCGGGGCAGGGGCGGGATCCGGGAAGCCGAATTCTTCGCGCAGATCCACCAATTGATTCATGGCGGGCGCGATCCGTCCTTGCGTGCGCCGGCGACCCGCGACGCGCTCGCGCGGCTCGCGGCGGCCGGGTGGATCGGGGCGGAGGAGGCGGGCGCGCTCACCCGTTCCTATGCACTGCTGCGGACGATCGAACATCGCGTGCAGATGATCGACGATCGCCAGACCCATGTCCTGCCCGAGGGCGAGTCGCTCGACCGGGTGGCGCGGTTGCAGGGGTTGTCGGACGGGGCGGCGCTGCTCGCGCTGCTGGCGGAGCCGGTGGCGACCGCGGGCAAGATCTACGACGCGCTCGACGAAGGACGCCCGTTCGGCCTGCCGCACGACACCGCCGCGCTCGGCAATGCGCTGGTCGCGACCGGGTTCGCCGACAGCGCAGGTGCCGCGCAGCGGCTCGCCGCGTGGCGGAGCGGGCGCTATCCGGCGCTGCGCAGTCCGGCAGCGCGCGAGGCGCTGGAGGCGGTGCTGCCGGTGGTGATGCCCGCGTTCGCGGCCGCGCCCGATCCCGCGGCGGCGCTGCTGCGCTTCGACATCATGCTCGAACGGCTGCCGAGCGCGATCAACTTCTTTCGACTGCTCGAGGCGCGACCGGCGCTGGCGACGCTGCTCGTCGCGATCCTCAGCCATGCGCCGCCGCTCGCCGAGGCGCTGGGGCGGCGCGCCGATCTGCTCGATGGACTGATCGACTCATCGGCGTTCGACGAGATGCCCGCGGCCGACCGGCTGGCGGCGGAGATGCGCGGCGGTGACGTCGCCGATTACCAGTCGCGGCTCGATCATGTCCGGCGGGTGGTGGGCGAGAAGCGGTTCGCGCTGGGAGCGCAGATCGTCGCGGGGGTCGCCGATCCGCTCGCGGTTTCCGCCGGCTACGCTCGGGTCGCTGATGCCGCGATCGAGGTGCTGGCGCGGGCGACGATCGACGCCTTCGCGCAATTACATGGGACGGTGCCGGGGAGCGAACTGCTCATCCTCGCCTTCGGGCGGCTCGGTGGCGGGGCACTGACGAACGCATCGGACCTCGACCTCGTCTATCTGTTCACGGGCGATTTCCACGGCACGTCCGACGGGGCCAAGCCGCTCGGCGCGACGCTATATTTCACCCGGCTCGCGCAGCGCGTGACCGCGGCGCTGTCGGTCGCGACCGCGGCGGGTCCCCTCTACGAGATCGATACGCGACTGCGGCCGTCGGGCACGCAGGGGCCGCTGGTGGTGTCGCTCGATTCGTTCGCCCGGTATCAGCGCGAGGACGCCTGGACGTGGGAGCATATGGCGCTGGCGCGGGCGCGCGTGGTGTTCGGGTCGGCGCAGGCGCGCGCTTCGGCCGAGGAGGTGATCGCCGCGGTGCTGCAGGGGGACCGGCGCGAGCGGGATGTGTGCGCCGATGCGCGGCAGATGCGCGCCGACATGGCCGCACACAAGCCGCCGACCGGGCCGCTGGATGCGAAGCTGCTGCCCGGCGGGCTCGTCGATCTCGAATTCACGGTGCATGTCGCGCAACTGGTCGGGCGTGCGGGGTTTGACGCGAACCTCGGCCGCGCGATCGCCCTGTTGGCGGAGGAGGGGCTGGTGCCGCCTTCGCTGATCACGGCGCATGATTTCCTGACGCGGTTGCTGGTGACGCTGCGGCTCGTCGCGCCCGATGCCGCCGAGCCCGCACCGGCGACTCGCGGGCTGATCGCGCGGGCGCTCGCCGCCGCGGATTGGGAGGAGGTGCTTGCCACCTTGGCGGCCACTCGGCAGGAGGTCGCGCGGTGCTGGGACTCGATGACGGGAGAGACGGATGGATGACGGTGCGACGATCCCCGACGTGGCGGTGACCACCGTGGACGGCACGCCGGCGCAGTTGCGGGATCTGCCGCGGCCGTTGGTGGTGTATTTCTATCCGAAGGACGACACCCCGGGCTGCACCCGCGAGGCGCAGGATTTTACCGCACTCGCGGCGGATTTCGCAGCGGCCGGCGCATCGGTGATCGGGATCTCCAAGGACACGCCGGCGAGCCACGCGAAGTTCGGCGCCAAGCATGGACTCGGCGTCGCTCTCGGTAGCGATGTGGACGGCAGCGTTTGCGATTCGTTCGGAGTCTGGGGCGAGAAATCGATGTACGGCCGGACCTATATGGGCATCGAGCGCGCGACCTTCCTGTTCGCCGCCGACGGCACGCTGACGCGCGCGTGGCGCAAGGTCAAAGTACCCGGCCACGCCGCCGCTGTGCTGGACACCGTCAAGACCTTGTAAACACTTGGCCGGGTTGGTTCCGTCGATCGATCGTCGGTAGAGCGACGAATTCAACGGCTCGGCGCGGTGCCACGTCCATCCGGCGCGCGAAGGCCGTCACGCTATTGCGGACGAACGCGCGATCCGCCCACAAGATGAGCGTCTGATACGCGGTGGGGCTGCGAATTAGGACGGAGTTTACGAGTTCGCATCCGCCGGTCGGATGTGGCGCATAGTGTTGGGGTCCGATGATCAGCATTGCCCGGAATTTGACGTCGATCGGTCTTGCGATCGCAGCAACGCTGAGCGTCGCTCTCGCAGGACCTGCTCTCGCCGCCGAGCGGCTGGAGCAGCCGGTCGCATCGACCCCCGGCACCGCCAAGATCGCGAAGCGCGGCACCGCCGTCGGTGGCATGTTGGTCGAGGCGAGCAGCGCCGAAGCGGCTGCCGACCTGAAGGCCGACAGCCAGTTCCGCACCTTGTTCCAGAGCTGGAAGAAGCTCGATTTCGGGCCGCGCGGCGGCATCGCCATCCCCTCGGTCCAGCCGGTTCAGAAGCTGCTGTTCACCAGCAATTTCGGCATCCGCTCCGATCCGTTCCGCGGCACCGCGGCGATGCATGCCGGCGTAGACATTCCCGGCCCGACCGGCACGCCGATCTACGCGACCGCCGACGGCATGATCAGCCACGCCGCGCGCCAGGGTGGTTACGGCAACATGGTCGAGATCAACCACGGCAAGGGTATCTCAACTCGTTACGGCCATCTGTCGAAGATCCTCGTCGCCGACGGCGCGCGCGTCACCCGCGGTCAGTTGATCGCGCTGATGGGGTCGACCGGCCGCTCGACAGGGCCGCATCTCCATTATGAAGTCCGGATCGACGGCCACGCGGTCAACCCGATCCCGTTCCTGACGACCGCGGATTACCTGCTGGCCGCACAGGACCGCGCGGTGCACGCCATCCCTGTGTCGACCGACGGCCCCGCCGCGCAGGATTGATCGCCACGCCGCGCTCGGTTGCCGAGCGCGGCTCCAGCGCCTATCTGAGCCGCATGGCAACACTCGCTTCAGACATCGCGTTGACGCCCTCCGCCGCGGCACGCGTCGCGGCGATCGCCACCAAGCAAGGCAAGCCGGCGATCCTGCGGCTGTCGGTCGACGGCGGCGGATGTTCGGGCTTTCAGTATAAGTTCGGGTTCGCCGACGCGGTGGAAACCGACGACACGATCGCCGAGACGGACGGCGTCCGGCTGGTGGTCGATAGCGTCAGCCTCGATCTGGTTCGCGGCTGCGCGGTCGATTATGTCGAGTCCCTTGGCGGCGCGGCGTTCAAGGTCGAAAATCCGAATGCCGCTAGCGGATGCGGCTGCGGTTCCAGCTTCGCGATCTAGTGAAGCTCGTCACCTACAACGTCAACGGGATCAAGGCCCGGCTACCGCGGCTGATCGAGTACCTCACCGAACAGCAGCCCGAGATCGTGTGCCTTCAGGAGTTGAAGGCGAGCGACGAGACCTTCCCGATCGCGGAGATCGAGGCGGCGGGTTACGGCGCGGTATGGCACGGGCAGAAGAGCTGGAACGGCGTTGCGGTCCTCGCGCGCAGTCGCGCGCCGATCGAGCGGCAACGTGGTCTGGCGGGCGAGGACGAGGACGATCACAGCCGCTATCTTGAGGCCGAGGTCGACGGCCTGGTGGTCGCGTCGATATACCTGCCCAACGGCAATCCGCGGCCGGGGCCCAAGTTCGATTATAAGCTGCGCTGGTTCAATCGCCTCGCCGACCGCGCGCGGGCGCTGCTGGCGGAGGAAGTGCCCGCGGTGCTGATGGGCGATTACAACGTCATCGCCAATGACGACGACACCTTCTCGGTGCGGGCGATGGCCGAGGACGCGTTGATGCAGCCCGAGAGCCGCGCCGCGTATCGGCGGTTGCTCGCGCAGGGCTGGACCGATGCGCTCCGCACCCGGCATCCGACCGGGCGTGTGTGGACCTTCTGGGACTATCAGGCTGGCGCGTGGCAGCGCGATGCGGGGTTTCGGATCGATCATCTGCTGCTCAGCCCGCAGGCCGCGGATCGGTTGGTCGATGCGGGCGTCGACAAGGAGTATCGTGGCCGCGAGCGCGCCAGCGATCATGCACCGACCTGGGTGAGGTTGCGTTGAAGATCGCCGCGGTCGTGCTCGCCCTGGCGCTCGCGGCGCCGGCGGCGGCGCAGGAACGCGATTACTGTCCGGCGCGGCCCGGCCTCGGCACGCCGGCTTGCACCATCGCGCCCGGCCGCGTCTCGGTCGAGACCAGCATCGCCGATTGGGAGCGCGACGAGGGCGCGGACCAGCGGTCCGACACCAGCCTGTTCGGCGACACCGTCGTCCGCGTCGGCTTGGCGGACACGATTGAGGGCATCGCCGGCTGGACCCCGGTCGGCATCGCCCGCGAGCGCGACAAGATGACGGGCACGACCGATCGCAGCACCGCGGTCGGCGACGCGTATCTCGGGCTGAAGGCGAACCTCGCTCATCCGGACGGCAGCGGCTTCTCCTTCGCGGTCCAGCCATTCGCAACGTTGCCGGTCGGGCGCTCGCCGATCGGCGCGGGTGACTGGGGCGCGGGGCTGCTCGCGCCGCTGAGCTATGATCTGGCGGGCGGCGTGAACGTGCAACTCACCCCGGAGGTCGACGCGGCAGTCGACGAGGACGGCAGCGGCCGGCATCTGGCGTACAGCGCCGTCGCCGGCGTCGAAGTGCCGTTCACGAAGACGCTGTCGGCGACCGGGGAGGTGCAGGCGCTGCGCGACCAGGATCCCAGCGGCCGATCGACCCAGACCTTCGCGGCGCTGTCGCTTGCTTGGATGGCAAACGACGACTTTCAGGTCGACGCTGGCTGCGTCGCGGGCCTGAACCACAGCGCGCCCGGGGCGCGGCTCTATGCGGGGCTGTCCCGCCGGTTCTAAGCGCAAGCACGGTTGGTTCGTTGCGCCAACCGATCGGGAATCCGGCCAACTTCTTGGTGAGTGGCCAAATGCGGACATCACACCGCCTTGCTATCTCATTGATCTTCCACCGTTCAGGTGTTTGGCATGCATAATGCAGTGCTACACATGCAGGCGCGATTGTCGCCTGAGATCGAATGGAGAGAGACGATGATCAAGGCCCTTCTACCAATGACCGCCGTCGCAGCGATCCTGCTCGGCACCCCCGCGCTTGCGGCTGATCGCCCGGAGCCGACTGCCTCGGCTGCTCCTGCGCCAGTAACTGCATCCCCGCAGCAGAACGTCCGGTATTGCGATGTGGGCGAGATCACCGGCTCGCGTATTCCGCGGCGGATCTGCAAGACGCGCGCCGAATGGCTGAAGCACGGCGTCGATCCGTTGGCGAAGTGACCGCGCATCGTCCGCACCCGCGCAGCCGGGTGCGGACGCGATGCCTACAGTGTCCGTTCGTAGATCAGGTAGACCTTGTTCACCTTGCTATCGATCGTCTCGGCGATCGATCGCATGCCTTGGTTGTCCTCGAGGATCCATCCGATCTCGCTGCGGGTCGCGCCGTATCTTTCGACCGATGCGCGCTTGATGTATTCGATCATCATGAAGGCCAGCTGGCTCGCCATGCGCGACGATTGCAGCTCCTTCAGCACGCCCATCAAGGGTACGCGCATCGTCCGCACCTTCGGCTTGCGCAGCCAGAGCAGCAGCTTGGCCCAGCCGAACGGCAGCAGATTACCCTTCAGCGGCGCGATCGCTTCGTTGAGGTCGGGTAGCGTGATCATGAAGGCGACCGGCCTGCCGTCGACCTCGGCGATGCGGATGAGGTCGTTGAACACGATCGGCTTCAACTTGACGCCGACGTCGCGAATCTCGGGCGGGGTGAGGGGGACGAACCCCCAATTGTCCGACCAGGCGTCGTTGAGGATGGCGAGGATGATCGCGGCTTCCTCGTCGAACCGGCGCTTGTCGACTTCACGGATGACGATGCGCGGATTGCGCTCGCCCGACTGGATGATGCGCTTGACGATGGGCGGGAAGTCACCGGTGATGTCGAGGTCGTAGGTCAGCAGCTTCTTGACCTGACGATAGTCCGCCGCCTCGATCCAGCCGCGATAGTCGGGCTTCGCATGGCCCATCATGATCGTCGGCGGGTGATCGAAGCCCTCTACGAGCAAGCCGGGTTCTTCCCAGATCGACATGCTGATCGGGCCCAGCGCGCGGACCATGCCACGCTTGCGCAGCCATTCCTCGGCCGCGGCGAGCAAGGCGCGGAACACGTCCTCGCGCTCTGCTTCCATCAGGCCCCATTGGCCGACCCCGGGGCCGAAACCCTGCGCGGCGGGCATCGTCAGCGCGAGGGTGTCGATATGCGCGGAGATCCGCCCGACGACGCGCTTGTCCTCCCAGGCGAGGAACAACTGCGCCTCGGCATGGCTGAACCAGCCGTTCTTTGCGGGATCGATCAACCCGAGCGCCTCGCCCCGCAACGGCGGCACCCAATTCGGATCGTCGGCATAGAGGCGGAACGGAAGATCGATGAACGCTACGCGATCGCGCTTCGTGGTGACCGGGCGGATCGTCAGGGGTGCTGCCATCGTCGTCGTCCAACTGCCAAGCGCGGTTCCTAACCGCCGCAGTCGATCATAGCGAGTGGCCTTTCCACGCGCCGGGCGCGCGTCGACGACCTGTTAAAGCCACCGTATCGCCACTATCTCAGTGCAATGGCGACGAATATGGATACCATTCTTACCCTCGATCGTACGGCGGCGGCTACGCCGCGTGCCAAGGTCGCGACGCATCTGGTTGCCGACGACAAGGCGATGCTGCGCACCGCCGTCGAACTGACGCGGGATCTGACTGCGGCCAAGCCTGCTATCTACTGGGCCGATCTGGTCGCGTCCGCGTTGGTCGGCTGGGGCGGTCTTGCGGTGGCGATCCTGGCATCGTCGACCGCGCTGGCGATCGTTGCTGGGTTGGTGTCGATGTTGGCGCTGTACCGTGGCATCAGCTTCATCCATGAACTGACGCATGTGAAGCACGCATCGCTGCCGGGTTTCCGCAGCGGCTGGAACGCGCTGATCGGTGTGCCGATGCTGACCCCGTCCTTCATGTACGAGGGGGTGCACAACCTCCACCATGCGAAGACGCGTTATGGCACCGCCGAGGATCCGGAGTATCTGCCGCTCGCGCTGATGAAGCCATGGACGCTGCCGCTGTTCATCGTGATCTCCGCGCTGGCGCCGATCGGGCTGCTGATCCGCTATGCGGTCTTGTCGCCCTTGTCGGTGGTGATCCCCGGGCTGCGGCGCGTCGTGGTCGAGCGATTCTCGGCGCTGGCGATCAACCCGTCGTTCCGCCGCCGCATGCCGGAGGGCGCTTTCCGCACACAGTGGAACCGGATCGAGGCCGCCGCTAGCCTGTGGGCGATCACTTTGCTGGTTCTGGTCGCATCGGGTGTGGTGCCGCTGCGGGCGTTCCTGATCTTCCTCGCGGTCGCTGCCGGTGTCGCGGTGGTGAACCAGGTACGCACGCTGGTCGCGCATCTGTGGGAGAATGAGGGCGAGTCGATGAGCGTCACGGCGCAGTATCTTGACACCGTCAACGTGCCGCCGCCGGCGCTGCTGCCGATGCTGTGGGCGCCGGTCGGCCTGCGCTATCATGCGCTTCACCACCTGCTGCCGAGCGTACCGTATCATGCGCTGGGCGAGGCGCATCGCCGGTTGTCTGCGGCGCTGGATGCGATCTCGCCCTACCATCAGGCGAGCTATCCGGGGTTGCCTGGCCTCGTCGCGCGGATCGCGCGCAGCACGATGGTCTCTCGGCGCTAGGGTTAGCAGAACCCGGCCGTTTATTCCTCCGTGCGGAACAGCACTGCTTCGCCGATCAGCAGGAACAGCAGGAACGGCGCCCAAGCGGCGAGGAAGGGTGGATAGGCGCCGAGGCTGCCCATCGCGAGCGCGAAATTGTCGGCGACGAAGTATAGAAAGCCGAGCGCCATACCGATGACGGCGCGGATGAACAGCTTGCCCGACCGCGCGATCCCGAACGCTGCGACCGCACCGAGGAGCGGCATCAGCACCGACGACAACGGGCTTGACAGCTTGTGCCACAAGGCGCCTTCGAGCGCGGCGGTAGGCCGCCCGGATTCGGAGAGGTCGTCGATCGCCGCCTTCAACGCACCGAACGACAGGCCGTCGGCATCGACGCTCGCCAGCGTGAACTGATCGGGACGAACCCCGCGGCCGATCACGACCGAGCCGAGCGGGGTCAGCGTACCCTTGGCGACGTCGAAGCGGGTGGCAGGCTCGATCCTCCATCCGTCGCCGTCGCGCCGACCGCGATCGGCGCGGATGATGCCGACCAGACTGCCGCCGGCCCGATCATAGACCGTCACCGCACCGAGCAACGCAGCATTGCCGCGGCCGCGAATCTGCCCGACCTCGATCAGGTCGTCGCCGTCGCGCACCCAGACATTGGAGCGATCGCCGCGATCGATCGGCAGCGGTCCGTAGTCGACCTTGTTCCACTGGGTCAGCGTCGCGGTGGCGCGCGACACGACCCGGTCGTTGAACGCGAAACTCAGGACCGCGACGCCGAGGCTGGCGACGAGCAGCGGGGCGAGCACCTGGTGCGCGGACATGCCGGATGCCTTCAGCGCGATGATCTCGCTATTCTGGTTCATCGTGATGAGCGTCAGGATCGTGCCGAGCAGCACCGAATAGGGCAGGCCGAACGCGATCAGCTCGGGCCCGCGCAGCGATACGTAGCGCCACACCTGCGCGTCGCCGTTGCCGGGCTGAGCGAGAATATTGCCCGATTCGCTCAACAGGTTGAGGGCGAGCAGCACCAGCACCAGCCCGCCAAGGATCGCGAAGGTGCGCACCAGGAACAGCCGCGCCATGTAGAAGGCGACGGTGCGCGAGGGAAAGAAACCGACGGTGCTCATGCGCCACTCTCCACGCGGCGGCGCCTGCCGGGCAGGCGATTGGTTATCGCCTTGGCGATGCGCGAGAAGGTTCGCTCGAGCGCGCCGATCGGCTGCCCGCCCGGCACATAGGCGATGGTGTAGTACATCCACAGCACGAGCGCCGCGAACAGTGCGAACGGCACCCAAAGCGCGATCAGCGGATCGACCTTGCCGGCTTCGCCTATCCCGGCGGCATATTGGTTGATCTTGAAGTAGGTGACGATCATCACGATCGCGAGGAAGACGCCGAGGGCGGAGGAAGAGCGTTTGGGCGGAACGCCGAGGGCGAGTGCGAGCATCGGCAGCAAGAACATCGTCGCGACCTCCGCCACGCGGAAATGGAATTCGGATCGGCTGCTGTCGCGCTGTTCGACGGTTGCCGCATGCTGCCCCTGTCGGGCGAGTTCGGGCAACGTGTATTCGAGGTTGCGGCCACCGCGCTGCCGGAAGCTTTCGAACTTGGGCAGATTGATCGGCAGATCGTGCGCGCTGAAGGTCAGCACCCGTGGCGCCTTGAAGGCGGCGTTGTTATGGATCAGCGTGCCGTTGGTCAGCCGGAAGATGATGACATTGGGATCGTCGGTGGCGAGGAACCGTCCGCGTTCGGCGGTGACCCCGATCCAGTCGCCCTTGGCGGTCAGCGCATGGACGAAGATGCCGGTGAGATCTCGGCCCTTGTCGCGGCTCTGTTCGATTCGCAGCGTCATCCGGTCGCCGAGATGCGTGAACTCGCCGACCTTGATCGACGCGCCCAGCGCCCCGGTGCGCAGCTCGAACCGCAAATTCTCGTAATAATAGCGCGAGATCGGCTGGAGATAGCCGACGATGAGCAGGTTCGCGATCGCGAGCGCGATCGCGTACATATAGGGCACGCGCAACAGTCGCCCGTAGCTCATCCCAACGCCGCGCATCACGTCGAGCTCCGAGGTGGTCGCGAGCCGCCGGAAGGCGAGCAGGACGCCGAGCATCAGCCCGATCGGAATGCCCAGGCCGAGATATTCGGGCAACAGATTGGCCAGCATCCGCCACACCACGCTCACCGGCCCGCCCTCGGTGGCGACGAATTCGAACAGCCGGAGCATGCGATCGAGCACCAGCAGCATCGCCGAGATGATCAGCGTCGCGAACAGCGGCAACGCGATCAGCCGGGCCATGTAGCGGTCGATGGATTGCATGAAGGATCGGCTCGGCGGCTGGGGAGCCACGGGCTATAGGCGGGACGCGAAGGGTCGTCAGCTTCTATTTCGGACGCGTCCCCGCGTCTATTCGGCGGCGATCTGTTCGGGCGCGGCCGGACGGTCGCGCGCCATCGCATCGGCGACCGCGCGCTCCAGTGCCGACAGCGTAAACGGCTTGCGCAGAACGTCGTGGTCGACGAATTCGGCAGCGTTGACGTCGCCCGCGAAGCCGGTGACGAACAGTACCGCGACGTGCGGGAAACGCGGCGACAATTGCGCGATCATCTCCGGCCCGGTCTGCCCCGGCATCAGCACGTCGGACAGGATCAGGTCGATACCGCTATGCCGTTCGAGCAGCGACTCCGCCGCGAAGGGATCGTCGCAGGGGATGCCGACATGGCCGAGTTCCTCCAGCGCGCCCAGTGCGGCGGCCATCACCCGCGGATCGTCCTCGACCACCAGCACGGTCAGCCGCGCGGTCGGGCCGGGCGCGACAGGCGCGATCGAGACGATGTCGCTGACCGTTTGGGGATCGTCGTCACGCGGCAGGTACAGCGTCACCGTGGTGCCCTGATCGGGCGCGGTGCGGATCGCGATCTCGCCCTCCAACTGGCGGACCAGGGCGAAGATCTGGCTGAGGCCGAGCCCGGTGCCCTGGCCCACCGCCTTGGTCGTGAAGAACGGCTCGTAGACTCGCTCGACCACTTCGGCAGTCATGCCGCAGCCATTGTCGGTGACCGCGATGGTGACGTATTCGCCGGCGGCACATTGCCCCACTGCGTCCTTGCCGAGCAATATCGTTCCGGTCGCGATCGTCAGCGTGCCGCGGCCGTTCATCGCGTCGCGCGCGTTGACGGCCAGGTTGAGGATCGCATTCTCCAGCTGGACGCGGTCGGCGCGGACCCGCCAGCCCTGAGCGCGGTCTTCGGTCAGGATCGTGACCTCGTCGCCGAGCGTGCGGTCGAGCAGTTCCGACATGCCCGTCACCAACGCCGCCGCGCCGATCGGCTCGGGTTTCAACGAATCCTCGCGGCTGAACGCGAGCAGCCGGCGGGTCAGCGCCGCAGCGCGGTTCGCGCCTTCGGTCGCATTGTCGAGGTGACGCGCGGCGGCTGCGGGATCGGTGTCGATCGAGCGTCGGGCAAGCTCGAGCCCGCCGAGCACGACCGCCAGCATGTTGTTGAAGTCGTGCGCGATGCCCCCGGTCAGCTGGCCGACCGCTTCCATCTTCTGGACCTGGCGCAGCTTGCGTTCCTGGACGCGCAGTTCGTCGGTCGCTTCGGTGACGGCGGCGGACAGTTCGTCGGCGCGGGCGTGCGCGGCGTCGGCGTCGGCACGCGCATTCGCACGTTCCTCTACCGCGCGAATCGTCAACCAGCCGAGCAGGATCGCGCCGAGCACCAGCAGGATGCCGAACACCGCCAGCACGCCCGCGATCCGGCTCGACTGGTTGACCGTCCGCATCGCCGTCGCGGTGCGCTTATCGAGCAGTTCGCGCTCATGATCGATGATCTCGTCGAGCAGCCCGTCGATGCGTTTGAGCGATGGCGCCTTGCGCGCCAGATAATAGCGCGACAGCGCTTGGTCGTTCTTGTGGTAATAGGTGCTGAGCGCTGTGAGCGAGAGTTCGCGACCGCGGGCTTCGTAGGCGTCGCGCAATGCGTCGATCGGTTCTTGCTGCGCGGGGTTGTCTTCGGTGATGTTGTCGAGCCGGGTGATCTGCGAGGCCGCAAGGCGCCACTGATCGAAATACACCTGCCCCAGCGATCGATCGGCGGAGATCACGTAACGCCCCAATGACGCCTCCGACCGCGCGATCGTGCCGGACAAGGTCCGCGCGAGGATCATCACGTCATAGCTATGGGCCTGAAGTTCGAGCGCGCGGTCACGCTGACGGTTGGCGCCGCTCAGCGTAATCAGCAGACCCACCAGGACCGCGACCGCAAGCAGCCCCATCACGACCAGCATGATGGTGCGCCAGGGGGCTAGGCCGCCATGGGCCGTCCCGTCGGCCTCTTCCTGCGTCACCGTACCGGTATAGCTCATCGACCGGACGGCGCAAATCGGATGCGCCGGGCCGAGACTGGGCGTTCCGAGAAGGCAGGCCGGTCGATCATGAAGCGATCGTGCCGCAACATGGTTGACGGATAGTTAAGGTGCGGATGCTCAGCCGAGGACGCCGATCGCGGTGCCGGCGGCACGGAACATCTCAATGACGCGGCCGATCTGCTCGTCGGTATGTTCAGCGCAGAGCGAGCAGCGCAGCAGGAAGGTGCCGGCGGGGGTCGCGGGCGGGCGTGCCATGTTGACGTAGAGCCCGCCCTCCAGCAGCGACTGCCACATCGCGACCGCCTGTTCCTGGTCGTCGAGGATCACCGCGATGATCGCGCTGTCGGGCGTCTCGGTGCCAAGCTTGAAGCCCATCTCGCGCAGGCCGCCATGCAGCCGGCGGGCATTCTTCCACAGTTGCGCGCGCTTCGCGTCGGCATGCATCAGCTTGCGGATCGATGCCGCGGCGGTTGCGACCACCGAAGGCGGCAGGCTCGCGGTGAAGATATAGGCGCGGCAGGCAAGGCGGATCGCCTCGAACTTCGGGTGGTTCGACACGCAGAAGCCGCCGACGGTGCCGACCGACTTGGAGAAGGTGCCGACCACGAAATCGACGTCGTCGCCAAGCCCGGCCGCTTCGTACACGCCGCGGCCGTGCTCGCCGAAGAGGCCCATCGAATGCGCTTCGTCGCTGAGTACCATCGCGCCGTGCTTCTTGGCGACCGCGACCATCTCCTTCAACGGTGCGATGTCGCCAAGCATCGAATAGACGCCTTCGAGCACGACCAGCTTGGCGGGCTCCTTGGGCAGGCGACCGAGCCTTTTGTCGAGATCCTCGACCGAATTGTGGCGGAAGCGGACGATCTCGGCATTGCCCTGCTGGCAGCCGTCATAGATCGAGGCATGGCTGTCGGCGTCGAGGATGACGTATTCGCCCTTGCCGACCAGCGTCGAGATCATCCCGAGATTGGCCATGTAGCCCGTCGAGAACACGATCGCGCCGGACACGTCGTAGAATTCACGGAGCGCCTGTTCGACGTCCATGTGATCTGCGAAAGTGCCGTTGAGCATGCGGCTGCCGTTGGTGCCGGAGCCAAACCGGTCGAGCGCGTTCTTGCCCGCCGCAATGACGTCGGGGTCGAACGTCATGCCCATGTAGTTGTAGGTGCCGAGCAGGATCGTGTCGCGGCCCTTGATCACCGCCTCCGTCGGCGACTTCACCTGTTCCATCACGATCGCGAAGGGGTCGGTGACGCCGGTGTCGATCAACGCCTTGCGTTCGGCGATGAGGCCGTCGAATTTCGACATCAGGTCGCGTTCGGGCGCGATCACCGGCGGATCGATCGGCAGTGCATGGGCGGTGGTGGCGGCTTCGGTCATGCTGTCGATCCAAATATTCCGTTCGTGGTGAGTAGGCGCTGAGCGTAGCCGAAGCGCCGTATCGAACCACCTGTCCCTCGATACGCCATTTCGACTTCGCTCAATGGCTACTCAGGACGAACGGGGTGGGGCTTAGTCTTGCTTCAGTTTCGCGACCGCGTCGACGAGCTGGCCGACCGTCTCGATCTCCGCCTGCATGTTCATCGTGATGATGATGTCAAACTCGTCCTCGATCGCGGCGACGAAATCCATCACCGTCAGGCTGTCCCATTCGAGATCGCCCTGGAAGGTGGTGGCGTCGGTCAGCGCGACGCCCTTCTTGTTGAAGGGCGCGATCTGCGCGGTGACGGTGTCGAAGATCTGTTGACGGTCGCTCATGGGGTCATCCGGTTGGCAGCCAAATGCGGCGGCGGTACGGCGAGGCTATAGCAAAGCATGAGCGCGATACCATCGCGCGGTCGCGGCGAGCCCCGCCGGGGTGTCGATCAGCGGCGCCCACAACGCGGCGGGCGGGCGTCGATCGGGTGCGGCCGACCAGTCGGGATGGCAGAGATAGCCGACGCGGTCGGGGGTCAGCTTCGCCTTGTCGCCGCGGATCAGCCGGTCGATCCTGGCGCCGAGCCGCATCAGTGGCTTCGGCAAATGGAGCGGCAGTACCGGACGGCCGACCGCCGCGCCCAGTGCGCGGGCGAACTCGACATGCGTCCAGGCGCGACCGTCGTCCACCTCGTAGGTATCGCCACCATCCGGGCGTTGGGCGAGGATCAGCAGGAGGCGCGCGAGGTCACTCACCTCCACCGCCGACATCAGGCCGGGTGGAGGGAGAAAGGCGAGGCCGAGCTTCGCGGCGCGGAACAGGTCGCGCATCTCCATGTCGCCGGGGCCGTAGATCGCGGTCGGGCGGACGATGGTCCAGGTTAGCGCGCTGGCTTCGACGAGCTGTTCCGCCTCGCGCTTCGACCAACCATAGTCCGATAGCTGGGGTTCGCGCGCGGACAGCGACGATACGTGGATGAACCGTCGCACGTCGGCCTCTGTGGCAGCGGCCAGGATCGTGCGGGTGCCGTCGACGTTTCCGGCCGCGAGGCCGGCGCGGTCGGGAGCGTTGACGATGCCGGCGACGTGGATCACCGCGTCGGCGCCCTGGGCGAGTGAGCCGGGTGTGGCGAGGTCGCCCTCGATCCAGATGACGCCGTCGCGCGGCGGCTGGGTGCGGCGGGTGAGGGCGCGGACCTGGTGGCCGGCGGCGAGGGCGCGGTCGATCAGGTGGCTACCGACGAAGCCGGTGCCGCCGGTGATGGCGAGAATCATGTCTCGCTACTCGAACGCGAAGCCAATCTACCAAGCACCACCCCGGCGGAGGCCGGGGCCCAGGTGGAAAGGCAGATGTAACGGCGTGCAGCGCTTACCAAGTTACGTCTCCCAACTGGGCCCCGGCCTTCGCCGGGGTGGTGGCGTAAATCGGGGCTAAACAGCTGCCGCATCACAGCAGCGCCAGATGATTGCGATGCACCAGCGCAGAACGTGGCGCGTAACCGAGCAGCGCAGCGTGTTCGTCGCTCCGCCGGCCGAGCAGCCGCGCGGCGTCGGCGGCGTCATACTCGATCAAGCCCCGGGCGACCGCCCCCGACGGCCCGTGGATCGCGACCAGATCGCCGCGCGAGAAGCCGCCCTCGATGCGGGTCACGCCCGCCGCGAGCAGGCTGCGTCCCGCGCCGAGCGCCTGCGCCGCCCCGGCATCGACATGCAGCACGCCCTTCGCGGTAAGCCCGCCCGCCAGCCAAGCCTTGCGTGCGGACGCGGTCTTTTCCGCCGCGAACAACGTGTGGCGCGCGGTCGCGGAGAGCGGGTGATCGATCCGTCCCGACGCGATCACCAGCGGCACCCCGGCGCCGGTAGCGATGCGTGCCGCGGCAATCTTGGAGATCATGCCGCCCGATCCCATGCCCGACGCCGAGCGTGCGTCGGCCATCGCCTCGATCGCGCTGTCGATCCGCTCGACCAGCGGCAGGTGTCGGGCGTCCGCATCGGCGGGGTTGCGGTCGTAGAGGCCGTCGATGTCCGACAACAGGATCACGCCCTGCGCCCCCGCCGCCTGCGCGACCCGCGCCGCGAGCCGGTCGTTGTCGCCGAAACGGATCTCTTCGGTCGCGACGGTGTCGTTCTCGTTGATCACCGGGACCACGCCGAGCCCGAGCAGCCGATCGAGCGTCGCCGCGGCGTTGAGGTAGCGGCGACGATCCTCGAGATCGTTCAGCGTCACCAGGATCTGCGCGGCGGTCAGGCCCTCCGCCGCCAGCAGTTCCGCCCAGGTCTGGCTGAGCGCGATCTGCCCGGTCGCGGCGGCGGCCTGCGCATCCTCCAGGCTCGCGCGGCCGCCCTTCGGCAGCGACAGCCGACGCGCGCCGAGTGCGATCGCGCCCGACGAGACGATCGCGATCTGCTGCCCCGCCCTGTGGCGTACGGCGAGATCGGCGACCAAGGTCGCGAGCCATTCGCGTCGCACCGCGCCGTCGGGATCAACGAGCAAGGCCGAGCCGATCTTGACGACCAGCCGACGGCACGAGGCAGGCGCGAAGATCATGCCCCGGCCGGCGTCAGGCGAGCGGCGACCAGGAGATCGCGTCGCCCTCGTCATTGTCGGGCACCGCGCCACCCGGGGCAGGGCCAATCGCCTCGATCATCTCGTCTAGCACCCAGTCGACGCCCGTGCCGGACACGCCCGAGATCGGCAGCACCGGCCGGCCGCTTGCCGCTTCCAGCTCGGCGGACAGCGCGGCGATCAGTTCGTCGTCGAGCGTGTCGATCTTGTTGAGCGCGACGACATAGGGCTTGTCGACCAACCCGGCGCCGTAGTTCTCCAATTCGCCGCGGACGACGCGGTAGCTCTCCGCGACATCGTCGTCATTGGCGTCGACCAGATGGAGCAGAACGCGGCACCGCTCGATATGGCCGAGGAAGCGGTCGCCGATCCCGGCGCCTTCGGCTGCGCCCTCGATCAGGCCGGGGATGTCGGCGATGACGAATTCGCGCTGCTTGTGGCGGACCACGCCCAATTGCGGGCGAGTGGTGGTGAAGGCGTATTCGCCGACCTTGGCCTGCGCGTTGGTGACCGCGTTGATGAAGGTCGACTTGCCCGCATTGGGCAGCCCGACGAGCCCGGCGTCGGCGAGCAGCTTCAGCCGCAGCCAGATCCAGCCTTCCTCGCTCGGCCATCCGGTGCCGTGCTGGCGCGGCGCGCGGTTGGTCGAGGTCTTGTAGCTGGCATTGCCGCGGCCACCGTCGCCGCCGCGCATGAACACCTCGCGCTGGCCGACCTGAGTGAAGTCGAGCAGCACCTCCTCCTTGTCCTCGGACAGGATCTGGGTGCCGACGGGAACCTTGATGACGAGATCGTCGCCACCGGCACCCGTGCGGTTGGATCCCGATCCGCCGCTGCCGCGGGGCGCGCGGAAATGCTGGGTGTAGCGGAAGTCGATCAGCGTGTTCAGCCCGGCGACGGCTTCGAACACGATGTCGCCGCCCTTGCCGCCGTTGCCGCCGTCGGGCCCACCGTATTCGATGAACTTTTCGCGGCGAAAGCTGACCGCGCCGGGGCCGCCCGAGCCGGAACGTACGAAGATCTTGGCCTGGTCTAGAAAATGCATTCGCGCCCTCTAGCGAGTCGGGCTATTTTTCGCCAGCGTCGGTGCGCGCCGCGACCAGCGTCTCGAGGGCGAGCTCGCGCGCCTTGCCGCGGTCGAGCCCCAGCGCGCGGGCCATCGGCGCGCCGAGCAACGCATCGCCGAGCGCCATCAGCACGAGCTGCAAGGTTTCCTCGTGGATCGGCTTTTCGGCGGGGGAGTGACCCTCGGCGAGCTGATCGACCAGATCGTGGATCGCGGTGAGGATCGGGTCGAGCGCGTCTTCGTTGCCGTTGAGGATCATCCAGCTGGCAAGCGCGCCGGCGCCATTCTTGCCGAACGCGTCGAAGGTGAGGTCTACCACCTCGCGCGGATCCTGGTCGCCGGCGCGGACGCGAAGCACTGCCGCGCCGATCGTGCCGACGATGTCCTCCGCGATCCGCGCGATCAGCGCCTTTTGCAGGCCCTCGGCCGAGCCGAAATGATGGAGCACATTGGCGTGGGTGCGCCCGATCCGCGCGGACACCGCCTTTAACGTGACCGCCTGCGGCCCGGTTTCTACCAGTAGCGCGCGGGCGGCATCGAGCGCGGCATCGCGCGATTCGGCAGGGGAAAGGCGTTTACGCAGGCTTGTCACGGCGCGGGTCGGAACCTATTAACATCGTTGTAAGTATCAATTGCGATCCCCTTGTTCGGAGACTTTCGTGGCGAAAGCAACAACGCCCGCCGATCTCACCATCACCCCGCGCGACCGGCGCTTCGGGCGCGGCACCGCGATCCGGCGCTGGTGGCTGAACGACGATCCGATTGCGACCGCCTTCTACAATGCGCTGTCGGTGACCTTCCCCAAGGGCGAGGGCTATTTCGTCGACAGCGTCCGGCAGTTCCGCGAGGGCACGCCGCCCAAGCTGCGCACCGAGATCAACGCCTTCATCAAGCAGGAGGTGATCCACACCCGCGAACACGTCGCGTTCAACCGCCATGTCGTCGATCAGGGTTATGACATCGCGCCGCTCGACCGCGACGTCGATGCCGCGCTGGCGCTGACCAAGGGACGTCCGCCGATCGCGAGCCTCGCGGCGACCACCGCGCTCGAACATTTCACCGCGATGCTGGCGCACGAACTGATCGCCGATCCGCGGCATCTGGCCGGTGGCGATCCGCAGGCGGCGGCACTGTGGCGCTGGCACGCGGCGGAGGAGATCGAGCACAAGGGCGTCGCCTACGACACCTGGCTGCACGCGACCCGCGATTGGTCTCGGGCGCGGCGTTGGCGCGTGAAGTCGCTGGTGATGCTGATCACGACGTGGCGGTTCTTCACCGGGCGGACGCGTGGGATATTGGAATTGCTGCGGCAGGACGGGTTGACCGGACCGCGGATCTGGGCGCGGCTGGCGTGGTATGCGCTCGGTAACCCGGGGATGGCACGGAAGATCTCGGGGGTGTGGCTGGCGTATTTCCTGCCGGGCTTTCACCCGTGGAAGCATGACGACCGGGCGCTGATCGGGCTGGCGGAAAGCGACTATGAGGCGGCGGTGCTGCGGGCCTGAGGTCGTATTGCGCTGCATGGGCGGCGCATGTTCGTCTGCCTCAGGCACCGTGAATTGGCACTCTCCGGCTTGTGCTCCCGCGAAGGCGGGAGCCCAGTACCGGGTCCCCGCCTTCGCGGGGACACAAGGAAGGGGAAGATCCTTGGTATTCGAACGCACGAGCCGAGCGATCACCCGGACCCACCCCAAACGCCGAAACGGCGGCCCCGTCAGGGACCGCCGCCGGTAGTAGCTCATCCCGCTCGCGCGGGCGCGCTTACTTCTTGTCGTCGGTGACGCCGACCACGGGAACGTCGATCGTTTCCTTCTCGGTCTTCACCTTCGGCACGTCGACCGTGGTCGACTTGGTGCCGACGACGACTTCCTTCGAATCGACATCGACATCGGGCAGTGCACCGCCCTTGGCGCTGACATCGACGTCGGGCAGAGCGCCCTCCTTCACGTCCGCGCTCCAGAAACCGGTCGCGAACAGGATCGCGGCGATGATGGCGGCGATCGCGAGCAGGATCAGGATGGTCCGGCCGGCGCCGCCCCGGCGCGTGGTGGTACGGTCGTCGTCTCGATAGTCAGCCATGTTCATCCTCCCTAGGTAGTTCGTACGTGTGCAACTCGTCGAACCCGGCCGATGTTCCTTCATCGAAACGACTTTGACAACATAGCCGATCCCGTCTTGGGTCAACTTGCGATGACCTCGCGGACCTTGCGCGCAAGCTGGTCGGCGGTGAACGGCTTCTGCAGCAGGTGCACGCCGTGATCGAGCATGCCGCCATGGACGATCGAGTTGCGCGTATAGCCGGTGGTGAACAGCGTCTTCAGCCCGGGTCGCCGGCGGGTCGCTTCCTGCGCCAGCGCCTCGCCGGTCATGCCGGGCATCACCACGTCGGTGAACAGCAAGGCAAGCGACGGCAGCGACTCCAGCAGCGCCAGCGCGCTGTCGCCATCCGCCGCCTCCGCGACCGAATAGCCGAGCTCGCGCAGCGTCTCGACCGAAGTCGCGCGAACTGCGTCCTCGTCCTCGACCACCAGGATCAGTTCGTCCGTCGTTCCGCCGGGCGCGGTTTCGCGCGCTCGCTGCGGTTCCGCCGCATCGGCGGCACCGTGGTGGCGGGGCAGATAGAGGCGGATCGTGGTGCCGTGCGCGGGTTCCGAATAGATGCGCAGATGGCCGCCGGTCTGCTTGGCGAAGCCGTAGATCTGCGACAGTCCGAGCCCGGTACCCTTGCCGACTTCCTTGGTGGTGAAGAACGGTTCGACCGCGCGAGCGACGACCTCGGGCGTCATGCCGCTGCCGGTGTCGGACACCGCGAGCATCACATATTGGCCGGCCGCGAGCCCGTTCTCGTGCGCGACATAGGCGTCGTCGAGATGCGCGTTCTGTGTCTCGAGCGTCAGCTTGCCGCCATCGGGCATCGCGTCGCGCGCATTGATCGACAGGTTGACGATCGCATTCTCGAGCTGGCCGGGATCGACATGCGTCATCCACAACCCGCCCGCCAGGATCGTCTCGATCTGGATCTCCTCGCCCAGCGTCCGGCGGACCATGTCGGTCATGCCGGTCACCAGCCGGTTGACGTCGACCACCGCGGGTTCGAGCGGCTGACGGCGGCCGAAGGCGAGCAACCGCCGCGTCAGCGTCGCGGCGCGCGCGGCGCCTTCGTTGGCACTATCGAGATAGCGGACGATGTCGGCATTGCCGGTGGCGATGCGCCGGCTGGCGAGGCTGAGATTGCCCATGATGATCGACAGCATGTTGTTGAAGTCGTGCGCGATGCCCCCGGTCAATTGCCCGATCGCCTCCAGCCGCTGCATTTGCCGGACCTGCTCTTCCGCGGCGGCCCGGTAGGCGATCTCCCGGGTCAGGCGATCGTTGGCGTCCTTCAGCTCCGTGGTACGCGCGACCACCCGTTCCTCGAGCTCGGCATTGAGCGCTGCGCGGGCGGCGTCGCTGCGCTGCGCGCGGTCGAACGCGCGTGCCATGCCGTCGATCACCGCGACGATCAGCGCCGAGATCGCGGCGAACGCGCCGAGCTTCAGAAATCCGACGGGCCATACCACCGCGAAACTGCGGATCGGCTCGATCAGGAAGTACCAGGCGAAGAGCGTTGACAGGGCCGCGCACACGATCCCGCCGCGCCGCCCGCCAAGCAGCGTCGCCAGAAGTATAGCGGGCGAGAAGGTCAGTAGCGGATAACCGCCGAGCCAGGGATCGAGCGTGACGCGCGCGGTCATCGCGAGACAGGCGAGCGCGATCGAGAGCAGCAGCGACGCGATGGGCCTGCGCCGGCCCATGTCGCTTAAGGCAGCCCAGTTCATGCCTGCACCCCGATCCAGCCTCTCCCCGAATCGGCCCTATCCGGTGTCGTTCGTTCGAGCAAACCGGTTCGGTAGCGCACCGTGATTATGAGCGTGATCAGTCGCTACCGGTACGATCGATCCGTGGCAGGTGGATCAGCTTGTCGGTCGCGAACCGTTCGACCGCGGCGGCATCGATCGGCTCGACGAAGGTCAGGCCCGCATTTCTGCTATCGGACCAGCAGACGGTGGCGCGCACCTGATCGAGCCCGTGCATCGACAGCATGACGTCGAGGCCCGGCGACAACCGTACGTCGGAACTGACCCGGCAACCCGCGCTCGACAGGTCGAAGAGCCGCGCGACGATCGGCTCGCCGCCATCGCGTTCGCGCTGACGTTCGATGACGATGTCCTTCGCCACGCGCCAGCGACGGTCCCCCTCGTCGCGCCGCACTAGCGCGCCGCCGAGCAGGCGTTGCGCGCGCTTGCGCCCTTGGCCGAGCGCGACGATCTGGCGCAGCACCGCCGGGTGCAGCCGCTCGTCGAAACGAATGCCGGTGGCGTTGCTCGACGTCCACGACACGGTACATTCGAACGCCGCGAACCCATCGAGCGTGAGAATCACTGTGGAGGCGTCGCCGAGCCAGTCCGATTGCGCGATCTGGCATCCCGATTCCGACACGTCGTGCAGCATCACCGCGACGCTCGGGCCGTGTCCGACGACGGCGTGCCCGACGAGCTTGATCGCGTGGCGCGGGGCACTGCGGCGATCGTCGTCGTGTTGCGGTTCGGTGCGGCGCTGGGGGTTCGCGGTCATCGCAACATGCTAACCGGCAATGCTTTTCACGCGCCTGCCGAGTATCGTGAATCGATCTTTAGGACATCGTTGCCGCTGCGTCGCCGAGCAGATCGACAAGGATCAACGTGGCATTGTCGCTGCCGTCGCGTTGCAGCGCGTTGGCGAGCAACCGATCGGCACAGGCGTCGATCGCGACCGGCATGGTCGTGAAATCGCGCGGGTGGAGCGAGCGCGAAATGCCGTCGGAGCATAATAGCAGCCGGTCGCCCGTGGCGAGAGTGACTGCCGCGACGTCGATCTCGACGGCGGGCGCGACGCCCAGCGCGCGCGTGACGACATTGGCGCGGGGGTGCCGTTCGGCCGCGTTCTCGGCGAGTACGCCGGCATCGACCAACTCCTGCACCAGACTGTGGTCGCGGGTCAGCCGCTCGGCGATGCCGTTGCGGATGCGGTAAGCGCGGCTGTCGCCCGCCCAGCAGATCGTCGCCCGGAGGCCTAGGACAGTCATTGCGACGATGGTTGCGCCACTCGTGCCCGCGTCGGCGGCGCTCCCCGCATGGATGCGGTCGTTGGCGTCGCGTATCGCGGCGAGCAGGTCGGCCCGCCCGATCGGCGTTGCACGGTCGGCGAGCCGTGCCAGCACCTCGACCGCGGTCGTCGCGGCGGCGGCACCCGCATGGTGCCCGCCCATGCCGTCCGCGATCACCCACAACCCCTGGTCGCCGCGATCGAGCAGCCTGTCTTCGTTGACCGACCGGACCCGGCCGACATGCGTGCGCGCGGCGGAGCGGTAGCGTACCGTCGCTGCCTCAGGCACGGATGCGGCGAACCGCGCCCAGCGCGGCAGGATCGCGCGCCTCACGCCGGATCGCGCATCATCGCCGACTCGGCATCGCCATAGGCCGCGACGAACGCGTGATCGAGCGACCCGGGCGTCGCCTGGTCGAGCTGGCGCACGAGATCGGCATGGCGATCCGCCACGGCGCCCATCTGTAGCGCGCTGCGGCTCTTCAACAGGGTCGCACGGTCGGCGATCGCCGCGTCGAGCGCGGCCGGATCGAAGGTGCCGATCGCGGCGCGCAGGCTGCCCTGCAGTCCGGCAAAGGTCGCGACGAGGTGGCGTTTGACGTCGCGGAACGACGCCTTCAACGCAGCGGGACCCGACAGGAAGCCGGTCGATCCGACCAGCAGCAGGTCGATCGCAAGTCGCTGGGTCGGCGCCCATTTGAACGGATTGTTGTTGCTGCCGCTGATCGTGGTTCGGGTCAGCTGGTAGCGGGTGCGCGCCAGATCGCGCTCCGCCATAAGATCGCCGATGCCGAGCACCATCTGCCGGTAGACCGCGCCGGCGCGACGCATGATCTCCTCGGGCTCCTCTTCGGACAGTTGCGAACAATCTAGCCCGGCGCCTTGGCAGAACGCTTCGAGCAGCGATCCGCCCGACGCGACCGGCGCAGCGGTGGCGTCCGACCAGTCGCTCGGCACCTCGACCGACGAGCCGAGGGGCGGCGTCAGCACCATCGTGCGGCTGGTATCGATCGCGCTGTCGTCGTGCGGCGCCTGGGTCGCGACCATCCTGAACCGGCCGAGCCGCAGCGCGCTCGGCACCGGCAGCTCCACGTCGGTGGCATCGGGGAAGCGCTCGCCGGTGTCGTCGTCGAAGACGCCATTGGCGCCGAGCGACCGCAGCGTCAGCGCGTCGCCGGTCACCGCGAGCTCGCAATGCGCGCGCGACAAGGCGCAATCGGGGTCCGCGATCGCCCAATCCGCGTCGGCGTCGCGACCGATCCGCAGGATGCCCTCGCGGATCAGCCGGACGTCGACCGGGGTCAGCATGTCGTCGGCATCGAACAATTGCAGCATGTACATGGCGGCTGGCTTTCTCAGGCGGCGCGGCGGATCGGGGGAGCGATCTGCGTGGCCTTCATCGAGGCCTCGGTCTTGGCACCGGTGCCGCCGAGATGTGGTTCGACCGCGGCGGCGGCGCGGTTGAAGGCGTCGAACACGCCGCCGAACTCGTCGCGCCGCCGATGCGAGATGCGGAGCGCGAAGTCGCTTTGCGCCGCCTCGTCGAGGGCGAGCCGCAGCCGCGCCAAGGGCCGCGCGACCATCGCCCCGCTGAGGTAACCGACCACCATCACTACGCCCATCACCACCAGCGACAACAGGATCAGCAGCAACCGCGCGTTCGCGATCGCTGCGTCGAGTGCGGTGCGGCGGATAACCAGATCGACCTTGCCGAATTCGGCGCCGGCGTAGCGGATCGGGCGAACGAAGCGCAGCCCGGGTCCCTTGCCCCGATCGGCGGCAGCGGTGACCCCGCCGGCATCGACGTCCATCGGTGCTTCGCCCGATGCGGCGCGATAAGCCCTGCCGATCAGCCGCAGATCGCTGGCGGCGCGGACGATCCCGCCGGTGTCGGCGACGACGAGGTCGCGGATACCCTGGTCGCGCGCGGCGGTGGTGACGAACGCCTGGAGGCTCGTCCAGTCCTGGTCGGCGGGCGCGAGGCCGGCATTGTCGGCGGCGAGCACCGCCGAATTGCCGGTGACGAACGCCGCGATCGAGCTGCCCGACACGATGGCCATATGTTCGAGCGTCAGTCGCTCGCGCGCGAGCATCATCGTCACGCTCGCCGCCAGCGCGGCCGCGGTCAGCGTCACCAGCATCAGCGGCAGCTTGACGCGCAGCGACAGCCCACGCCGCTGCACCGACGCCTCGACGGTGGCGGCGAGCTCCCGTGTCAGCGCCTTCAGCAAGGCGTCGCCGTCCGCGAAGCGCTGGTCGGGCTTCTTGGCGAGCAGCTTGTCGATGATGAAGCGCAGGCCAGGCGGGCAATCCGAGGCGGAGCGGTCGATCGGTTCGACCCGCTCCTGCGCGATCTGGATCGCCAAGGTCGCGAGCCCGACGCCCGGGAACGCCACCTTGCCCGTGATCATCTCGTAGAGGACGACGCCGAGCGAGAACAGGTCGGAGCGCCGGTCCACCGCGATGCCGAGCGCCTGTTCGGGGCTCATATAGCGCGGCGTGCCGATCATCTGCCCGGCCTGGGTCTGCGCCAATTGCTGTTCGCTGCCGCCGGGATCGAGATCGCCGATCCGTGCGACCCCGAAGTCGAGCAGCTTGGCGGTACGGCCATCCGCAGTGAGCAGGATGTTCGACGGCTTGACGTCGCGGTGGACGATGCCGGCACGGTGCGCGTAATCTAGCGCGGACGCGAGCTGCTGCCCGATCGTGAGCACGCGTTCATAGGGGAGACGCCCCTGCGACTGGATCAGCTGATCGAGCGGTTGGCCCTCGACCAGTTCCATCGCGATATAGGCGACGCCGTCCGCCTCGCCGACATCGTAGATCGTCGCGATATTGGGATGGTTGAGCGCCCCCGCGGCGCGCGCTTCGCGCAGGAAGCGTTCGCCGAGTTCGGCATTGCGGCCATATTCGGGCTTGAGCACCTTGATCGCGACGGTGCGGCCGATGCCCGGATCGTGCGCGCGGAACACGTCGGCCATCGCACCTTCGCCGAGGCGCCCTTCGATGCGGTAGCGGCCGAGCATGGTCATCGGCGCGCCTTCACGGTCGCGGCGATCCGCTGCGCGCGGCCGAAATCGCGTGCGATCATCGGGTTGTTCGGATCGAGCTGCGTCGCGCGGCGCAGCAGGTTGGTGGCGCGGGCGACGTCGCCTTGGTTGAGCGCGGCCAGCCCCGCCGCGCGCGCCTGCCGCGCGGCGACGGGATTGGCGGCGGGCTTCGTCGCCACCACCGGCTTTGCCGCAGCCGGTTTCGGCTTGGGCGCGGCGGTGGCTGGAGCGGCGGCACGGGGCTCGCTACGACGCACCGGCTCGACGCGTGGCGGCTCACCCGGTATGCGCAGCGTCTGTCCCGCTGCCAGTGTCGCCGGCACCAAGATGCCGTTGTAGCGCGACAGCTGATAGCCTTTCAGCCGGGTGCCGAGGAAGCGCTCGGCAAGCCCGTTCATCGTGTCGCCCGGCTTGGTCGTATAAGGGTGGCTGACCGGGCCGAGCAGCTGTTTGGGATCGTCGGTGATCGAGTCGCGCAGCACCTGGATCGACGCGTTCATCGGATCGCGCTTCAGCGCGGCGGCGATGCGGCGGCCGGCGTTCTTGGTGTCGCCCGCGTCGAGCAGCCCGATGATGGCGTCGATCTCGCCATCTGCGGTCGCGGCGCGGGGCGGGGCGGGGAGTTGCGCCACGGGCTTGAGCCCACCGCCCGAACAGGCGGCGACCGCGATCGCGAGCGTCAGCGCCGCGAGGCGTGGGGCAAGCCCGACCATGTTTCGGTGCATCACTGTCATGCGGTCAGCCTTTTGGTCAGTCGATCAATGGTGGCGGGCCCATCGACGGCGAGCAGCCGCGCGAGGTTCTCGCCGTTGCGCGCGAACGCGACGAAAGCCGCGCCATCCAGCGGCGGCGCGAAATAATAGCCCTGGAAGTGCGTACAGCCGTGTCGCCGCAGCCATTCATATTCGCCGCGATGCTCGACACCCTCGGCAAGCACCCTGATCCCCAGCCCGCGACCGAGCGCGATGATGCTCTGGCAGATCGCCTGCGAATCCCGGCGGGTGTCGACGTTGGTAATGAATTCGCGATCAATCTTGATCTTGTCGAAGGACAGCGTTCTCAGCGTGCTGAAGCTCGAATAGCCGGTGCCGAAATCGTCGATCGCGATCCGCACGCCCGTTGCGCGCAATTGCTGGAACAGGTGCGCCGCGTGATCGCCATCGCCCATCGCGACGCTCTCGGTCAGTTCCATTTCGAGCGCGTCGGGGCCGAGCGAGTGGCGGGCTAGCGCGCGTTCGACGAGCGCGGGCAGGTCGTCGCGCTGCAACTGGTGCCCCGACACGTTGACCGCGACGCGCAGCCCGGCGAGCCCCTCGCCATGCCAACGACGGGCCTCGCGACACGCGACGTTGAGGATCCACATGCCGACCGGATGGGCCATCCCGCCCGCCTCCATGATCGGCACGAACCGCGACGGCGGTATATTGCCGCGCACCGGGTGGACCCAGCGGATCAGCGCTTCGGCGCCACACACCCGCCCGACCGCAGCGTCGACCAGCGGCTGATAGTGCAACTGCAACTGGTCGCGGGCGATCGCCTGGCGCAGGTCCTGTTCGAGGGCGTAGCGATCGCTCGCCACCGCCGCGGGGTCGATCGTCAGTCCGGCGTCGATCGCAGCGGCGCTCCCGTCGAGCGTCAGCGACGCCAGCGCGCGGGCGAGCAGGTCCTGCGGCGTGCCGCCGTCGTCGATCAGTGCCGCCTGACGAATCCGGATCTCCGGGAGGATCTTGCGGCCGCCTACGACGATCGCGTCGCTCAGCGCGTAGCCGATCACGTCGAGCTCGCCTTGCGCGGCAGCGGTGTCGACATCGGGACCGAACCAGATGGCAAGATTGGCGCGATCGACATGCGCAACCAGTCGTTCGGGCGGCAACATTCGCGCGAACCGATCGACGATCGACAGCAGCACGCCTTCGCCCAACGTCGGATCGAACGCGCACAGCCGATCGAAATCGCCGACACCGACCACCCCGAGCAGCCCATGACGATCGCGCATCATCGCCGAGATCAACGGCTCGCGTGTCGGCAACCCGGTCAGCGAGTGGCGCTGGTCCGCGCGTCGGGCAGGTTCCAGCCGCTGCTCCACCGTCTCGATCCCGCGCGCGAGCCGGTCCGCGACCGACCCGATGCCGATCTGCCCGACGATCTTTTCGAGCCGAGCCGCCAGCGTGCGCGCATGGATCACCTGCCGCCACCAGATCGCACCGATGGCAACCAATGCGACGCTGGCGAGCACCGCCCAGACCCAGGGTCCCGTCGTCAGGTCGATCCGATCGATGTGCGTATGATCTGCACCCATGCAGATCGATTAGCCGAGACTATGATACCGACACGTTAAGGAGACCGCGCTTTTAGCGTGTTCCGGTAGCAACTTAGATCAATGTGAGCGCGGCGGGATGCGGCAGAAAACGGAGCCCGACATACAGAGATGCCGGGCTCCAGGACGCCGATCGCACATGCGATCGACGTGGGCTGCATCGATGGAATGCGGCACACGCGAACCGGTTCCGGCGTGAAAATGGCGTGGGGCTGGCGGTGTCTCGAAACAAGACAGGCGCGGGTGCGCGGGCCATCAGCGGCGTAGAACGGAGCGCTAACCCCAGGCCGCCGGCCAGCATTTTACGTCGAGGTTCGATAGTTGGCGTTGAGGGTGGAGCGGGTGAAGGGAATCGAACCCTCGTCATAAGCTTGGAAGGCTTCTGCTCTACCATTGAGCTACACCCGCAGATCAACGACTTAGCGTGCGTATTGTGCGTGTTTGCACTCGCGTCACGGCTGGATCGTCGAAGCGTCGGTCCCTGGCATAGTCACAGGCTGGAGGTCAACGCGTTTGCGTTTCGACTGACCTTCCCCGGTCGCCGGGATCGCTCTACCCGACAGCGCGCGTCTCGAAGCGGCAGCCCTCACTGAACTCGACCGTCTGCTTACGCAGGGCAATCTTCGTGATCCAAGATTCCTCCAACGGGTGGGCAAGGTTCAAGCGGCTTTCTCTGGTCCTGCCGCCCGACCACTCATCCCTCTTCCCTACGGGCGAGTTGCGCGCCAAGAGCGTCGAGGCGCTTCTCCCAGGTGGATCGGCGGGCATCTAGCCAACGCTGCAGGATCGCAAGTCCGTCCGGATCGAGCTGACAGGAACGGACCCGGCCGAGCTTGCTGCTGGTCACCAGGCCGGCCTTCTCAAGAACGCGGATGTGCTGGCCGATAGCGGTGATGGTGATCCCACAGGTCTCGGCCAAGGTCGTTACCGCGTGCGGACGCGTGCCGAGCATTTCGACAAGGCGCCGCCGCGTCGGATCGCCCAAGGCCTGGAACATCAGGTCGGTCGGATCGGTGCTTGCCGATCGCCGCGGACGGACCACCTTAGCTCGCCAGTGCGAGACCGAGCCGGTCCAGCAGGTCGCGCCAGCCTTGTTCGCGCATCGCTGGACCGTCGGAGCCCTCGAAGAACACGCCTTGGAAAGTGCAGGTGAGGCTGGTTTCTTTCCCTGCCGCGGCGATCTCGATGGTCTCTAGTGCCACCGAGATCGGTCTCCCTTCTAGCGCCATCCGAGAGGACGTGACGATGCGCTGCTGGTCGACGATGTCGTGATAAACTCCCTCGTTGGTCAGCTTTGCGCCGGGAAAGGGCGTACTCGACCCGAACCTGTAGGTCAGGCGCTCTTCACCGCCGACGCGGAAATCACTCTCGTATGCCTCGATCTCGTGTGTGTCGCTTTCGGCGAACCAGCTCCTCTTGAGCATCGGATCGGCGCAAGCCGCGAAGACCTTGGAGGGAGCGGCCGGGTAGCGCCGTTCGATCGTAAAGCTGCCGTGGACGGCGGCGACTGCTGTCATGGTAAGCTCCTCGCTGAAGTATGTACTTCGCCATCTCAATGGAGCCGTCAATAGTCAAGCATAAAATTCACCGACAACCAGCGCTGAGCGTGCCAGAAAGCGCCTGACGGCCGAAACCAGCGCAGTGCCGCCTCCACGCTCCTGTAGGTTAGAAGGAAATAAGGGTGAGCGTTGGTGTCCGGCCCCGCGCAAGCAAGCCTCGCATCCCCCGTAAATGGTCGATGAACGCGCGGAGCGGCGGCGGCACGGGTGTACGGCTGGAGTGATGGAGGAACGGCCCGGAGAAGGGCTGCCACCAGTCCTCGAGCACCGGCTGCAGCAGCGCCCTTCTCCGGAACGGGCGGGGCGCTGTCCTCGGCCATCAGGTCGGATGCTGTTGGGGCAGTGACAAACCGCCAGCGCGACAGGTCGCTGCGTCAGGCGAGGGAGCATCATAGATCAGCCGTGAGAGGGCGAGGGCTAGCTAACATCCTAACATCGTTTCGTTTTGGGAACTGTCGTCGCGACCGCTCGTACTCTCGGCAGCTTCACGGTGAGGATGCAGACGATGGCAAGAAGCGCAGTTCCAACCCCGATGAGGCTGCTCGGACCCAGGGCGCATCCGCTATATGCGGCAGTCTTGCCGATCCCGATCATCTGCTTCGTCGGCGTGCTGATCACAGACTTGGCGTACATCGCCAGCGCCGACATGATGTGGCTCGATTTCTCGTCCTGGCTCCTGCTTGCCGGCCTGATCGGTGGCGGCGTTGCGGGTGCCTTGCTGATCGTCGAGTTGATCCGCGCGCATGATCGGCGGCGGCTCTTGCCTCATTTCCTGTTGCTGCTCGCCGCTTGGGTGGTCGAGGTCTTCAACTCGTTCATCCACGCGCGCGACGGGTGGACCGCCGTCGTGCCGACAGGATTGACGCTTTCGATCGTCGCCGCGTTGCTCGGCCTGCTGGCCGGGTGGTTCTGGCAATCCGCTTACCACCGCACGGCGGAGTTCGTACGATGAACCGTAGCTTGCTCGCCACCCTGTGCCTGCTGTCCCTGGCCGCGTGCGGCAGCGGTCAATCGATCGACGCGAATAGTCAATTCGGCGCCAATCCGCTGCTGCCCGCGCCACACGAGCAACTCGTAGCCGACGTCGGCGTATTCGAGACGGTCGGCTGGCAACGCGGCGAGACCCCGACCGTCCCGGCGGGCTTCCGGATCGCGGCGGTGGCGCAAGCCCTGTCCAACCCGCGCAACGTGCTGGCGTTGCCCAATGGCGACGTCCTGATCGTCGAATCTCGGCACGAGGGCGGCGAGCCGGTCCAGCGGCCGAAGGATCCGATACGGGATTGGATCATGGCGCGCGCGCACTCGCAGACCAAGAGCGGGCAAGCACCACAGGCGAGCAACCGGATCACGCTGGTCCGCGATGCGAATGGCGATGGCAGGCCCGAACTCCGCTCGGTGCTCGTCGATCATCTGAACGCGCCGTTCGGTATCGCGGTGCTGAACGGCTCCCTGTTCGTCGCGAACACCGACGCGATCGTCCGCTATCCGTTCACGCCGGGCGAGACGCGGATAAGCGCACCCGGCACGAAGCTCGTCGATCTGCCCGCAGGATCGATCAACCACCATTGGACCAAGAGCCTGGCGGCGAGCCCGGACGGATCGCGGCTCTACGTCAGCGTCGGTTCGAACAGCAACGCGATGGAGCGCGGGTCGGATGCCGAGCGCGATCGGGCGGCGATCCACGAGGTCGACCCGCGGACCGGACTCATGAAGACATTCGCGACCGGTCTGCGCAATCCGAACGGCCTCACCTTCTATCCGGGATCCAACACCCTGTGGACGGTGGTCAACGAGCGCGACGAGCTCGGACCCAACCTCGTTCCCGATTACATGACGTCGGTTCGTCCGGGCGGCTTCTACGGCTGGCCTTATAGCTATTATGGCCAGCACGTAGATCCGCGCGTGCGCCCCCAGCGTTCCGATCTCGTCGCGCGCGCGATTCGGCCCGACTATGCATTGAGTTCGCATGTCGCGGCGCTCGGACTGACCTTCTACACCGGCGCCAGCTTCCCCAACCGTTTCCGCGGCGGGGCTTTCGTCGGCGAGCACGGTAGCTGGAACCGCACCGATCCGCATGGCTACAAGGTGGCGTTCATCGGCTTCCGTGGCGGGCGCCCGACGGGCATCCCGCAGGACTTCGTGACGGGCTTCTTGAGGGACGGGAAGGCTCACGGTCGGCCCGTGGGGGTCGCGATCGATCGCACCGGCGCGTTGCTGGTCGCGGATGACGTCGGCAACACCCTCTGGCGCGTGAGCTACGCCGGCGATCGCGTGGCCTCGCAGTCACCGCCTGCGACGGGCGGAAGGTCGCTGTAGCGGATCGCGTTGGGCGCATCCCCCGGGAATTGTCATGTCGAGCATCGCGTCACGGAAATTGTTCGCGCTGGCGGTTGCGATGGCGTTGCCCGCAACCGCGAGCGCACAGGAGGTGCCGACGATCGACACGGAGGATGCCTCGCTCGGATCCGCGTCGGTTGGTAGCGGCCGCGTGCATCCGTCCGTGGGACTCAACGTGCGCAACGGCGATTTCGCGCGCGGTAATTACGACGACGATGCGGCAGACCTCGACCGACTGCCGGTGCATCTTCAGCTTGGGTTCGCGGCCGAACTCCACCGGAACGCCGCAGACGAGGCGGACGTGTACCTGGTGTTCAATAGCTCGAACGGCGTCCACGCCCCGGTATCGGCGGAGCGCGCGTCTCCGCGTGCATGGTACGAAAGCAACAACGCCCTCGCGGTCGTCGTAACGCCCGCTGAGAACTTTCAGACGGGCATCGTCTACACGATCAAGACGAGCCCGAACGGTGTCTCCTCTAGCACCCACGAGTTGAGCCTCACCAGCGCACTAGGCGGCGGAGCCGCGCTCGGCTCTTTGTCGCCGACCGCGGTCGTGACCTGGCGACCGAAGGGCGGGCGCGGTCTCTTCACCCAGATCGGCATCGAACCTGCGATCGACCTGACGCGGCAGGACGATGGACCCGCGTTAAGCTTTCCCGCGCTGGCGGGCGTGGGTTGGGACGATTTCTATGACGCGGGCAGCGGCAACGCGCCTTATGGCAGTATCGGTGCGGCCTATTCGCATCCGATCGAGATGGCAGGCGCCAAATGGCAGTTCCGCGCCGAAGCGCTCGCCGTCGTGCGCAGCGACAGGCTGCGGCGCCTCGGCGGTCCGGATGCCGAGCACGGCACGGTGGTGCCGTTGGCGACCATCAGCCTCCGGATCGCCTACTGACCGCTCGAGCGGAATGCCGCCTCGGGGCGGTGGCATCGGAGTAGCGATCATCGCTGATGCTCGACGCGGATCGTGGGCGGTATGCTTGGCGACTGCGTACCGGGTGCAACGCACATCGGCTGCAATCAACCAAGCTACCTACCTGCACCGCCCTCGCGCGATCAGCGGGTTCGGGCGCTGAACGACACACCGATCACCCGCGGCTCGTTGAACACCGCCGCCATGTAATTCTCGATCACACCCTTCAGGTTCTTCTGGTTGGTGATGTTGCGGCCGAAGAGAGCCAGCTCGTAGCGATCGTCGGGCGTGACGTAGCCGAGTTTCACGCCGGCCTCATAGTTGCCGTTCGCGGCGAACTCCTTGGTGCGGTACAGCACGAATTGCGTATAGCCCTGGATGTTGAAGTCGCCCGCGACGAACGCCTTGCCGCCGTTCCCCAGCGGCTGATCATAACGCGCGGTCAGATCGATGTTGTATTCCGGTGCGTTCGGCAGCGGCTCGCCGTTGATCTGCGCGAAGGTGTTCGCCCCGACCTTGATGGTCGGGTTCTCGACGGTGCACACGACGAGACCGTTGAGAGCGCAGACCTGCGCATAGACGCGAGGGTCCTTGATCTCGCTATGCAGCAGCGAGAGACCGGCGCCGAGCGCCAAGTTGGACACCGGCCGCCAGTCGATCTCCGCCTCCAGGCCATAGGCGCGCGCCTTGTCGGCGTTGAACAGGACGCCATTGCCATTCACGTCGTTGCCGTTCAGCTGGATGTCCTTCACCGTGTAGGTGAACGCGCTGGCGTTGAAGCGGAGCGTATTGTCGAACAGCTGCGATTTGAAGCCGGCCTCCCAGCTGACGTTGGTCTCGGACTCCGCGGTCGTGAAATCGGAATTGAATACCGCGGAACGGCCCTGGATCGTCGGCCCGCGAAAGCCGCGCGCAACGCGAGCGTAGAGGTTGACCGAAGGCGCTGCTTCATAGAGCGCGGACACGTCCCAGCTTGGCTGGGTGTCCGACAGCGACACGTCGGTACGGCCGCGATAGGTAACCGCGCCCGCGGCGGTGTCGGCCGTCTTGATCAGCCGGGTCCGCTTGTTGTCCTCGGTGACGCGGCCGCCCGCCGTCAGCGTCAACGCCGGGGTAAACCGATAGCTCGCCTGACCGAACACGGCGTAGCTGGTGTTCACGTTGCGCAGCCGCACCCAATTGTTCGGATTGCGTGCGGCGGTGTTCAGGAAGAAGGCGCGCTGGTAGAAATCAGTGGTGTCGCGGCTGTCGAACAGGAAGCCGCCGAACTGCCACTTGAAATCGGTGTCGCCGTTCGATGCGACGCGCAGCTCCTGCGTCCATTGATCGAGATCGCGCAAATTCCCCTGGCTCTCGCCGAACCCGTTGGGCACGCCGTTGACCGGGAAGTTCGCCGCCGCGCCGCCATCGGTGTCGCCGCGGCTATACCCATGTGCGGTCTCGTACGCGGTGATCGACGTGATCGTTGCGAGGTCCAGATCATAGGCGACGTGCGCGGACCCACCATAGCTCTTGTACCGCTGCGGGTTGTTCTGTGCCTCGTCATAGGCAACCCGGCTACGCGGTTCCGCAGAGACGTCGTTGGAGCCCTTCTGCAGCGCCGCGCGGTGGAACAGGGTCGAGGTGCCATCATAGTCCCGCGCCCGCCCCGACAGCAGGATCGACAGTCGATCGACCGGCGTCGCAAGAAGCTGAAGGCGCACGTCACGCTCGTCGAAGCCGCCCATGGCGTTCTTCTTGGGCGTCACGGTGCCATCGGCGCTCGTGCCCGCGAAGACATTGTCGACCCAATCGTCGCGATGCTGGTACAAGGCGGACACGCGGAAGGCGAGCTTGTCGGCGACGATCGGTCCGCCGACACCGCCGTCGAAGGTGACGGTGTTGAAGCTGCCGAAGGATCCGGCGGCACGCGCCTCGAACGTCTGGCTCGGCCGGATCGTGTCGAACTTGATGATGCCGGCGGTCGTGTTGCGGCCGAACAACGAGCCCTGCGGGCCGCGCAGAACTTCGGTCTGAGCGACGTCGAACACCGGGTTCGACTTCAGCACCACATGTTCGAGCACGACATCGTCCTGCACGATCGACACCGGCTGCGATGCGCCGAGATAGAAGTCGATGTTACCGAGGCCGCGGATGTAGAAGCGCGGGAAGATCCGGCCGGTCGTGGTTTCGACGTACAGCCCGGGGACACGGCCCGAGAGCGCCAGGATGTCGTCCCCGCCTGCCTGGAAGGTACGGAGGTCTTCGCCGCGAATTGCCGAAACGGACAGCGGCACACGCTGGATGTTCTCCGATCGACGCTCGGCGGTGACGACGATGTCGCCGAGGCCGTTCTCGTCCGCGGCGGCCAATTGAGCACCGCTGATGCCCTGATCGGACGAGGCCGCAGCGGTGGTCGGCGCCGCGGCTGCCGGATCGGTCGAGGGTGTCGTGTCCTGCGCCCCGACGGGGGCAGCGACAACAAGAGCGACACTGGCAAGCAGCACGCGACGCGAGACGTTATAGATCACCATGATTCCCCAAATGGCTGGCCGGGCATCCGACATTACTGCGACTCGCAGCATGCGAATTGTTGGCCCTGTTCCAACCTTCAAGGCATAGCCGTTATGCATGAACGGTGACAGAAATGTGACCCACGGCCAGTCGACCGCGGCCTGAGCGGCGCTCGTTACCTCAGGCATGACCGGTCGCACCCCTCCCGATCGTCCTGCTGCCGAGACACCGTGGCTCATCTCCTTTAGCAACGGTCGCGATGTCGCAACCGTCAGACCGATCTGCACCTCTATTCGAAGGGCCGGGGGCCGGCCGCACGAGGCCGTGCAGGCGCAGCAAGCGGGTTTTGTGGATCTGCTTCGGGCTGCTCGCTACCCCGACGGCGGCCCTCGCCCAGGATGAGCGTCCGACCGGCTATCCTCGTTCCGCGAACGAGCGCGCCGGCAAAGCGGTCGAATTCTCGGCGGTTTACACAGCCGAGCTGCGGGCGAATGTCGACGGTGGGATAGAACAGGGCGCGCGGTATCTCGACAACCTGGATCTGCAGGTCGCGGTCGACGCCGAACGGGCGCTCGGTTGGCGAGGCGCACGCCTGTTTGCCTATGCGATCTACAATAATGGCCGATCGCTATCGGAGCTGGTCGGTGACTTTCAGACGATCTCCAACATCGAAACCGGTATACGCGCGGCGCGATTGTTCGAAGCCTGGATAGAACAGGACGTCGGTGGACGAGGGTCGCTGAAGGCTGGGCTCTACAACCTGAATTCCGAATTCGACACCACGCAGAGCGGCGGGCTTTTCTTGCTCTCCTCGCACGGGATCGGGCCTGACTTTTCCCAATCAGGGCGAAGCGGCCCATCGATATTTCCGAAGACCTCGCTGGCGCTGCGCGGTGAGGCCGCACTCGACGGTCATTGGCTCGTGCGGGCGGCAATACTCGATGGGGTGCCGGGCGATCCCGATCATCCCCGAAGAACCGCGATCAAGCTATCCTCGCAAGATGGTGCGCTTCTCGTGGCGGAACTGAACTACTTGCGCGGTGGCACCAAGGCCGGGATCGGAACGTGGGGCTATACCGCCCGGTTCGCCCCCATCACCTCCAGCGACACCCGCCGCGGCAACAAAGGAGTCTACGTCTTTGCCGAGCACCGTCTGACAGGCGGTCGTAGCGATGATGCCGCAGGTCTTGCCGGATGGCTGCGGTTTGGCTTGGCTGATGCGCGGTACAATCCGGTCCATCGCTATTTCGGTGTTGGCCTGGTCTATTCAGGTCTGAGCAAAAGCAGAGGCGGCGACCAGATCGGTCTGTCGTTTGCGGCAGCTGATTTCGGCCGGCGCTACCGCGCCGCGCAGCGCAACGAAGGCGTGGACGCCGGCAAGCGGGAGATCGTGTTCGAAGCGGTCTACAATGCGGTCCTCACGTCGTGGCTAAGTGCACAACCAGACGTGCAATATATAGTAGATCCCGGCGGCGACCGCAGAGTTCGTGACGCAGTCGTCATCGGCGTGCGGCTAAAGATCGGTCGGTGAAAGCCTGCAGCCGTCAGTCTTGAAGCTTTTCTGGCAATGATCCGACAGGGCAGCTCATCCCGCGCAAGGCGCCTCTCTTCCTTGATGTGCTTAGGGACAAACTTCATGAATTTGCATGCAGTTTCCAAGAACTCCGGAGAGGCAATCATGGTATATCGACGCAAGTGAGGTAATTTGGCTCTTCCCAGCCGAAGTCCGCCCACGGTTATACTCCGCTACTTACTACATACTGCACACGCGCATCACTAAGGTTGATGAGCCAGCACCGCGTCGAGCAGACCAGGGAAGCGTTGGTCGAAGTCGCTACGGCGAAGGGTGTTGATCATTTCGCGACCGGATTGTGTCGTCTCGATCAACCCGGCGGCGCGTAACAGCTTCAGATGGTTGGAAAGCGTGCTCTTGGGGATGGAATCACAGGGCGCCGCATCGGTGCAGCTCAGCCGCTCGGTCGCTGCCAGCCGCGCCACCATGCCGAGCCGGTTGGGATCGGCCAGCGCGTGCAGCGCGAGGTCGAGCGGTACGTCCGCAAGCCGGGGATGGGTGAAGCGAGGCATGACGCCGATGTAAGAATGCTTCGTCGATTTCATAGTTCGGCAATACTGAACTATTGGTAAAGCGTCCCATCTGCTGGTCGGCCGACAGCGCACAGTGGCGTGATCGCGGGCAACAATTTGGAGAAATTACATGTCGCTTCAGGGCAAGAAGGCGCTCGTCACCGGCGGATCACGCGGCATCGGCGCGGCGATAGCCAAGCGGCTGGCAGCCGACGGCGCAGCGGTTGCGATCACCTATGCCGGCAACAAGGCGGCGGCGGACGCGACCGTCGCAGCGATCGGAGGCGCTGGCGGCACGGCCTTCGCGTTCCAGGCAGATGCTGCCGACGCTGCTTCGCAGCGGGCTGGCGTCGAGCAGGCGGCCGCAGCGTTAGGCGCGATCGACATCCTGGTACACAATGCCGGCATTGCCGAATTCTCTGCTGTCGCCGAGGACACCGACGATACCTATGATCGCCAGTTCGCCGTCAACGTCAAAGGTTTGCACGTCGGCACCCGCGCCGCCCTGCCTCACATCCGCGACGGCGGACGGATCATCTTGATCGGCAGCGTATCGGGCGAACTCGCCTTTCCAGCGACCGCGGTTTACAGCGCGACGAAGGCCGCGGTTGCAGCATTGGCACGCGGCTGGGCGAAGGATCTCGCATCGCGCAACATCCTGGTCAACACGGTGCAGCCAGGGCCGATCGACACCGATATGAACCCGGCCGACGGCGAGTTCGCGCAGCAAATGATCGGGTTTATTCCTCTCGGCAGGTATGGCAACGTCGAGGAAATCGCGGGCGCGGTCTCGTTCCTCGCCGGGCCTGATGCGAGCTACATCACGGGCACGACGCTCAACATCGATGGCGGCGCGGCGGCCTGACGTAAGCCGGCGGCTCCTTCGCATCGCGGAGGGGCCGCTGTCCTGACGGACTCTATCGATAGCGGCGTCACGTCGGGCCAGGCGGCTTACCGAGCGCTAGCTCTTTAAGAGCGAGGCTTGGGCCTCGACGTTAAATCTTGGCGACAAGACGACCTTGAACGGTCGTTCGCGCTAAGCTTTCTCTCCTCAACACTTGGCTCGGCGTCATCGGTTGCGGCTGCTGCCGAGCATCCTGAAATGGCAGCCGATGAGAGCAGCTTGCCTTCGTTGAAGTGCTGCCCATCTAGTTCAGCGCGTCTTTTCGTCTGGAGTTAACCCGATGGCTTACCTTGACACTCAGCTTTTCCTCGGTGGCGAGTGGCGGGATGCGATCGACGGGCGGTCGCTTTCGGTTCGCAACCCGGCAACCGGACAAGAGATTGGCCGGGTCGCGCATGCCGGCCGGAGCGATCTCGACATCGCGCTCGCCGCCGCACAACGTGGCTTCGAGACATGGCGCGATTTCATGCCTGCACAACGCAGTAAGATCATGCGGGCGGCTGCTGCGTTGCTGCGCGAACGGGCGGGCGACATCGCGTTGCTGCTCACCCAAGAGCAAGGCAAGCCGCTCGCTGAGGCGCGCGGCGAAACGCTTGCCGCCGCCGACATCATCGAATGGTTCGCCGAGGAAGGCTTCCGCGTCTATGGCCGGCTGGTCCCGCACCGGAGCAATCCCGCGGTTCGGCAGATGGTCATCAAGGATCCGGCCGGCCCGGTCGCCGCCTTCACGCCATGGAATTTCCCGATCAATCAGATCGTCCGCAAGATCGGCGCCGGGCTCGCTGCCGGATGCTCGATGATCGTCAAGGCTCCCGAGGAGACCCCCGCCAGCCCCGCGGCCCTGATCCGGGCGTTCCAGGATGCCGGGCTTCCCGAAGGGGTGCTCGGCCTGGTTTTCGGCAATCCTGCAGAGATTTCTGAGTATCTGATCGCCAGTCCTGTCATCCGCAAGATCACGTTCACCGGCTCCACGCCGGTGGGCAAGTTATTGGCGGGCATGGCCGGTCAGCACATGAAGCGGGTGTCGATGGAGTTGGGCGGTCATGCGCCGGTGATCGTCTGTGCCGATGCCGATGTCGCACTTGCCGTGAAGAGCGCGGGGGCAGCCAAGTTTCGCAACGCCGGACAGGTGTGCATCTCGCCCACCCGGTTTCTGGTTCACCGTAGCGTCAAGCAGGAGTTTGCCGCTGCGCTCGCGGATCTCGCCCGGGGTTTGAAGGTCGGTCACGGGCTCGCTGAAGATACGCAGATGGGCCCGCTCGCCAATCCACGCCGGCTCGCCGCGATGGCGGAGTTCCAGCAAGACGCCGTCGAGCGCGGGGCGACCGTACTCACCGGCGGTGAGCGGATCGGGGCGGAAGGCAATTTCTGGGAACCCACCGTGCTGACCGACGTGCCGCTAGACGCCAAGCTCTTCAATGAGGAGCCGTTCGGCCCGGTGGCGGGCATCCGCGGCTTCGATCGGCTGGAGGAAGCGATCGCGGAAGCCAATCGCTTGTCCTACGGCCTTGCCGGCTACGCTTTTACCCGATCCTTGGCCAGTGCCGACCTGCTGGCCCGTCGGGTGGAGGTAGGCATGCTGTGGGTGAACACGCCGGCCGCGGGTTCGGCGGAATTGCCGTTCGGGGGGCTGAAGGATTCGGGCTATGGAACCGAGGGCGGCCCGGAGGCGCTCGAAGCTTACCTCAACACGCGCGCGGTCGTGATCGCCAATAGTTGATCGCCAGGGGTCTAAACGCGGACCGCGCGCGCGGACGGGGACGGCGCTACAAGGACCCACTTACAGCCGTTCGACGGCGGTGTACGTATTCGTCAAAGCTGACGCTCGTTCCCCACTTGGGAGGACAGATCGTTAGCGTACGATCAGCGCTGCAGAACGCCTCCGGAATGCTCGTGAGTGTCGGCCCGCACCTCGATCTGATCCTCGTTCACTTCACTCGGCTTTTGTTGAACTTGACCGCTTGGCGCGGGGTCTGGGACGGGGAAGAGCAGCTGCGGACACGCGGAAAAGCTCCGTCAGCCAGTCGCGGTCATCCCAGTACTCGGCATCGATGAGGAGGCATGGCTTCGCCCCAGGGTATGGCGGAGCTTCGCCTACGTTCCGAGCGATCGATCGCCCGGCGGGCGTTGGCTTCACGAAGAGCTGATCATCGCAGATCATCGCCACCATCTTGCCGTCGCAATAGATGCCGTACTCGCCGAACATCGGCTTAGCGCGAACATCCCCAGCGCCGGACGTTTGGTCGACGATGAAGGTGACGGTTTTCAAATCTGACGCCATGGTGACGTTCTGCGCGATCTGAACGAGAGAAGAAAGTACGCGCGAATGGCGGCTTTGTTGCCCGGCAAACATGGCCACCTAAGACCGGACGGTACATTGCAGTCATTCGCGTTGCGACCCTCTCCCTCGCGTGCAAGCGCCCGAGGGCCAATTTCGCGCTTGCGAGGTCATTGGAGGCAACCATTCGGCATCGCGATGATTGCTGCGTCTAGGGAGAGTTCTTGTGCGTCTAGCAATCCTAGTGACGTTGTGCCTCTCGGTCGCAGCGTGCGGCGCGAACGACGATAGCCCGACCGTGATCGATGGAAGCAGCCAGCAGGCCTACGAGCAAAGCCTCAGCGCCGCCAAGCGCGACCTAGGACCGAAAGATCGCCTCAAGTTCGAGGCGGCCTTGACGGAGTTCAAGGCGCAGATGTTCGCAAAGGCAGGTACGCGTCAGGAATATGGCCGTCTCGTCCGCCAAGGCATGGACGGGCTCACTGCACCCGCGATCGTGGAGCAGTTCAACGAAGACGTAGATCGGGTAAGCGGCAAAGCTGCCGACGCGGTCTTCGACGCCAAGAGAGCTCTCAAATCCGGCAATACGGCGCCGTAACGCGTGCCTAATACGGGCGGGGGTTCGCGCTCATTGTCGCGCGCGGCTCACAGGTGCTCCTCGTCTTCGCGTATTCGTATGGCATGCATTACCGGCTGTCACTGCGCACAACCCTCGTGCTGAAGGCCGTTCCCGACGCGTTAGCGGACCGCCCGCTCGTGGTAGCGGTCGTTCATCTTCGCCAAATACCGCAAGGGCGGTCAGTCGCCTGACGGATCATCAACCACAGGCAAGCTGCCGATAGGTTGATGATCCCTCCGCCAGTCCTCTTCAGAAGCTGACCTTGGCGCCCGCGCGGAACGTTCGGCCGATGATGCCGCCGAACGAATAGGTCGGGTTGTAATTGACCGCGGCGTAGTTCGCGGGATTGAACGGCGGCTTCTCGTCCAGCGCGTTGATCACGTTCACGTAGAAGGTGAAGTTGTCGCCGGCCTTGACGCTGCCGACCAAGTCTACCTGGATATACTCCTTCGTGCGGCAGAACGCGGGATCATAGAGCGCGGTGGAGCAATCGGAACCGGTGCCGGCGCCGTTCTGATCCTCGGCGGTGCTGCGATAGCCGCTGGTATAGTAGGCGGTAGCGGTCAACGTCGCCGGGCCGGCATCGATCGTGTTCGACCAGTTGCCGCGCCAGCGCGGCGTCCCTGCACCCGACGAGGTGATGTAGGGACCCTGCGTGCCGACGCAGCGTTGGACCTGCTCGCCCGGTCCTGGCGTGAAGTTGGACCGCAGCAACGCGGTCACCTCGAGCGAGCTGGAAAACCGCACCTCGCTTGCGACCGGCAGCTGCACGCTGGCGGTGAAGTCGATGCCGTCGACCAACTGCGCCGCCGCATTCTGGAACGGCGAGTTGACGATCGACACCGTGCGAATGGCCTGCGGGAAGTCGGGATCCGGCGCATTCAATGTATAGGTATAGCCCGGCGGCAGCGCCGTGCCCGCGTAATAGGCGTCGAGTGCCTGGGACGACAGCGGACCGGCCGAGATCACGTCGGTCTTGCGCACGTTGAAATAATCGACCGTCGCGCTGAACCACCGTACCGGTTGGAACACTGCCCCGACCGTGAAGCTTCGCGACTTCTCCGGACGCAGATCCGGGTTGCCGACGCTGAAGAACCCGATGGAATAGGGATTGGTATAGGCGCTGCCGCCCGCGCAACTGCCGGACGTGAACGTCCCGCCATGCTGCGTGCAAACCGACTCGATGGAACCCGGGTTGGTGGTCGTGAAACCGACCACGCTGCCGGTCGTCTCGGCGAATTGCGGCGCGCGGAAGCCTTGCGAATAGGTCCCGCGGATCGCGAGTTCGGGGATCGGCGTCAGCTTGGCGCCGATCTTGGGCGAGAAGCGGCTATAGCCTTCCGAATAATGGTCGTACCGGCCGGACAGATTGACGTCGAGGATGTTCAGCACCGGGGCGTTCAGCTCGAAGAAGGCGCCTTCGATCCAGTGGTCGCCGTTCGCCGAATAGCCGTTGAGCGTGATCGTCTGGTTGTTCGGATTGGCGCTCGGCGCGTCGATCGCCTCGTAGCGCACCGAGCCGCCGACGCCGAGCTGCAACGGACCGCCCGGCAGTTCGAACAGATCCTTGGTCACGGTTATCTGTCCCATGTACAATTCGGAGCTGGCGGGCGTGCGGATCGTCGGCGAGATCTGTTCGCGGATCGCGGCGGTGTTCTGCGAAGGATCGCTGAAGTTGTACGCGCCGGTGTTGATCGCGGCGGTAAGACCGGGGACGTTCAGATACCCTCGGCCGGTGCGGTCGAGATCGGTGTACATCCCGGTCACGTCGGCTGAGATCCGCCAGCCGTCACCGACCGTGCCATGCACCCCCAGCGCACCCCGGTAAGTGCGGCTGAGCGTCTCGCTACTCTGCGAAATATCGCCGAAGCGGTAGTAGATCTGCGCCGCTTGCCCGGTCGCCGCGAACGGATTGTTGGGGTTCAGTTGCCGGTCGGTTGCGGTGGCGCAGTCGGTTCCCGCGGCGCATACATAGACCGGTAGCACTGTATTCGCGGTGTAGACCGGGCTGGTTGACCGGATCGTGGACGGGGTGCCGGTGCTGCTCACGCGGCTCTGGAAGTAGGTCGCCGAGGCATAGGCCTGCACATCGTCACCCAACGCGACCGTGCCCTTGGCGGTGACGCCGATGCGTTCCTGCTCGGGCAGGATCTGGCTGTACTGGTTGATGATATCCTGTTCGCAGAAGTTGCTGCCGGCGGCGGTGCTGCGCGGGATCGTTCCGGCGCCGCAGCCGCTCGGGTTAAGGACCTGGAACGTGCCCGCACCCGCGTTCAGGATGTTGAAGGGGTTGTTGGGGTCCGGCTGCGTGGCAGGACGGACGACGGCGCTGGTCGTCGCCCCCGCGGTGCTGGCCCCCGGATTGCCGTTGATGCAGGGCTGGGTGGTGGCGCCGGTGCCGCAGGTCAGCGAACTCAGGTCGCCGGTGTTGAATGGGAAGCCGCGGGCGCTGTTCGCGAGCGGATCGGCCCGGTAATATTCGCCGCCCGCATAGACGTTCCACCGATCGTCCTCGAGCGAGCCGGTGCCGATCAGCGCGGTGAACCGTTGCTCCGCAGCGTCGCCGCGCTCGGACACGCCGGCTTGCCCAGATGCCTGGAAGCCGCTGAATTCCTTCTTGGTGATGACATTGACGACGCCGCCGATCGCGTCCGCGCCATAGGTGGACGATGCGCCATCGCGCAGCACCTCGATACGATCTATCGCGATGTTGGGAATGGTGTTCAGGTCGACGAAGTTACGCTGCCCATCGTCCGCGAGCGGATAATAGGCACCGCGCAAGCCGTCGAACAGCACCAGGGTCGAGTTGACCGACAGGCCACGCAGCGAAACGCCCGACGCACCGTTCGCGAACCCGCCCGTGAACGACAGCGGCACCGATCCGCTATTGTCCGACGATAGCGATCGGATCGCATCGGCGGGGGTGATGATGCCGCGGCGCGCCAGCGATTCTGCGGACAGCGTGGTGATCGGCGATGGCTGCTCGTCGTTGGTGCGGCGGAACAGCGATCCGGTGACGACGATGTCGCCGCCGGTTTCCTGCGCCTGATTGTCGTTGGTCGTGGTGACCGGCGCGGCGGGCGTGTTCGCCTCTGGTCCGGCGGTGGAACTGGCCTGCGATCCGGGGCTCTGTGTCCCCGGTAGATCGGTGGCGTCCTGCGCGAGCGCGGCGCTACTTATCCAGGCAGTGCTGCCGAGCAGAACGGTGAGCAGCAGGTGTCGATGGCCAGACCGTGACATAAGTAAATCCAAACCTTCGATGCCGACCGTCGGCATCTATGGGCAAGGGAACTGCTCCATCTTGCTAGATTTCCATCGCAGGAGAACTATTGTCGACGCGTTGCAGCGTAGCAACAACGTCTGTTAGACGGAGTTAAATGGATCATAGCTCCATTTAATTGACGTAATTCGAGGTGAGGCATCGTAGAATATCCGAACTACATCATAGTGCGGGCTCGATACTTGTCTCCGCATATTCCACCTCGATCAACACGACGTCGTCATCGTTGCCGCCGCCCTTCACGAGCTGTTCCGGTGCGGGTAGCGACTTGACGACCGGCTCGGGGGTGCGCCGACGTTCGGCGACCGCCCGTCGGCGCAGGGCCACCGCGCCGGTCGCGACCGCGCCGAGCGCCAGCGTCCGCGCGAGCGGGTGCAGTTCGAGCCAGGTATAGGCGCTCGGACGCGCGCGGCGCTCGAAGTCGCCCCGCGTGCGGTCCTCGGGTTCCGCGATGTAGAGGTTCCCGCCTTGGCCGTTTGTCGTCGGCGTCGATGTCTTCGAGGCGGGGATGCCGAACTTCGCCAGCATCGCGTCCATCAGGCCGGGCGCCAGCTTCTGGTTGACCGCCATCGCCTTGCCGGCCCCACCCGCGAACAGATCGCGCACCGGATGTTCGGCGGCGTAGAGCACGCAGTCGGCGACCATTTCCGGCTGATAGATCGGCGGTGGCCCCTTCGGCATCACGTCGAGCTTGCTTCCCGCATTGCTGAAGAACGGCGTGTTGATCGTGGCTGGCTTGATGCTCGTTACCGAAACGGGTGCCTTTTCGGCCATCAGTTCGCGGCGCAAGCCGTCGAACGCGCCCTCGATGGCGTGTTTCGACGCGCTGTAGGCGCTGTGCAGCGGCAATGCCACGATGCTTTCCACCGACGAGATGACGATCAGCGCGCCGCCATGTTCGCGAAGATACGGGAGCGCTGCCTGCGCCCCGTGAACGAAGCCGATGAAGTTCACGTCCATGATCTGCCGGAATTCTGCGGGCGTGGTGTCCTCGAAACGCGCATAGACCGACACACCGGCGACATTCACCCAGGTGTCGATACGCCCGAACCGCGCCACCGCATCGCGCGCGACATGCCGCACCTGCGCTTCGTCCGTCACGTCGCACGCGATATAGGCGGCCTTGCCACCCGCGAGGGTGATCTCGTCGACGATGGAGGCGAGCGCATCCGTGTCTCGCGCCGCGACGAGTACGGTCGCACCCTTGCGCGCCGCGCGCTGCGCCGTGGCGCGGCCGATGCCGCTGGCGCCACCCAGGATGACCATCACCTGTTCGGAGAGCGGTTTCAATTTGATCGCCATATCGGAAGTTCCATGAATAGAGCGGGAGAAGTGCGTCGATCCGAGCTAACGGCGGCGCTCTATTCTTGTTCCCGCTGGAAAACGCGATCATCAATATGATAAACATGCGTTAACGAACTCAGTAGTCGGCATCGGATCGCGGAACACCGAAGAATTGTCGGCGTTTTCTGCGGAGAGGTACTTAGTGGAGGATTGATTTATGTTTGACAAACTGGCGACTGTAAGTGCGGCGGCTCTGCTCATCATTGGCAGCGCGGCCACGGCGCAAACCGGCGGCGCCGGCACGACGTCTGGATCGCAGACCGGATCGACCGGCGGGACCACCGGTGGCTCGACCACTGGCGGATCGACAATGGGCGGATCGACCACCGGCGGATCGACCGCTGGCGGATCGACAATGGGCGGCTCGACGACGGGCGGATCGACATTGAGCGGCTCGACCACCAGCGGCTCGACGACGGGTAGCTCCACGCCGGGCGGCGGATCTCAGGACACCGGCACCGGCACCGGCACCGCCGGCACGGGGGGTGGTAGTGCGGCCGGAGGCAGCTATGGCTCGACCGGCGGCGGCACGACCACGGGTGGGTCCTACGGCACATCGGGGACCGGTAGCGGAACCACCAGCGGCGCCAGCGGCGGTGCTTATGGCGGTTCAGGTACGTCGGGGTCGGGGGGGTATCAGCAAGCGGGAGAGCGCGGCTGACCCTGCACCACCCATCATCCGGTGGGGCACCGCGTCGCGCCTTTCGCGCGTCGCGGTGCTGGCCGGCGGCTGTGTTGATCGCGGCGATCGCAGGGACGTCGGGCGTCGGCGGTGCCGCAGGCGCGCCTATATCGATCGAAGCTCGGTCGGCCGAACTATCGGAAACGCTGCGGCAGCAACTAACGCAGCGCTCCAACGACGCGGTCGCCGCCTTCTACCAGAAACGCGGGTTCGCTCCCTTGTGGTTCGGCCCCGAAGGGCTGCGGCCCGAAGCACGCGTCCTCGTCGCGATGCTCGCCGGTGCCCGGGCGGACGGTCTGGACCCTTTGCGTCTCGGGGCGGAGAGGTTGCGCGCTACAGTGGCTCGACCCGCTCATAACATTGCGACGACCGAACTCGCGCTATCCGCCGCGCTAGCCGATTATGTAACGGCGCTACGGGCATCGACGCGCCCGATGATCTATGTCGAACCGCTCCGCCGCGGGTCACCACCTTCCGCCGAGGACGTGTTAGCGCAGGCCGCCGCGGCGCCGTCGCTATCCGGATATCTCGCAACGGTCGCGCGCGTGAACCCCGTCTATGATCGGCTCCGCGCCGCCTATGCCGTCGAACTTGCGGCAGGGCCCTTGCCCCGCGAGCGGATGGCGCGGATCGAAGCCAATCTCGACCGCGCGCGAGATCTGCCCTCACGCCCCGGCGATCGCTACGCTTTGGTCAATACCGCGACCGCAACGCTGCATATGATCGAGGGCGATCGTGAGGCGGCAACGATGCGGGTCGTGATCGGCAAGGCGGCGATGCCGACACCGATGATCGCCGCTTCGATCGGCTTCGCGGTCGTCAATCCTTATTGGAACCTGCCTCCCGACCTGATGGCGCACCGCGCTGCGACGATCGCGCGCGACGGGCCCGGCTTGCTCAAGCAGCAGCAACTCGAATTGTTGTCCAACTGGACGCCATCCGCGCGGCGGATCGAAGCGTCTCAGGTCGATTGGCATGCGGTCGCCGTCGGCACTGTCCAACTGCGCGCACGACAAACGCCAGGGCCCCGCAACATGATGGGCCGCATGAAGTTCATGCTGCCCAACCGGCTCGGCATCTATCTCCACGACACGCCCGACAAGGCGGCGTTCAAGCGATCGGATCGGCGCCTCAGTTCGGGTTGCGTGCGGGTCGAGGACGCACCGCGGCTGGCTCGCTGGCTGTTTCGTGGGAGCATGCCCGCAGCGGATGGAACGGCGGAGCAGCGCGTCGATCTGCCCGCCCCCGTGCCGGTCTACATCACCTACCTTACCGCGATGGTTCGCGACGGGCGGATCACCTTGCAGCCGGACGTTTACGGCCGCGATCTGCCGATTGGCGCGGGAGCCCACGACGAACGCCGCTTTGCGCGGGCTGAGAGAGCCACGTCCTAGATGTTATCGCCCAGCGCCGTTCGGACCTGTTCGAACGACTGGTCTGCGTAGCGATCGGCCAACTCGTTGTGGATGGAAGCAACGCGTGGGTGCAACGCACGAGTCGCTAGGTCGCGTTGCAGGCGTTCACGTCGTTCGACGTAGTCGTCACGGGGAATTTCGGGTTTCGGGGTATCCATCGGTCGAGGTCATAGGCCGCCGATCTGGGACCGCTTTCATGCACGTTAATACGGCGGCCACTCACTTTTCACGACCGTGGCTGCGGCCATCGAGACGTGTCGAAAAACAATCTCGTGTCATGTTGATCTGGTTGACCCGTGTAAGCCGAGTGCCCGCATCGCTCTCAAATTTTTGCGTTAACCTGCATTGATACTGGCTTTCTTACAGCAACTTAGCGAATTTTTCGGTGTTGTGTTCGGTATGCTCGGCGGTCGCGGCGCAAGCAACGGAGAAGTCGATGCCTGACAAGCAACCCATGCAGGCGATGAGCACCTCGCACGACGGTGCGCATGACGGCGTCGCCGATCGCCCCGACAAGGACGGCGGTGTAGACGCCGGCGGCAAGGGTGAGAGCGATGGCGGCGCGTACCCCAACCCGCACACCGGCAAGAAGGCGCCGGGCGGATTCGGCAAGTTTCTGGGTCATGGCGGCCAGACCGAGCAAGGCTATTATGGTGGAGGGCAGGCGGGTGCCGATGTCGACGACGACCGTCCCAACATCAACGCCACCTCGCGTGAACCTTGACCACCCCGCTTCTTGGAACGGCCGAGAGGCCCACCTGAAGGTACAGTCGGCGAAAGGAGTTCATCATGGTCGGCAATCGCAATATCGGGATCAGCAACGGCAGCGGCATGGACGAGGAGGGCTATGACGAAAGTCAGGGCGCCGAGATCCTGGAAGTGATGCGCGGCGGCCCCTCCGACGGTCTGCTGCTCACGGATGTTTTTGCCGGGGAGAGCGACGATCCGGAGGACGAGCCGATCGATGATCTCGTCATGGAGGCGGAGGAGGTCGGGACAGTCGATGCCGAGCTCGACATGGACGAAGACGCGATGGACGAGGATGATGTCCAGGATGCCTTCGACGCCGACGATCTCGGCGAGGATCTGGACGACCGTGACGATGTCGCGCTGCGACCCTGATCCACTCGTCAATGATTGACAGGCTCGCCAGTGTCTCGCCGAATACGGAGGCATTAACGTACATCACCACTATCGGCGTCGGCCTGACATCAGCACCCTAGATCCTGCTGTCGCATGTTAACGACAGTCACGGGTATGCCCGCCAACGCTGATCCTCATGGTCGATCTTCCCCAGCCCACACCGCAGCCCGATCCCGTTCCTGAGCCCCAGGACGTACCCTATGAAGGCGTGGTTCGCCTCGCCGTCGACGTCACCGACATCGATCGTCGCATCTACCAGGCGCGCGTGATTATCCCCGTCGAACGCCCGGGGCGGACGATGCTGCTCTATCCCAAATGGCTGCCGGGCTTCCACGCGCCGCAGGCGCCGATCGAGCTGTTCGCCGGGCTCGTCATCACCGCCAACGGTCGTGAGCTCGACTGGACGCGGCACCCCGTGACCGTCAACGCCTTCGCCCTGGATGTGCCTGAAGGCGTTACGGAGATCGAGGCGGCCTTCCAATTCCTCTCGCCCACGCAGCCGTCGCAAGGCCGGGTGATTGTCACCTCGGAGATGTTGGCGCTGCAGTGGAACACCGTAGTGCTCTATCCGGCCGGCCATTTCGTCCGCCAGATCCACGTCGAGGCGAGCCTCACGCTGCCGGAAGGGTGGCAGCTAGCGTGCGCGCTCGATCAGGAGGGCAGGGAGAGGGACACCATACGCTTCATGCGCGCACCGCTCGACGTGCTCGTCGACTCGCCGGTGCTGGCGGGGCGCCATTTTCGCCAGGTGCCGCTGGACGATGCCGGGCTGGTGAGGCTTAATCTGGCCGCGGACCGGCCGGAACTGCTCGACGCGACGCCCGAACAGATTGCGGCGCACGCCGCGCTGGTCGCGCAATGCGATCGCCTGTTCGGCGCCCGGCACTTCGATCATTTCGAGATGCTGCTGGCACTCAGTGATGAGATGAGCAGCATGGGTGTCGAACATCATCGATCGTTCGATGCGGTCAGCATTCCCGGCTATTTCAATGATTGGGAGAACACCTTCGTGCGGCGCGACACCGTGCCGCACGAATATGTCCACAGCTGGAACGGCAAGCATCGCAAGGGCGCCGATTCCTGGTCGCCCTGCTTCGAACTGCCGATCCGCAACAGCCTGATGTGGGTCTATGAGGGGCAAACCCAATATTGGTGCCGCCTGCTATGTGCTCGATCCGGCTTATGGACGTTCGACCAGGCGCTCGGCGCGCTCGCGCACACCGCCGCTACCTATGACACCAGGCCTGGAAGCCGCTGGCGGCCGATGATCGACACCACCCGCGACCCGATCATCGCGGCGCGCAATCCGTTGCCATGGACCAGCTGGCAGCGCAGCGAAGATTATTATTCGGAAGGCGCGCTGATCTGGCTCGACGTCGACACGCGGCTGCGCGAACTGTCGGGTGACACCCGGTCGCTGAACGATTTCGCACGGGCGTTCTTCGGGCAGAACGACGGCGAGTGGCGGATCACCGACACCTATGTCTTCGAAGACGTGATCGCTACGCTTCAGGCGATCGCGCCGTTCGACTGGACCGGGTTCTTCACCGAACAACTCGAGGGCAAGCGAGAAGGCACGCAGCTCGACGGGATCGCCCGCGGCGGATATCGGCTGGTCTACCGCGATCGGCCGAACCCCTTTTCCGCCTGTTCGGACGCGGTATCCGGGATCGTAAGCCTCAGCTTCTCGATCGGCGTCACGGTCGATCCGCAAGGTGTGCTGAAGGACGTGACATGGGATAGCCCTGCATTCGCGGCTGGCCTGACAGTCGGCGCGAAGCTGCTCGCGGTGAACGGCGCCGCCTTTGCCGCCGACGCCCTCAAACAGGCGGTCGCACGCAGCGGCGAGGGTGAGCCGATCGAGCTGCTCGTTGAGGCCGGCAAGCAGGTGCGCTCGATCGTCGTCCCATATGACGGCGGCTTGCGGTATCCGCACCTGGAACGGGTCGAGGGCACACGAGCGCGGCTGGAGGAGATCTACGCGCCGCTTTGAGCGGATCGGACGATCAGCGACGCAGGTCTCACCGACCCCCGCCGCGGCGCATCGGCATCGCGTCGATGGTGCCCTCGAGCGTGACGGCCGGGATCGGCTCCGTCCGACGCAGCTTGGTGCCGCCATCCTTGCCGATGAGCATCACGGCGAAGGCATCGTTCGGCAGATCGTAGCGTGTTCGAAGCGCGTCTGCCCGATCGCTCGCGCCGACCACCTTGTCGCCGACGATCTCGACTATGATGAGGTCGCGCTCCTTCGCGCCGGCCTTCCAGCTTGCCACGATGCGGCGCTGCTGTTGGAAAGCCGGGTCCTCCGCGCTCGGCGCGCAGACCAGCAGGATTCGCCGCTCCCATTTCAGCGCCGAGATGCTTGGCAATGACGCAGCCAGCATGGCTGCCGCTGCGAGGATGGCTGGTGCGATCATCCGGCGATAACGCATCAGGCGGGCCGGCGTGCCCGGACCACCGACGACCGTTTAGCCGCTAAGTAGATCCTTGTATCGCCGGGGCTGGCTGCGGAGATATTGCGGTGGCGCCTTCACGGTGCCGCCGAGTGCCGCAGCGGCATGCCAGGGCCAACGCGGGTCGTACAAGGCTGCCCGCGCGATCGCGACCAAGTCCGCATCCCCGGTTCCGACGATCGCTTCGGCCTGTTCGAAGTCGGTGATCATGCCCACCGCCACGACCGGCATCGTCACTGCCTGCTTCACATCACGCGCGAGCGGCACCTGGTAACTCGGTCCGACCGGAATCTGCTGGGTCGGAGTCAGCCCACCGCTCGAAACATGGATCGCATCACAACCTCGCGCCTCGAGGGCCTTGGCGAAGGCCACCGTCTGCGCCGAATCCCAGCCGCCTTCGGCCCAGTCGCTGCCGGAAACTCGCATCGTGACCGGCCCGTCGAACGTCGCCCGGACGGCGTCGAACACCTCGAGCGGAAACCGCATCCGGTTCTCGAGGCTGCCGCCATAAACGTCGTCGCGCTGGTTGGAGAGCGGCGATAGGAACTCGTGCAGCAGATAGCCATGCGCCCCGTGCAGCTGGATCGCGTCGATCCCGAGCCGCTTCGCGCGGACCGCGGCCGACGCGAACGCCTCGCGAATCCGCACCAGTCCGCCCGCGTCCAGTGCCGACGGCGGGTTCTCATGCCCCTCGAACGCCAGGGTGGACGGCGCTTCGGTCTGCCAGCCGTTTGTGGCGTCGGGTGGGATCTGCTTGCCGCCGTCCCAGGGCTTCGCGCACGACGCCTTGCGGCCCGCATGCGCCAGCTGGATCGCGAACGGTATGTCGGACCAGCGACGCACGCCCTCCAACACCCGCGCCATCGCAGCTTCGCTGGCATCGTCATACAGCCCCACGTCGCCATAGGTGATGCGTCCCTCGGGTGTCACGGCGCTCGCCTCGATCGTCAGCAGCGCCGCACCCGATAGCGCCAGCTGTCCGAGATGGATGAGATGCCAGTCGGTCATGCAGCCGCCCTCGGCCGAATATTGGCACATCGGCGCGATGACGATGCGGTTCGCGAGCTCCAGCGAGCCGACGCGATAGGGGGTGAAGAGGACAGGGCCTGGCATGATGTTCTCCGAGATCTACCGGTGCCTTAACGTCTGAGCGCCTCGATGCTCCGGCGTGAAATGCAATGGCGACTATCTGCCCGATGTCGGAGACGAAGGGACGGCTACTCCTCATACGTGCGAGGAGGTGCGCTCCGGTCCAGCCGCTCGCCTACGCCCGCCCGCTCGCTTGCGGGCGTGTAGATGGCTGACCGACCAGTTCGGTCCGCCGTGACATTGACGACGCTCGGGCCAGATTGCACAGCGCCTCCCGACAAGCGCAAAGGGGGCAGCTTCGTGCATGCAGCGGCGAACTTTGAGCTGATCATCGGCATGTTCCTGGTGGTGCTTGGGCTCCATTATCTGGCGCGCCGATTGTCGCTGCCGCCCGCCGCGGCGCTGATCGTCGGTGGTTGCGCGGTGGCCTTCGTACCCGGTCTGCAAGGGATAGCGATCGATCCGGAACTGGTGCTCGTGCTTTTCCTGCCGCCCTTGTTGATGGACGGCGCATGGTTCACCGCCATCGCGCCGTTCCGACGTCACATGGCCGGCATCCTGTCGCTGGCGATCGGTGCGGTCTTCTTCACCACCGCGGTCGTTGCCGTCGTGACCAGGTTGCTCGTGCCCGAGCTTCCCTGGGCAGCCTGCGTCGCGCTCGGCGCGATCCTGTCCCCTCCAGACGCGGTGTCCGCCCGCGCCGTGTTGCAGCGGGTCAAGTTGCCGCGCCGGTTGACGACCCTGCTGGAGGGCGAAAGCCTGTTGAATGATGCCGCGGGGCTGGTCCTCTTCCGCTTCGCCGTCGCGGCCGTACTGACCGGCAGCTTCGATCCGGGCGCGGCGGCCGGCACCTTCTTCCTGCTGGTCGTGGGCGGCATTGCCGTGGGCGCGGCGATCGGGGGGCTTTGGGTGCTCCTGCTCCGCCGGCTCGGCGACGACACCCTGATGATCGCAGCGACCGTGCTGGTCTGTTGGAGCGCGTACATCGCGGGCGAACTGCTGCACGTCTCCGGCGTCATCGCCGTCGTCACGGCGGGCCTGACCTGCGGTTGGTACCAGCACGTCGTATTCACGGCGCGCGTGCGCATCCGCGCGCTGGCCTTCTGGCAGGTGCTTGTGTTCCTGCTCGAAGCCGCCGTCTTCCTGCTCATCGGACTGTCGCTGAGGAGCCTGCTGGACCGGGTGGGCGGGCTCGGCGTGGTGGTGAACACGATGGCAGAGCCGGTCTTGCTCATCGTCCTTGCAGTCGTCGCCGCGCGCTTCGTCTGGATCTTCGTCGTCGATGCCGGCGTACGCGCCGTTCGCCGCGTCGGGTGGACTCGTCAGCAACCGCTCGGCGCCCGCGCTGCTGTGGTAATGAGCTGGGCGGGGATGCGGGGAGTGGTGACGCTGGCGGTCGCGCTCTCGCTGCCGGAGGCGATGCCGGCGCGGGACCTGATGCTCGTGACCGCCTTCGTCGTGATCCTCGTCACCGTGCTGGTGCAGGGCACGTCGCTCGGAAGAGTCATAAACTGGGCGAAGCCGCCCGACGACGGCAGCGCCCGCGCGCCGCTCGATTTGCCCGCCGCCGAGTCGATGATATTCCAGGCGCAGCTGGCCGTGGTCGAGCGCGAGGCAGTCGATGCCGAAGGCACCGTCGTCCATCCCCAGCTGCTCCGACGCTATCGGACCCGCGCGACCGCGGCGGATGCGTTCGACGGCACGAAGGAGGAGAGGGATGCGGCGATAGCCAGCCATTTTGACGTCATCATCATGGCGGCTGCGGCCGGCCGCGCCGAACTCGTCCGGCTGCACCGCACCGGGTGTATCGACGACGAGACGCTCCACGACCTCGAACACGACCTGGATCTCGAGGAGCTTGCCGCGACGGCGGCGAAGGGGTGAACGAAACAATCGTGAGCCGACGGCGGCAAGGGCGGCTCGTCGGTCGAGATCAGATCAGCCACGCGAACGCTTGCTTCAGTCTTGCCGCGCCGTCGCTGTCGAAGTGGCGTCCATGGGCGAAGATCACCTGGGCGGGCTCCAGTGCCACGATCGCCCGGATAGCCTTCTTCGCTTCTGCCCCGCCCAGCCGGACCGGCAGGCGCAGATAACGGGCCGTCGTACCCCGCGTGGCGGCAGCGGCCCGCATCAGCAACCGCGCGATCGGCGGCAGCTTCTCGTCATCCAGGTTCTCGATCAAATCGACGAGCACCAGCGTCCGGGTCTGCCGATGAAAGAACCAGGCCTCGTTGAAGCCGGCGCCCCCCACGACCAATCCCTGATCGAGCGTATCCGCCCATTCCGCGGGTGCTGCCTCGCCGAGATCGGCATCGATCCGCACGGCCGATGCACGAACCTGCGCTCGGTCCCGCAGGCCTGGCACGGCCCATGTGGTGGCGTCAGAATAGGCGCGTTGCCAGTCGGTGAGGAAAGTCCAGTGGGCGACATTCGGGGCCACAAGATGGCGCACGCGACCGAGCTTCGACCGACGCGGCCACCGCCGTAGAGAAAGGCGTCGGCGAGTGGAGCACCAGATCTCCGTTGCTCAGCCGAAAGATCGTCATGCGGACGGGCAGCTTGAGACCCATCGCGTTCATCGGCCCGCTGTCGACGATCCAAACGCCTTCGCCCGCTGGCTTCGGGACATCCAGCGGCGGGTAGGTCGCACGGGCGCGATCGGCCGGATCGTCCGAACGACGGGCACTGCGCGACAATGCCCAGACGCCGGCCGCTGCGACGGCGGACCCCGCCAAGATCAGGCTTTTCGATCGTGAGCGCATGATGACTTCCTGCTTCCTTTCGCCTCATGATTTTACGGCTGACATCGGCGCAGGTTCCCGCGAAATCACCATCGCTCGACGAAGCGTCGTCAAGGCAGACGTTGTCGCCTCGTCGGCGCACGAAAATCCGGTGGCTTGTCCTCGATCCATCGTAGAAATCGACGGATGTCGTCGCGGGTGCGCAACTGGTCCATCGTCGCGTAAGCCGTCGCCAGCTCGCGATTGGCGACGAAGGCATGGATCGTCCGGTGGCAGATCGGGTGAAGCGGCGTCGTCTCCGTGCCGCCCTCGCTTTTCGGCACGATGTGATGCCACTCTGTGCGTTGTCCCAGTGGCCGGCTGCACAATCCGCAACCTATCTGGTCCGACTGCGACGCCACCCTCGCCGCAGCTTCCGCAAGCCCTGCCAACCGTTTTACGTGACCGCCCACGACAACGTAGCTCCAGCGCCTAAACGGCTCGTTGACGGTCGGCTTCGATACGCGGGATCACGCCAGCGGCTTGCTGGCGCTCGATCGCGCCGATCAGTGCATCCACGGGGTCGAGATCGTCGCGGAAGCCGGCGAGGCGGATCTTGGTCATGTCCGAGATCACATCGGCCTCGGTGCCGAAGATGAAGTCGCCGAAGCCCCACCCCACCGCCTTCGAATAGTCCGTCTGAACGAGGCCCGCTGACAATCGCTGCCACACGGGCTCGAGTGCGGGCATGTGCGCGGCTAGCGAGAACGGGATCGGCTCGCCGGTCTCCAATCCGAAGTGCAGCGCGATCTTCTCCCACATGCGCCGCCAGCGGAACGGCGGATGGACATAGTTGAACGCCTCGCCCGAAGCCTCCCGGGCGATCGCGGCCCACAGGCTTGCGCGCGCCAGCGCATGCGCGTCGGTCACTTGGGCCAGGTAATCGTCATAGGTCTTGCGAGATCCCGGAAAGCGGAACGCTGCTCCATCAGCCGCAGACAAAGCAGCATAGGCGCCGATGACGGTGGCGATGTTCATCGCGTTCCCGGCCGCGTCGCCCACGACGACGTCCGGCCGCAGGATCGACCATTCCGGTCCACCTGCGGCGCGGCGCCGTTGCAGCTCGCGTTCCTGCGTGAAGTAGAAGTTCGGGCCGATCGGGCGTGGGTTCTCGTCTTCGTAGAACGGCGTCGTCACCGGACCGAGGTGGACGCCATAGACCTTTGCACCCTGGTACAGCACCACCCGGTCGACCGCCGCGCCCCCCGCTTCAAGCCCGTCGAGCAGGTTGCGGAGCATCGTCGAATTGCGCCTGTCTTCTTCGCCGAGCCCGCCACCCGGGGCATAGGCTGCATAGAAGACGTGAGTGACCTCGCGCGCGCCAGCCAGGACCGCCCGGCTCGCCTCCGCATCTTCGAGATCGACGACGTAATCGCCATTGCGCCGCGACAGAGCCGTGCCCCGCCACGCCGACGTCCGCGCGATCTCTTCCAGCAAAGCCTTCCCAATGATGCCATTTGCACCGGCGACGAGCGCGACGTTGGTCAACTGATTACTCCAGGCATTATCGGCAGGCTGCAAGAACGATCCGCGCTGCCAAACTATCCACCCGGCTGGAGCCGGCAGTCTTAGACCGCGGCATGAACGTCGCTCCGTTCGGCTTGAATTCGCCCGGGGACAAACATCCGAGTTCGAGCGTTTGCCGCACGCATTCGAGGAGCTTGGCATGAAGACAATGGCGTTGCAGTCGCCGATCGGGCTGGACAACCTGGTGGCGGAAGAGCGCGTTCACCCGGGAGATCCTGGTCCGGGAGAGGTCAGGGTCGCCCTGCATGGCAGTTCCCTCAACTTCCACGAT
>NZ_CAXTEM010000013.1:0-60312 GCF_964243315.1 uncultured Sphingomonas sp. | reverse complement strand
ATGGTCGAGGTGACGCCGAAGTCGATCCGGCTGCGCAAGCGCTACCTCGACTCGAACGAGCGCAAGCGCGCCAGCCGCGCCAAGCAGGCCGCTTAAGAACTACTCCTCCCAGGAACGGAGTTCGGGGTTGGATTGCCCCCGGCAATCCAAGATCGTGCTGGGAGCACGATCGACCCCGAACTGGGGACCGTTCGCGAAGCGAATGGTGGAGGGGGAGTGCCGCGTGCGGTGCGCTCGTGGAGGGCCCCCTCCACCATCCTTCGGATGGTCCCCCTCCCCGTGCCGGGGAGGAATTAGAGTTACGCGGCTGCTTGATCCGTCGACACAGTGTTGACCGGTCCACCTCCGTCGCCAGCTTACCGTCAGCCTCTCCTAAACCTCTGCTTAACGGTCCATTCCTCGCGCGTTCACCACGACTCGCGCAGAAGATGAAACACGCTCGCAGCCGGTGCGTTGCCGATGCAGTGGGTGTGACTGAACCGAGCGTATCTGTAACTGGAGGTTCGATGATGAGTGGATTGATCAAGAAGGCGGGCCTCGGGATAGCCCTTGCGGCGACCGCCATTACCGCGGCGGCCCCGGCGGATGCGCAGCGTTGGCGCGGCGGGCGGCACTATAACCGTGGCGGCGACGTCGCCACCGGCGCGCTGCTGGGCGGCATCGTCGGTCTCGGCGTGGGTGCCGCGATCGCGAGCAGCAACCGCGACCGGTATTACGATCGTGGCGGCTATTATGACCGGGGCTACTACCCCCGTGGCGGCTACCGCTATGCGCCGCCGCCGCGCGCCTATTACGATCGTGGCTATGGATACGGCAACGGCAACGGTTATGGCCGCGGTTATGGATATCGCGACGGGTATCGCCCGCGCTGCTGGACCCAGCGGCAATGGGACCCTTATTACGGTCGTCCGGTCCGGGTGCGCGTCTGCAACTGATCGTACCGACGAGGTCACGTGGGCGCGGCGCGGGAGGAGCGATCTTCCCGCGCCGCTTTTTTGTGGCGCGGCGGGTCGCGTAGCGGCTAGGGCGCGGCGATGACCGACACGCCTCCCGACCGCCTCGCGATCAACCCGTCGAGCCCTTATTTCGATCAGCCGCTGCTCGAGCGCGGGATCGGCATTCGCTTCAAGGGCGTGGAGCGCCGCGACGTCGAGGAATATAGCATCTCGGAGGGCTGGATCCGGGTCGCGCTCGGCAAGAAGGTCGACCGCAAGGGCAACGCGCTGACGCTGAAGCTGTCGGGCGAGGTCGAGGCCTGGTTCGAGCGGCCGGCGGCGGGTGAAGATGCGGCTGAGGGCGAAGACGCGACCGACGGTGCTGTGGCGGACGATGTAGTCGAAAGCGACGTGGCGCGGTCCGACTGAGGGCTCGGGGGCGCTTCGGGGCCGGGCCTTGCACCGGCACGCGCGAACCGCCATCAGGCGCGGATGGCTGAGCATCCGACCGGCATACCGATCCAGCTCGAGCCACTGGTGGTCCGCGTGCTCGCGCCCAACCCCTCGCCCTATACCGGCAGCGGTACCCAGACCCATCTCGTCGGTACCCGCGATCTCGCAGTGATCGACCCGGGTCCGGACGATGCGGCGCATATCGCCGCGCTGATGAGCGCGATCGACGGTCGCCAGGTCACCGCGATCATGATCACGCATCACCACCGCGATCACAGCCCGGGTGCACCGGCGTTGAAGGCGATCACCGGGGCGCCGATTGTCGGCGCGGCGCCCTTCGACCTCAGCGACGCGGGGTCGCGAGCGGATGCATCGTTCGACCCTACCTATGCGCCCGATCGGGTGCTCACCGAGGGCGAGATCGTGGCGGGGGCAGGGTGGACGCTGGAGGTGTTGGCGACGCCGGGGCATACATCCAACCATCTGGCGTTCGCGCTGCGCGAGACGTCGGCGCTGTTTTCGGGCGATCACGTCATGGGCTGGTCGACGACCGTGGTGTCGCCGCCCGACGGCGACATGACGGCCTATATGGCGAGCCTCGCCAAGCTGATCCCGCGCGACGACCGGATCTATTACCCGGGACATGGCGACGCGGTGGAGAACCCGCAGCGGCTGGTCCGCGGGCTGTTAGGGCATCGCAAGCAGCGCGAGGGGCAGATCCTGCGGCTGCTGCGCGAGGCACCGCGCGACATTCCGGCGATGATCGCGCGGATGTATGTCGGGCTCGACGCACGGCTGGTGCCCGCCGCGGAGCGTTCGGTGCTCGCGCATCTGTACGATCTGCGCGGGCGCGGCCTCGTCGTGGAGGAGGGTGAGCGGTGGCTAAGCGCAGGCTGATTCTTCTCGGTCTTGCGGTGCTGGCCATCATGGGCGCGCTGCTCGTGTGGCGATCGAACCAGCGGGCGGACCGTGCCGAGGCCGAAACGGGCCTGGCTTCGGCGCGGGTGCTCGACAGCGTTTTCGAGCGGACGTCGAAGCTGCAGGTCGCGACGCTGAGCGGCCGCGCTTCGGCGCAGTCGGTGGTGCCCGGCTTGTTCGAATCGCGCCAGACCACGCGGGCGCCCTTCTCCGCGACCTACACGATCGATCTCAGGCGGATCGACAAGTCCGCGTACCGCTGGAACGAGCGCGATCGGATCATGACGGTCCAGATCCCCGCGGTCGCGGTCGGCAAACCATCGATCGACATGACCCGCGCCGAGACCCAGCAGAGCGGCGTGTGGATCAGCCGCCGCGCGGGGCAGAACCTCCAGCGGATCGTGGTCGGCCGGCTCGACGCTGTCGCGACGCGGGAGGCGTCGAAACCCGAGAACGTCGCCAGGGCGCAGGAGGCGGCGCGGGTCGCGGTGGCGCGGCTGATCGAGGCGCCGCTCGCCGCCGCGGGACAGGACGGGGTCCGCGTCGTGATCCGCATGCCGGGCGAGGAGAAGCCCGCCGCGCTGAGCGAGGAACAGTGGGACGTGTCGCGATCGCTCGAGGAAATCTACCGCGATGTCGCGGGCGATTGAAGGCGGCGCTTGATCGCGGAAACCGCGCGGGCCATCTGGTGACGATGAAACCAGTGACAAACCTCGTCGGTGTCGACCTGCGCGCCGAGATCGATCGCCTGCGCAAGGAACGCAATGCGGTCATCCTTGCGCATTATTACCAAAAGCCCGAGATCCAGGACCTAGCGGATTTCGTTGGCGACAGTCTCGACCTCAGCCGCAAGGCGCAGGCGACCGACGCCGACGTGATCGCGTTCTGCGGGGTGAGGTTCATGGCCGAGACCGCGAAGATCCTGTCGCCGGAAAAGATCGTGATCCTGCCCGACATGGACGCAGGATGCAGCCTGGAGGATAGCTGCCCGCCCGATCAGTTCGCGGCGTTCCGCGCGGCGCATCCGGATCACATCGCGCTCACCTACATCAACTGTTCGGCGGCGGTGAAGGCGCTGTCCGACGTGATCGTGACGAGCTCGTCGGCGGAGAAGATCCTGTCGCAGCTGCCGGCCGATCAGAAGATCATCTTTGGCCCCGACCGGAATCTCGGCGGGTATCTGGCGCGGAAGACCGGACGCGAGATGCTGGTGTGGCCGGGGGTGTGCATCGTCCACGAGGCGTTCAGCGAAACCGAACTGATGAAGCTGAAGGCGCAGCATCCCGGCGCGCCGGTGGTGGCGCATCCCGAATGCCCGCCGGTGATCCTCGATCACGCCGACTATATCGGGTCGACCCGCGGGATCCTGGAATATGCGATGGCGATGCCAGGCGACACGCTGATCGTCGCGACCGAACCGCACATCATCCACCAGATGGAAAAGGCGCTGCCGAACAAGCGCTTCATCGGGGCGCCGGGCGCGGACGGCAACTGCAACTGCAACATCTGCCCGTACATGGCGATGAACACGCTGGAGAAGCTCTACCTCGCGCTGCGCGACCTGACGCCGCGGATCGAGATCGAGGAAGAGCTGCGGCTGAAGGCGAAGAAGAGCCTGGACGCGATGCTGTCGATGGCGTCGGCGACGGTCGGCCAGGGCGATCTCGGGCCGCGACCGGGCGTGGTCACGGGGGACTAATTGGGAGCATCTCCCCCGTTCGTGCTGATCCCTACTCAGGACGCACGGCAGGAAGTTGCAGAAGCTGTCAGGCGGCGCCGACGCTCTGTTCGGCGAGCAGCGCGCGGGCTTCGTCGATGTGGATCGCGACCATCGTCAGGTCGTGACGGTCCGCGAGTTCGAGCGCCTGCGCGAGCAGATCTTCAAGCGCGACCAGATCAATCATGCTTCGCCCCATCATGCACGACCCCGTTCCTGTGACGCCGTCCGGCGCCGATGCGAGTGCTTCCTACCGCGCGATGCGGCGACGCGCTACGGGCGTCATGATCATAGTATAGGCGATGTAACTACCGAACGGAGAGCATTGGATGAATTTCGCGCTCGATGATTTCGATCTTCCCGCGTTCGTCGCGGCGACGCTGGCGGAAGATTGCGGCGAGGCGGGCGATATCACCTCCGCGGCGGTGATACCGGCGGCGGCGCGGTTCACCGGGGTGATGGACGCGCGCGACCCGATCGTGGTCGCTGGCCTGCCGATCGCGGCGGCGTTCTTCCGCGCGCTCGATCCTGACGCGCGGATCGAGTTGCTCGTCGAGGATGGCACCAGCGTTCTCGCGGGGACCGATCTGATGCGGATCGAGGGGGCGGCGCGGGCGATGCTGACTGCGGAACGGTCCGCGCTCAACACAGTCCAGCATCTGTCGGGCATTGCGACGATGACGCGGTCCTATGTCGATCGGATCGCCGGGACCGCTGCGACGCTGCTCGACACCCGCAAGACCATTCCTGGCCTGCGGATCATCGAGAAATACGCGACCCGCATGGGCGGCGCGCAGAACCACCGCATGGGGCTGTGGGATGCGGCGATGATCAAGGACAACCACGTCGCGGTGGCGGGCGATGTCGGCGAGGCGGTTCGACGCGCGCGCGATGCGGGGATCGCGCGCATCATCGTCGAGGTCGACCGCATCGACCAGATCGAGCCGGCGCTGGCGGCGGGCGCAACGCATCTGCTGCTCGACAACATGGATCCGCCGATGCTGGCCCATGCGGTGGCGCTGGTCGGGGGGCGGGTGCCGACCGAGGCGTCGGGCGGGGTGAGGCTCGACACGATCCGCGCGATCGCGGAGACGGGCGTCACCTTCGTGTCGGTGGGGCGGCTCACTCAGTCGGCGCCCGCGGCGGACATCGGCCTCGATTTCACCGCGGCTTGACGGTAGCGTCGCGCGTCAGCCGAGGGAGAAATCGCATGCCACAGCCGCCGAGCAAGGTTTCGTCGATCGGACTGGCACTGGTCGCGCTGGCGCTGCCGGGCGCCGCGAGCGCGCAGGCGCTGCAATGCGCGGTAAGCGCTGCGCCGATCCGGGTGCGACCCGATCTCCCGTCCGCGCGCGAGCCGTCGCGCAACCTGCCGATCGGCAGCTACACGCTCGCGATAAGCTGGAGCCCGCAATATTGCCGCGAGCATGCGCGCGACGCGGGCGCGCGCTTCCAGTGCGGCGGGGGCAATCGCTTCGGCTTTACGCTCCACGGCTTGTGGCCAGACGGCATCGGCCGGGAATGGCCGCAATATTGCCGCCGGACGACGCTGCTGCCCGATCGGCTGATCCGCGGCATGCTCTGCACGACGCCGTCGGCGCAGCTGCTGCAGCATGAATGGGCGAAGCACGGGACGTGCATGCCCGTGCGCCCGGAACAATATTTCGCGCGGTCGCGGGGGCTGTATGCGGCGCTGCGCTATCCGGACATGAACGCGTTGTCACGCGGGCCGCTTACGGCCGGCAGGCTCGCCACCGCCGTCGCGCGGGTCAACCCGGGCATTCGCGCGGACATGATGCGGATCACCGCGACGCGGCAGGGGTGGCTGGACGAGATCTGGCTGTGTCTCGACAAGAGCTTCCGCTACGCGCGCTGCGCCCCGCACGCGGGCGGGGTGGACCCCGGCGCCGCGATCAGGATCTGGCGCGGCGGCGGGCGGTAGGGGACATTCCTTTCCTTAAAGGGGAGGTGGCTGGCGTCAGCCAGACGGAGGGGTGACCCGCTCTCCGGATGGGTTCACCCCTCCGTCAGGGCTGCGCCCTGCCACCTCCACTTACAGGGGAGGAATGAGGTTTCACCGCTGGATCGTCACCGTGTCGGGGTGGTGCCGGTCGAGGTGGCGCTTGATGCGCTTGAGGTTGCGGGTGTTCGAGCGGAAGAAGAAATCCGCCGCGTCGCCGACCAGCGGCACCATGCCGAGCAGCGTGTCGAACCCGACATTGCCCATCATCCGCGCGAGCTGATAGCGCGACATGCCGATGTTGCGCGCTTCCCAGACGAGCCAGGTGCCGATTCCGGCCGCGGCGATGTCGCCGACCACCGGGACCAGCCCGAGCAGCGCGTCGAGGCCGACCGGGCGATTGATGCCGGGGATGACGAACATCCGCTCCATCAGCGCCTCGACCGCCTCGATGCGCTTGCGGACCGAGGCGGGATCGCGGCCGATCGGGAGCGTCGCGGCGCTGGCATAGGGGCGGGTGGCGTCGTTGTTCATGCGACTCACTTGGTGTCGTCGCGCAGCCGGTTCAACGGGTGCCACGCCCGGGTGTTGGGGCGCCACTGCCGCAACCGCCCCGCGACCAGCGACCAGCGCAGCGGCCGCGCGATCGGGATGAAGGCGTTATCGTCGGCTACCGCGCGGTCGGCGGCGGCGATCAGCCGGGCGCGTTCGGCGAGCGTCGGCGCATCGCGTGCGGCATCTACTACCGTCTGAGCCTCGTCGCCGCACGGCGCGCAGGCGGTGGCAAGATACCAGCGAGCGCTGTCGTACGGGGCGACCCGGTCGATCAGGCGGAGATCCGCCGCCGCATCCGCTGCGACGCGGACGGGGGTGATGCCCATCCTGATCAGCGACCGGGCGATCTGGCCATAGACGAGCGTCGCCCCCGGACCCGTCGGAATCGCGACCCGCAAGGTCACCGCGCCGCCCGACCAGCGCGCGACCCGGGTGCGGGCGGCCGCGAGGCGATCGTCATAGGGGAGCAGCGTCCAGGGCGGGACGATCGGAGGCTCCGCCGAATCGAGCGCCTCCGGGAGCAGTCGGTCGGTCGGCTCCCATTCCGCGCGGACCGCGCGGACAATCGCGGCGCGGTCGATCGCGCCATTCAGCGCGGCACGATTGGCGGGATCGCCGAGGAACCCCGTGCGGCTCGCGATCGCGAGACCGAACACCCCCGCTGCCGGATCGATTCGAACGTTGGTCGGCGCGATCGTCGCATAGGCGAGCAACGGCCAGTCGACGAAACTGCCCCCCGCGACCAGATCCGATTCGCGGCCGGCGAAGCGCATGATCGCGCGCGATGCCCGCTCGCCGATCAGCCGGACATCCTGCTCGGGCGGTGTTTCGCGCCGATCCTCGGGATCCGCGCGATTGGGATCGAAGGCGGGGCGGAGCAACGGACTGCGCCCGGCGATCGCGATCCGCATCGGACCACCGCCGCCGGTCGCCCGATTGCGAAACAACGCGAGTTCGGGCTGGGCGAAGAGCTTGAGGAGGTCGGGCCGCGGGCGTTTCAGCCGGATTTCGATGACCTGCGGGGTCATCACGACGATCTCGTCGACCGCGGTCAGGAAGGGCCGGAGCGGGTTGTTCGATCGCGAGGCGAGCTGGCGTTCGAGGATCTCGACGACCTGCGTCGCGGTTACCGGCTCGCCGTCAGCCCATTGCGCCTCGCGCAGGCGGAAGATGTAGCTGGCGCCGTTATCGATCACGATCCAGCGTTCGGCCAGCCCCGCCTCGATCTGCCCGCCGGCATCGTAGCGGACCAGCCCTTCCGCGGTGGCATCGGCAAGCAGCCGCGCGGGCGTATCGGCGACGCCGCGCGCCGGGTCGACCAGCACCGGAGGCTCGCCGAGCGCGCTGACGATCACCGGCCCCGTGTCGGCGCGACGATTGCAGCCGGCGACCGTCAGGCCGGCGACGGCGACGAGCGCGATGGTGCGGACGGCGGGACTCGAACCCGCACTCCAGGGGAAGCGGATTTTAAGTCCGCTGCGTCTACCGGTTTCGCCACGTCCGCACACCCGCGCTACGAAGACGAGCGGGTGAGCGAGGTCAAGCCCGCTTCCGCGGGGTCAGTACCGCTGACCTCGCATCCTCAGACGTTGAGGCGCGCGCGCATTTCCTTGCCGGGCTTGAAATAGGGGACGCGCTTGGCGTCGACGTCGACGATCTCGCCGGTACGCGGGTTGCGCCCGGTGCGGGCGTCGCGGGCACGCGTCGAAAACGCGCCGAAGCCGCGGAGTTCGACCCGGCCGTTGGCGGCGAGCCGCCGCGTGATCTCGTCGAAGAAGGTGGTGACGATGGCTTCGATGTCTTGCGCCGCAAGATCGGGATGTTCGCTCGCCAGTTTCTGGATCAGCTCAGAACGAATCATCGAAGGGCCCCCGCCGGTTGTTAACGTGACGATCGTACGCGCCACCCCCCGTGGCGAATAGGATCGAACCGACATGTTTCGGTCTAGCGCAAACAAACGGCCGATGCGAGACTATCCCGCATCGGCCATGTTGCTTACTTCTTGTCGGCCTCGGTCCGCGCCTTCAGCGCTTCGCCGAGGATGTTGCCGAGCGTCGCGCCCGAGTCGGACGACCCGTACTGCGCAACTGCCTGCTTCTCTTCGGCGATCTGCATCGCCTTGATCGAGAAGGTCGGCTTCTTGGACCGATCGAAGCCGGTGACCATCGCGTCGAACTTCTGCCCGACCTGGAACCGCTCCGGACGCTGCTCGTCGCGGTCGCGGCCGAGATCGGTGCGCTTGATGAAGCCGGTCGCGCCGTCGTCGCCCTGCTGGACTTCCAGACCGGCGTCGCGGACCTCGAGAACGGTGACCGTGACGGTCGCGTTCTTGTTGAGGCGATCGCCTGCCGCTGCGGTGCCGCCGGCCGCGGGGCCGCCGCGCTCGAGCTGCTTCATGCCGAGCGAGATGCGCTCCTTCTCGGCGTCGATGTCGAGCACCACGGCCTGGACGGTCTCGCCCTTGCGGTGGAGGTTGAGCGCGTCCTCACCCGACACGCCCCAGGCGATGTCGGACATGTGGACCATGCCGTCGACGTCGTTGTCGAGGCCGATGAACAGGCCGAATTCGGTGGCGTTCTTGACTTCGCCTTCGACGGTCGAGCCGACCGGGTGCGCCGCGAGGAACGCATCCCACGGGTTCGCCTGAGCCTGCTTGAGGCCGAGCGAGATACGACGCTTTTCCTGATCGACCTCGAGCACGACGACATCGACTTCCTGCGAGGTCGACACGATCTTGCCCGGATGGACGTTCTTCTTGGTCCAGCTCATCTCGCTGACATGGACCAGGCCTTCGATGCCCGCTTCCAGTTCGACGAACGCGCCATATTCGGTGATGTTGGTGACGCGGCCCGACAGCTTGGCACCGACCGGATACTTGGTCGACGCGCCGTCCCACGGATCGCTCTCGAGCTGCTTCATGCCCAGCGAGATCCGCTGCGTGTCCTTGTTGATGCGGATGATCTGCACCTTCACCGTGTCGCCGATGTTGATCATCTCGGACGGGTGATTGACGCGCTTGTAGCTGAGATCGGTGACGTGGAGCAGGCCGTCGATGCCGCCCAGGTCGACGAACGCACCGTAATCGGTGATGTTCTTGACCACGCCGTCGATGATCTGGTCCTCGTGCAGCGACTGGATCAGGCCCGAACGCTGCTCGGCGCGGGTCTCTTCGAGCACCGCGCGACGCGATACGACGATGTTGCCGCGCTTGCGGTCCATCTTCAGGATCTGGAAGGGCTGCGGGATGTCCATTAGCGGGGTGACGTCACGCACCGGACGGATGTCGACCTGCGAGCCCGGCAGGAACGCCACGGCGCCGCTGAGATCGACGGTGAAGCCGCCCTTCACGCGGCCGAAGATCACGCCCTCGACACGTGCGGTCTTGGCGAATTCGGTTTCCAGCTTGTCCCAGGCGGCTTCGCGACGGGCGCGATCGCGCGACAGCATCGCTTCGCCGTGCATGTTCTCGACGCGGTCGACATAGACTTCGACTTCGTCGCCGACCTTCAGCTCGGCCTTCTGACCCGGTGCGGCGAATTCGCGCAGCGGCACGCGGCCTTCGGACTTCAGGCCGACGTCGATGACGGCGAGATCATTCTCGATGGCGGTAACGGTGCCGTGGACGACGCGACCTTCGAAGCTGTCGGCGCCGCCGAACATCTCGTCGAGCATCGCGGCGAAATCGTCACGGGTGGGAAGGGCTTGGGTAGCCATATAAGAACTGTTTCCTAAACGGTATTTCCGGCCAGCCGGTTGGATCCGGCGGTCTTGGCCTACATTGTCGCGACGGCCGAATACCGCACGCGACATCCTGGCGAACGGATAGGCGGAGGACCTCGACGCTGGTGGCGAAAAGGGCGCGTGAGTTTACGGCTCCGCACCTTCCTCCGCGGGCACCAGCCCGTCGGACCGGCGGCGCATACTCCCGACCTCCGCATAAAGCAAGATGGCGTGGGTGATCGTGCCCCTCAGCGAGCGACGCGTCGCCAGGGCAATCGTCTGGTCTCCACCAGCGAGCGCCAGGCCCATTCCACGGGCGCGATCGCGAAGCGGCGGAACCATAGGATCACCGCGAGGAGCAGCACCGCGTCGACCGCGAGCGCCACCAGCATCAGCTGCGCCCAGCCGAGTCGCGCATACCAGCCGAGCGCGAAGGGCGGGAAGATCAGCCACAGGCAGATCAGCGTCTGCGCGACGTAGATCGTGAGCGCGGCGCGCCCGGCCGCCGCGAACGGGCGAAGCAGGCGCGCGCCGCCGGCGGTCGACACCAGCAGATTGACCAGCGCGAGGTGGCCGAGAGTCGTCGCCAGTCGCGCGATCTCGTAGGTCGCCCAGATCGTCCGCGGCGCGTCGGCCGGCCCGATCGTCTCGGCGGCGCCGACGATGCGCAGGGGCAACCCGATCGCATAGCCCCCGATCATCGCCGCAAGATACCAGCGCCGCGAGCGGCTACCCTGCAAGATGCGGAGCTTGAACAGCGCGGCGCCGATCAGCATCACGCTGGCGGACTGCCAGACGAAGAGCAGCTCGATGCCGTCGCGCTGGAGATCGATGAAATAGCGCCACGCGGCCTGCGCCCAACTCGCAAAGCTTTCGGTCCGCGCCGCGTCTTCGCGGGCGATGTCCGCCTTCGTTCGTGCGCGTTCTACCGCGATCGCGCGTTGCCGCGTGGCCTCGCGGGATGCGATCCGGCGATCGTCGGCGGATGGCGTGGCTTGGGCCTGGATCTGCGCGACCTGCGCACGCGTCGCTTGCGTCTGCTGATAGGCGATACCCGAGACCGACAACTGCCACAGCGCGCAGACCAGCCCGATCGCGAGCAAGGCGCGCGGGGCCAACCGGCGGAACAGCACCGCGATCGTCGCCGCGATCGCATAGGTGTGGAGGATGTCGCCCGGCCACAGCAGCACGAAGACATGGACGAGGCCGAACGCGAAGAGCACGAGGTTCCGCGCGCCATAGCTGCGGCGGACCGCGGGCTCGTCCATCAGCCGGTCGGCGCGATCGGTAAGGATGACCATTCCGGCGCCGAACAGCAGCTCCAGCACCCCCCGCGCGGTGCCGGCGGCGACCACCTCGCGCAGCCACCAGGCGACCCGGTCCGCCTTCGTCCAGCCGAGATGGCGGATGTCGAGCGACGCAGCGACGATCGACCCGCCCATGTCGGCGACGTTCATGAACAGGATGCCGAGGATCGCCAGCCCGCGCAGGATGTCGAGCACCGCGATTCGCGGCGCGCCGTCGGGTTCGGGTGAGGTAGGGGAGGGTGGCCTCAGTCTACAGCCTGTCGTTGCCGGACGCGGTCCTCGACCAGCGCGACCGCGCGCTGGATCGACGCCTCGATCGACAGGAAGCTGGTGTCGAGCAGGACCGCGTCGGTCGCCATGACCAACGGCGCGGTCGAGCGGCTGCTGTCGCGGGCGTCGCGGGCTCGGATGTCGGCGAGCACCTTGTCGAAGCTGAGCGTCGATCCGTTGGCGTGAAGCTCGGTATGCCGCCGCCTTGCACGGATCTGCGGGGTGGCCTTCACGAACAGCTTGGCGTCGGCGCCGGGTGCGATCACCGTGCCGATGTCGCGGCCGTCGAGCACCGCGCCGCCGGGCTGGTTGGCGAACCGCTTCTGCCGGTGGATCAGCGCCGCGCGCACCAACGGGTGCGCCGACACGATCGAGGCGAGCTGCCCGGTCTCGTCATCGCGGAGCGACGGGTCCGCGAGCAGCAGGTCGTCGAAGCCGCATGCCGCGACCGCATCGGCTTCCTTGCTGGGGTCCAGCTCCATGCGCTGCACGGTGGCAGCGACCGCGCGGTAGAGCAGTCCGGTATCGAGGTGGGGCAGTTGGTAGCGGCGGGCGAGCGCCCGGGCGATGGTGCCCTTGCCGCTCGCCGCGGGGCCGTCGACTGCGATGATCAATTTACGCTTCCACCCGAGTTGCCCGTCGCCGTCGTCAGCGCGTCGAGCGACCGGTAGAATGCCGGGTAGCTGGTCGCCACGGGCGCGATGTCGTCGATCGTGACCGGCGCGCGGGCGTGAAGTCCAGCGACGCTCAGGCTCATTGCGATGCGGTGGTCGAGTTTCGCGGCGATCCGAGCGCCACCGGGGATGGCCTCGCCGCCGGTGCCGGTGATCGCCATACCGTCCTCGAACTCCTCGCAGGCCACGCCGCACGCGGTCAGCGCCGCGTGCATCGTCGCGATCCGGTCCGACTCCTTCACCCGCAATTCGTGCGCGCCGCGCGCGACGGTGCGGCCCTCCGCAAAGGCGGCGGCGACGAACAGCACCGGATATTCGTCGATCATGCTGGGCGCGAGATCGTGCGGGACCTCGATCGCATTGAGCGGCGCGTGACGGACGTGGAGATCGGCGACCGGCTCGCCGCCGACCTCGCGGCGATCGAGCTCGACGATGTCGGCGCCCATCATCCGCAGCGCGGCGATCAGCCCGGTGCGCGTCGGGTTGAGCCCGACATTGGCGACGACGACGTCGGACCCCGGCACCACCGACGCCGCGACCAGCCAGAAGGCGGCAGACGACGGATCGCCGGGCACGGTGATCGATTGCGGCGTCAACTCCGCCTCGCCGGTCAGCGAGATCACCCGGCCTTCGGCGCCGGATTCGACCGTCAGCGTCGCGCCGAAGCCGCGGAGCATCCGTTCGCTGTGATCGCGGGTGGCGATCGGCTCGATCACGCGCGTGATGCCGGGCGTGTTGAGCCCGGCGAGCAGTATCGCAGACTTCACCTGCGCCGATGCGACCGGCAAGGTGTAGGCGATCGGCACCGCGGGGCAGATCCCGCGCATCATCAGCGGCAGGCGCCCGCCGGGGCTCGCGGTGATGTCGGCACCCATCAGGGCGAGAGGATCGATCACCCGGCCCATCGGCCGCCCCGACAGCGAGGCGTCGCCGACGAAGGTCGCGGTGATCGGGTGGCTCGCGACCAGCCCCATCAGCAGCCGCGTCGACGTCCCCGAATTGCCCATGTCGAGCGCGGTCGCGGGCTGGAGCAAGCCGCCGACCCCGACGCCCGAGACTCGCCACACCGCATCGCCGCCGCGCTCGATCTGCGCGCCCATCGCGCGCATCGCCGCGGCGGTGGCGAGCACGTCCTCGCCCTCGAGCAGCCCGTCGATCCGGCTTTCGCCGACCGCGAGCGCGGACAGCATCAGCGCGCGGTGGCTGATCGACTTGTCGCCGGGCACCGTGACGCGGCCGGTCAGCGGGCCGCGTGCAGCGATGTCGAGGGAGTGGGGAGCGTCGTGCGGCATCGCGGCGGGGCTTTGACAGCCGGCTCGCGCTATGGCAAGGCGCGCCCCACTTCGCAGGGCAGGGGTTCTCCTATCCTGTCGAAACCCAATTCCGAAAGGCACGACACGGCATGATCAAGCCGGAATGGGGCACGAAGCGTACGTGCCCGAAATGCGCGACGCGTTTCTATGACCTCGAAAAGGACGACCCTGTCGGCTGCATCAACTGCGGCTATGCGTGGCAGCCCGAACCGATCCTGAAATCCAAGCAGCCGCTGCCGTTCGAGGTCGCCAAGCCGGACAAGGAGCCGGATGCCGATCTGGAAGGCGAGGACGAGGATCTGCAGGTCCCGGCCGAGGACGAAGAGCCGTCGGCGGACGACGAGGTCGATCTCGGTGGCGACGACGATCTCGGGGTCGAGACGTCGAACGACGAGGACGAGCACTAAGTTCGTTCGGACTATCCAGGTACGGCAGGCGGCGTTCGCGCCGCTTGCCAAGCCCGGCGCGCCTCGCTAGGGGACGCGCCTTCCCGGGAAGGTTGGGGGCCGTAGCTCAGCTGGGAGAGCGCTGCAATGGCATTGCAGAGGTCAGGGGTTCGATCCCCCTCGGCTCCACCATCCCGCGATTTTTCAGGCGATTGACTGCACTGTCGTCACCCCGGGCTCGATCCGGGATCGTGCTGGCGCGTGCGAAAATGATTGAGCGGGACTCCGGATAAATTCGCTGGTCATCCCCTTTGAGCATGTCGGTGAGATGTCGCGATCCCCACGCGACCTATTTGTGCTCCCGCGAAGGCGGGAGCCCAGTACTGGGTCCCCGCCTTCGCGGGGACACAAGGGGGTTTCGGTCGGAACGGTATAAGCACCGGCTAAGTCCGGCGGGCGGCGTGAGCGGCGGCGATCTGGCCCAACGCCGCGATCCTCGCCTTGCTCCCGGCGCTGCTTGCGCCGAAGGATGCCGCGATCTTCTGGTGACAAGGAACGCGCGATGGCCGGGATGCAGTTCGACGATGTCATCCTCGGGCGCAGGAGCATCCGGGGCTACAAGCCCGATCCGGTGCCGCGTGCGCTGGTCGAGGAGATCATCGCGCTCGCGATGCGGTCGCCGTCTTCGATGAACACCCAGCCCTGGAGCTTCTATGTCGTGACCGGCGAGCCGCTCGATCGCATCCGTGCGGGTAACACCGAGCGGATGACCGCGGGCGTGCCGCAGTCACGCGAGTTCCGTACCGGCGAGGCCTTTGCCGGCCATCATCGGGAGAGGCAGGTGGGGGTGGCGAAGCAGCTGTTCGCGGCGATGGGGATCGCGCGAGAGGACAAGGCGCGGCGCGACGACTGGGTGTTGCGCGGTTTTCGTCAATTCGACGCGCCGGTGTGCGTGATCATCACCTACGACCGCGTGCTCGACGGCAGCGACGACACGCCGTTCGATTGCGGCGCGGCGGCGACCACGCTGGTCAATGCCGCCTGGTCGCGGGGAATGGGCGCTGTGATCAACAGCCAGGGAATCATGCAGTCGCCGGTGGTGCGCGAGCATGCCGGGATCCCCGACGATCAGGTGATCATGAAGAGCATCGCGCTGGGCTGGCCCGATCACGACTTTCCCGCGAATGCAGTGGTGTCCGAGCGCAAGTCGATCGCGGATGCCGCGGTGTTCGTCGGCTTCGGCGACTGACAAGCCGGATCAGAGGCGCTCGCGTGGAACGACCTCGACGATCTGGTCGCCATCCTGCAGCTTGCCGGCTTCGATCTCCCAGAACCCGAAGCTCCGATCGCCGCGGTAGATGCGGTGGCCGAGCCCGGTGCCGATCTGCGCCAGCGGGCGGCCGACCTCATCCGCGGTCACCGCGCGCTGGCGCAGCGCGACCTGGCCGCCCGTGGCGGCGAGATCGGCCATATATTCGGCGATGTGCGCGCCCTGCGTCGATCCCGCGAGCAGCAGACCGGCAAAGCTCGCCGGGTTGATCACGGTGCTGGCGCCGGCCTGATGCGCGATCGGTTCATTGTCCTCCGATCGGATCACGACGCTGATCGGCACGGTCGGCGCGAGGCGGCGGGCGGTGAGCACGATCAGGATCGAGGTGTCGTCGCGGCCCGCGGCGACGATGATCGATCGCGCGCGGGCGACCTGTGCCGCCTCCAGTGCCGCATTGCGGGTCGCGTTCCCCTCCATGACCGCGACGTCGCAGGCTTCGGCGGCGCGCAGTGCGGCGGCATTCTCGTCGATGACCACGATCGTCTTGGGATCGGTGCCGCGCTTGATCAACTCGCCGACGGCCTCGGATCCGCTCAGGCCATAGCCCGCGACGATGATGTGGCCGTCGAGGTTGCGCTGGATCATCGTCATGCGCCATTTCTCCCAAACCTGCTTCAGCAGGAAATTATACGCGGTGCCGAGGAAGATGAGCCACACGAACAGGCGGATCGGCGTGACCACGAAGGTGTCGAACATCCGCGCCTGCTGGGTCACCGGCACGATGTCGCCATAGCCGACCGTGGTGACCGTGATCATCGTGAAGTAGAGCACGTCGAGGAAGGTGATCGGCGCGCCGTTCGCCTGGCGGAGCCCGTCGCGATCGAACCAATGGACCGCCAGCGCGATACCGATCAGCGCGAAGGCGAGGACGATCCGCCACGACACGTCGACCCAGGCGGGGGTCCGGTCGCGACGCCGCAACGTATAGTGACGAGGCTCGAGTTGGCGACGGCTGTGGCGCATGCCGGCTAGCGAACCGCGAGGACCGCGACCGCATCCTCTCGCCCCGCAAAGGCAACGGTCTCGCCCTTCTCAGCGCCGATCAGCGCGCGGGCGAGGGGCGCGGAGAAGGCGAGCCGATCGGCCTTGGGATCGGCTTCGTCATCGCCGACGATCGCGATCGTGCGGGGCTTGCCGGCAAGCAGGATGTCCACCGTCGATCCGAACCCGGCGGTGCCGTCGGTCGGCGGCGCGGTGAGTTGCGCGGTCGCGTGGCGCGTCTGCCAATAGCGCAGGTCGCGCGCGATCCGTTCGCGGTCCTCGGCGTCCTCGGCCGCATCGCGTGCTGTTTCAAGAGTGGCGATGCGCTCTCCGATCATCTCCATGCCACGCTCGGTGACCAGATTGGGGCCGGCGGGGATCGGCAGTTCGAAGCGGGGCTCCTTGTGCTCCTCATCGCTTTCCCGGCGGAATGCCACGCTCATCTTGCCAATGTCCCCATCATCGTCGCGTCGGCGATCGTCCCATTGTCGGACGGTACGATCTTAACCATTATTAACGCTAGTCGATTTCCTAAACGCGGCGTTAACACCTCGCCATGACCAGACGCCTAGTGCTTTCCAACGAAGCTGCCCGCCATCCGTTTCGCGCGTCGCTGCCGCCGCCCGTCATCCTGCGTGATCGGCGGAACGACGATGGCGATTGGAAGCTGTTCCTGTTGAGCTTCGCCGCGTTCTTCACCTGCTTTTACACGCTGATCGCCTGATCAGTCGCAGGCGAGGTGAAGGCGTTGGGCGATCCATGCCGAAATCAGGCACATCGCCGCGACCACCAGCAGCATGTTCTCGGGCGTGACGCCTAGGTAGCTGATGCCGATGACCGCGATCGAGCCGATCGTCATCGCGCCCGAATTGACGACGTTGTTCGCCGCCACCGTACGCGCGGTCTGGTCCTTTTCGACCGTGGTCGTCAGGAAGGCGTAGAGCGGCACCACGAACATCCCGCCGGTGATCGCGATCGCGGCGAGCGTCAGGATGATCGGCACCGCACCGGGCTGCGCCATGAAAGCGGAGAGGCCGTAATAGGTGCCCGTCGGCGCCGGGGTCCACGCCCGCGCGAGGATCGAGAACAGCACGATGAACCCGCCCATCGCGATCACCGATAGGGGTGAATAGCGCGCCGAGATGCGGCCCTTCAGCATCGTGTTGATCACGACCGAGCCGATCGCCACCCCGACCGAGAACACCGCGATCGTCAGGCTGGCGACGCGCTCGTCGGCGCTCAGCACGTTCTTCACCAGCGGGGGGAACACGATGATCAGCATCGCGCCGATCGTCCAGAAGAAGCTGATCGCGCAGATCGCCAGGAACAGCCGGGGGATGTGCATCGTCGCGCCGATCAGCCGCCACGATGCGGTGAAGGGATTGTAGTTGAGCTTGAGTTTCGGCCCCTCGCGCGGGGCGGGGGGGACCATGCGGCCGATGAACCAGCCGGCGACCGCGATCAGGATCACCAGCGCGGCGGCGATCTCGATCGAGACCCAGCCCGCGACGACGGTGCCCATCAGGATCGCGAGATAGGTGCCCGCCTCGACCAGCCCGGTGCCGCCGAGCACGTCGCCGGGGGGCAGATGCTGCGGCAGGATCGCGTATTTGATCGGGCCGAAGAACGTCGAATGCGTGCCGAGCAACAGCACCGCGCCGAGCATCAGCCCGATGCCGAGGTTGGTGTGCCCGGCCTTCGCGACCATCAGCCCGGTGGCGCCGAGCAGCATGATCGCGATCTCCGCGGTCTTGACGATGCGGATGATGCGGGCCTTGTCGTGGCTGTCGGCGAGCTGCCCGGCGAGCGCGGACAGCAGGAAGAACGGCAGGATGGCGATGCCGGTCGCGATCGCATTGAAGTTCGCTTCCACCTTGGGATCGTTGAAGATCTCATAGGTCGCGAACAATACCATCGAGGTCTTGAAAAGATTATCGTTGAAGGCGCCGAAGAATTGAGTGGTGAACAAGGGCAGGAAGCGGCGTTGCTTCAGCAACCCTAAGGCGTTGATCATGACGGGAAACGGCCTTGGTCGTGGCAGGATTGTCGTCCGTGATAGCCGAGCTTTGGTGGTGAACCAATGTCCAAAAGCGGTTCCCGCCGCGGCGCCTGGCGGGTAAGGGGGGATAATGTGGACGCTTCCCAATCTGCTGACCCTGTCGCGCATCGTCGCGGTGCCGCTGCTGGTCGGCCTGCTGTGGTGGCCGCATTGGGAGGCGGGCTTCGGCATCGCCTTCGCGCTCTATTGCCTGATGGGGATCACCGACTATTTCGACGGCTACCTGGCACGGGCGCAGGGTACGGTGTCGAAGCTGGGCGTGTTCCTCGATCCGATCGCGGACAAGATCATGATCGCCGCGGTGATCCTGATGCTGGTGTCGGCGCGCCACGACGACACCGCGTCGATCACCGGCGTGCACGTGATCGCGGCGCTGATCATCCTGCTGCGCGAGATCGCGGTGTCGGGCCTGCGGGAGTTTCTCGCCGGGCTGCAGGTGTCCCTGCCGGTGTCGCGGCTGGCGAAGTGGAAGACCGCGCTGCAGCTGGTCGCGTTCGGCGCGCTGATCCTTGCGGGCGCGCTGCCGATGCTGGTCTGGATCAAGCAAGTCGGGCTGGTCTGCCTGTGGGCGGCGGCGGTGCTGACGGTGCTGACCGGGTGGGATTACCTGCGCGCCGGCGTGCAGCATATGGACTGATCATGGCGACACGGATGCTGTATTTCGCGTGGGTCCGCGAACGGATCGGGGTCGGCGAGGAGACCGTCGACCCGCCCGCATCGGTGAGCGACGTGGGCGCGCTCGTGGCGTGGCTGGCGACGCGGGACGAGGCGCATGCAGCGGCGTTCGCGGATCCGGCGCGGTTGCGTGCGGCGGTCGATCAGGCGTTCGTGGCGATGGATGCTCCGATCGCAGGCGCGCGCGAGATCGCGATCTTCCCCCCGGTGACCGGCGGATGATCCGGATATCGGTGCAGCCCGAGCCGATCGACTTGGCCGCAGAGATCGCGGCGGCCGAAGCGGCGGGGGCGGGGGCGGTCGCGACCTTCACCGGCATCGTGCGCGGCGACGACGGCGTCGAGACGCTGGAGCTGGAACATTATCCGGGCGCCACCGAGGCGGCGTTACGCTCGGTCGCCGAGGGCGCCGTGACGCGCTGGTCGTTGAGCGGCGCGACGATCGTCCACCGCGTCGGGCCGATGCGACCGGGCGAGCGGATCGTCTTCGTCGCCGCTGCGGCCCCGCACCGTGGTGCGGCGCTCGACGCGTGCGCGTACCTGATCGACCGGCTGAAGACCGATGCGCCGTTCTGGAAGCGGGAAAGCCGAGGGGGAGCCGCGACCTGGGTCGAGGCGCGGGTTGGGGATCATGACGCGGCGGCGCGGTGGGGGGATTGAAGGGGTAGCCTCTCCCCAATCGTCCGTCATCCCCGCGTAGGCGGGAATCCATACTGGCTATCGTTAGCAATCGATGCGGGTAGCTTCGCCAGTATGGATCCCCGCCTGCGCGGGGATGACGGGAGGAGTAGGGCATTCGTGTCCCAGGAGAGGGGGCACCGGCCGTGACCAGCGCCCCATCACCCTCAGAGCGTTGGCACCAGCACGCCGTTGACGACATGCACGACGCCGTTCGACTGGCGGACGTCGGCGACTTCGACATAGCTCTTGTTGCCGGTCGCACTGGTCAGCGTGACGACATTGCCGGTCATCGTCGCTGTGATCGGCTGGCCTGCCACAGTGGTCAGCGTCGCGGTGCCGTTGCCGGCCTTGATCTGCTCGATCAGCTGCGCGGCCGATACGTTGCCGGCGACGACGTGGTAGGTCAGCACCTTCGTCAGCGACGCCTTGTTCTCGGGCTTCAACAAGCTCTCGACCGTGCCCGGCGCGAGACGGCTGAACGCGTCGTTGGTGGGCGCGAATACCGTGAAGGGGCCGGGGCCGGACAGCGTCTCGACCAGCCCGGCTGCCTTCACCGCGGCGACCAGCGTCGTCAGGTTCGGCGCGGCCGAGGCGTTCTCGACGATCGTCTTGGTCGACAGCATCGCGGCGCCGCCGACCGTAGGGTTGCCGCTGGCGGACGCGGTGTTGGTGGTGGCGGCGTCCGGCGACGTGGCGGGCATGCTGCTGTCGCCGGCGGTCGTCGACGTGGCGGTGTCTTTGGTGCCCATCGTCGTGCAGGCCGCGAGCGCCATCGCAGTGGTAACGGCAAGAAGGTGCTTGGTCGACATCATCGCAAATCTCCATTGACTGCCGGCGTCTTCGCGCCTGGGCAATGCAGGTACGGGGCGACACCGCGATAGTTGCGTTAGCCGTCTCACGTCAGGGCAGGCGCGCCTCCGCCAGGATGTCGGCGAGCAGCTGGAAGTCGCGTTCGCGCGGGGAGGCACGGCGCCATACCAGCGCGATATGGCGCATCGCGTTGGGCGCATCGAGCGGCCTTGCGATGACGTTGGTATGGTCGAGGATCCCGCCCTTCAGCGCCATCTCCGGCAGCATCGTCACGCCCAGGCCGTTATCGACCATCTGCACGATGGTGTGCAGCGACGTGCCGAGCATCGTCGCCTCGGCGCGCAGTTCCGGCCGGTTGCACGCCGACAGCGCGTGGTCCTTCAGGCAATGTCCGTCCTCGAGCAGCAACAGCCGGGTCTCGTCGATCAGCGCCGCGGGGATCATCGGCGGTGCGCTCGCCATGTCGGGGGGCTGGTAGGCGACGTAGAGGCGGTCGTCGAACAGCGCCTGGCTCGCGACCTCGCCGCACGCGAACGGCAGGGCGAGCAGCACGCAATCGGTGCGGCCGTTGTGCAGCCCTTCGCAGGCGGGGCCGCTGGGTTCCTCGCGCAGGTAGAGTTTGAGGTCGGGATAGTCGGCCCGCAGTCGGGGCAGGATCCGCGGCAGCATGAACGGCGCGATCGTCGGGATCACGCTCATCCGCATGTCCCCCGACAGCGGCCGTCCGGCGGCACGCGCCATGTCGCCCAGCTCCTCCGCCTCGCGCAGCACGCGTCGCGCCTTGTCGGTCATCGCCTCCCCCAGCGGGGTGAAGCGGACCACGCGGCGGGTGCGTTCAACCAGCGTCACCCCGATCAGAGTCTCTAGCTCGCGCAGCCCCGCCGAGAGGGTGGACTGGGTGACGAAGCAAGCCTCTGCGGCACGCCCGAAATGGCCGTGGTCGCGGAGCGCAACCAAATATTGGAGCTGTTTCAGCGTGGGCAGGTAGGTCGCGGCCATCGGGCCGGTCCCTAGATCATCCAGCGTGGTGGCGCATCACCGCATTCCACAGGCCGAACAGGCTGGTGATCGTCAGGATGATGCCGACCAAGAACATCAGCCGCTTGGGCGCGATGCGTTTCGCGAGGATCGCGCCGACGGGGGCGGCGATCGTGCCGCCGATCAACAGGCCGACCGTGGCGATCGTGAACGCCGCCCAGCCGAGTTGGGTGATGAAGGTGATCGAGATGGTGAGCGTGAGGAAGAACTCGGCGGTGTTGACGGTGCCGATGGTGGTCCGCGGCGATGCGCCCTGGACCAGCAGGTTCGACGTGACCACCGGTCCCCAGCCGCCGCCGCCGGCCGCGTCGAGGAAGCCGCCGATCAGCCCCAACGGCTCGACGATCTTGGGCTCGCGGATCGTCGGCGGGTAGCGCAGCGAGCGCCACAGCAGATAGACGCCGATCGCCGCAAGGTAGGCGAGGATGAACGGCTTCGCGACCGCAGCGTCGATGTTCGACAGCAGATACGCACCGCAAATGCCGCCGATCACGCCGGGAATCATCAGCCGCAGGAACAGCGTCCAGTTGACGTTGCGGTGAAGCGCGTGACTGATCCCCGACACCGCCGTCGTGAAGGTCTCGACGGTGTGCACACCGGCTGACGCCGCGGCCGGCGGCACCCCGATCCACAGCAGCATGGTGTTCGAGATCACCCCGAACGCCATGCCGAGCGCACCGTCGACGACTTGCGCCGCGAAGCCGACCGCAATGAACGGCAGCAGGGCGGAAAAGTCGAAATTGCTCAGCGCGTCCAAGTCGATCTCCCGGTGACCGTGTCGATGTGGCGCACCCGAACAAATCCGACAACAAAGATAGACTTTACTCGGTCGCGTTCGTGCGAGGCCCGCTTCTAGTAATCCGCCCTTCTAAGGACTAAATCCCGCACTTGCGCGTAGGGGACCGCCGATGGCGAATCGTTTGACTGCCTATCTCGATTCGATCCGCGCGCGCGATCCGGCCCCGCATTCCCGTCTCGAGGTGCTGACCTATCCGGGGGTCTGGGCTCTCGCCTGGCACCGGGTGGCGCACCGCCTGTACACGGCACGGCTGTTCTTCCTGGCGCGGCTGGTTAACCACCTGTCGCGGATGACGACCGCGATCGACATCCATCCGGGCGCGACGATCGGGCGCAACTTCTTCATCGACCACGGCTTCGTGGTGATCGGAGAGACCGCGGAGATCGGCAACGACGTCACGATCTACCAATGCGTCACGCTCGGCGGCACCAGCCCCGACAATGGCGTCGCGGGCAAGCGCCACCCGACGCTGGCGGACGGGGTGATCATCGGATCGGGCGCGCAGGTGCTCGGGCCGATCTACGTCGGCCCCAGGTCGCGAGTCGGGGCCAATGCGGTGGTGACGAAGGACGTGCCGGAAGGCGCGGTGATGGTCGGCATTCCGGCGCGCGCGACGATGGTCGAGGGCACCGCCGCCCCGTCGCGCTTCCTCCCCTATGGGACATCATGCAGCGAGATGTTCGACCCCGCGACGCAGAAGATGGAGCTGATGCGCTGCGAGCTGGAGACGATGCGCAAGCGGCTCGATGCGCTGCTGGCCGAGAGCAACCCCGACGCCGATCGGGAGCGCGACCGCGCCTGATGGGAACCGTCACGCCCTTTCCCGCCGCGGCCGGCACGCCGACGCAGACGGGCTTCGACCGCGCCGAACTCACCCGCATCCTCGACCTGTACGGTCGCATGGTCGCGGCTGGGCATTGGCGCGACTATGCGATCGAGCTCGGGCGCGACGCCGCGGTATTCGCCGCGTTCCGGCGTGCGGCAGAACGGCCCGAGTTTCGGATCGAGAAGCGCCCGGCGCTGCGCAACAAGCAGGGGATGTGGGCGCTGATCGGGGAACAGGGCGTGGTGTTGAAGCGCGGGCACGAGCTGGGGCCGGTGCTGGCGCCGGTGGAACGGCGGTTGATGAAGGTGGTGGGGGATTGAGGGAGTGGGGACTTGCGGCCTAGCTGTGTCTCACCCTCAAGTTCCTACCACCGCGGCGCAGGCCGGGGCCCTGTCGCGAAGGTCGAGGTAACGTAGCGTAGCCCCTGCCAAATGGCGTCTCCCACCCGGGCCCCGGCCTCCGCCGGGTAGTGGTAGGGCAGGGGGATATCGAGAGGTGGCGAGCCTCCCGATCCTTAACCCGCCATCAGCAGCTTGCCGATCAGCATCCCCTGCTCGGCACCCGATTGCGGCACGATCTCGCCGCTGCGGTCGGTGATCTGCTCCCAATGCGCCGCGACGCCTTCGGGGGACAGATCGTCGCCGGTCAGCAGCTTGCCCTGGGTCAGCGTGACGTACGACGCCTGGAACACCCCGGCACCGGCACCGATGATCGCGTTCGACGGTGCATCCTCCGACACCAGGAACAGCGCTGCGGGCATCACCTTTTCCGGGGCGAAGGCGGCGAAGGCTTCCGCCGGGAACAGGTCTTCGGTCATCCGCGTGCCGGCGACAGGGGCCAGCGTGTTCACCTTGATGTTGTTCTTCGCGCCTTCGAGGTACAGCGTCTTGGTCAGCCCGGCGAGGCCGAGCTTGGCGGCACCGTAATTGGCCTGGCCGAAATTGCCGAACAGCCCGGTAGACGACGCGGTCATCAGGATTCGGCCGTAATTCTGCGCGCGCATCGTTTCCCAGCACGCCTTGGTCGCATTCGCCGATCCGATCAGGTGGACCTTCACGACGAAGTCGAAATCCTCAGGCGTCATCTTCGCGAAGCTCTTGTCGCGAAGCACCCCGGCATTGTTGATCAGGACGTGGACGCCGCCCCAGGCTTCGGTGGCCTTGGCGACCATCTCGACCATCTGGTCATAGTCGGCAACGTTGCCGCCGTTCGACATCGCGGTGCCGCCCGCCGCCTCGATTTCCTCGACGACCTTCAGCGCCGCATCGGAATGACCGGTACCGTCGCGTGCGCCGCCGAGGTCGTTGACCATGACCTTGGCACCGCGGCGGGCGAGTTCGAGCGCATAGCCGCGGCCCAGTCCACCGCCCGCACCGGTGACGATGGCGACACGCCCCTCGAAGCTGATGGCGTCGACACGATTGGACATAGGAAAAGGCGCTCCTTCACGCGAAGATGGAGCGCCTTCCCTAATCGGTATCGAGCGGCGTGCAACCGCCCGGCTAGCGCGTCACCAGGGGCGCCCGCCAATCGGCCTTAACGGCCGCCGCGCTGCATGCACTTGTCGTACTGACCCTTCTTGCAGATCGGGTACTTCGCCATCGGTGCCGGGGCGGGATAAGCCTCGGCCGGGGTCGGTGCTGGACGGAAGGTCGGGGTCACGCCGGCCTGTGCCGTGCCGGTGATCGCCGAGCCCGAGGGTGCGTAGCCGCCGGCGGGCGTCGGTGCGCTGGCATCGGCTGCCGCGGGCGCGGTCGACGCTGCAGGCGCGGTCGTTGCCGGATCGGCGGCGGCGGCGGGATCGGCTGCCGGTGCTGCATCCGTCGTCGTTGTCGCAGGCGCGGCGGCATCGGCGGGCGCGGTCGCCTGTGCCGGATCCGCGGCTGGATCAGCCGTCGTGGTCGTGGTCGGCGCGGTCTGCGCGGCGGGGTCCGCAGGCGTCGTCTGGGCGATCGCTGGGATCGCGATAACGGCTGCTGCGGCAAGCAGGATGAACTTCATGCCAGTCTCCTAAATCTCTTGCGCGAAAGCGTCTGCGCCCCCGCCCAACGCACGTCGCCCCGGATGGCTCCGTCGTTTCGCAGCCGATTCAAGTCAGGGTCTGTTTGGAAACGCGCAAGCGCGTTTCGCGGTGCCAGCCCGCTCCCCCTCCCGGCCTCCCATCAGAATACCGTGTGGGAGGTCGGGTGGGGGAGCGGGCCGGCACCGCCTGCGAAACTCGCTCTTTCGCGAGTTTTCAAAGAACCTCTGACGTCATGCTCCCGAATCGAGCGCATAGCCGGCGGAACGGACGGTGCGGATCATGTCGGGGCGATCGCCGGTGTTGATCGCCTTGCGCAGCCGGCGGATGTGGACGTCGACGGTCCGGCTCTCGATATCGCTGTCGTGGCCCCATACCGCGTCGAGGAGCCGTTCGCGGGAGAACACCCAGCCGGGATGTTCGAGGAAGTGCTTGAGCAGCCGGAACTCGGTCGGCCCGAGCGGCACGACCTCGCCCGATCGGCGGACCTTGTGGGCGACCGTGTCCATCTCGATGTCCGCATAGATGAGGGCCTCGCCGGCCAGCCCAGGACGGACCCGCCGCAGTACCGCGCCGACCCGCGCCACCAGTTCGCGCGGGGAGAAGGGCTTGGTGACGTAATCGTCGGCGCCGGTCTCCAGCCCGCGGACCCGGTCTTCTTCCTCGCCGCGCGCGGTGAGCATGATGATCGGCACGTTGGCGGTCTCGGTCATCCGCCGCAGCCGGCGGCAGACCTCGATCCCAGACAGCCCTTCGACCATCCAGTCGAGCAGGACGATGTCGGGCGCATTCTCCTTGGCGAGCAGCAGGGCTTCCTCGCCGTCGGGAGTCTGCACGATGTCGAAATCCTCGCGCTTGAAATGATAGGTGAGCAGCTCCGCCAGGGCGGCGTCGTCCTCGACGAGAAGCATGCGGGCACGGGCCATGATCGTTACTCCCGGTTGTCGCTGCCGCCGCGGTCGCGGTCGGCCATCTGGGTGCCGGTCGCCGCGAAATAGACCATCTCGGCGACGTTGGTGGCGTGATCGCCGATCCGTTCGAGGTTCTTCGCGACGAACAGCAGGTGCGCGACCTGGCTGATCGTGCGCGGATTCTCGACCATATAGGTGACCAGCGTGCGGAATATGCTGTCGTAGAAATCGTCGAGCGCGGCGTCGCTTTCGCAGACCCGCACCGCGGCCTCCGGATCGCGCGCGGCGAACGCGTCGAGTGCGCTGCGCACCATCGCGCTCGCGATCGAGGCCATTGCGGGCAAGGTCGAGATCGGCTCGATCCGATGTTCGCTCTCGATCAGCGGCACCCGCTTCGCGATGTTCTTGGCATAGTCGCCGATCCGTTCGACCACCGCGGCGATCTTGAGCGCGGCGACGACCTCGCGCAGGTCGACCGCCATGGGCGCCCGCAGCGCGATGATCCGCACGACGAGCCGTTCGACCTCCGCCTCGATCGCGTCGATCGCCTTGTCGTCCGCGCGCACCTTGCGAGCGAGTTCCGGATCGGGGCGCTGCAACGCCTTCATCGCCTGTGCGATTGCATCTTCCGCCAGCCCGCCCATCTGCGAGATGAGCCCGCGGAGCTGGCCGATATCGGCGTCGAAGGCCTTCACGGTGTGTTCCATATTGGTGGTCCTGCTCAGCCGTACCGGCCGGTGATATAGTCCTTGGTGCGTTCCTCGCGCGGATTGGTGAAGATGTCCGAGGTCGCGCCGAATTCGATGAGGGTGCCGAGATGGAAGAACGCGGTGCGCTGGCTGACCCGCGCCGCCTGCTGCATGTTGTGGGTGACGATCACGATCGCGTAGCGGCCCTTCAGCTCGTGGATCAGCTCTTCGATCTTGGCGGTCGCGATCGGATCGAGCGCGCTGCACGGTTCGTCCATCAGGATAACCTCGGGATCGACCGCGATCGCGCGGGCGATGCACAGCCGCTGCTGCTGTCCGCCCGACAAGGCGGTGCCGCTGTCGGTGAGCCGGTCCTTCACCTCGTCCCACAGGCCGGCGCGGCGGAGCGAGCGTTCGACGATGCCGTCGAGATCGCCCTTCGACGCGGCGAGGCCGTGGATGCGCGGGCCATAGGCGACGTTCTCGTAGATCGATTTCGGAAACGGGTTGGGCTTCTGGAACACCATGCCGACCCGCGCGCGCAGCTGCACCACGTCCATCGCGGGCGAATAGATGTCCTCGCCATCGAGGTGGATCTCACCTTCGACACGGGCACTGGCGACGGTGTCGTTCATGCGGTTGAGGGTGCGCAGGAAGGTGGATTTGCCACAGCCCGACGGACCGATGAACGCCACCACCTCGTCCTGGGTGACGTCGATCGACACGTCGTCGATCGCGCGCGTCGCGCCGTAATAGACGCTGACGTTGCGCGCGGTGATCTTGGGGGAGGAGGTCACCAGCGGGTCTCGAATCTGTTGCGGAGATAGATGGCCAGCCCGTTCATCGCGAGCAGGAACACGAGCAGGACGATGATCGCGGCCGAGGTCTTCTCGACGAAGCCGCGGCTGACCTCGTCGGACCACAGGAAGATCTGCACCGGCAGCACCGTCGCGGGATCGTCGAGGCCGCCGGGCGGCGCGGCGATGAAGGCGCGCATGCCGATCATTAGCAGCGGCGCGGTCTCACCCAACGCGCGCGCCATGCCGATGATGGTGCCGGTAAGGATGCCGGGTAGCGCGAGCGGCAGGACGTGGTGGAACACCACCTGCACCGGCGACGCGCCGATGCCGAGCGCGGCATCGCGGATCGAGGGCGGCACCGCCTTGATCGCGTTGCGTCCTGCGATCACGATCACCGGCATCGTCATCAGTGCGAGCGTCAGCCCGCCGACCAATGGCGCGGATCGAGGCAGGTGGAAGGTGCCGAGGAACACCGCCAGCCCGAGCAGGCCGAAGATGATCGAGGGCACCGCGGCGAGGTTGTTGATCGACACCTCGATCAGGTCGGTCCAGCGGTTCCGTGGGGCATATTCCTCGAGATACAGGGCGGAAAGCACCCCGATCGGAAAGGCGAGCGCGAGCGTGACGATCATCGTCAGCAGCGATCCCTTGAACGCGCCCCAGATCCCGACGCGCGTGGCGTCGGTCGAATCCGCGCCGGTGAGGAAGCCCGCGTCGAAGCCCGAGGACAGCAGCCCCCGCACCTTCAGCCGCGCCACCGCCGCCTCCGCCGCGGGATCGCCGTCGTGCTTGGCGGCGATGTCGATCGGGCTCGATGCCGGGACCTCGATCGTCGCGCGGCGATCGAGCAGCGAGGGATCGCGCTTGACCGCGTCGCGCACAACCAGCCACGCGCCGTCGGAGATCATCTCCGCGCCCTCCGGGCCGAGCGCCTCGCCCGCGGCGGCGTCGACCGCGTTCTCCAGTCCCGCACCCGCCAGCGCGAGATCGGCGCCGCGCCCGGCGAGCCGGCTGCGGTCGATCGGCAGCTTCGCCGCGGCGAGATCGATCGGCAGCGCGATCCGGGTCTCGCGGAACCCGCTGGCGCCTTGCAGCAGCATCGACCCGAGCAGGAAGGCGAGAAATCCTGCAGAAAGCCACACTGCCGCGAGCCCCATCAGCTTGAAGCGGCGCTCGGCGGCATAGCGCGCGCGAATCCGCTTTTGCAGCGCCGCGGTGCGCCAGTCGGTAGGTGCGCGAGGAGCCACGGGCCGGGGGCTATTCATAGGCTTCACGGTAGCGTTTGACGACCGAGAGCGCGACGATGTTGAGCAGCAGCGTGACGATGAACAGCGTCAGCCCGAGCGCGAACGCGGCGAGCGTCTTGGGGCTGTCGAACTCCGCCTCGCCGGTCAGTAGGTCGACGATCTGCTTGGTCACGGTCGTGGTGCTCGCGAACGGGTTGGCGGTCAGCGTCGCGACGCCGCTCGCCGCCATCACCACGATCATGGTTTCGCCGATCGCGCGGCTGATCGCGAGCAGGACGCCGCCGACCACGCCCGGCAGTGCGGCGGGGAGCAGAACCTTGCGTATCGTCTCGGATGGGGTCGCGCCCATCGCCAGGCTGCCGTCGCGCATCGACGACGGCACCGCGGCAATCGAGTCGTCGGCCATCGACGAAACGAACGGAATGATCATGATCCCCATCACCAGCCCCGCCGCGAGTGCGCTCTCCGACGACGCCCAGCTGATCCCCAGCCACACGCCGAGATCGCGCACCGCGGGTGCGACCGTCAGCGCCGCGAAATAGCCGTAGACGACGGTCGGCACCCCCGCGAGCACCTCCAGGATCGGCTTCATCCATTTGCGGGTGGCGGGGCGCGCATATTGGGTGAGGTAGATCGCGCTCATCAGCCCGAACGGGATCGCGACGATCATCGCGATCACCGCGCCGATGAAGAACGTCCCCCAGAACAACGGCACCGCGCCGAGGCTGGCGCCTGGATCGCGTGCGTCGATCACCTGCGGGCTCCAATGCGTGCCGAACAGGAAATCGGTTATTGGCACCATCCGGAAGAAGCGCGTCGCCTCGTACAGCAGCGATGCGACGATGCCGACGGTGGTGAGGATCGCGATCAGCGACGCGCCGAGCAGCAGCAGCATGACGAGGCGCTCTACCTGGGTCCGGGCGGAGAAGCTGGGGCGGATGCGGGTGAAGGAGAGCGCGCCGCCGGCGAAGGCGAGCAGCAACGCGACCGCGCTAGCGATCCAGTCATAGCGTTGTTGCGCGGCCGCATAGGCGGGGGCGAGCGTGCGGGCGAGTTCGTGGAAGGCGCCGTAGCTCCGGCCCTGCGCTAGGCTGCGCGCCTCCGACAGGATCGACGCGCGGTCGAAGCCCGGCGGCGGCAACTGCATCGCCGCGGGGGTGCCGAGCACCGCATCGGTGACCAGCGCGGGCGATGTCAGCGACCAGATGCCGAGGAACAGCAGCGGCGGCACGATCGTGCATAGCGCGACGAACCAGCCATGATGCACCGGCAGCGAACTGAACCGCGCGGTGGTGCCGACCCGGAAGGTCGTCGCCCGCATCCGCGCGGAAAGCCAGCCGATCAGCGCGAAGCCGATTACGAGGAAGAAGAGACCGAGGGTGCTCATCTGGAGCGCATCCCCCATTTTCCACCACCCCGGCGGAGGCCGGGGCCCAGGTGGGAAGGCCAGAATAATGAAGCGCCGTCCGTTGTTACGCACGTCTCCCACCTGGGCCCCGGCCTTCGCCGGGGTGGCGGCAGAGAGGGGACGAACTGCGCGCTCATGACAGCGTCACCGGATCGAGCGGCAGTTCGCGCGCGATGATCGCCGCCGATCGTGCACGCACCGCAGTCGGGGCTGCGATCAATCCGCGGCGGACCAGCGGGCCATCCGGCCCCCATGCCGACGCGTACAGCTTCACGAAGTCGCGCAGGCCGGGGATCGCGGTCAGGTGCGCCTTCTTCACGTAGATGTAGAGCGGCCTGGATCCCGGATAGGCGTTGCTCGCGATCGTCGCATAGGTCGGCGCGACGCCGTTGATCCGCACGCCGTTCACTGCGCCGGCATTCTCCTCCAGATAGCTGTAGCCGAACACCCCGATCGCGTTCGGGTTCGACCCCAGTTTCTGGACGATGAGGTTGTCGTTCTCGCCCGCGTCGACATAGGCGCCGTCCTCGCGGATGCGGGTGCACAGCGCCTTGTGCGCGTCCGGGTTCGCGGTCGAGAGCGCCTTGGCGCGCGAGTCGCTCGCCTCGCAACCTGGCGTCAGGATCAGTTCGGTGAGCGCGTCGCGGGTGCCGCTGGTCGCGGGCGGGCCGTAGACCTGGATCGCGGTCGCGGGCAGCGCCGGATTGATGTCGCGCCAGGTCCGCGCGGTATTGGGTTTCCCGCCGGGCGTCGCGGCGAGCGCACGGTAGAGGTCGGCGGGGGTCAGCGACATCGCCGGCCCGCGCTTCGATTCGGCAAAGGCGATGCCGTCGATGCCGATCTGGATTTCGATCACGTCGCGCACGCCGTTGCGCGCGCAGGCGGCGTATTCGACCGCCTTCATGCGCCGCGACGCGTTCTCGATATCGGGATGACCGGCCCCGATCCCGGCGCAGAACAGCTTCATGCCCGCGCCGGTGCCGGTCGATTCGATCACCGGTGCGCGCGCGTCGGCGTTGCTGCCGACGAACTGTTCGGCGACGATCGTGGTGAACGGGTAGACGGTCGACGATCCGACCGCCTTGATCTGGTCGCGCGATCCGGCGCCACCGCCGTTGGCCTGGTCCTGGCACCCCGCCAGCGCCAGCCCGATCACGAGAAGCAGAACGCGCATCGATACCCCGCCGGCGACCACCGGGTCGCTACGCCCGAGCCTGTGTGACATCCGCGTTACCCTTTGATGACACGGCCTCGGCCGCGGGGAGGGTGACCGACACGGTGGTGCCGACCCCGACCCGGCTGGCGATGTCGAGGCGCCCGCGATGCCGCTCCGCGATGTGCTTGACGATCGCGAGGCCAAGGCCGGTGCCGCCGAGCGAGCGGCTGCGCCCGGCATCGACGCGGTAGAAGCGTTCGGTGAGGCGCGGGATATGTTCCGGCGCGATGCCCTCGCTCTCGTCGGCGATCGACAGGCGGATCGTGTTCGGCCGGTCCGCCGCCAGTCTGATCGTCACCGGGGTGCCGCCACGCCCGTATTTCATCGCGTTGCCGATCAGGTTGTGGAGCATCTGCGACAGCTGCGCGCGGTCGCCGACGATGCCGTGGACGCCCGGATCGATCGTGGCGGCGATGTCGCGCGCGCGGTCGCCTGCCACGTCGAGCAGCTCGGCGCGGACGTCGGCGATCAGCACGGCGAGATCGACGATCTCGGCGGGCAGACGGTATTTCTCCGCTTCGATCCGGCTCAGCGAGATCAGGTCCTCGACCAGTCGCTGCATGCGTCGGGCTTCGTCGAACATGACCTTCAGGAACCGGGTGCGGACCGCGGGATCCTCCCCGGCCTCGTCGGTCAGCGTTTCGATGAAGCCGAGGATCGATGCCAGCGGCGTGCGCAGTTCGTGGCTGGCGTTGGCGACGAAATCGACCCGCATCCGCTCCGCTGCATAATTGCCGGTCTGGTCGATGAGGTGGACGATCCGCGCGCCATCGGAGGTGTCGCCGGTGCGCATCTCCCAGCGCTGGTCGGGGGAGCCGAGACCGACCAGCTCGACCGGGCGATCGGAGGCAGGCACGGACGAGGCGAGCCGGTCCGCCGCGGCGGGGTGGCGGATCGCGACGCGGACGTCCTCGCCGACGATGTGGCTGCCGAGCAGGGCGCGCGCGGCGCCGTTGCCGAAGGTCACGGTGCCGGCACGGACCAGCAGCACGGGCTCGACGATCGCGTCGAGCACTTCGCGGACGAGGATGCTGCCGTCGGCATCCTCGGCGGGCGGTGGCGCGGGCCCGTCCTCGCGCGTGCCGATCGCGGCGAGCAGTACCGCGATCGCACCGACCAGCGTGATCGCGGCGCCGTCGATCCGGCCATCGACCAGGAAGACCGCGAGCGCTGCGCCCGCGGCGATGATCATGCCACCCGTCAGGCGTTGGGCGAATCGGGAGGTCATGTTGCCGCCCCTACGCGAATTCGCAGGTCGTCACACCGGGCGTTCGTCCCACCACGGAACTTAACCCATGATTGCTCCTGATAACGCTTTGTGAAAGGGATGTGGCGCAAGGGGCCCGCATGACCGACGAGACGCGATCCGATGGCCCGGGCAAGGGCGGGGGCGAGGCAACGCGCCGGCGCGTGCTGCAGCTCGGCGCGGTCGGTGCGGGCGCGATCGTGTCGATCCGGCCCGCGCTCGCCCAGACCGCGGGATCGGTGATGAACTGCCAGATCGCGGTGCCCGAGGCGGGGCGCGCGGGTAGCTACATCGCCGCCGACGGAACGCTGGTGCCGTCCGGCACGCAGGGCGCGTTCGCGCCGTCGCCGCGGCCGTTCAAGGCGGAAGAGATCAAGCGCGCGCTGAACGGCAGCCAGCTGCCGGGCACGACCTGGGAGAGCAACCGCGCCTATGTGAACTATATCCGCCGCCTGCAACGCGGGCAGGGCGGCTTCACCTGCTTCGCCTCGTTGCAGATGCCGCGCGGCTGACAGCGTGCCGGTGCGGTACGCGGCGCCGCCTGCCGACGCGATCCTGGTGGCCGAGCTCGATGCGTTCACCGCGTTGTTCCACCGCGCATCGGGCATCACCCATTTGCTGGTGAGCCCTGCGCCGGAGATCATCGGCGCGCTATCCGTCGAGCCGCTTTCGCTCGACGCGCTGCTCGCCGCCCTGACGCGCGACTACGACCTTGCCGTTGCCGATCCCGTCGCGCTGGCGGCGCGGGTCGACGAGCTGGTCGCGGCGGGGCTGGTGAGCGTCGCATGAGGCATCAGGTCTCGATCCGCATCGGGCCGGTGGGTTTTCGCATAGGCTCCGATTGGCCGCAGCCGATCGCGGCGCTGCGCGACCTGTATCGCGACTATCCGACGCCGGAGATCGCGGACTTCACCGTGCGCCTGTTCGCAGCCCGTCCGTGGCGGCGCTGGGTCAGGCCGTCGGTGATGATCGGCGGCGACTATATGCTGCCTGAAGCGGCGCCGCTGCCCTTGGCGCAGGGGGTGTTGGCGGCGGAGATGGGGATGAACCTCCAGCTGGCGCTGGGCGGGCGGCGTTATCTGCTGCTCCACGCCTCGGCGGTGGAACGCGATGGGCGCGCGATCCTGATGACCGGCGAGTCCGGCGCGGGCAAGTCGACGCTGGCCACGCTGCTGGGGGCGGCGGGGTGGCGGTTCATGGGGGACGAGTTCGCGCTGGTCGATCCCGCGACGGGCGACGTCCACGCCTTTCCCCGGCTGATCAGCCTGAAGAACGAGGCGATCGCGGCGGCACAAGCGGCGTGGCCGGGCGCGCGGTTCGGCCCGCTGCTGGCGGGGACACCCAAGGGCGACATTCGACACATGGTCCCCGATGCGCGCGCGGTCGCGGCGATGGACGTGCCCGCGCGGCCGGCCGCGATCCTGTTCCCGCGCTTCGGTTTCGAACCCGCGGTCCGCGCGGTGCCGCCGAGCGAGGCGTTCGTGCGGCTGACCCAGGCGTCGACGAACTATGTCGCGCTCGGCGAGACCGGGTTCGCCGCCCTGACCGGGCTGGTGCGCGACGTTCCGTCGATCGCGATCGACTATCCCGACGGCGCGACCGCGATGTCGCAGGTCGAGCAGCTGTGGCGCCAGCTATGAGCGACGCCGCGCTGCTGGTGCGCGCGTTGCGCGATCCGTCGAGCCTGCCGCCGGAGACCGACTGGCTGTCGTTGCTGACGATCGCACGCGCAGAGCAGTTGATCGGAACGCTCGCCCACCGTCTCGCCGGGTTGCCACTGCCGGAAATCGTCGCGGCGACGCTGCACGATGCGCGCGCCTCCGCGGAGGCCGGGCGCCGTGCGGCCTTGTGGGAGGCGGAGATGGCGCGGCGCGTGCTGGCGCCTATCGGTTGCAGGATCGTGCTGTTGAAGGGGACAGCCTTCGTCGCTGCGGGGCTGATGGCGGGGCAGGGGCGGTCGATCGGGGATCTCGACATCCTCGTGCCCCGCGATGCGCTCGGCGCGGCCGAGACGGCTTTGCTGGCGGCGGGGTGGGAGTGGGTGAAGCCGGATCCGTATGACGACGCCTATTACCGCGAGCACATGCATGAGCTGCCGCCGCTGATCCACCGCGAGCGCGATCGGATGATCGACGTCCACCACGCGATCCTGCCGCTGACCGCGCGGATCAGGCCGAACTCGGCGGCGTTGATCGGGAACGCGCAGGCGTTGGCGAACGGGCTGTTCACGCTCGCGCCCGCCGACATGATCGTCCACGCCGCCGCGCATCTGCTCGCCGACGGCGATCTCGCCGGGGGCCTGCGCAACCTTTGGGACATCCACTGCCTAATCGAGGAGTTCGGCAGCGAGGGGCTGGAGGATCGTGCGCGGTTGCACGGGCTCGAGGCGCAGGTGCGGCAGGTCGCGCGACAGGCGCACCGCCTGTTCGGAACTGCGATCCCGACGGAGTGGAGCCGCTGGACGATCGCGGATCGGCTGATCCGGCGGCGGCTGCTGGCGCGCGACGGCTGGGGCAGGCCGACCCGGTCGGCGACGCGGCTCGGCTTCTATGTCCGCTCGCACTGGTTGCGGATGCCGCCGATGATGTTGGCACGGCATCTGTGGGTCAAGGCGCGGCGAGGCGCTCCAGCGTCGGGATCAGCTCGTCATAATGATCGATGATCGCATCGGCGCCGAGTTCGGCGACCGGCTGCATCAGGAAGCCGAAGCTGCACGCGATCACCGGTAGGCCGGCGCGCTGCCCCGCCTGCACGTCGTAGATCGAATCGCCGACGAACGCCGCGGGTCCGCCGCCGGACCGTTCGACCATCGCGTAGATCGGCGCCGGCGAGGGCTTGGCGTTGCCGGGGCCGAGCGTGTCGCCCCCGACGATGGCGGCGAACCGGTCGGTCAGGCCGAGTTCGCCGAGCAGGCGGCGGGCGAGGGCCTCGAGCTTGTTGGTCATGACCGCGACCTTCGCACCCCGCGCGACGATCGCGTCGAGCGCATCGAGGCACCCCGGATACGGCCTGGTCAGTACCGCGATATTGGCCTCGTAATAGGCGAGCAGCTTGGCCTGCAGCTGGTCGAGCATCGCCTCGTCATAGCCGCCGGTCGCGGTGAGGCCCTGCGCGAGCATATGGCGCGATCCGCCGCCGATCATCGGCTTGACCTGCTCGACCGTCAGCGGCGCGCGGCCGGCGGAGGCGAGCGCGTGATTGACCGCGGCGGCCAGGTCGCCGCTGGTGTCGAGCAGGGTGCCATCGAGGTCGAAGCCGACCAGCGCGAATGAAAAATCGGTCATGTTCGGGGCGAGTGCCACCGCCCCTATGGAATTGCCAATCCAATCGTGGCAGTCGGCGCGGATGACGACCCCCTTAGCCGTGATCATCCTCGCTGCCGGCAAGGGCACGCGGATGAAGTCAGACCTGCACAAGGTGCTCCACCCGATCGCGGGTCGACCGATGCTGCTGCATCTGATCGACACGCTCGGCGCGCTGAGCCCCGAACGGATCGTCGTGGTCACGGGTGCCGGACGCGAGCAGGTCGAGCAGGTGGTCGCGCCGATGGGCGTCGAGACGGTGCTTCAGGCCGAGCAGTTCGGCACCGGTCACGCGGTGCGGCAGGCGGAGGCGGCGCTGGCGGGGTTCTCGGGCGATGTCCTGATCCTCTACGGCGACGTACCGCTGGTTGCCGCGGGGACGATGACGCGGATGCTCGCGGTGCTCGATCGCGATCACGCGGCGGCCGCGGTGGTGCTCGGGTTTCGGCCTGCCGATCCTGCCGCTTACGGCCGCATCGTCGCGGATGACGACGGGCGCATCGCGAAGATGGTTGAGTTCAAGGACGCGTCGGACGCGGAGCGCGCGCTGACGCTGTGCAACTCGGGGCTGATGGCGTTGCGGGCGCCCGATTGCTGGCAGCTGCTGGCGCGCGTCGGCAACGACAATGCGGCGGGCGAATATTATCTGCCCGACGTCGTCATGCTCGCGACCGGCGATGGCCGGGTGGCGACGGTGATCGAGACCGGGGCGGGCGAGGTCGCGGGGGTCAACAGCCGCAGCGAACTCGCGGTGCTGGAGGCGACGTGGCAGGCGGCGCGCCGCCGGCAGGCGATGGACGACGGCGCGTCGCTGGTCGCGCCGGACACCGTGTGGTTCGCGCACGACACCGTGATCGGCCGCGACGTGACGATCGGCGCGAACGTCGTGTTCGGGCCGGGCACGACGGTTGCCGACGGGGCGACGATCCACGCCTTCAGCCATATCGAGGGGGCGACGATCGGCCCCAAGGCGGAGGTCGGGCCCTATGCGCGGCTCCGCCCCGGCGCGGTGCTCGGGGCGAAAGCCAAGGTCGGCAACTTCGTCGAGATGAAGAAGGCGGTGCTCGGCGATGGCGCCAAGGCGAGCCACCTGACCTATCTCGGCGATGCCGAGGTCGGTGCGGGCGCCAACATCGGCGCGGGGACGATCACCTGCAATTACGACGGCTATTTCAAATACCGCACGGTGATCGGCGAAGGCGCGTTCATCGGGTCGAACAGCGCGCTGGTGGCACCGGTCGCGATCGGCGCGGGGGCGATCGTCGCCGCGGGGTCGGTCATCACCAAGGACGTCGAGGCCGATGCGCTCGCGCTGGTCCGGCCGCCGCAGACGGCGCGCGCCGGATGGGCGAAGCGCTTCCGCGATACGATGCTCGCCCGCAAGCAGCGCGACTGACCCTAATCACCTCTGACTGACGAGACGTAGAAATGTGTGGAATTGTCGGGATCGTGGGACGCGAGGATGTCGCGGATCGTCTGCTCGACGGGCTCAAGCGGCTCGAATATCGCGGCTATGACTCGGCCGGCATCGCCACCGACGTCGATGGCGCGATCGAGCGCCGGCGTGCGTCGGGCAAGCTCGTCAACCTCGCGCGCGAATTGGCGGCCGATCCGCTGCCCGGCACCACCGGGATCGCGCATACCCGCTGGGCGACCCATGGCGGCCCGACCACCAACAACGCACACCCGCATGCAACCGATCACGTCGCGGTGGTCCACAACGGCATCATCGAGAATTTCAAGCCGCTGCGCGAGGAACTGATCGCGCGCGGCCGGGTGTTCACCAGCGAGACCGACACCGAGGTCGTCGCGCACCTGATCAGCGAGAAGGTCGAGGCGGGGGCCGCGCCCGCCGACGCGGTGCGCGAGGTGCTGCCGCGGCTGCACGGCGCCTTCGCGCTCGCGATCCTGTTCCGCGATTCCCCCGAACTGCTGATCGGTGCGCGGCTCGGATCGCCACTGGTGGTGGGTTACGGCGACGGCGAAACTTATCTGGGGTCGGACGCGCTGGCGCTCGCGCCGCTGACGCAGCGGATCGCCTATCTGGACGAGGGCGATTGGGTGGTCTGCACCCGCGACGGCGCCGAGGTGTTCGATCGCGACGACCGGCCGGTCGAGCGGGCGGTGACGATATCGGGCGTGACCGGCGCGTTGATCGACAAGGGCAATCACCGTCACTTCATGCAGAAGGAGATCTACGAGCAGCCGATCGTCGTCGCCCAGACGCTGCGCTCGTACCTCCAGCGGATGGACGAGCGGATCACGCTGCCGATCCCTGACTTCGACCTGTCGACGATCAAGCGCGTGACGATCGTCGCGTGCGGCACCAGCTTCTATGCGGGGATGGTCGCCAAATACTGGTTCGAACAATTCGCGCGGGTGCCGGTCGATCTCGATGTCGCAAGCGAGTTCCGTTACCGCGCGCCGGTGATGGAGCCGGGCGGGCTCGCGCTGTTCATCTCGCAATCGGGCGAAACCGCGGACACGCTCGCGGCGCTGCGCCACGCGAAGGCCGAGAGCCAGACGATCGCGGTGGTCGTCAACGTGCCGACCAGTTCGATGGCCCGCGAGGCCGATCTGCTGCTGCCGACGCATGCCGGGCCCGAGATCGGGGTGGCTTCGACCAAGGCGTTCACCTGCCAGCTGGCGGTGCTCGCGGCGCTTGCCGCCAATCTCGCCAAGGCCAAGGGTCATCTGAACGAGGCACAGGAACGCGAGATCGTGCGCCACCTGGGCGAGGCGCCCGCCGCGCTGAACGCGGCGCTCGCCTATGACGAGGCGATCGAGGCGATGGCGCACAATGTCGCCAGCGCGCGCGACGTGCTCTATCTCGGGCGTGGGACGGATTACCCGCTGGCGCTGGAAGGCGCGCTGAAGCTGAAGGAGATCAGCTACATCCATGCCGAAGGCTATGCCGCGGGCGAGATGAAGCACGGGCCGATCGCGCTGATCGACGAACATGTGCCCGTGATCGTGATCGCGCCGTCGGGGCCGCTATTCGACAAGACGGTGTCGAACATGCAGGAGGTCCAGGCGCGCGGCGGCAAGGTGGTGCTGATCAGCGATTACGACGGCATCCAGTCCGCGGGCGAGGGGTGCATCGCGACGATCACGATGCCGAAGGTCCACCCGCTGATCGCGCCGCTGGTCTATGCGGTGCCGGTGCAGTTGCTGGCCTACCACGTGGCCGTTCTTAAGGGCACGGATGTGGATCAGCCGCGCAATCTCGCCAAATCGGTGACGGTGGAGTAGCGGGCAATCAGCCGACGATGCGGACGCGGGCGAACAGCATGTAGCTGGTCGGGTTCGATCCGTAGGCGGGCTCGATCGCAGTCGGCAGCGCATATTTGCTGACCAGCCCGCCGAGGTCGAAGGCGAGTGGCCCGACCGGCAGCGAGTGGTAGCCGCCGAGGCTCAGCTTGGAGACGGTGAACACGCGCCCGCCGAGCGCGTCGTCCTCCGCGAACAGCTCGTCCTTGTCGACATTCTCCGCGCGGCCGAACATCGTCCAGCGTCCGAGCTGGATCGCGCTGTCGAACAGGAAGGCGTCGGTGGCGTGGGCGTGATCGCCCCCGGACGGGTCGTTGCGGCCCCAGGCGAGGGTCGTCTGCCAGTTGCGGCGGGTGCCGAGCGGCAGATTATGGGTGATCGACGCGGTCGTGCGGTGGACATCCTCTTCGGGATGCAGTCCTTCGGGACTGTGGAGGAAGCCGTGGCTCACCTGCATCGACAGGTTGGCGGTCGGGTTCCAACTGCCGCGGACCGACCAACTGTCGAAGCGCGGGCGTTCGATGTTCCAGCGTTTCTCGTCGGGTTCGCGGCCGGTGAACAACGAGGTCTCGAGCTTCAGCGTGTCGGTCGCCACGCCGATGGTCGCGACGCCGAAGGTGACATGGGTCGCGTCGAGCCAGTGATGCCCGATCGGCGCCTCGGGACTGGCCATGCCCGAGAAGCGGTGCATGTACGTCGCGGGTCCGAGCGCGGGCTCGCCCGGCAGACCGACATAGACAAAGGCCGACAAGCCCGGCGCAAGCGGACGGCTGTAGGTCGCGGATAGCTCCATGGCCGCGTCGTGGGGATGCTGGCGATCGACCAGTTCGGTGCGGCCGTCCGCGGTCTCGCCGGTCGCGAGCAGCAGCGGGTAGCCGTCCCGGCCCATCAGCGGGTCGAGGCTGCCCATCGCCTTAAGCGTCAACGTGCCGCCGCCGAGGTCGCGCTGGCCAACCGCCATCAACATCGATGCGACGAAGGTCTTGTCGTCACCCCGCGGGCCGCCCTGATCGTCATAGGCGAGGGTGGCGAAGCCGTGGAACATCGTCGACCAGTCACCGAGCCGGCCCATGATCGCCAGCATCGGTGAGCTGTCCGGCTGCCACGCGGTGCCCGACGCGTCGCGGGTCATCGGATAGGGACCAAGCATGCCCTTCATGCTGCTGCCAGCCATGTTCATGCCGGGCATGACGTGACCCATCGCGGCGTGATCCATGGCGGCGTGGTCGATCGGCGCTTCGGTCCGCGTTCCGTGACCCATCGCTTGATGAGGATCCTGGGCCTGGACCGGCGGGTCGGCGGCGGGAGGCGTTCTCATGTCCATGCCCGGCATTGCCTGTGCGCCGGCAATTTGTGGCGTGAGCACGGTCGCGGCGGCGAGAAGCAGGAGGTATCGCATCAGAATTCCGACCAATATTGCGGGCAGCCGACGCTTGAACGGCTCAGGAAGTATCGCCTATAGCCTCCGTACCATAGTCCGGAGTCAACCCCGATGCTCGAACTCACGATCGCGAGGCTTGCAGAGGCCGGGGGCGTTGGGGTCGAGACGGTTCGATATTACCAGCGCAGGGGCCTGATGGCGCAGCCCGATCGGCCGGCGGGGGGCGGGTTCCGGCATTATGGGGAGCGGGATGTCCGAAGGTTGCGCTTCGTCCGCGAAGCGCAGACCGCGGGGTTCAAGCTGGAGGAGATCGCCGAACTGCTCGCGCTGGATGCGACCGATGACCGCGACCGGGTGCGTAAATTGGCGCGGGCTCGGATCGCGACGCTGGATGAGCAGATCGCTGCGCTTCGGGGGGCGCGCGATGCGCTGGAGCGGCTTGCAGACGAATGTGGCTCGGGATCGGCGGGTCCGTGCCCGATATTGGCGGCATTTGACCGTGGGTGATCTACCTCGTCGTGCCCGTGAGGAACGGCGCTACTCATCGACAAAATGCCAACACTGGCGTCAGTCGATGAAGTCCAGATAAGGTACCACGTCGTCGCTGGTTTGCAGGAACAGCGATGCCTGGGTTTCTTCGTCCTGTTGCGCCGCCATCGTGAGAGCTTCCGCCATCGTGCCGTACATCAGCGTCGTCGCGCCGCCGCCTTCCGCCTCGCACAGGTGGTAGAGCCTGACCGATGCCCCATCCGACACGGTCCTCATGACGGCATCTCGAGCGCGTCGCCGCGGCAGAAGCCCTCGACCAGGTGCATCGACTTGCCAAGAAAACTGCGCACTGCGGCGAGGCCCAGCGCGCGCAGCTTCACGCGGTCGCCTTCGATGCCGATGTGCGAGACGCCTTCGAGATGGTTGAGCCAGCGGCCGGTGACCGCGGGATTGCTGTTGCCGATGGTCAGGATCGTGGTGCGATCGACCGACCCGTGCTCGGCATGCGCGACGAACAGGTTGAGCAGGATCTCGAGCGGGTGATCCAGCACGCTGTACGCCTTGAACTGTTCGCGCCGGATCGCGTGGAGGCCAAGGATCAGGATGGCCACGCGGCGGCGGTCGGAATCGGTAATCATGGCCACTTTCGCGTCGGTTCGGCTGCCCCGCCTTGGGCTCGGTTCACGGCGTCCGATAGGAGGCGATACTGATCGCCGTCAACCTGCAAGGTCATGATCCCGGACCTATTCTGCCCGTCTTGCGACGGTCGTGCGGATCATTTCACCAGGTAGGGGATCGAGATGCTGAGCGACGAGGATGCGGCCATGCTGCCCTTGGGGCTGAAGCGCACATGCGTGACCGCACCTTGGCTCGCGAGATTGCCGGCGACCGGGACATAGGCCCAGGTCGCGCCGTTGTCGGACGAGAATTCGACATCGTCCGTGAGGTTTGACGGGGCGACATAAGCGACGGTCAGCGCGGAGGCGGTGCTGCCCTGCTGGGTCTGGACGACCGCACCGGCACCGGTGCCGTCGCCGTCGAGCGCCAGGACGGTGCCCGCGCCGGTCGGCAGCGCGAGACGCAGCGTGTTGAGGTCGAGCGGGACGATGTCCGGATTGACGACGGTGAGCGCGGTCCGGCGACGGCTCTGCGGGATTGCCTTGGGCGCGGTGGTGGCGGAGACCGGGTCCCAGGTGGTGATCGACGAAATCGTCACGGTGGCTGGCTTGGCCGCGACTTCAAGCCGGAAGTTGATCGTCGCTGTCCGACTGTTGCTGTCCTCCGTGCCGATGCAGGCGTTGAGAACGCCGAGCAGCGAGCAGAAGTACCAATCCCACTTGATCGACACGCTACCGGTGTAGATGCCCGGCGCGACTGCCTGGGCGGCGGAAGGCTTCACGTAGATAGGCACGTTGACGGCGCCAGGACCGAACAGGCCGAGCACGTTGAGCACCGTGCCGTTGATGTAGAAGAATGAGGTGCCGGGTACGAGCGGCGCGCTGCCGTTGGCAGTGGCGGACAGACTGTAGCTGATCGTGTCCGCGGTGGTCGTCGAGGTGAGCTTCAACGTCGAGCCAGAAGCGACCGTCGCCTTCAGGTAATTACCGCTGAGCAAGACCACCAGCGGCGCCGTCGGACAGGAGAAGCCGCCGGCCACGCCGACATAGGGCGGCGCGCCGGCCTTCAGCGCCTGGGGCGACTGGCTGCCGAGGTCGCCGCTGGTGGCGACCGCGACACCGCACGCCGCCTGCGCGCTGCCCGCGACGAGGAGGCCGGCCAGCAGCATGAGGCCGCGCCAAGCGTTGATGAAACCCCGGCCTCGCGTCACCCCAGCCCCTCTTGTCGCCCGTGAGCGTTCCGGATGCGCGTGCAGGTTTAAGCAAAGGCTAAGGAACCGTAACGGGCGATCATGGTCCCGGAACGGGTGTTATTCTTTTTCGGTGGATTTCTGCGGTCGTTACTCGATAGTCCCGCGGGACGCTGCTTGGTTCATTGGGATACCGTCATGGATAGAACGATCTTGGTCGTCGAGGACGAGCCCACCGTCCTGATGTTCCTCGAAGAAGCGCTGGCGGAGAGTGGCTACACCGTGGTGAGCGCGCGCAGCGGGGGCGAGGCGCTCAACATCCTCGGCGACGGGCTCAGCGATTTCTCGGTGCTGGTCGCGGACATCCGGATCGGCGACGGGCTGGACGGCTGGGAGATCGCCCGGTGCGCGCGCGAGATCATTCCCGACCTGCCGATCGTCTACGTCACCGGCGACAGCGCCGTTTCCTGGGCCGAAGAGGGTGTGCCGAACAGCGTGTTGATCCCGAAGCCGTTCAACCGCTCTCAGCTCGAGAGCGCGATCGAGAAATTGCTCAATCCGACCGAGTCGACCGCCAGCGGCTGACGCTGCGGCATCCGCAGCTTTACCCGCTGCGCAAACTTTGCCATCGGACGCGCCGAGCGGGACCGATCGTCGCGCGCTGAAGAGGATTGCGACCCGATGGTCGAAGCGCCGCTGATCGCCGGGATCGAACTCGGGGGTACGAAGATCAATTGTATCCTCGCCCGCGGGCCGGACGATATCCTGGACGAAGTCCGGATCCCGACGACGCGACCGGACGAGACGCTGGCGGCGGTGGAGGCGGTGCTCGACCGTTGGCGCGGCTTCGTCGCGCTTGGCATCGCGAGCTTCGGTCCGGTATCGATCGATCACGGCGCGGGCGATTACGGCCACATCACCTCGACCCCGAAGCCGGGCTGGGCAGGAACCGACGTCGCGCGACGGCTGGAACGACATGCGGGCGTACCGACCGGCTTCCACACCGACGTGGTCGGCGCGGCGCTCGCGGAGGCGCGGTGGGGCGCGGCGAAGGGACTGCGCGATGTCGCTTATGTGACCGTTGGAACCGGGATCGGCGTCGGGCTGATCGCAGGAGGGCGCCCGGTGGACGGGCTAACCCATGCCGAGTTCGGGCATATCCGCCCGGTCCGCGCGCCCGGCGACGAGTGGGTCGGCAACTGCCCGTTCCACGGCGCCTGCATGGAAGGGCTGGCGGCGGGCACCGCGATCGCGGCGCGTACGGGGCAGCCGGCGTCGGAACTGTCTGCGGATCACCCCGCCTGGGACGGGGTCGCGCACGCGCTGGGGCAGCTGCTCCATACGCTCGTGCTTACCGGGGTGCCGCGGCGGATCGTCATGGGCGGGGGCGTCATGGTCGGGACCACGCACCTGTTCCCGCGGGTGCGCGCGGCGATGACCAAGAGCCTGGCGGGCTATATCGCGCTACCGGAGGTCGCGTTGGCGGAAACGTTCGTGGTGCCGCCCGCGCTCGGCGGCAATGCGGGGCCGCTGGGCGCAATCCTGCTCGGCGAGCAGGCGCTGGATGCGCATCCGGCCAGCTAGGCCAGCGCGCGGCTATTCCGCGGGGCCGCCGGCTTCCTGCACCGCCTGGCGCTTGCGCCAGCGCTTGAAGACCTTTTCCTGCTCGGGCGTGGCGCGGCGATAGCCGTAATAGTCGGGCACCATCAGCGTCTTGCAGCGGCCGCATGTCGTCCACGCGCTGTACGGCCCGGTCTTGCCACGCGGCCTGACCGGCTTGTGGCCGAACAAAGAGCACCAGATCCGTTTCATCTATTGTCCCAACGATCCAGCGGTGGGTCTTAGCTTATCGGCCACTGTTCGCATCCGCAACATTTGGGTGCTCCTAACCGCTTTGTGCCGCTCTGGCACGCCTTCATCCACGCTTCAGCCGAACCAGCGCAGCGTCCAGCGCGGAGAGGAAACGCGAGCGATCGGTTTTCGCGAACGGCGCCGGCCCACCGACGATGTCACCGCCCGCGCGCAGATCGGCCATGATCGCGCGAGTCGCGATCGCGCCGCCGATCGAGGCGGCAGTGAACGGCTTGCCGGTCGGGGCGAGCACGGTGGCGCCCGCCTTCAACGCGCGATCGGCGAGCAGGATGTCCGCGGTGATCACGATCGCGCGCGGGTCCGCGGCTTCGGCGATCCAGTCGTCCGCGGCGTCGAAGCCGTCGCTGACGACGACGCGCTCGATCAGCGGGTGGATCGGGACGCGGAAATGGCTGTTGCTGACGATCGTCACCGGCACCTCGTGCCGCCAGGCGACCTTGTAGATCTCGTCCTTCACCGGACAGGCGTCGGCGTCGACGAGGATGCGGATCGTCCCGGTCACAGCGCCTGCCCCGCGGCCCAGCCGCTCGCCCACGCCCATTGGAAGTTATAGCCGCCTAGCCAGCCGGTGACGTCGACCGCCTCGCCGATCGCGTAGAGACCGGGCACGCGCCGCGCCGCCATCGTCTGCGACGAGAGGTCCGCGGTGGCGATGCCGCCGCTGGTGACCTCGGCCTTTGCATATCCTTCGCTGCCGTTCGGGGTGAAGGACCAGTTCGACAGGTTGCGGCTCGCATCGGCGAGGCGGCGATCGGTCTGTGCGCCGAGCTCGCCGTGCAGGTCTAGGCGATCGGCCAGCTTTTCGGCGAGGCGATCGGGCAGCGCGGAGGCGAGCGTGCGGCGCAAGGTCGCGCGGGGGGCGGCGCGCTTGGCGGCTACTAGCCAGTCGGGCGCGGCGTCGGGCACGAAGTCGATCGCGATCGACTCGCCATGCCGCCAAAAGGAGGAGATCTGGAGGATCGCGGGGCCGGACAGGCCGCGGTGCGTGAACAGGGCGGCTTCGCGGAACCGGGTCTTGCCCGCGGCGGCGACCACGGGGGCGGCGACACCCGACAACTCGCGGAACAGCAGGTCTTCGGCGCCGAGCGTCAGCGGGACCAGGGCGGGGCGGGGCTCGACGATCTTGAGGCCGAAGCGCCGGGCGACGTCATAGGCGAAGCCGGTCGCGCCCATCTTCGGGATCGACGGACCACCGGTGGCGAGGACCAAGGCGGGTGCGGTCGCCTGCCGATCGCCGAACGCGACGCGGTATCCGGTGCCGTCATGTGCGATGTCGCCGATCGAGCGCCCCAGCGCGAGATCGACCGACCCCGCGGTGCATTCGGCGAGCAGCATCGCGACGATCTGCCGCGCCGATCCGTCGCAGAACAGCTGGCCGAGCGTCTTTTCGTGCCAGGCGATGCGGTGGCGATCGACCAGCGCGACGAAATCCTGCGCGGTGTAGCGGCCAAGCGCGGACTTCGCGAAATGCGCGTTGGCGGAGAGATAGCGATCGGGCGCCGTATGGATGTTGGTGAAGTTGCACCGGCCGCCGCCCGAGATCAGGATCTTCTTGCCGGCTTCGTCGGCGTGGTCGATCAGCAGCACGCGGCGCTCGCGCTGGCCCGCGATGGCCGCGCACATGAGGCCCGCGGCACCCGCACCGAGGATGATGGCGTCGTACGCGTCACTTGGCATCGGCGCGCTGTAGCGGGTGGTGGCGAGGGCGTCCAATGGGGAGGGTATGAAGCACAACGTCGTTCTTTCACTCCGTTAGCCCTGAGTAGGGATTGAGTAGCTGCGAAGCAGCGTATCGAAAGCCCGTATCGAAGGGGCAGGTTAGTGCGCGTAACCTGTCCTTCGATACACGCCTTCGACTTCGCTCAGTCGCTACTCAGGACGAACGGGGTGGGTGGGGCCGCATCATCGCCACTCAAATTTCGTATTCGAGCTGCCAGCCGGGTTCCTCGAACGCCGGCGGGCGCGCGGCGTGGTGGGGCTGGCGGGCCTTCATCTCTGCGTAGAGCTGCTTGATCGTCGTGCTGCCGGTGCGGACGCAAAGCGAGGGGACGATCGCGTGGACCAGGCAGGCGGCGCCGCCGAGCATCATCCGTGCGCCGATCGTCGATGCCGCGACCGCGTGCTCGGCATAGCTTTCGCCGACGCTGCGGGGGTGTTCGAACAGCAGGCGGTCGATCATACGGGGCATCCTTGTCGCGATCCGGGTAGAGGCTTCCTTACAGCAGGTCGGCGGCGTTCCCAATTACGGCTACTACGTAGGACAGCCTTGCTAGCTGGCCATGTCGACGCAGCGAGCTAGGGTAGGCGCATGACCAGGCGATTTCCGTTCTCCGCACAGGTGCTCGTCGGCATGGCCGTCGGGTTGCTCCTCGGCTTCTTCGCGCGCTCGCTCGATCCGGCCAACCCGGCGGGCGCGGCGATCGCGGAAGGGCTGCGGATCGTCGGCGAAAGCTTCGTCCAGTTGCTGAAGGCGCTGGTGGTGCCGCTGGTCTTTACCGCCATCGTCGCGTCGATCGCGGCGCTGCGCGACCTCGGCGACGCGGCCAAGCTGGTGACGAGCACGTTGTTGTGGTTCGCGATCACCGCGCTGATCGCGGTGCTGATCGGACTGGCCCTCGGCACGATCATCCAGCCGGGCATCCAGGCGGGGATCGAGCGGGTCGCGGCGGTGCGGCCGTCGACCACGGGGTCGTGGCTCGATTTCCTGCGCGGGCTGATCCCCGCGAACATCCTGGGCATCGGCGCGTCGACCAAGATCGTCGACGGCGCTGCGACCACGTCGTTGTCGTTCAACGTGCTCCAGCTGATCGTGATCGCGATCGCGGTGGGAGCCGCGGCGGTGAAGGTCGGCGATGCGGGCGCGCCGTTCCTGACCTTCAATGCATCGGCGCTGGCGATCTTCCGCCGCATTCTGCGCTGGGTCATCGCGCTGACCCCGATCGGCAGCGCGGCGCTGATCGGCCATGCGATCGTCGCCTATGGCTGGGCGTCGCTGTCCGCGCTGGGGGCGTTCGCGGCGGCGGTGTATATCGGTCTCGCGCTGGTGTTGTTCGTGGTCTATCCGCTGCTGTTGCGCAGCCAGGGGCTCGGCGTGCGACAATTCTTTGCGGATGCATGGCCCGCCATCCAGTTGGGCTTCGTGTCGCGATCGTCGATCGGCACGCTGCCGGTTACCGAGGAAGCGGTCGAGCGGATCGGCGTGTCGCGCAGCTATGCGGCGTTCGCGGTGCCGTTCGCGGCGACCACCAAGATGGACGGGTGCGCGGCGATCTATCCCGCGGTGTCGGCGTTGTTCGTGGCGCAATATTTCGGGATCGCGCTGCATGCGACCGATTACCTGCTGATCGTCGCGGTGTCGGTGGTCGGATCGGCGGCGACCGCGGGGCTGACCGGCGCGGTGGTGATGCTGACGCTGACGCTGACGACGCTCGGCCTGCCCTTGGAGGGCGCCGGGCTGCTGCTCGCGATCGACCCGATCCTCGATATGGGGCGTACCGCGGTGAACGTCGCGGGGCAGGCGCTGGTGCCGACCATCGTGGCCAAACGTCACGGCCTGCTCGGGGTGCCTGCCGAGGCGCCGGCGGGGGCGGCAGCGTTGCAGGCCGCCTGACCGGACGGCATGCTAACCTACTATTCTGGTTCGATAATGACCCGCATCGGCTCTTTAACGCTCCGTTAGAGCATCGCGCGGGAAAGCGGGGCATGCCCGCAAACTTCTCCATCAACGTAGATGCCGCGCAGGCGGTGGTTCGGATCACGCTAAGTGGCTTCTTCGGCGCCGCCGACGTGGCCAGCTTCGCCGAAGCGCAGGCGAAGGCTTATGCGATGTTGCCGCGGAGTGGTGCGCGCCATCTGACGCTGTGCGACATCGGGGCATGCAAGATCCAGTTGCAGGAGGTGGTCGACGCGTTCCGCCGGCTGCTCGACGACCCGGCACTGATGTCGCGCCGGATCGCGTTCGTCACCGGGAACTCGCCCGCCAAGATGCAGATCCGCCGCCTCGTCAACCGCGACACCGCGCGTGCGTTCGAACGCGTCGAGGATGCGGAGCGCTGGCTGCTGGCGTGCGAGTCGCGCGCCGCCGCCTAGCGAATCCCGTCGCGGGCGAGCACCGCGTCGATCCCCGCCACCATCGCGACATAGCGCGGGTCCTGGACGCTGCCGTAGCGGCGGACGAACTCGGCATTCGTCAGCCGCTCCCGCCGGTCGAGCAGCGACGGCGGCAGGATGGTCGCAGGGGTCGCCCGCGCCAGCCGTGCTCCGATCCGCTCCGCCTGGTCGGGATCGGATGCCGCCTGCGCGATCGTGAAGCCGGATCGATCCGCAGACAGATCGACGAACGAGAAGCCGGTGGGATCGCCGACCGCGAACTCGGATTGCTGGGCCAAGCTGTCGGCCAGTTCCTTCCACTCGCCGAGCGCCTGCGCCAATTGCCCGCCCGCGCCCGCAGACAGGGCGGCGGAGAGCGCCCAATGCTTCGACAGGTCGGCGCGGCCGTGGAGCGTGACGACGACCGGATCGATCCGGCAGCCGGCGGTCGCGGCCTGCGCGCCCCCTGCCAGATCGCCCGCACGCGGATCGACCAGCAGCATCGCCAGCGCCACGAAGGCCGCGCGGTTGTATGCTGCCGGGTTGGGCTGCGCCGCGGCACCCGCAAAGGCGCGGTTGACGTGGTGGGCCAGATCGTCGCTGGGGTAACGTCGTTGCGCGGCGGCGAGGCCGCAATAGAGCCGTTTCACCGCGACCGCGTCGACCGGATCATTCTCGAGCTTGGCAAGCCGATCGGCCAGCATCTCGCGCGGCGGCAAGGCGATCGTGGCGGCGACGGCATCGCGTTCGACCGCGATCGAACGGACCAGCTTGTCGAGCGGCGGCAGCGCCAGGCCGCGGCGATTGGCGGCGTAGCGCAGGAAATCGACGATGCGGCGGCTGATGGCGGGGGGAAGGGGGATCGCACCGATGCGGATGCGGATCACTGGGAACCCCTTGCTCGTGCCGCTGGTCACCAGCCGGACGTTGAGCCAGCGGCCGAACCACCAGGGGCGGCTGCCGGTGACGGTGAGGACGCCGCTGCGAACTTCCATCGCCAATCGATCGGGCGCGAAGCCGTCGCTCACCAGCGCACCGATGCCGTCGAGTTCGGCGCGCCCGAAGCGTACCGCATTGCCCTGTGGCGTCGCGATGCCGCCGGGCTGGAGCTGGGCGACGGCCGCCCGCCCGGCGCCGACCTGTTGCGCGGTCACGGTGCCGCGCGGCGCGACCCAGGGCGATCCGCTGGTCACCGCGAGCAGCAACGACAGCGCGATCGCGACCAGAACCGCGAGGATCACAGGCCATCGCCGCCGTCGCACAGCGTGGGGAGCGGCTTGTGCTGCCGGGGAGGCTGTCGTCATGGCGGTGCGCCCTAGGGATTTCACGGCGCACGGGCAACGGCCATGCGCGCCTAGGGGTCGGACCGGGGCGAGGCGCGGGCGATCAGCGGCAGGAAGAGGATTGCCGCGAGGCTCAGCGTTCCCGACAGCGTGAAGAAGCCGTCCCAGCCGATCTGCTTCTGGATGCTGCCCCCGGCGCCGGCGAGCAGCCGCGGCAACAGGAACGCGAAGCCCGACAGGAAGGCATATTGTGCCGCGGGGTATCGCGGGTTCACCAGCATCGACAGATAGACGACGAACACCGCGCCTTCGAGCCCGTGCGCGAACTGATCGAGCGCGGTGGCGATGTAGATCACATGGCCCGCGGGCGGGGCATACCAGAGCCATACGAAGATCCAGTTGCCGAACGCCGACCCGACCGCGCCGATCGCCAGCGCCCAGAGCAGCCGGAGGCGGACGGCGAGCCAGGCGCCGATTGCCACCCCCGTCATGCTCGCGGGCAAGGCAACCGCACCGTCGGCTATACCCATCGTCGTCAGATCGTACCCCGCGGCTATCTGCAACGGCTTCGACAGTGCGAGCGTCAGCACGTCGCCCATCCGGTAGAAGGTGACGAAGCCGAGGATCGGTAGCGCGCGGTAGCCGAACCGCCAGAAGATATCGATGTACGGACCGATGACCGTCGAGCGGCGCGCGTAGGCGGTCGCAGGCAGGCGGACGATCCACGGCAGCGCGGCGGCCATGGCGACGAACGGCAGCAGGCAAACGATCAGCACCCCTCGGGTGGCGTCGGTCTTGGCGCCGACCCCCGCGGCATTGGCGAGCCCGAGGATCACCGAGCCGACGACCGCGACCACGACCAGCGATCCGCCGAGGATCGCCGCCGCCGCGCCGAGGCCGGTCGACAGGGCGCCACCGCGCGTGCCGCGGCCATCGGCTTCCCGTCGCATCGACGTGAGGATCGGCAGCGGCAGGAACGCAGCCGCGGCGATCGCCAGATAAGCCCATGTCCAGGTCGCATGATCGGCGACGATCAGCGCGCCGCTGCCCGCGGCGACCATCGCGCTGCGGTAACCCCACAGGTTCGCCGCGACCAGCGGGCCTTGTTCGGCCGGGGTCGGCGCAAGCTCGATCCGCCACGCATCCGCGGCGATCTCCAGCGTCGTCGTCCAGAAGGCGAGCAGCACCGCGAACAGCGCGGTGATCGGCAAGCTGGCGTCGCCCGAGGTGAACGCCATCGCCACCATCGACAGGAAGATGCCGAGTTGCGCGACGATGATCCAGCCGAGCCGCTTGCCGAAGAAGCGGCCGAGCCCCGGCACCGCGAACCGGTCGAGCAGCGGCGCCCAAGCGAACTTGCAGGTCGGCAATAGCTGGACCCAGCCGAAGAAGCCGATGATCACGAGGTCGACACCGTGGGTCGTTAGTCGCGCGGAGAGCACGGTCGAGAACATGTAATAGGGCAGGCCGGCGGAGAAGCCGAGCAACGCGAACAGCAACAGGCGTGTCGCAGGCGCGGTGGGCGCAACGGGGGCCGCGTCGGCTGTCATGCGAGGATCCGGATCGAAAAGGAGTGCCACCGTCAGGCTTCCGGAGATCCTAGTCAACGAGCTTGCCCCGGCGCCGGTGCGGGAGGATCGCATCGTTAACTATTTTTCCCTGGACGACCTGCGATTAACAGTAGATTCAGGTAAGCATTAGTCCCGGTTCGATGTCGGGAAGCTGGAGGTGTCATGAAGAGTTTGCTTCTCGCGGCCGCATTGGCGTTCGCACCGACCGCAGCACAGGCCGCGGTAACGATCAACTTTAGCGGCCTGACGTTGCCGTACCAGTCGGATACATCCGAGTTGGGTTCCTATGAAGTCGTAACCACGTCGGCGGATATAACGCGTTCTATCGATACGGAGGCGCAGGCGGTATCTGGCAGCATCGTTATCGACACGACTAAGATCGGCCCGAACCAGGCAGTCGGTCCCGACGTATTGTACAGTGGCAAGAACTTCGTGACGCTGACGTTCGCATCCACTGGTGTGACCCCGACGATCCTAAAGGGCGCGTTGAGCGAGCAGTCGATCGATAGCGTCAATGGTTTGTCCTTCCGGCTGTTCGACGAAGCCGGCACTTACGGGTACACCTTCCTGCTTGCAGGCATCGAGCCACTCGAGACGAGCATCTTCGACGGCATTCTGCTTCCGGACTTCACCAAGGCCAGTGCACTGATATTCGTCGGCTTTAGCGATCAGGATGTCGGCGACACGTCGACGCGGCGCGTGTCGTCCGGGGTGGTGACCACGATCACCCAGGCGGTTCCCGAGCCTGCGACTTGGGCAATGATGCTGGTCGGCTTCGGTCTGGTCGGAACAGCGCTTCGTCGCCGCGAGCGCGTCACCGTCCGGTTCGCCTGACACCATCTCGCCGGTCACTCTGGACCCTCGTCGTCGCGGTCGATCGGGTCGCTGCGACGATGAATGGTCCAGCGGTGTTCGCCGGTAACGACGTCGGGAACCGGCCGGCCCTGCGCATCGAGCGTCGGGCGATAGCGTAGGCGTTTCTTGATCAGGCGGCAGGTGGTCTCGTCGAGATCGGCGCTGCCGCTGGACCGGGTGACGACGCACTCGGTCACGCGGCCCTTGATGCCGACGATGAAGCGCAAGCCCACGGTGCCGCCGATCCCCGCCGCTAGCGCGCCGCGCGGATAGTCGTCGTCGTCGAGGCCACCCGAGATCAGCCGCAGCGGCGTTCCGCCGTCGCCATCTCCAGCCCCGCCGCTGCCCATGCCATCGCCTACACCGCCGCTGCCGGTGCCCGGTCCGGGTATCGGCGCGGCGCCTGCGGACGGCGCGCTAGCAGTTCCCGCGATCGGTGCGGTCACCATGATCGGCGGGGTCGGCACCGCGATCACCGACACCGGTGCGACCAGCGGGGTCGGCTCGGCAACGAGGTTCGGTGCCGACGCCGCGCCTGCGCGTCGGGTATGCTTGCGCGGCTTGGGTGGTGGCGGGACGGTACGCGCAAGTGGCGGCAGGGGGCGCAGATCAATCAAGGTCGGCGCCCGATCGACCGCGGCTGGCGCGGGCACTCGCAGACCGACGATCAGCGCGTAACCGAGGAGCGCGTGCGCTGCTGCGGTGAAGGCGAGCACGCGTGCCTGCTCACGCCGGTTCGATCTAACGGCCAGCGACATCGAATCTTCGCGAGCCGAGGGCTCGTCCGGTCGTCAATGAGTTCTGGCGGAAAGAGGCAGGAACGATGGCATGGCCGGGGGTTTGCACCCGCGCGCCTGTACAATTCCTTGCCAGACGTGGCGCTTCGGTCAGCGCTCGTCGGCGCCCATCTCCTGGGATCTTTTGGCGAGTTTCAGCGCCTCGTCGATCAGGTCGGCGGCGAACGCAGTTTGGCTGGTGCTGACCGCTAGCGCGACGCAATTGGAGGCCTCGCGACGAAGACGAGCGGCTCTCAAGCTCTTTTTCTCTGGAACGACCATACGCAACACGAGCGGTAGAAAGCGTCCGTCGGTCGCCGGTTCCCTTTCATCGGCCGAAGCGTTCACGGTTCGTCGCATCCGCGGCCGGTGCGGGTGCGGAGGGGCGGGTGACCGTATCGACGTGGGACTGCGACCGGTGGTTCCTTGGCGATGGCGAGCGCCTAAAGGCAGACGCTGTCGTTGGTCGAGGGGAGCAGGATGTCCGCCGTTTCGTTTTCCGTCGCCAAGAACGCGATCCACCGCCGCGTCGCGTGGGTGGCCCTCGCGCTGGTGGCACTGACCGGCCTGACCAATTGCAAGCGCAGCGAGCCTCCGCCAAAGCCCGATCGGGTCGAGCGCGTGGTGCCGCCACCGATCGCGCAGGCGGTGCCGGTGATCGCGCCGGTGGAATATCGGCCGGTCACGGTCGATCAGGCGCTCGCGATCAATGCCGAACCAACGGTGCCCGAGCGTGCCGGACCGGCGGCGCGGCCGTTCCTGGTAGCGCGTCCGGGCACCGCGCTCGATTGCCTCACCAGCGCGGTCTATTACGAGGCCGCATCGGAGAGCGACGACGGCGAGCGTGCGGTCGCGCAGGTGGTGCTCAACCGGGTCCGCCACCCGGCGTTCCCGGCATCGGTGTGCGGGGTCGTCTACCAGGGTGCGGAGCGCACTACCGGGTGCCAATTCACCTTCGCCTGCGACGGCGCGCTGCTGCGGGTGCCGTCCGCCCGGGGCTGGCAACGCGCGCGCCGGATCGCGGCCGAGGCGCTGAAGGGCTATGTCTTCAAGCCAGTGGGCGTATCGACGCATTATCACGCGAACTGGGTGGTGCCGTATTGGGCGAGCAGCCTGGACCGCGCCGCGACCATCGGCGTGCACATCTTCTACCGGTGGAGCGGCAGCTGGGGCACGCCGCGTGCGTTCTTCCAGCGATATGCCGGGATCGAACCCGATATCAGCGCGTCGATCGCGCGCTGGACCGCCGCCGGAGCGCCTGGTGTCGCGGCGATGGGGTCCGCCGATGCGCCGGTCCTGCTGGAGGACGCCAAGCTGCTCGCGGTGCGGCCGACCAAGCCCGTCAAGCCGCAGATCCTGGCGGCAGATCTCGAATCGGGTGGCCTGGTGTCGGGACTGCGCAAGCCGCCGCGGCTGGAGGCGGACCGCGGCAAGGTTAGGCTGAAGATCGACGCGGATCGCCCCCAGTAGCGTTGACCTGCCCGTGGACGCGGCCTAAGCGCCGCCGGGTGAAGGGTCCCCGTCAAAGGGGTCAAAATGGGAAGCCGGTGCGCGGGGGTATGTCCGCAAGACCGGCGCTGTACCCGCAACTGTGACCGGCGAGCGGTCTCCTCAATCAGCCACTGGGTCGCACGACCTGGGAAGGCGAGGGGGCTCGCGACGACCCGGAAGTCAGGAGACCTGCCCCTCACGGTCGATCCACTGCGCGGGCGGGAGCTCCCGGGCGGACGAGGGACCTCCTCGAGCGAGCGACATCCGCCGCTCGCGAATGGTCGCGTGCGGCACATGAAGGATGTGTCGTGATGAAATACCTGTTTCTGCCCGCCGTGCTGATCGCCGGCGCCGCGTCCGCGCAGACATTGCCGGACGACGAAACCGACGTCGTGGTCACCGCGACCCGCGTCGAACAAGCCGCTGCCGAAGTCGGCCAGGCGGTGACCGTGATCAAGCGCGACGAGATCGAGCGCCGGCAGACGACCATGGTCGCTGACCTGCTCGCGACGACGCCCGGCGTCACGGTGACGCGGAACGGCGGCCTGGGCGGGGTCACCGGCGTCCGCATCCGCGGCGCGGAGGCCGATCAGACGCTGGTCGTGATCGACGGCGTCCGCGTCAACGATCCGTCGTCGCCGGGCGGCGCGTTCGACTTCGCCAATCTCCTGTCGAGCAGCGTCGAACGGATCGAGGTGGTACGCGGGCCGAATTCGGTGCCGTGGGGGAGCCAGGCGATCGGCGGCGTGGTGAACATCATCACCGCGCAAGCCCGCGAAGGGTTACAGGCGCGTGCCAGTGCGGAATATGGCTACGCCGACACCGCCTTCGCCAATGCCGGGATCTCGGGCGCGAAGAATGGCCTGTCGGGGTCGCTCAGCGGCGGCTATCTGCGCACCGACGGGATATCCGCTGCGGCAGCCGGCGCCGAGCGCGACGGTTACCGCCAATACGGCGCGAGCGGGCGGATCGGGTATGAGGTCACACCGGGGATCGGCATCGACCTGCGCGGCTATGCCGCGGACAGCCGTACCCAACTCGATGGGTTCCCCGCACCGGCGTTCACGTTTGCCGACACGCCCGAATATTCGACCACGCAAGAGCTGTACGGCTATGCCGGTGTCCATGCGAACACCGCCGATGGACGGTTCAACAACCGCCTCGCATTCACGATCGCCGATGTGAACCGCGACAATTTCGACCCGACCTTCGGCGACGAACCGTCGTTCATCGGCCGGGGGCGGACCGAGCGGTACGAGTATCAGGGCGATCTCCGCCCGATCGACCGCGTCCGACTGGTCGTCGGTGCCGAGCATGAGACGAGCCGCTACGCCGATGGCACCGATCGCTTCGATGTGGGGATCACCAGCTTCTACGGTGAGGCGATCGTCAAGCCGATCGAGATGCTGACGATCACCGGCGGTGTGCGTAACGACGATCATGAGGCGTTCGGCAACCACACCACATTTGGCGCGGATGCGGCACTGGCGCTCGCCACCGGGACGACGGTCCGCGCGAGCTATGGCGAGGGCTTCAAGGCGCCGACCTTGTACCAGCTCTACGGGCCGTTCGGAACGCGGACGCTGGAGCCGGAGACCGCGCGCAATTACGATGTCGGCGTCGAACAGGCGCTGCTCGGCGGGCGGGCGATCGCGTCGGCGACCTATTTCAACCGACGGACGCGCAACCAGATCGACTTCGATCTCGGCACCTTCACCTACGCCAACATCGCGCGGACGAGAGCCGAAGGCGTCGAACTGACGCTGGCGCTGCGTCCGGTCGATGCGCTGACCTTCTCCGCGAACTACACCTATATCGGCAGCCGCAACCGGTCGCCGGGTGCGAACTTCGACAATGATCTGGCGCGCCGGCCGCGGCAGACGATCAGCGCGAACGTCGACTACCGGTTCCCGTTCGGGCTGTCGCTAGGCGGGACGCTGAGCCATGTCGGCGACAGCTTCGACAATGCCGCGAATACCGTGCGGCTCGACGGCTATGTGCTCGCCAGCGTGCGCGCCGAGATGCCGATCGCCGAGCGGCTGTCGATCTATGGGCGGGTCGAGAATATAGGCGACGAACGCTACCAGGTCGTGCGCGGCTACGGGACCTATGGCCGCGCAGCCTATGGCGGCGTGCGGTTCCGGTTCGACTGATGCGCGGTGCGATCCTCCTGGTGACGGCACTGGCAGGCTGCGCGCAGCAGCCGCCGGTGCCGGTCGGGGGGGTCGTGTCGACCAACCCCTGCGCCGACGCGATCCTGGTGCGGCTGGTGCCGGCATCGCGGATCGCGGCAATCAGCCATTATTCGCAAGACCCGGTCGCGGGGTCGTTGCCGATGTCGGTGGCGCGTCGATTCCGCGCTACCGCGGGCACCGCCGAAGAGGTGATCGCCTTGCGGCCGTCGCTGGTGCTGACGAGCAGCTTCACGCCGATCGCGACGCGGGACGCTTATGCCCGAGCCGGTCTCAAGACGCTGGTGCTCGGGTCGCCGACCAGCGTAGCGGCGAGCAAGGCGCAGGTGACGGAGATCGCGACCGCGGTCGGCGTCGGGGCGGGTGGACAGGCGATGGTTGCCGACATTGATGCTGCGGTGCGTGCTGCACGCCCGGCGTCGCGCAGCAAACCCGCAGCATTGTTGTACATCGGGGGCGAACTGGCCAACGGATCGGGGACCTTGCTCGACGAGATGATGACGATCGCTGGCTTCACCAACGCCGCCGCGTCTTACGGGCTGGCCTATACCGGCACGCTGTCCGCCGAGACGATCGTGGCGCGTCCGCCAGCGATCGTGATCGCGCCGCCGGGCGACGGTCGGGCCGCCACGCTGCGACGCTCGTTGCTGAGGCGCACGCCCGAGGCGGCGTTCGACCGGCAGCTGGTGAATTGCGGCGGGCCGGCGATCGTGCCCGCGCTGGCGCGGCTCGCTGCGATCCGGGCGACACTGCAGTGAGCAGGTCGGTACGTATGACGCTGCTCGCTTTGGTCGTGGTGCTGTTCTTTGCCGCATCGCTGCTCTGCGGAAAGACGTGGGTTCCGGCCGGAGCGTTCTTCTCGGACGATCCGCGCTGGTGGATCATCCTGCAATTACGGTTGCCGCGTGCGGTGCTGGGGGCCGCACTTGGCGCGACGTTGGGGCTGTCGGGGGCGGTGCTGCAAGGCTATCTGCGCAATCCGCTGGCGGACCCGGCGGTCGTCGGGGTGTCGTCCGCAGCGGCGCTCGGCGCGGTGGCGGCGATCGTCGCGGGTGCGGCAACGGGTCCGATCGTGTTCGTCGCGGCGATGATCGGCGCGGGCGGCGCGATGGCGCTGCTCGCGGCACTGACCTGGCGATCGGGGAGCGCGATCGGCTTCGTGCTCGCGGGAACCGTGCTGGCGAGCCTCGCGGGGGCGCTGACCGCGTTCCTGATCTCGATCGCGCCCAACCCCTATCTGGTCGCGGAAGTGATCGATTGGCTGATGGGCGCGCTGACCGATCGCGGCTGGAGTGACGTGACGATGGCGCTGTCGCCGATGGCTGTCGGTGCGGTGCTGTTGCTGCTGACCGCGCCTTCGCTCGATGCGCTGTCGCTCGGCGAGGCGGCGGCGCGGACGCTGGGGGTGAGGCTCGGCCGGACGCGGTTGCTGGTAGTGGCGGGGACCGGGCTGGTGGTTGGCGCGGGGGTGGCGGTGACCGGCGTCGTCGGGTTCGTCGGGCTGGTCGTGCCCCATCTGCTGCGCCCGGTGTTCGGCCATCGCCCAGCGGCGTTGCTGGTGCCGAGCGCGCTGGGCGGTGCGGCGCTGGTGCTCGCTGCGGACAGCCTGGTGCGGTTGGCGCCGGGGGCGGGCGAAGTGCGGCTCGGCGTGGCGATGGCGTTGATCGGGGCGCCGTTCTTCCTCGCGCTGCTGCTGAAGGAACGGGGGCGGGCGTGGATCTGACCTTCGAGAGGGTCGAGGTGGTGCTCGGGGGGCGTCCGGTGCTGACCGCGATCGACGCCGTTCTGCGGCCGCGCAGGGTCACCGCGATCCTCGGGCCGAACGGCGCCGGCAAGAGCACGCTGGTGAAGGCGGCGGCCGGGCTGCTCGTACCGAATCGCGGGCATGTACGGCTCGACGGCAGCGACGTGGCGGCGATCGATCCGCGATCGAGGGCGCGCGCGATCGGTTACCTGCCGCAGGAGGCGGTGGTGCACTGGAACATCCTGGCGCGCGAGATCGTCGCGCTCGGGCGGATGCCGCACGTCTCGACGCCCGCGGAGGATAACGCCGCGATCGACCGGGCATTGGCGGAGACGGACACTGCGCATCTCGCGGATCGCCCGGTCGGCGAACTGTCGGGCGGCGAGCGGGCGCGGGTGCTGCTGGCGCGGGTGCTCGCCGGCGAGCCCGCGTGGCTGCTCGTCGACGAGCCGCTCGCGAGCCTCGATCCCGCGCATCAGTTCGACCTGCTCGATCGGCTGCGCGCGGTCGCGACGGCGGGCGCGGGGGTGGTGATGGTGCTCCACGACCTCGCGCATGCCGCGCGGATCGCCGACGACGTGCTGGTGCTCGACGGCGGGCGGCTAGCTGCCACGGCGTTGACTCCGGCGGTCGCCGCTACGGTGTTCGGAGTGGCGGTGGCGGAAGTGACTGATGAGGACGGGCGGATGCGGCTGGTGCCCGTCGGGCGGGTCCGACCGGCGGGTCCGGGGGTTGTACGCCAGGAAGCGCGGTGAGATAGACGCCGCAGCCATCGAGCCTGGAGAGTGGAATGCGGATCATCGACCATCACATCGTCGGGAATCCGAGCGATAGTGGGGCTGGCGGCGGCGGCGGTCGGACCGGCGAGATCTTCGATCCCAACACCGGCAAGGTGCAGGCGAGCGTGACGCTCGGCACCCAGGCCGATCTCGACCGTGCGGTGGTGGCGGCGCAGGCCGCGCAGCCGGCATGGGCGGCGACCAACCCGCAGCGCCGCGCGCGGGTGATGTTCGCGTTCAAGGCGCTCGTCGAGGCGAACATGGACGAGCTGGCACGGCTGCTCTCGTCCGAACACGGCAAGGTGATCGCCGACAGCAAGGGCGACATCCAGCGTGGGCTCGAGGTGATCGAGTTCTGTTGCGGGATCCCGCACGTGCTGAAGGGCGAGTACACGCAAGGCGCGGGGCCGGGGATCGACGTCTATTCGATGCGCCAGCCGCTCGGCATCGGAGCGGGGATCACGCCGT
>NZ_CAXTEM010000012.1:18444-68095 GCF_964243315.1 uncultured Sphingomonas sp. | reverse complement strand
GCGTGGCGCCCATCATGCCGAAGCCGAGCAGCATCATTGCCCAGGTGGCGGGTTCCGGAATCGCGGCAGTGGGCACGATCGCGAGGTTGCGGATGGCGATATAGGAGTTGCTGAAGCGAATGCTCTTGATCGGGGCCGCGGTGTTGCCGAAGCCGAAAAAGCCGGGCTCCTCGAGGTCCATGCTGTGCTCGGTAAGCGCGATTCGCTCGAGCTCGTTGCCGGCCATGTCGAACGCGGTGATCGACGCGTCGTTATACAAATTACCCGCCCAGTTCACCTCGGCGAGGAAGCCGGTTATGGCGGTGTCGAAGTTCAGCGTGAACGACCCGGTGGCGCTGTTCAGGCCGAGCAGCGGCGTGCCCTCCCACGTGTCATGCTTATCGAAGCCCCAGGCACCTTCGTAACCGACATAGCCGTTATTAGTCGCGGTGAAGCTCACGCCAGGTGCGACGCTGGTCGGTCCGTTGGTCTTCTGGAAGGCACCAATCGTAAGCACGGAGCCGCCCGGCAAGCTGACGATCGGCGCGGCGAATGCCGGTGCGGCCAAGGTCATCAGGGCGGCGGCAGCGAACAAGTTAGTGAGCGTCTTCATGGATGAACCCCTGTAAAGATCTAGTTTGATGCATCACTGCACCGTCGCTATTCTTATGTCTCGTCCGGGCTGACAGATAAACAGCTGATTACCTTCCCGTTAACCCCAATCTGTTCCAAGCTTAGATGAAATCATGGCGTTAACCAGTACGCTTCATCTTTTCACCCGTGATCGGGTGCTTTCGATGGTACGCTCGACCACAGTAACTATGCAGCCGCTGATCATCCAGGGTTCGATCGCAAGATGATTCGCACGCTAGCGATCGTCATTGCCCGAACCGGGGCCGGTGGCTAAGCCCGAGCGGTGTCAACGCTGCGCGCCCTGTTCCGGCTTCATCCAGCTTTGGCGGCGTTGCTGGTCGCGGCTGCGCTGGCGATGAAGATGCTGGTGCCGAACGGGTACATGCCGGTGAACGGCGCGGATGGCATCACGCTCCAGCTCTGTCCGGGTGCCGCGGTAAGCGCGCCAGCGCCGATGGCGATGGCACACCATGCGATGACCGCTCCCGTCGACGACCACAGCGAGCACATGCCCGCGTCGAAGGCCGAACTGCCCTGCGCATTCGCGGGGCTGGCGGCGCCGGTGCTCGCCGCGGTCGATGCGGTGCTGCTTGCGGTCGCGCTCGCGTTCATGGCGGCGGTGATGCGCGGCACGCATCGTCCGGCACCGCGCTCGACGTCACGCCTGCGCCCACCACTCCGCGCGCCTCCCCTGCCCGCCTGACCACCGCCGGCGCCTGCGGGCGTCCAGGGCTTCATGATCGCGGCGCGGCGCACGGCGCCGCCGCGATCTCGTGCGCAGGATTCCATGATCTCATCACCTATCAGGATGGCTGCGGCCGTCTTTGCTCTATTGCCATCCGCGGCGCTCGCGCAGACCAGAAGCCGCGCGGCCGAACCGCGCGCCGGCGACATCGTCGTTACCGCTCGCTCGCTGTCGCCCACCGCGCAGGCGGCGGGGCAGACCGCTACCACGATCGACGACTCGGCGATCCGCGGAGTCCCCGCGACGACGATCGCCGATCTGGTCAAGCTGTCCCCCGGCGTCGCCGTCATCCAGGGCAATGGCCCGCGCGATATCGGGCTGTCGATCCGCGGATCCAATGCGCGGAACAGCTTCGGCGCGCGCAACATCCAGGTCTTCGAGGACGACTTTCCAGTCACCCAGCCGGATGGCCTGGCGCGGTTCGACCTTGCCGATCCGCATGCCTATGGCGCGATCGAGGTAGTGCGGGGGCCGTCGTCGACGCGATACGGCAATTACGCGCTAGGCGGCGCGGTCAACTTCCGCACGCGGCGCGGGCGCGATATCGACGGGCTCGATGTCGGCACCGATGTCGGCGGCGACGGCTATGGCAACGTCTACGCGACGCTCGGCCACGGCACCGACACGCTCGATTACAGCGTCTTCGGCAGCCTGGTCGGCGGGGTCGGCGCGACCGCGCATAGCGACTATCGAACCGCCACGATCAACGCGCTCGCTACCGCCTCCCTCGGTGCGAACGATCGCGTCGCCGCCAAGCTGATCTACAATGCGGGCGAGTTCAGGCTGTCGACGCGGCTGTCCTACGACCAGTATCTGGCCAACCCGTATCAGCAAGGATGCGCCAGCGCTGCGACCGCCGCGGCGGGCTGCGGGACGATCCAGGTGCTCGTCAATGGTCGCAACGGGCAGCGCATCGCGCAGACCGCTGCGGAGGGCGATCTCGCCCGCGACGATCGCCGCGCGATCCTCGGCGCGCGCTACGAACATGATTTTTCTCAGACCGCGACCTGGCGGACCCAGGCGACCTTCGACAGCCGGATCGTCTACCAGCCGACCAGCGCAACGCCGTTCCGCGGCGGCTTCGAAAGCTATAATTTCACCAGCGACGTCACCGCCGATCACCGGCTGGCGGGGATGCCCGCGACCGGCTTCGTCGGGATCTTCTACAATCATCTGGATAGCCGCAGCTTCAGCTTCAACAAGACGCCCGCGGGTCGCGACGGGTTCGGGGCGCCGACCCAGATCGTGATCGGCACGGTCGACAATGTCGGCGTGCGTGCGCGCGAGGATCTCGCGGTCACCCCGCGGCTGGGGCTGATTGTCGGCGTGGGGGCCGAGCGATCGACGATCGACGTCGCGCAGACCGCCTACAGCTATCCCCTGGCCAGCGCCGCGATCACCACCGCTCTGCCGGCGCGGCGGGTGTTCTGGAACGTGGCGCCTGACGTGGCGCTGCGCTGGCAGGCGATCGAGGCGGTAAAGCTGCATGCACGGCTCGCGACCGGCTATGGCATCCCGCAAGCCGGCAATCTGTTCGTCACCGCTGCGGGCGTGCCGGGCAACAACCTGTCGCTACGGCCCCAGCGCAACATCGGGCTGGACGTCGGCGCGGCGGTGGCGGTCGGCAAGCGGCTGGACGCGGAGATCACCGTCTATCGCGAGTGGTTCCGCGACGAACTCTTCGGCCAGTCGGCGGGGATCGACCTGCTCACCTATACCAGCAACGTACCGCGCTCGCTTCACCAGGGGCTCGAGATCGGCGCGAGCTGGCGTCCAGTCGCGGGGGCTCGGCTGTCGGCCAGCTATAGCTACAACGACCAGCATTATACCCGCTTCGAGGAGCGCTTGAGCGCGGGGCGATCGTCGCGCGTGTTCGATCGCGCGGGCAACGCCATCCCGGGGGTCGTGCCCACAGTGATCAACCTGCGCGCCGGCTATGACCGGCCGCACGGCATCGCGCAGGGGCTCGGCGGCTTCGTCGAGGCAACGCATCGGTCGCGCTACGCGATCGACAACGCCAATCTGCTGTCGGTGCCGGGGCACGTGCTGTTCAATCTGAACCTTCATTATGATCCGCCGGCAGCGGCGGGCAGTAACTGGTCGCGGATCGGCGTGTTCGTCGCGCTGCAGAACGTGTTCGACACGGTGCATGTCGGTTCCGCAGCTGTGATCAGCGACAGCCTGTCCGCCACGACCGGCGAGCAGAACCCCGTGAGCGTGCTGCGCACCACCACCGGATCGCTCTACGCGGGTGCACCGCGAACCATCTATGCCGGCATCAGGAGCCGCTTCCGATGAACGACCTCACCTCCGCGGCGGTCGTGCGCCGCTGGCCCGGACATAATGCGATCTGGCGGTGGCACTTCTATGCGTCGCTGTTCTGCATCCCGTTCGTGCTGTGGCTGTCGCTGACCGGCTCGATCTACCTGTTCCGGCCGCAGATCGAGGCGTGGATCGACCGGCCCTACGCGCATGTCGTGGGCGCCGGCACCTCCGCTACGGCCGCGGATCAGGTGCAGGCGGCGCTGCGCGCGGTGCCGGGATCGACGCTCGCCGCGTACGAGCTGCCCGCAAGGCCGGAGCAGGCGGTGCAGATGCTCCTGCGTACGCCCAGGGGCGACGTCCGCGTCTATGTGCATCCGCAGACGCTCGCGGTGCTGCACACCGTCGACGAGGAGTCGCGGATCATGCGAACCGTGTTCCGGCTACACGGCGAGCTGTTGGCGGGGCCGATCGGCTCCTATCTGGTCGAACTCGCGGCATCGTGGACGATCGTGATGATCCTGACCGGACTGGCGCTGTGGTGGCCGCGGGGCGGCGGTCTGGCGGGCGTGGTCTATCCACGATTGCGCGCCGGGGGGCGGCGGTTCTGGCGCGACATCCACGGCGTCACCGGCTTTTGGGTGTCGCTCGCGGCGTTGTTCCTGCTGCTGTCGGGGCTGCCCTGGGCGCAGGGTTGGGGCGGCTACCTGAAGCTGATCCGCCACGTCGCCGAGGGCGCGCCCGCCAAGCAGGATTGGAGCAGCGCGCATGGCGAGCATCACATGGCGATGCCGGCCGGCACCGGCGCACCGGGCCTGGAGGCGCTCGACCGTGTGGCGGCGACGGTGCGGCCACTGGCGCTGGCGCCGCCGGTGCTGATCGCGCCGCCGGTCGGCACGGGCGGTTCGTGGACCGCGAAATCCGACGCGGCGAACCGCCCGCTGCGCACCGATCTGACGATCGACGGACAGAGCGGGCGCCTGCTCACCCGGCGTGACTTCGCCCAACGGCGGCTGGTCGACCGCGTGGTGGGCTACGGCGTCGCGATCCACGAAGGGCAGGCGTTCGGCGTGCTCAACCAGCTGCTCAACCTGCTGACCGCGATCGGGCTGACGCTGCTGTCGATCAGCGGCGCGATCCTGTGGTGGCGCCGCCGCCCCACCGGCAAGCTCGGCGCCCCGCCGCCCCGCCCCGCCGCGCCGCTGGTGCACGGGTTCGCGATGGTGCTGGTGGGACTGGGTATGCTGCTGCCGTTGTTCGGCCTGTCGCTGGCGGTGGTTTTGGTGGCGGACCGGTTGGTGACGAGGCGTGCGGTGGTGTTGCGGCGGTCAGAGTCACGTAGCGGGCAGCGGCACCGGGCCTGATGCACGCGCAGACTCCGCCGGTAACTATCGGTATCGTAAGCTGAAGGAATAGCCGAATTGGCGCGATCAGGCGTCGTTTCGCCGCAAGGACTGGAACCGACAGCCCGACGACGAGATCAAGCGAGAGGATCGAAGCTACGCAGAAGGCGGCGAATTATGTCACGTTCTTCAGAATCATCAGCTTCGTTACCAGCAACTTGACCAACCAACGATCACTGCCCAGCCGAAGAAAGAATAACCCGCTGACTAGAAGAGCTGATACGAAGCTGACAGTTTCGATCAGTTCGCACCCACCAATCTGGTCTGGAAGCGGTGCGCGTCATCCAGCAGCGGGATTGCGACTGACTACCAGATGCGCACGATCAAACCCAGCGCTTTCCGTTGTGGACGCCAGCGTCTTAGTGCTTGACGTGAACCGAAGGTAGTCGCTCAGCGCTTCTGACTAGGCGAGGGAGCCATTGACTTGAGTATACGGGCGCGACCCTTGCACCGCAAGCCGAACGATGCCGTGTTTTGGAACAATTACCTCGCGAACTCCATAGCGGCACGCCGCTTCGGCGTGTCGGCAAGCGGCTGACCCGCGTACTCACGGATGCCCCAGGCGCCGTATTGCGAGATGGTGCCGGTGGCGGAGTAGAGGGTCATGGTGTCGTTAAAGATCGTCTTCCAATCGGTCAGGAACCGCTTGTAGACGTCGTACATCATCGGGCTCCGCTGCATCTGTGCGGCTGTCTCGGCGTTAGCGGCGGGCGGAACGATGTGCTGGCCGCCCTCATAGGCGATGTAACGCTTACCGTACTTGTCGGCCGCCGCCTTGTTCTCCTTTGCCTTGGCGATCGTGTTGGCACGCTGTGCCTCAAGCGTCACGAAGAGCGTGAACAGATCCGTGACGCCGGCATTCGCGCCGTTGAAAAAGCCGTGGCCGAAATAGGGCGCAGTCGCCAGCGCATCGACCCACTGCGCGGTATCGCGGAACTGCAGCATAGTGCGCGCCGTGTAGCTGTTGTCGTTCTGCGAGCTGATTACCCGCACCAGCCGGGCGGGCTGATCGGCAAAGACCGTGGTCAGGATCTTGTGCATCCACACCGACTTCTCGGCATAGCGCAGCAGGTTGTTGGCGTATTTGTCGGTCGAGAGGCCGGCTGCGAGACCCTCGTTGAGCGCCTGGGTGGCAACCGGGAAACTGAAGTTCCAGACTTCGTTCGACAGTTCGATATAGGCGCGATGTCCCGGCGCGAGCCGATCGTGGATCAGCTTGCCCAAGTTGCGCACATAGTTTTCGTCGGCATTGTACGGCACGGTGAACCAGGCGTCCGACCCTGCGGCGTTCGCTAGGTCGATCATATGCTCCAGCGGCACTCCATCATTTCCCGCAGGCGACAACCACCCTGGCGTCGTGCGGTTTTCCCAGGTGATATTTGCAGGATTGCCGTTGGTATTTGTCCAGTCGAGATAACGCAGCACACCGTATGGCTTCAAGTCGTCCACCGCGCGCTTGTCGAACTGACCGACGACCTCCAGGCCCGGCTCGCGACAGTCAAGGTTCCTGAACGGGTCGGACGTGTTTGCATCCGTTAGGTAAACCATGAGGTTTGGGCGCCCGGTTGGGTTCTTGACCCGGTCGAAGCCGGGCCATGTGAACGACACGCGATTGTTGGTCGCGCCCGACCGTACGTCACCGTCGAGCCTCACGGTTCCGCCACCCTCCCAGGTGCAGGTCACCGCGGTGGCAACGCCGGACCAGACGGTCTGCGGCACGTTCAGATACAACACGCCGCTACTGGCCGGATTGCCTGAGCTGCTTAGCTTCTCGGCCGCGACGCCGCCCCAGCCGGCGCTCGGGTCGCGCCAGCCACCTGAATGAAGCGCGAGGTTCGCGAAAGTACGCTCCGTACTATAATAGATGCTGCCCGCAACGTTGATTGCGAGGTCGAACGATCGTGTCGTGGGGATCGTCGCCGAGTTCGCTGTCGGGACTAAAACCGGTGTCGGCGTCGGCGACGGCACCGGCGTCGGTGTCACAACGGCTACGGGGGTCGGGGTGGGTGTCGGTGTCACCGTCGTCACGGGCGCAGCCGTCGGCGTCGGGGTCGGCGTCACGGGCGCGGCTGGCGCCGGTGCGGGGGTCGGCACTGGGGACGCCGAGCCTGAGGGAACGACCGTGACGGCACCCGCAGTTGCGGGGCCAGACGCCCCACCACCCCCGCCACCGCCGCACGCGGCAAGCAAGGTCGCGCCGGACAAGGCGAGCCACCGTCGCGCGCTCGACGATGCGCGACCGATATTTGGTCCGATACCGATGCCGTAAATGTCGATGCGACCCACCCGCTTACTCCCAATCTCGATGAGAGCTTTGTACCGGCAAGTGGTAATTAATCGGTGAAGCAGCGAATCTATCGCATTGGTTTACAACGATTAACTATGTTGTGTCTTCATGCTTCTTATCAGGCAAGCGGCAACGAGAAAGCTCGACAACGCTAAAGCGTTGCCGAGCTTTCTTCATCTCTCTTGCTGACTGGATCTACTTGCGCGCGAACTCCAGCGCGGCCCGCGCCTTCGGCGTTTCCGCCAGCGGCTGACCGGCATATTCGCGCATACCCCAGGAACCATACTGCGAGATCGTACCCGTGGCCGAATAGAGTGTCATCGTATCGCCGATCTGCGCCTTCCAGTCGGTCAGGAAGCGCTTGTACATATCGTACATCAGCGGGCTACGCTGCATGGCCGCATCGGTCACCGCATTCGCACCGGGAGCGACGATGTGCTGCCCACCTTCGTAAGCGATGAAGCGCTTGCCGTATTTAGCCGCGGCCGCCTTATTCTCGTTAGCTCGCACCAGCGTGTTGACGCGATGCGCCTCCAGGGAAACGAACAGCTTGGCGATATCGGTCACGCCTGCGTTGGTTCCGTTGAAGAATCCGTGGCCGAAATACGGTGCGGTCGCGAGCGCATCGATCCAGTTAGCGGTGTCGCGGAACTGCAGGATCGTTCGCGCAGTAAAGCTATTGTCGTTCTGCGAGCTGACCACGCGCACGAGCCGGCTCGGATTATCCACGAATGCTTCGGTCAGCATCTTGTGCATCCAGATCGACTTCTCGGCATAGCGCATTAGGTGGTTGCTATACTTGTCGGTCGACAGCTTCTCGGCGAGACCTTCGTTGAGCGCCTGTGTCGCGACCGGGAATTGAAAATTCCAGATCTCGTTCGACAATTCGAAATACGCGCGACGGCCGGGCTTGAGCCGATCGTGCACTAGCTTGCCCATGTTGCGGATGTAGGTCTCGTCGGCATTGTACGCGACCGTGAACCAAGGATCCGAGTCGGTGGCGTTGGCAAGATCGATCATGCGCTCGAGCGCCACGCCGTCGTTGCCCGTCTTTTCGAGCGTCGTCCGGCTCGCCCAAGTGACGTTTGCCGGATTGCCGTTGGTGTTCGACCAATCCAGAAAGCGCAGCACGCCGAATGGCTTCATGTCGTCGATGTAGCGTTGGTCGAACGCTCCGTTGGTGGCCAGCCCCGGTTCACGGCAGTCCAGCGCGCGGAAGGGATCTGCCGCGTTCGCGCCCGTGACGTAGATCAGGATGTTCGGCCGCCCGGTCCCGGTCTTGCCCTTCCAGGTAAAGGATACGCTGTTCTTGATGCCAGCAACGCGAGCATCGCCGTCGACCCTGACCGTCCCGCTGCCGAGCCAGGTGCACGTCACCGCGACGTCCCTGCCCGCCCAAACCGGTTGCGGCACGTTGAGCGCCAGCACGCCGCCAACGATCGGAAACCCATAACTGTTGAGCTTCTCGGCGACCATTGCGCCCCAACCCGCGCTCGGATCTTTCCAGGGGCCAGCGACCTCGGCCAGATTCGCGAACACGCGTTCGGTACCGTAGTACACGCTTCCCGCGACGTTGACGCCGACCTCGAAGCGCGGCCCGCTGGGGATAACGACCACGGGAGCCGCGACTTGCGGCGCTGCCTTCACCGGCTCCTTGATGACGAGGATCGCAGGCAAGTCCTTCGATTTGACCGCCCCCGCGGTCACGGCGATCGCTGCGGCGCTGCCGGCGACGGCGACCATCGCTGCGATCTTGGCGACGATGCTGGCGCTAGCGGCTGCCACCAATTTCGACTTCATGGTAGACGTCGCTGCGGAAGTGATGATGGTCACCGGAATTTGGCCCCTCTATTTAAGTCGTGGCCCAGATATTCCGCACAGGTTTACAACCTCTGAAATCTAACTTGTTTCTGCTTCTAACGCGTTGCTTTACAATTCGATGGTTAACATAGAACCAGTCATCACTCTGCTGAGAAGAACAGTCTTGGTTAATGAACCGAACTTGTCGGATATTCACCCGAATTGCTTGTGCCTAACGTGAGGTTAAACCTTCTTGCCGTCCCGTCATGAAACCCCGAGTCGCGCGGAGGTGGCGTTGCGGACCCGTCACGAAGCCGATATGAGCGCCCTGCCTGTGATTGCGGGCATGCCGAAGACCCTGTTCATGGCCTCCGCTGCCGACCGACCGAGGAAGACCACCGCATGAGCACGCCGCAATTGATCGTGCCGAAGCGCTTCGGCGACGCGCGCGGCTGGTTCACCGAAGTCTATTCGGAGCTGGCCTTTGCCGCCCGCGGAATCGACTGCAGGTTCGTGCAGGACAATCATTCGCTGTCGGTGCCGCGCTACACGTTGCGCGGCCTGCATTTTCAGACGCCGCCGCACGGTCAGGCCAAGCTCGTGCGGTGCATTCGCGGCAGCATCTTCGACGTCGCGGTCGACGTCCGCGCCGGATCCCCGACCTTCGGACACTATGTCGGCGCGGAACTCAGCGCCGAGAACGGGCACCAGCTGTTCGTTCCCGTCGGCTATGCGCACGGCTTCCTGACGCTGCAGGACGATTGCGAGGTGTCGTACAAGGTGTCCGATCTCTACGCCCCCGATTGCGACGGTGGGGTGCGCTGGGACGATCCGACGATCGCGATCGACTGGCCGATGCCCGCCGGCACCACGCCCGAACTATCCGCGAAGGACGCGGTACTGCCGCTGCTCGCCGCGTTCGACTCACCCTTCCCCTATGACGGTCAGCCGCTGACCCCGCTCGCTCAAGGATAATCATGCGCATCTTCGTCACCGGCGGCGCCGGCTTCATCGGTTCCGCGCTCGTCCGGCACCTCATCGACAATACCGAGCACGAGGTGCTCAACTTCGACAAGCTGACCTATGCGGGCACGCTGTCGACGGTGGAGCCGGTCTCAAACAGCAACCGCTACCGCTTCGTTAAGGGCGACATCTGCGACGGTGACGCGGTCTCCGCCGCGATTGCGGAGTTCCGCCCGCAGGTGATCACCCATCTCGCCGCAGAAAGCCATGTCGACCGCTCGATCGACGGTCCCGGCGCCTTCATCCAGACCAACGTGGTCGGCACCTTCGCGATGCTGACTGCCGCGCGCAGCTATTGGCAGAGCCTGGAGGGCGAAGACCGCGCCGCGTTCCGGTTCCACCATATCTCGACGGACGAGGTCTATGGCTCTCTGGGCGCCGAGGGGCTGTTTACCGAGGAGACGCCGTACGATCCGCGCTCGCCCTATTCGGCGTCCAAGGCAGGGTCCGACCATCTCGTCAGCGCCTGGGGACACACGTTCGGCCTGCCGGTGCTGATCACCAATTGTTCGAACAATTACGGGCCGTTCCACTTCCCGGAAAAGCTGATCCCGCTGATGATTGTGAAGGCGCTCGCTGGCGAGACGCTGCCGGTTTACGGCAAGGGCGATCAGATCCGCGACTGGCTGTTCGTCGAGGATCATGTCCGCGCGCTGCACGCGGTCTTCGAACGCGGCGAGCCCGGCCGAACCTATAATGTCGGGGGCAATTCGGAAAAGCAGAACCTTGAGGTCGTGCAGACCGTCTGCGCGATCCTCGACCGGCTGCGGCCACGCGCCGATGGCCAGCCCTATGCCAGCCAGATCGGCTATGTCGCCGACCGGCCCGGCCACGACAAGCGCTACGCGATCGACGCATCGCGGATCCGTGACGAGATCGGCTGGGAGCCGCGCGAGAGCTTCGACAGCGGCATCGAGAAGACCGTGGCCTGGTATCTCGCCAACGAGGCGTGGTGGCGGCCGATCGTTGCCGAGAGCAAGGCCGACCAGCGCCGCGGCCTCGCCGCGTGAAGCAGGTCCTCGTCACGGGCGGCAACGGTCAGCTCGGCACCGAACTCCGGCGCTTCGCCTGGCCGGAGGGCTGGGAAGCGGTCGGCATCGATATCGACGAGCTCGACCTGACCGACACCGCGGCAATCGCGGCCAAGGTCGCCGAACGCCCCTGGGCGGCGGTGATCAGCGGCGGCGCCTATACCGCGGTCGATAAGGCCGAGGACGACGTCGTCACCGCCTGGGCGGTTAACGCGCTTGCCCCCGCCGCGCTGGCGAAGGCGTGCAACGCCGCGGGCATCCCGGTCGTCCAGGTATCGACCGACTATGTGTTCGACGGCGGCCGCACCGGGGCGTGGGAGGTCGACGATCCCGTCGCGCCGCTCGGCGTTTACGGCGCATCGAAGCTTGGCGGTGAACTCGCGGTCCGCACCGCATGCGCGCGACACGCGATCGTCCGCACCGCCTGGGTGGTCAGCGCCCATGGCAACAACTTCATCAAGACGATGCTGCGGGTGGGCGCCACCCGAGACACGCTAAGCGTGGTCGACGATCAGCATGGCAGCCCCACCGCCGCCGCCGATCTTGCCGCGGTGCTGGCGACGATCGCGATGCGGCTCGCCGACGATGCCGACGCGCCGACTGGCACCTATCATTTCAGCAACGCCGGCTCGGTAACCTGGGCCGGTTTCGCCACCGAAATCTTCGCGCAGGCGAGCGCACGTGGCGGCCCCTCCCCCGTCGTCGTGTCCATCTCGACCGCGGAGTACCCGACCCCCGCGACCCGCCCTGCCAATTCGCTGCTCAGCCACGCTGCGATCGAACGCGACTACGGCATCCGCCCCCGCCCTTGGCAGGCGGCGCTTAGCGACATCCTCGACGAACTGATCGGATCGAACGCATGAAGGGCATTATTCTCGCCGGTGGCTCGGGCACCCGGCTGCACCCCGCGACGCTCGCGATCAACAAGCAGCTGCTGCCGATCTACGACAAGCCGATGATCTATTATCCGCTGTCGGTGCTGATGCTCGCCGACATCCGCGAGGTCCTGATCATCTCCAGCCCCGAGTTCCTCGGTAACTATCGCAGCCTGTTCGGCGACGGCAGCATGTTCGGGCTCGACATCTCCTACGCCGAGCAACCGCGACCCGAGGGCCTCGCCCAGGCGTTCACGATCGGTCGCGAGTTCATCGGCGGCGATAGCGTCGCGCTGGTGCTCGGCGACAACATCTTCTTCGGCGCCGGCTTGCAGGAGCTGTGCGCGAGCGCCACCCGCCGAACCCACGGCGCCACCGTATTCGCCTACCGCGTCGACGATCCCGAGCGCTACGGCGTCGTCGAGCTCGGCGAAGGCGGCCGCGCGATCAGCCTGGAAGAAAAGCCCGCTGCGCCGCGATCGAACATGGCGGTGACCGGCCTGTACTTCTACGACAACCGCGTCGTCGACTATGCCGCGAACCTGAAGCCCGGTGCGCGCGGCGAGTATGAGATTACCGACCTCAATCGCCTCTACATGGAGGCGGGCGACCTCTACGTGGAACAGATGGGGCGCGGTTATGCGTGGCTCGACACGGGGACCCACGACAGCCTGCTCGAAGCCAGCGAGTTCGTCCGCACCATCCAGCACCGGCAGGGCATCCAGATCGCCTGCCTTGAAGAGATCGCCTATCACAAGGGCTTCATCACCCGCGAACAAGCGGCGGAGCGTGGGCGGTTCTTCAGCAAAACCGCCTATGGGCGGGCGATCCTCGCGGCATTGGACTAGGAGCAAGCAGCTGGTTGCCCGGTAGGCGGGCGGCTGGCGCGCTCGACGCAACCGCTACCGCGGCGGAAGCCGAGGCTAAGGCTCGCGGCGCCCGCGTGCCTTAGCTCAGTCGGTCCGTGGCGCCCCGCACTGGTGGACCTTCTCGACCTTGTCATCGTCGCCGAACCGACGGATCAGCACCGACAGGTCTCGGCAGCCATTCTGCGCCGGCCCAGCGACGACGAAGCCGCGCTCGTCACCGTCCGCGCGGACCCATTGCTGGAACGCCCCGGTGCGCAATGCGGCGGCCAGCGCGCCCTGCCGCGTGGTCAGACCCGTCGGCATATCGATCGAGATCGCATCACCGGTGTCGACCGCGGGTACGCTCGCATATCCGTTGGTCGCTACCGCCGGACGCGGGCTCGCGACCGATCGCGTTGTCGGGCGCCAGGTCGGCTTGGCGGGTACGGCAGATACGGCGGCCACCGCACGCTGCGGCACCGGCACGCTGACGACGTAACTGCCGCCACCGGCGCGCGCGCCGTCCGCCTGGACCGCGATGCCGATCGTCACGACGCCGCCGATCACCGCCAGGACCGCGCCGATCGCCTTTGAGATCGAGACGCCGGTCTGCCGGTTGCTCTCGCCCACGCGGCGCAGGACCTGGAAGCTCGCTACGGGGGCGGAAGCGCGATGATCGCTGAACACGATCGCGAAGCGGCGGCTGCCCGCGTGCAGTTCCCAGCGGCGGTCGCGACGTTGCACGCTGGGTCGATAGCGCTCCGCATCGTTCCGGTAGATCGTCATCGTCGCTCTCCCCGCTGCGATCCTACGCATTCGGACGGGGCGACGCTAGCACCGAACATCTTGCCAAGTCTTGATCACGCGAAGACGCCGCGGCCCGTGGAGCCGCGGCGTCTTGCAACACCGGCGAAGCCGGCGCCTGGATCAGGCGTAGACCAGCGACGTGCGACGCTGGCGGCTGCGCATCGCGAGACCCATCATGCCGAAGCCGACGAGCATCATCGCCCAGGTCGAAGGCTCGGGAACCGCGAACACCACATTGTCGATCTCGGCGGCGTTCTGCGTGCTCGAGATGCGGAGGCCACCGATCAGCGGATCGCCCTTGCCGATCTGATAGGTGATGCGGCGGTTCGTCGCCGGCAGGCTACGGTCGCCGTTGGCGGGCATCGCGAAATTCGCGCCGGTATAGGTGTTGAGCACCTTGCCCGCGATGTCGAGGATCTGCACCGTGTTGTACGTGTCGATCGAGCCGAGATAGAAGCTGACCAGCGAATAACCGGTCGTCGACTGCAGGGTCGCCGACCCGTTCGCGAGCACCGCGAGATACTTCGAGCCGTCGCTGAAGGCCGGCTGTGCCGAGAACGGATCATGCGTGCCCGCATAGCGCGTCACATTGGTGTACTTGGATGTGAAGCCCTGGGGCAAAGTGTTCGAGTTGAAGTCGATCACCGCGGTGCGCATGCCGGGCAGTGCGGGGACGAGAAACGACGCGGCCGAGCCCGGCGTGGTCTTGAGCGTCGGCGCAGCATAAGCGGGCGTGGCGGCGGCGAAGGCGGCAACGGCCGCGAGGACGAGCATCTTGTTCATGTAATCATTCCCTGATCGACGTTTCGTGCAACCCCGCTCCTCGTGTCGAAGATCAGAGCGTTGGGGCCGCTGAACGGCCTGACGTCGATAGAGCAGCGGTTTGGATCAGCGTAAAGTTAGTATAGCATCTGTTAACCAGCAAACGAACATGGTCGAAGGCTGTACTTGGTTAACGCGGCGTAAATGTATCTGTTTGGTACAACCCGTGCCGGGTTAACTTATTGGATTAGGTTTAATTCGAGCCGAGGGACCGCTTAAGTTCACGCTCGACTTCTGACGTCTGCTAGCAGCCCTATGTGCCCGCGCGGCGGCGGGGACACAATACTGGGCTCCCGCCTGCGCGGGAGCACAAACAGGTCACGCAGAGATCAATAGGCCGATTTGGGGAACAGCACCGCCGCGAAGGTGCGAACGATGATGTAGAGGTCGAACCCGATCGACCAATGCTCGATGTAGAACAGGTCGCACTCGACCCGCTTGACCAGCTTCTCGTCGGTGTCGGTCTCTCCGCGCCAGCCATTTACCTGCGCCCAGCCGGTCATTCCCGGCTTCACCCGGTGACGCGCGGCATAGTTGCGGTTGGCCTCGCTGAACAAAATGCCCGCGACCTTGGTGGACGGGGCATGCGGGCGCGGGCCGACCAAGGACATCTGGCCAGACACGACGTTGATCAACTGCGGCAGTTCGTCGATGCTCGATCCACGCAGGAACCGGCCGATCCGCGTGACGCGGCGATCGCCGGCGGTCGCCTGCATGATGTTGTCGTATTGCAGGGTGTCGGTGCGCATCGACCGGAACTTCCAAATCCGGAAGGTCTGGTGATTGAAGCCTTCGCGGTCCTGCCGGAAGAATACCGGGCCGGGGCTGTCCAGCTTGATCGCCAGTGCGACGAGCGCGAACAGCGGCGCGAACAGGATCAGCAACAGGCAGCCCAGCACCAGATCCTCGATCCGCTTCGAGATCTGATTGATGCCGTTGATCGGACGTTCGAACAGCGTCATCAGCGGGATCTCGCCGAGCATCACCATCGTCCGTCCAGCGAACGCGAAGTCCGACAGGTCGGGCGCCAACCGGATCAGCACCGGCAGCATCGACAATTCCTCGACCACGGTCTCGATATTGATGCCGTCGGGCAGCGGCATCGCCACGATCACCTGATCGACGCGGCCGCCGCGGATGTCGGCGAGCAGCATCTGCAGGCTGCCGCGGAACGGCATGCAGGCTTCGCTGGCCGTGCTGCGATTGCCATGGTCGTCATAGCAGCCGACCAGATCGATCGTCAGCGCGGTGTTGGCGGCGATGTACTGCGCCAGTCGATCGCTCTGCGGGCCGGATCCGAAGATCGCGACACGCTGGTTGAACACGCCCTTGCGCTTCATCGATCGCAAGATCAGCGTACTGATGCCGCGGGTGACGATCAGCGCCAAACCGACGCTGATGAACCAGAACACCGTCCACCCGCGCGAGAAGTCGTTCGACGTCTTCATGAAGAAGGCGACGGTGAGCATCGCCACGCCGCAACCAACCCAGGCGGTCAGCACCCGCGTCCATCCGGTCCGCAGCGTGAACCGGCCATCGACGTCGTAGCAGCCGGTCAGCTCGCCGATCAGCGCATAGGCGACGCCCGCCAGCCACGCGACGCGAACATATTGTTCGATCGGCTCGAGCTTGAAGATCCCGATCGTCGCCCAGATGCCGAACAGGCCGACCGCGGATACCACGAGCCATTCGATGATCCGCGACAACAACCCGGACATCTCGAGCATGGCCGGCGTCCGCGATACCCGGCGCTCTTCGATCGCGGGCATATCGATGGTTTCGACTTCCGGACTCACAGCGACTTGCCCCTTTCCGCCGTCCGTACCCGTGATGCGGTAATGGTCCAGTTAAAAATGCTTCAGTCCCGGTCGGTTCTGATCCACCGGGTTTCGCGGCGGAACAGCGCGAGCAGCGACAATCGCAGTTTCCACCAGAGGTATTTGGGGATCGACGCCCAGTCGCTCAGCAGGTCGAGCCGTTTGTGGCCCGCCAGCCCGATCACCACTAGCGAAGCCGCCGCGAGGGTCAGCGTCGCCATCAGCCAGAATGGCCATGCTGCGATGTTCGCGACCAGCAAACCGGCCGCGATCAGCGTCGCCAGTCCATCGAGTGCCAGCAGCAGCACCAGCGGTGGGGTGAGCAGATGCAGGCCAAGCCAGCCGAGCGCGGGTCGTCCGCGCCGCAGCGCCTGCGCGATCAGCGGTAGCGCGCTGTCCTGCGCGACCTGGAGAAATCCCGATTCCCAGCGCCGCCGCTGCACAGCGGTGCCCCGGTCCGAGCTGCCGGTGCCGGTGATCCGCGCATCGGCGTCGAAGATCGGGGCAACACCCGCAAGACTGCACTGCACGCCGAGCATCAGATCCTCCGCGACGTGCCCGGTCGCGAGCGGCAGATCCGCGAAGGTCGGCCACGGGAACGCCATGCCCGAACCGGTCAGGATCGCGGGCGCACCGATCCGTGCCGCGCCCAATTCGCGGACCATGTTCTTGACGAAGAACGCGGCGGCGGAAAAGCGCGCCACCGGCCCGTCTCCGGCGCCGACGGTCAGGTAGTAGGCGCCTTGGACCGGGCGGCCGCGCGCGATCGCGAGGGCGGCAAGCCGGTCCAGCGCGTCGCCGATCGGGACTGTGTCGGCATCGACCACGATCACGCAGGCCGGCGGTGCCGCTGCCAGACTCGCGCGGCCATGATCGAGCGCGAAGCCCTTGCCGCGTCGTACCGGATCATGCCGCTCGATCACCTCGGCACCAGCGGCGCGCGCGACGCTCGCGGTATCGTCGCTGCAATTGTCGGCGACGACCAGCAGCCGCATCCCCGCGGGCATCGCCGCACGTTGCGCGGCCAGAATCGCCCCGACCCCCGCGGCTTCATCGTGCGCCGGCACCAACACCACGACTTGCGCGGGGTCGTAGGCTGGCAGCGTCGGCTTGCGCCGCGCCGGCGGAAACGCGCCGAGCCCGGTCTCTGTGATGAACACCAGAGTCGCTAGGATCAGCGGAGCGAGCAGCAGCAGGATCAGCGCGTCGATCATGTTGCGGTTCCGGCGATGTGGTGAACCATCAGCGCGGCGTTGCGCCGGGCATCGTGATCGCGCGCGACTCGCGCTCTGCCCTCCGCACCCATCGCCTGCCGCTGTTCCGGTGAAGCGTCCAGTGCCGCGATCATCGCGGTCGCCAGTGCCTCGACCGATCCCGGCGCGACGACCCAGCCGCAGCCGGCATCGACGAGTTCGGGGATGCCCGCGATCGCGGTGGTCACCACCGGTGTCGCTACCGCGAGCGACTCCATGATCACCACCGGCAGGCCTTCTGCGAAGCTCGGCAGCACCAGCGCCTTCGCATCGCGCAGCGTCGCCAACACGGTACCCCCGTCGCGGCTGCCGAGCAGCCGGATCTGGTCGCTGAGACCTCGTCGCGCGATCTCCGCAGCCAGTTCGTCACGCATCGGGCCGTCGCCGATCACCGCCACTGTCGCAACAACGCCGCGGTCGCGCAACAGGGCAATGGTCTCGACCAGCACCGGCAGACCCTTTTGCGGGGCGAGCCGCGCCACGCTGCAGAAGTCCAGCGTCTTTACCGCTGCATCGCCAGCGGCGATCGAGGCGATATCGACGCCGCAGCGGACCACGACTACCCGCGGCCAGTCCTCGAGCGCGGCCCAGCGGCAGATCTGGCTGCGTCCATAGTCGCTGATCGCGACGACGAACGCTGCATCGGCGACCTTACCGGCAAGATCGATCTGCCGCGGCTCGTCGAACTCATCGGGACCGTGAACGGTGAAGCTGTACGCGATCCCCGACAACAGGTGCACCAGCCGCGCTACCGCCGCGGGGTTGGTGCCGAAATGCGCATGGAGGTGGGTGATGTCGGCCGACCGCATCGCCGCCGCCAGCCAACAGGCCTCGATCAGATAGGCGAAGCGGGCCACGAACCCGCGCGGAGTTCGCGGCGTCATCGGCCGCGTCGTCCGCCACGCTCGCCAGGTTCGTCCCGGGCGGCGGATCAGCGACGCCACAGCCGCCAGCAACAGCGTCGGCAGCGGCTGATCGAGCACGACTCGCGTCCGCTCCCGCTCGGCGCGATCGGCGGCGTCGGGCAGATCGCCGGGTGCAGCCCTGATCGAAAAGCGCGTGACATCATGCCCCTCGGCTTCGATGCCGAGGATCTCGCGACGGATGAAGGTATGGCTGACAGTCGGATACCGGTTGACGAGGTAGGCTATCCGCATCGATTCATTACCGTCCGCTTCGGCCTTCGGCACGGCACCGCGCCCCCTTGTTGCGCCCGGCAGGCGCGCCGACTGCAAAGACGATCGCAGCGCCGCCGTCAACGATCAGGTTGCTATACGCGCAGCGTTAAGTTGGGCTTAGCGGGAAGCGATTAGCTCTGTTATCGCGCCGACCCCACTAAACGAGACGTCTACCGAATGTCCGAACCCACGATCGTTTCCGCAACCGAGCCAGATTGGTCGCGTGAGCATAAGCGCTTCGCCGAATGGGCTCCCGCCCGCGCCTTGCTGGCCTCGGTGCGGAGCTATCAACGCGCTAGCGGGCCGATAAGCCGGCGCTGGGCGGTGCTGCGCCACCGTTTCTGGTCGGTCGTGACCGGCGCCGACATTCCCGTGACGGTGAAGATCGAAGGCGGACTGCGCTTGCCGCATCCCAACGGAATCGTAATCTCGCCATTCTCATCGATCGGGCCGAATTGCATGTTCTTCCAACAGGTGACGATCGGCGCAACGCGTAAGGGATCACCGACGATCGGCGGGCATGTCGATATCGGCGCGGGCGCGAAGATCATCGGGCCGATCACGATCGGCGATCACGTGCAGATCGGCGCCAACGCCGTGGTGACGATCGACGTCCCCGACTACGGCGTCGCCGTCGGCGTACCCGCGCGCCTGGTCACGCCCAAGAGCGATTAAAGTGCAGTGCGACTTAACCGCGAAGGCGTACGGTCGCGGGAACTCCGATCGCCAACGCGCCGGCAGGCACGTCGCAAAGCACGACCGCGTTGGCACCGATCGCCGCATCCGCGCCGATCGTCACCGCGCCGAGCACGACCGATCCGGCGCCAAGGTTGACCCGCGCGCCCAGCGTCGGGACGTCGCCCGGCCGGTCGACGCGGCGCAAACCCAACGTGCAATTCTGGCGGATGATGCATTCGTCGCCGATCGTGACGTTGCCGTGAATGACGATCCCGCCCTGATGTTCGATCACCACCCGCCGCCCGACGTTCGTCGTATAGGGTAGCTCGATGCCGTAGACGTTGCGGCAGTGGACGAAGCCGCGGCGGTAGAGCATCGACAGCGGCCAACGCAGCAGCTTCGATCGCACGCTCATCCGCCAGACGCCGAATCGATATACCGCGAGCGTGCGGAAGCCCGCGCGGGTGGGGTCGCCGCCATTGGCCCTCAGATCCTCCCGGATCAGCGCGCGCAATTCGCGGAACTTCATCGTCCGCTCGCCTCCGCGCCCTTATACTCGATCAACGAGGCAGTGCCGCCGGTCAGCCGCCGCCAATGATAGCGCAGCAGTCCCTTGGCCTGGGCGAACTTGCCGACGACGAGGAAGAAGCCCGACGCGATCGCAAAGTCGCGCGCGTCGCCGGCGCGGTACTTGCGCCAGGCGATCCTCGCCATCTGCAACGGATAGATCAGCACGCCCATTGCGAGCACCCACCAGCCAATCGCCAACCCCAGCAGCACGAGCGTCGCCGGCAGCGCGATACCCCAGGCGACGATGCTCCGCGTCTCGCGCGTCCAGTGCGGATCGGCGTTCGCGCCGTGGCGCCATGCGAGCTCCGCAAAGGCGTGGCCTGCCCGTTCGGTGCGACGCCACCACTGGCCGAACCGGGTCATCGCCGCATCGTGCAGGGTCATCTCCGCGTCGATCCGCCGCACCCGCCACCCCGCGCCCCGCATCCGTAGGCACAGGTCCGGTTCCTCGCCCGCGATCAGCGTCGGATCATAGCCGTTTGCTGCCCGTATGGCGCGCGTGCGGAACAGCGCATCCCCACCGCAGGACCGCGCCTCGCCCACCGGCACGTTCCACTCGTCGTCGCACATCCGATTGTAGATGCTGCGGTCCGGAAACCGTTCGCGACGGCGGCCGAACACCACCGCCAGATCGGGTTCGGCGCGCATCGCATCGAGCGCCCGGTCGAGCCACCGGGGGTCCAGCGAGCAATCGCCATCGACCATCTGGACGAAGCCGTCAGTTCCTGCCTCGACGAGCTGCAGCCCCGCGTTGCGCGCGAGTGCGGCGGTGAAGGCGGTGTTCGGTGGCAAGGTCACGACCTCGACACCCGCTCCTCGCGCGAACGTGACGCTGTCGTCGGTCGATCCCGAATCGACATAGATCCGCGCGGCGTCCACGGGGAGCGAGCGCAGGCACGCCTTCAGGCGATCGCCCTCGTTGCGGCCGATCGCGATGATCGCCACCTCGGTCACGCCCGCTTGGCCCAGGCCGGCAATTCGTCGAGTGGGCCATCCCAGCGCGGAATAGCCTCTTCACGGTCGAGCGCGACCGGGCCGATGCCGTTCCGGACCAGGTCGCGAAACTCCCGCGGCGCATGCGCGCTCATCCGCCCGAGCCCGGCCAGTTCACGCGCTCGCCAGATGCCGTAACCCGCGATCCACGCCAGCGCCGACAGGCGCGCGCCAAGCGGACCCCGCGTGCGCGCGAAATAGCGGCGTCGGGAGCGGAACCAATAGTCGGGCAACCGCGCCTTCTCGCTAGCGCCGTCGACCACGCCGGTCGCCGCCCCCCCGACGTGCCGCACGCGGCTGCCCGGCACATGCAGCGCCTTCCAGCCTGCCGCAGCGAGGCGGTGCATCAGCTCGACCTCTTCGAAATACAGGAAGAAACCTTCGTCGAAGAGCCCGCATTGCCGCAACGCCTCGGCGCGAAACAGCACACTCGCCCCTGTCACCCACTCCGCCTCTACCGGCCGATCGGTTTCGACCATCAAAGGTTTTACCCGCGCGAACCGCTCGAGCAACGGCGTGTTGGCGCCGCGAAAGAACTCGCTCGCCACAGTGGGGAAGGTGAAGGCCGATCCGACCGCCCAGCCCTGCGGCGCGAGCAATTGGCTGCCCGCGGACGCCGCCTTCGGATCGGCCCGGATCGCGGCCACGAGCGCGACGAGCGCCCCAGGCTCGATGATGGCGTCGGGGTTGACGAGGTAGACGAACTCGGCCGGCTCGGGCTGTTGGAGCGCACGCCGTATCCCTTGATTGTTCGCCCAGCCGAACCCGCCGTTGAAGGGAAGCGGCAGCAACGTCACCCAATCCCGATGCGGCGAGGTCGCCAGACCCGCCGCCAGGCGTTCCACCGAGCCGTCGCCCGATCCGCCATCCGCCAGAATGACCGAAAGCCCCGGCAGTCTCGCACGCTCCCCAGCCAGCGCATCAAGGCACTGGAGCGACATATCGGGTGTGCGATAGTTGACGATGATCGCGGTAACGCGGTCGTCGAAAGGCGTTGCAGGCATGGCAGCGCCGATACACGCGAACCCGTGGCCTTCAAAGGCAAAGCGTGACGTAACGGTCGTACCGCAAACGGACTCAGCCGTAGTCGTGAATGGCGGCGTCCACTGCGGAAACGGGCACGGGAGTGGTATGCGGACCGATGCGGAAGATCGCTGCTACCCCCGCCATCTCGGGTTTGCCGAAATACTCTTCAATCGGATCGTACGATCGCCCTTGGTAATCGTCGACGAAGATCGTGGTTGGGACACCGCGCAGTTGCGCCTGGCGCGCGGACTCCAGCGCGCAGGCGCGGCGGAAACGGCCATCCACCAACACCAAGTCGGCGAACATCGCGTCGTTCTTCATCGTGTCGAACGGCAGATCGACATAGGTCCGCCAGCGCTTCAGTCGCGAGGGCGTGGGCGTCTTGAACACGGGCACACCCCATTCGCGCGTCATGCCGATGTCGGCGACCAGCATGATGTGCGGCGAACCGGGCGCAATCTGCTTGGTGACGGCACGTGCGAAGAACCGGTCGCTTTCGACGGTGACGGTCGGCACTCTCATTCGCGTTGCGACGAGCGTCGACCCGCCCGATCCATATTCCACATAGGATCGTGCTTTGCCTAGCAACTGCATGAACATGGGCATCGATGCGGGATCGAAATGGGGCTGATCCGGCACAGCGAACCCTCGTCGCTGCGTCATCTTGAACGTCGCCAACTGTCTAGCGGAAGTGATTGCTCCCATGTCGCCAGTCCCTCAATCGGCAGCAGTCCCGCCGCTATCGCAAGAGGCACTCTGCTCGCAGCCGCAGACCGCGCAAGAACCTGGGTTAGCGTGCCGAGATAGCTTCTAGTACCGCACGGCGCTTGGGCGTCTGCGACAGCGGCTGCCCTGCATATTCCCGCATGCCCCAGGCGCCATATTGTGAGATCGTGCCCGTCGCCGAATAGAGCGTCAGCGTGTCACCGAACTTCGCCCGCCAATCGGCAATGAATCGATCATAGGCTTCGCCCATCTGCGGGCTCCGCTGCATGGCTTCCATCACCGGCATCAATGGTCCGGCAGGTACGACGATATGCTGGCCGGCCTCATAGGTGATGTAGCGCTTGCCGTATTTGTCCGCGACGGCCTTGTTCTCGAGCGCCTTGGCGATGCTGTTCGCTCGTTGCTCTTCGAGGCGGGTGAACAGGGCGGGCAGATCGGCGACGGTAGCCTTGTCGAATGGCGCCTTGAAGAAGCCGTGACCGAAATATGGCGCAGTCGCGAGCGCATCGACCCACTGCGCCGTATCGCGGAACTTCATGATCGTTCGTGCCGTGAAGCTATTGTCGTTCTGGGAACTCACCACGCGCACCAGCCGGCTCGGGTCGTCGGCAAAAGCCTCCGTGAGCATCTTGTGCATCCAGATCGACTTCTCGGCGTAGCGGACGAGGCCGTTGGTGTAGGTGTCGGTCGACAATATCTCCGCGACACCCTCGTTCAATGCCTGGCGCGCCACCGGGAATTGAAAGTTCCAGATCTCGTTTGATAGTTCGAAATAAGCACGCTGCTTCGGATTCAAGCGGTCGTGGACCATCTTTGCCGCGTTACGGATATAGGTCTCGTCCGCATTGTAGGCGACGGTGAACCACGGATCGGCACCCGTAGCGTTGGCAAGATCGATCATGTGCTCGAGCGCGACGCCATCCTGACCGGGCTTGGTCGGGGTGGTTCGGTTCGCCCAGGTCACGCTCGCCGGATTGCCGTTGGTGTTGGACCAATCGAGGAAACGCAGCACACGGAACTGCTTCATGTCATCGACGTAGCGTTGATCGAACTGCCCGTTTGCGACCAAGCCCGGCTCGTGGCAGTCGAGATCGCGGAACGGGTCACGGGGATCAGATCCCGACATGTAGACGAAGATGCTCGGGCGCCCGGGGCCTCGCTTCCCTCGCCAGGTGAACGAAACGCTGTGCCCGACGGACATTGTCCGCGCATCGCCGTCGATCCGAACGACGCCGCGCCCTGCCCACTTACACACGACCGGAACGTCCTTCCCGCCCCAGACCGGCTGTGGAACGTTGATGGGCATCACACCGCTGGCAAGCGGGTAGCCACGCGCATCGAGCTTGCCCGCCGCCATGCCTCCCCAGCCCGCCCCAGGATCGCGCCAGCCGCCGGCGCCCTGTGCCAGGTTCGCGAAGATGCGTTCGCTGTTATAGTAGACGCTGCTCGAGACGTTCACCCCGATCTGAAAAGGGCGTCCGGCGTTCTCTGCCGCTTGCGCGGGCTTGTCTTGCTGGAGCGCCAGCATCGACGCGCTCGCACCGATGCCGACAGCCAACGCCGCCACGATCAGCGATCCGTTGCGGGCATATTTCACAGCCGACTTCCGCATGGGTCTGTCATACCTATCGATAACAGGCCCGACGCTCCCTGTCGCTCGCGTAACTCACAAGAGGCGCAAGAGCGACAGACCGGCCAGGTTGGCGGCGTAGCCGATGGCAAGTCCCGCTGCGCCGGCCAACAGAATCAGCGCCTCTTTCGACCAACTGAACAACTGAAGCCGATAGAGCCAGACCCACCCGAAGAGCAGCGCGACCATCTCAAGGAGCCCGACCACCCAAACCAAGCCGAAGGTGCCGTAGTTCGTGTAAGCCCACCAGCCGCCGATCACCAGAAAGATCAACCGAACGACGTTAGTGTAGAGCGTGAACATCGAATGCCCCAGCGCGATCATCACCTGATTCGCGGCGAGCGTACCCATCAGGAAGAAGCTGGAGACCAGCAGTACCTGCAGGTAGACGATGGCGGGAAGATAGCGATCGTCATAGATCATCGTGATGATCAGCGGCGCGCACGTGATCATCCCACCCACTGCAAAGGCATAGAGTAGCGACACCTGAAGGCGCTGGTGGTAATATTCCCACCGCAACGTCTCTGGCGCCTCGCGCGCCAATTGCGCCAGGCGCGGGTAGAGGATCCTGTTTGTATAGGTGCCCGCCAAGCCGGTGGGAGCTCCGGCCAAATTGGTGGCGATCATGTACAGCCCGAACATTTCCAGCGGAAACAGCTTAGAAAGAGCTACCTTGTCGGTTTGGCTGATGATCAGCGTCAGGATCGTCGAACCCGTGATGAACCTGGAAAACTTCCATAGTTCCGCGGCTCTTGGACGGCTCAGGCTCCAGCGCCGACGAGATCCTTCGAACCAGGCATAGCTTACCCACACCCTGAACAGCTGCCCCAGCAAATTTGCCGTGAGGATCGCCCAATAATTTCGGAGCAGAAGCGCGAGCGCAATCGACGCAACCACACCGAACATCTGCGCGATGATGTCGATCTTGTTGAGACGCTTCACCTCACGATTGCGAAGAGCGGTGAAGAGCATCATCGAGTCAAGGCCGTCGAACAGGAAGATCAGACCGCCCGCGGCGATTGCCATCTGAAGATCGGGCTTATCGAGGTAGTTGGCGATCGGGCCCGACAACACGGCCACCCCGATCGTCAGCGCGAGCGACCGCATCATCCGCAGCGTCCAAAGTTCGTCGAGGAACTTGGGATCGTTGCTGTCTTTATGCCGGATGATGAAGGCGTTGATTCCGATATCCGACATGAGGCCGAAGGTTACCGACACCGAGGTGATGATCCCGACGACGCCGAACGCCTCCGCGCTCAGCAACCGGGTCAGGATGGCCGAGCTTACGATCCGGGTGACATTGAGGAAAATGACGGTGCCCGCCACCGCACCCGTGTCGCCCGACAGTTTCCCTTTAAGCGCAGCCAACAAGGCGAAAGGATTGAAGCGCCGCATCTGTGCGGAGGCGCCATTCATGGTCATCGTTGATTGCCTTGGCTGGGCGTAGCGTGGAGGTGGGCGGCGCGTCGATACACGTCCTCCCACCGCGCCAATAATTCGCGCCAGCGAAAGCCGGTGGCGAGGGCGCGGTTTCGGGCATTCGTCGCGAAGTTGTTCGCGGCCACGGAGTCGCTCGCGAGCGTGTCGAGTGCTGCAGCAAGCCGAGCGACCACGCTTCCGACGTCGTCCGGCGTGATCAGGATCGCGTCTGCGGCCGTCAACAGCTCCTGTGGCCCGGCCCAATCGATGCAGACGATCGGAACGCCGAGCGTCATCGCCTCCTGAAATGCGATGCCGTTCGCCTCGGCAAGGCTTGGCATCACCAAGCCCCGATAGGTGCGTAAGCGATCGTGAAGAGCCGCACCGGGCTGTACCCAGCCATGGAAACGGACGCGATCGGAAATTGCCAGTTGCGCGGCAAGCGCTTCGAGTCCGGCACGCTCGGGCCCATCCCCCAAGATATCGAGCGTTATCGCTTGATCTCTAGCGGCAGCAACCGCGCGGATCGCCAAGTCGCACCCCTTGTAGGCGACGAGCCGACCCAGGAAGACGAAGGACGGGTTGTACCCGACGTGGCGCTGCGGCTCGCGATCGACCAGCGCATCCGGCATGCCACTATCGAGCGACGGAACCAGCCGATCGGGCGAGCATCCGCCGAGCCTGAGCGCCTGCATCGTGCGATCGCCGCCCGAGACGAGGATCACGGCGTCGCGCTTGCCCTTGAACAACGAGCCGAGAAGCCATTGCATCGGCCGCAGGACACGGCTGCCGAACGCCTTGCCGCGCGGTTCGCGGTCGCGAAATGCGGGCGGATGCGTGACGTTGCCGTTGAGCGGCCCGATCACGACCGGGAAGTCGGGGAAGCGAAAATAGGGAAGCACCGGCGAGATTGGCGAGGTGAAATGCACCACCCAAGGCCGAAACGACGCTGCCGTACGAACCGCCAGACGATGCAGTTGCCACGCGTTGAGCAGACTCAGCGCAGGCCCGATACTGGCGCGATGCAGCGACGACTGGAAACGGTCGTCCTCCACATAGACGATGTCGAGTTCGGGATGATCCCGGTTCATCTCCTCGCGCACGCGGGCATGGGTGACCTGACGCACCTGATATCCCATCGCGCGCAGTTCGAGGTGGATCTGCAACGCCTTCAACGCCTCGCCGCCCATATGGCGAGAGAGATTGGGCGCAACCAGCAGGATGCGCTTCGGACCTTCAGCGCCCGCCCGCCGGGCGTCGGTCGTCATCAGCCGCCGCCTAGTACTTTATACAGACCGAGCCGACGCGCGACACCACGCGTCCGCAGCTTGTTCTCGAACTTGGCGCGGGGATAGGGCACGAACGGCAACACCGACGTCGGATCGAGATGCGTCCGCGGGTTGGAAAACAGCCCATCCCGCTCCGCGTCGGCGAGCCAGTTCTTGGCGGTGCCGCCGGCGTGGAACGCCTTGACCGGCGTGAAGTCGATCTGAGCAAGGGTCGCGGACCCGCTGCGGCCCATTCGGCGAGCAAGCCGACTCGGCACCGAATTGGCAAAGCAGTGCCACGCTTCGGGATCGAGATAGCCGCCACCGACCTGCTCCGCGAGTGCCGCCCAGACGATCGACTCGACATGCATCGAGCGCGCGAACGGGCGCGTGTCGATCGTCGTCAGCAGCTCCTCGAGCGCGCCGAGATCGAGCGGCGCGCGATACTGGCACACGCCGATATCGGTATGATCCGCCATCGGCACGCCGCGGTCATAGGCTTCGGTGACCAGCGGCTCGGGCAGCAGGCAGTTCGGCCGCTGCCACATCAGCAGCAAGCCCGACGCTGGGGTCGGCTCGAACGCGAAGCGGTTGGGGAAATAAACGTCGGGATCGATGATGATCACTTCGTCGCCGGCAGCGGCGTAGAGCGCCGGGTCGGTGACCTTGCGCCAGCACGGATGGCCATGGCGGAACGCCGCGATCGCGGGGAATTCTGCGTAGGCTTCGGCGGCAAGAGCGTCGGCATGCGCCTGATCGTGGACGGTGAGCCGGTGATTGCCTCCGACGAAAAGCGGTTCCAGCCGTTCCTGCATCGTTGCCGCATCGGCTGCCGAATCGGTAAGGATCGTCAGCGCCAGAGGTTCGACACTGTTGCGGATCAAACTGCCGAGACACGGTACGGCGTAGCCCAGCGACCGCACGCCCAGCACACAGTAGACGGTCCGTACGGGCCGGTGTTCGGTCATCGCGATGTCCGCCGCATGCAGGCCGCTATCGGCCTAGTTGTAATAATCGGCATAGGCTTTGCCCTTGCCGTAACCGAAGCCGTAGTCGCCGCCGGCAAAACCCTTCACGTACCGATTGAGAACGGTGCCGAAGCACTTCTCAGGTCCCAGCAAACGTAGCGAATCGCGTACCTGCTTGGCAGTCGTGACGCCGTCCTCGACGACCATGATGTAGCCATCGATATGTTCGTTGACGATCATGCTGTCGTCGTTGGCGAACACCGGGGGCAAATCGCAGATGTGCACGACCGGCCCGCGCATCTCGCGCATGGCGCTCACCAGCTTGGCGAAGCGGGCGCTGGCCAGCAATTCCGACGACCGTACGCGACGCGCGGCGGTCGGATAGATCGTCAATCGCTGCCCTTCGATGCCCCAGGACAGTTCGGGAAGGTTGTCCGCGGTGCCGGACAGGAACTCGGCCATGCCAATCTCTACGGGTATCTCGAACCGCTCCGCGACCGACCCGCGACGCAGGTCGAGGTCGTAGAGGATGGTCTGCATATCGGGCAGCCGCGAAAGCGAGGCGGCGAGATTGCACGCGATGAAGGTTTTGCCGACCTGTGGCGTCGCCGACGTGATGCCGATCACCTTCGCGCCGCTGGCGACCAGCCGAATGATCTGGGTACGCAGCAGGTTGAACGAACGCGATCGTTCGTCCCGTCCGCGGAAGCCGACGATGGTTTCGCTGACGGACTCGGCCGGCGCGATGGTCGCCGGCGTCGCGCTGATCGTCAACGCGCCGGTGTACGGCGGCGGAACATAGTTCATCGTTCGTCCTATCCTTAACCGGCGAGGCCGGGCTCGGCCTCGTCGTCGTCGCGCCGCCACGGCAACCGGAACCGGCGCCCGCGTGCGTCGAGGTTCGGCACGATGACGAGCGGCGGCTTACCGATGATCTGCTGGAGCGAACCGACGCCCCGGATCGGCTGCATGATCAGTTCGAGCAGGAACGCCAGCACGACGCCGATGCCCAGGCCAGCAGCGATGCCGCCGAGGATCAAGAAGGGCCGGTTGGGCGAGCTCGGCTGATCCGCGGCGACGGGCGGATCGATGACCGACAGGCGCTCGCCCTTCTGCTGTTCGCTGAGCTTGGCGCTGCCGCGCGCACCGATCAGGCTGGTCGCAACGGTTTGGTAGTTCGCGCGAAGGCCATCGGCGCGCGACTGAAGCTGCGCGATCTGCTCGTTCACCGCAGGTCCACGCGCCTGCGCCGTCATGACCGCGCCGGTCCTTGCCTGTTCCGCACCCTGAGCCGCGGAAAGGTTTGCGATCGCCGCATTGTTCGACGCGATCTGCTGCTGGATCACCGAACCGGGATTGAACTTCTTGTTGTTGACCGCCGCGAAACGCTTCGCTTCCGCGAGGCGCTGCTCCGCCAGCCTGACGTCGGGGTGATTGTCCGAATAGACTGCTCGCGCCCCGGCCAACTGTGCTTCTGCCGCCGCGACCGCAGGGTCGCGATCGACTGCCGTCGCCTGCAATCGCAGCTGCGACTGGAGCTGCGCATTCTCGCGCTGAAGGCTGGCGATCTGCCCCTGGAAGCCGCCGGTGCTGCCCAGCATCATCGTGTTCGAGTTCGACAGCACCATCCCGTTCGCCGCCTTGATCGACGCGATCTGGCGCTCGAGCGCAGTGATCTGCGACGACAAACCGTTCGCCTGTTCCTGGAGGAATTCGACGGTGCCCGTCGCCTGTTGCGCGGTCTGTGCCGCATCGAGGCGGACCAGCCGTTCGACAAAGTCCTGCGCGACGAGTTGCGCCTTCTGCGGATCGGGATATTCGAAGCTCAGCGAGAAGGCGATCGTATTCGATCCCTTGCCGCCACCACCGATGTCGGCACTGACCGGCGAAATGCTGGTCGAAGAACGCATTTTTTCGATGATCGCGGAGAGCGGCTTATCCTGCCGTTCTTCGCTGTAGAGGTTGTTGTTCTCGATCAGCTCGATCAGGTCGGGACGACTGAGCACCTGCTGCCGGACCTTGGCGATCCGCTTGTCGATCAAGCCTGTCTGGGGTGAGCCTTCGATGCCGGGCTGCAGTTCGGGCGTCTCGACCAGCAGGGTCGCGCTGGAACGATAGGTCGAGGGCATGACGAACGCCGCCACCAGGCCGGCGATCGTGCACAGTACCAGCGGTACGATGATCCACCAGCGGCGCTGCCACAGGATCGAGGGCAGATACGCGATGATCCCCCCGCCGCTGCCGCCGGCCTCGTCGCCGTCGGCGCCATATGCTTCGCTCATTGACGTCCACCCACCGTGAGAGCCAGGCCGACCCGGCCGCCGATATCGCCATCCGTCGGTACGCCTAGACCCTTTACGTCACGATAAAGCGCCGTCGCGAAAGCCGACAATCGCCGCGCAATCTGCTGGTTCACCGTTGCCGAGGCCGAGATGAAATCCTGATTGCTGCGTGCGATCGCGTTTTGCGACACGGCGATGCCGTTCGACGATCGCTGGTAGCTGGCCGTCGCCGAGATGCTGGTGCGTTCGGCCAGGCGATAGCTGTAATTGGCGCTGACGCTGGTCTGGTTGCGCGCGCCGCCAAAGGCACTGACGCTCGGCTGACGAGCCGCAATCAGGCAAAACGAGCCGCGCTCGATCGCGCGGCAAAGCGAACCGTTGGCGGATGCCGCGACACCGTTGCTGAACCCGTCATCGACCAAGCTGACGCCAACCCCGAGGTTGAGCGACCAGTTCTGAGCCAGTTGCGTGCTGTACGTGACCATAGGATTGATGAAGCGCGAATTGGGAACATCGGCATAGTCTATCACGGTCGCCGACACTTGCAGGCCGATCGAACTGCGCTCCGACAGGCTGCGCGTGTAGGACGTGTTGACGCCATAGGTGCGCGAGCTGATCGCCACGCCGCCGCTATCCGGATAGGAGTTGCGTGATACGTTGGCACCTAGACCCCAGGTAGACACTTCGTCGGGACGGTAGCTGCCGAACACGGAGGCGGTCAGGCTGTTGCGGCGCTGACGAAGCCCGATCAGCCCGATATCGCCACCGGGGGCACCGGGATCCGTGAAGACCGGCGCCAATGGCAGCGGCGTCGTTGGCACCGGTGTTACTCCCACCGTGCCCGGATCGCCCGTGCCGACTCCGATCGGCCCCACGCCTGCACCAGTGCCTACCGTGCCGCCGACCGTACCCGGGACGAAGATCGGAACGCCCGAATACGCGCCCGCGGCGCCAAGGATCGAACTATCGTAACCGGCCGAAAAGCCGATCGACGCCCGCGGGTTAAGCTGGCTGTTGCCGCCGATCGTCAGGCCGTAGCTATCGTTCGCGTCGAAGTTCTTGAAATATTCGGTGCGGTTATAATAACCCGAGACCACGCCGCTGTCCGTATCGTCGAGAATCTCCAGGCGCGGCGTGATCGACACCTGCGCGCTCGCTGCCCCGTCTCCGTCACCGCGTCCGAGGAACGGGTTGGTCGAATACCCACCGCCGGCCGTGATCGTTGCGGACGGCACTAGCGTCTGCGCCGCAAGCTGGGACGGGACCGCCACCGCAGCAGCAGCGATCGCGCCGATCAACAGTCGATTGCGAAGCGCCGTCATGGCATGATCACCGTGTCGCCACTCTGCATTTCGGGCAAGCCGTTCACTGCGAGATCGCGCGAACTGGGATTGCCCTTGATCGCATCGCTCAATCGCACCCGCATCGTCACCAGCGCGCCGTTCTGCTTGCGCAGGATTAGGACGTTGGAGGTGTCAGCGAACTCGCTAGGTCCACCGGCCATGCCGATCGCCTCGAGGATGTTGACGTATTTGCCCGGGGTGAAGATCCCCGGCGAGCGCACCTTGCCGATGATCGAGAACTGGAAGCCCGCGGGGTTGCGGACAGATACGGTGACCTGCGGAACCTGGTCGCGGAACTGAGCGGACAGCCCCCGCGTGACCGCCGCCTCGATATCGACCGGCAGCTTGCCCGCTGCATCGACGCGGCCGACCAGCGGGAACGAGAAACTACCGTCCGGCAGGACGCGGATCGAGCGCTGCAGACGCTCCTCGCCCCAGACATAGACCTCGATCTCGTCGCCCGGGTTGATGCGATACGGCGGCAGCTTGTTCGCGCCACCCTGCTGCGCCATCGCCTGGGGAACGGCGATCAGCGATCCCGCTGCGCTGGCCAGTGCCACCGCGCACGCAATTGCCACCTTCATTGTGTATCCCCCGAAAGCCTACTTGATAGCGATGTTGCTTTAATCGCGCTGGCTTGCAAAAGCCATATGCTTCTATGCTGCATAGCGGCAATTCTGGGACGCTATGGTTCGCGAGCGGCACCTGCCGGCTTCGACACGCCTGCCGAGGCGACGTTCGGGGCAGTATGGGACGAGCGACTGTAAAACGGGACGACGCCGAGATGACGACATCGACGAAGCCGCGCCACGGGATGCGGACAGCGCTCGCAGCGATGGCGCTTCTGCTCGCGGTGAGCGGCTGCACTTCGAAGGAAGAGCTCGCCGCGGAGGCGATGAACGAGGGCGTCGAACTCTACACCGCCGGTCAGTATGACGCAGCCGCGGCCAAGTTCAATTATGCGGTCAGCCTGCGCGACGACATTCCGGCGCTGTGGCTCGCTCGCGCACGCAATCAGATCGAATTGAAGGATTACGGCGGCGCGTTTGGTTCCTATCGCAACGCGCTGGACCAGGATCGCAGCAACCGCGAGGCGCTGCAGGCGGTGTCACAGCTGGCACTCGCAACCAACGATCTCGACCTCGCCAAGGACTACGCGTCGCAGATCCTCGCGCTCGACCCGACCGACACCAACGCGCAGTTGGTCAGCGGTACCGTCTCTTTTCGTCGCGGTCGGCTCGACGAGGCACTCGCCACCGTCGACAAGACGCTGGCCCGGGAACCAGCGAACGAAGCGGCGCGGGTGTTGAAGAGCCGGATCCTCCAGCGGCGGGGCGATAACGCTGCGGCGCTGGCGCTCATCTCACCGATCTTCGCGGCGGGAGGGGGAAGCCCCGACCTGCGCCGCCAGCTCGTCTCGCTATACGAGCGTGACGGCAACGGCATCGGGCTGGCGCGGGTCGCGGAACGCAACGCGGCCGCGCAGCCGCGCGATCCGGCGGCGCAGATCGAGTGGGCGCGGCAGTTGATCCTGAGCGGGCGTGCCGCGCGTGCGGCGACCGTGCTGAGCGCAGCCCACCGCATCGACTCGGGCGACGCCACCCGCGCGCAGACCGTCGCGATGCTGCTCGACGCCGATGTGTCGGGCGCCGACACCGCAAGCCTCTTCGCCGCGGCCGCTGCCGAACCGAGCCTCGCGATCGCGCTGGCGCAACATGCGATTGCTGTCCGTGATCCCGCGATAGCGATCGCTCGACTTGCGCCGATGGCCGCGGCGCGTCCGCTCGCCGCCGCTACCACCGACCTCCACGCCGCCTATGCGCTCGCCCTGGCGCAGGTCGGCCGCGGCCAGGAAGCCGCACAGCGCGCAGCCGCGGTGCTCGCGATCGATCCCGCCGAACCCATCGCCCTCTTGGCCCGCGCCTTCACCGCGATTGCCGCACGCAATCTCGACGCCGCGATGCGCGACGCACGGATCGTGGCTCGTGATAATCCTGGCTCGCCGAACGTCGTGGCGCTGCTGGCGCAGATCTATCGGTTGCGCAACGATCAGGCGTCAGCGGAGGCGACAATCAACGGCGCGTTCAACGACAATGAGGAAAATCCTGCGTTCCTCGCGCTCTACGTCGCCCAAGCACTCACCAGCGGCAAGGCCGCGGACGTGCAGAGCGAGGTCCGCGCCTTTACGATCCGGCACCCCGCCTCGGTGCTGGCGTGGCGACTGCGCGCGCAGATCTGTACGGCGACGAAGGACGCCGCCTGCGTGTCCCGTGCCCGCGCGCTGATCGGGCGTCTACATGGCCAGCAGATCGCGTTGCCGCCCGTCCCGCCCGAGGAACAGACCGCCGAGCGCGACCTGCAAACCGCGATGCCGCAATGATGCGGACAGATCGGCGCGACTATCTCGGCGTTGGCTTCGACCCGCTGTCGCTGGAAGCGGTGGTGGAGCGTCTCGCGGCGCGCGACCCGGCGGCGCGGTTCGCATATCTGGTCACCCCGAATGTCGATCATCTCGTCCGGCTGCACGGCGAGCACCGCAGCGATCGCGAGGCGATCTGGACGGCGTATCGCGAGGCCGAATGGTGCACGTGCGACAGCCGGATCGTCGCGGCGCTGGCGCGGCGCGACGGTGTCGATCTGCCGGTCGCGCCGGGCAGCGATCTGACGATGATCCTGCTGACGCAGACTGCGCGCGCCGGGGACAGGATCGCGATCGTCGGCGGCAGTGCGGCAACCGCTGCGGCGCTGCGCGAGCGGCTGCCGGCGCTCGACATCGTCCACCACGCGCCGCCGATGGGATTGCGCGACGATCCGGCCGCGCTCGCCAGCGCTGCCGCGTTCGTCGCCGAGGCACGCGCCCGCTTCACCTTCCTGGCGGTCGGATCGCCGCAGCAGGAACTGCTTGCGGCGGCGGTCGTCCGGCGCGGCGATGCGACCGGCATCGGGTTATGCGTGGGGGCGGCGGTGGAATTCGTGATCGGCGAGCGCCAGCGTGCGCCCAAGATCATGCAGCGGCTGAGCCTGGAATGGGCCTTCAGGCTTGCCGCGGAGCCGCGCCGGATGTGGCGGCGTTATCTGGTGACGGGGCCGCGCATCTTCCTTCTCGCCCGCCGCCATCGCAAGGAAGGGCGCGCGCCGGGCTCCTGACCCGGCGCGCGCCTTGTCCCGATCGGCTTACTTGGCCGCTGCACCGCCGCCGGCGGCGGCAGTCGGCGCGAAGCCCGGCTGATATTCGATCTTCGCCGAATCACGCGCCTGCTTGACCTGCTTCTTGGCGATGTCGGAGACCGCATCGCGGCGGATCGCCTGCGTCGCCAGCTGGCGCGCGTCGTCACCCTCGAGCGGCTGGACGCGCTTGTCGGCGATCACGCTCACGACGACGCGACCACCCGAGGCGAGCACGAACGGCTCGGTCGGCGGCAGTGCGCTGATCTGCTTGATGAGGCCCGGCGGGGTCTGCGCGCTGTCCATCGCGCCCTTCTGGCGGCCGAACTTGATGCCCATCTGGGTCAGCGTCGTCGCGACCTCGTCGAGGCTGTGATCCGCCTCGAGCGCCTTCAGCTTGGACCGATCGTCGGGTGCGGGGAACTGGATCTGGTCGAGCGCATAGATGGTGCGCTGTGCGAACATCGCCGGGTTGGCCGCGATGTAGCGATCGACGTCCGCGGTCGAGGGAACCGGCACGTTCTTCGTCACCTGCTTGCCGAGCATGCTGATCATCAGCTCGTCATTGAGACGGCGCTGTTGTTGGAGATATTCGGGATCCTTGTCGATCCCGCGGTCGCGCGCCTGCTGGACGAGCAGTTTGCGATCGACCAAGCCTTGCAGCGCCGCTGCCTGAACTGCCTTCTTGTCGCCACCCTGCGCCCCGGCGCGCTGCAACTCGCCGTTGAGCTCCGACAGCGATACTTCCTCGCCATTGACCACCGCCACCACCTGGCCGGTCGCGGCGCGCTTGCACCCCGACACCGTCAGCGCGGAAGCCAGAAGCAGGATCGTCAAAGTTTTCGATTTCATAACGGCCTTTCACTAGAACCCATCGTCCACTAACCGGGACGCCGCGGCATGCTCGGAAGTCGCGTATAAATCGTTACAGCCCTGCGGGGACATTGGGAAGGAAGTCGTGATGCAGACAGTCTATGATTGGGTCACGGTGGCGTTCTTCGCCGGTCTGGTCGTGCTGCTGCTTCAGCGTTCGATCGGCCCAGACGAAAGTCGTGACTCCCTCTACCATTACATCGTGCCTGCGGGCGGTTGCGCGGTGACCAACTATCTCGGCAACAACGGCCATGACGCGTTCGCGATTCTCGCCTTCGTCGGCGTGATCGCCTACACACTATACTTCCTGAAACCTTTCGCACGCGCCTGATCTCAGGCGAATGATCGGGCTGCGGATCAGTGCGGCCCGATCAACAAGGTGCGGGCCTGGCGATCGACCGAGCCGACCAGAGTCCGCACGAACGTCTGCAAGGTCCGCATAGCTTCCTCGCGATCGTTGCCGATGACCGAGACCCGCGCCAGCATGCCGTCGGGGATGTAACCCTTCAGATTGGCCTTTGCCATCATCAGCCGCTGATCGAACCAGCGCGTCGGCACGTCCGGCCCGACCCTGGTCCAGTACAGAATGAATTCGCGACGCGCGCCGCGATCCGCGATCAGGAAGCGGGCCGGCAGCGTAAACCTGTCGTTGATCCGGATCTCGGTGGGTTCATTGTCAAGGATCGCGAAGCCCGAGGCGGGATAGCAGACCTCGGGCCGGTGGACCTGAAGCCGGCCTTCCTGGATGCTGCTATAGGCGAGCACCATCATCACCGGATCGGCATCGCCCGCCGCATAGGTGCGGGTGAGAAGCTGCTCGTACAGCGTGCGCGAAAGTTGATCCTCGGGCGGCAGGATCAGTCCCGACGCGGTGAGGTAGTTCCAAGGCCCGATGCTGGTCGGGAACATCGCGGTGAACGACTTCTCGGTCAGCCGCGGCATGCTGCGCTTGGGTACGTAGAGCTCGGACAGCGCTACCGTGCCGGCGAGCGCCATGCCGATCATCATCTTGCGCCGCGACAGCGGATCCTGCGTCGTCGCCATCAGACCGCCCTCGCCCGCGAACCGAACCGATAGAGCAGAGCGCCGACGATCCGGTCGATCAGGAAGATCATCAGCACCGCGACGACGAACATGAACAGACCGGCGAATTCATGCAGGAAGCCCTGCGCCACCGCCTCGCCGCCATAATAGGTCAGCAGCACCAGCATCAGCACCCGGATGAAGTTTGCGAACACCGCGATCGGGAAGATAGCGAGCACCAGGATCAGCGTGTACCGCCAGCTCGCATTGTGCCGCAGATAGACGTAGAAACTGCCGATCGCGGTGAGGCTGATCAGCGAATTCAGCCCCGCGCACGCGGCGGCGATCAGCAATTCGAATTGGCCGATATAGATGCTCACCCCCGACGTCGCGACGGGATAGCCGAGCGCCGACAGCAGCCCGACGACCGTCTTGGAGATCGCCAGCTTGATCGGCTGGGTGCCGACATCGATGAAGGTCTCCGGGATCGGGATCAGGAAGATCGAATAGAGGATCGGGAACCACAGCACCTTCAGCACCGGCAGGCCGCCGACCGCGTAAAGCACCGCGACGATGCTGAGATAGGCGGCGAGCCCACGCACCTCGAGCAGACCGGTGATCCGCGACGCGGCATAGAGCAGCAACAACGGCACGAGGAGCAGCACCGCGCGCCAAGCGGGCGGCGGCGATGCCACCGACGCGGCTTGCCCTGCACTGCGCGCGAAGATCCAGATGGCGGTGGCGAAGACGATCGGCGCATGCGCGGCGGCGTCGGTGCCCCATCCGCGCGACGCGAGATCGAGCAGCGTCGGGATCGCCAGTGCGGCGATGCCGAGCCAGAAGATCGGATTGGCGCGGAACGAGCGCCATATCGCCAGGCCCATCTCGCGCCAGGTCGGCGTCGTGACGTCACGCGCGTCGATCGGACCGGTGCGCGGGCTCATCGGCGGCGGCGAAGGATCGGCCGCGGCCGCCATCCCGTGCGACTCATCGGTCGCCGCATGTTTGGTCGGGATGGTGAGGTCCATGATCGGTTAAGTAACTAGCCCATAGCGGTTAAGATCATACCAAGGGCGTGATGGCCGAGGTCGCGTCGACCGCGACAGCAACAAGGATCGAAAAAGCGCCTAGCGCTCGCCGATCCGGCATCCACCCCCTGCCGATCCCATATAAGCCACGGCGATCCTTGGCAACTGATCGGGCGCAGCATCCTCCCGATCCGGGACGGGCACTATACCGCGCCGTCGCGCACCTTTAGATGCCGCGATGGGGAACGGGGGAAATGACGGCATGACGAACGCACGGCAGACCGGCGACGGGTCGACGCGGCGGGTGCCGGTCCTGCGACGCCTGCGCATGCGCCACCTGCTCGCCGCCTGGGCGGTCGCGGTGGCGCTCGTGCTGCTGTGGCAATCCCTCGCCTATCGCGGGCTGATGGCGCTCGCCGCGGAGTGGGAGTTCGACGCGTTCGGGCGCTATTATCCCGCAATGACCTACCTGTTGCTGGTGGTGCTGCTCGGATCGCCGGTGCTGTGGCTGATGCGCGGGCGCGCGGACGACCACCTGCCCGGCCGCACCTTCATTCGCGCGCTGCTCGGCGTGGCGATCGCGTGCGCGCTCGGCAGCGGACTCGCCCTCGCGACGATGATCGCGCAACCGGGCGACGATGGCGCCGCGACCCGCATCGTGATCGGGTCGTCGAGCGCGGAGGGCGCGCGGGCCGGCGTCGCGGTGCTGGTCGGCGACGTCATCGAGGATCGGGTCGCGGGATTGAGCGAGAACCTGTTCGTCGCGCGCCGCTCCTTCCGGTTCGCGCCGATCGTGGCTCCGGGCGATCGCGGCGGCAGCGCCCCAGTGCGCTTCTTCGCCGAGATCGGCGCCGACAACACCCTGGCGATGGCAAGGCGGGACGGCGCCTTGCAGGGCATCCTCAAACCGCAGGCGTTGCCGGGCGAGCTGGTGAGGCTGTTCCGCTATGCCGGCGTCGATGTCGCGCGCGATTACCAGGTGTTGTTCGCGACGCGCGACAGCCTGACCTGGCCCTACCGGGTAATCGCGGTCGAGTTGTCGGTGGTCGCTCTACTCTGCGCCGCCGCGGCGCTGGGGCTTCACCTCTACCGGGAACGACGCCGGCAAGCGGGCGGCAAGATACTGCCGGATTAACCAAAGCTCGCCACCTCGATTTCAGAACTGCCGGCTATCTTTTGCCGATGTTGAACATTCTCAAGCCCCTGACCCCCGCCGTCGTGGCGATCATCGGCTTCGTATCGCCGAGCGGCGGCGAACAACCCGCGCGGGTCGCGCCGGTCGTCGCACCGAAGTCTCCGGCCCCTCCCTCCGGCGGCATGACTCGGGCAATCAAGGAAGCGGACGGGCTGTTCTACGTCACCGCGCGGGTGAACGGCACGCCGATCCGCTTCGTCGTCGACACCGGCGCCAACGTCGTCGTGCTCACCAGCAGCGACGCGCGCCGTGCGGGCGTGAAGAGCGGGATCGGGTCGGAGCGGATCGAGACCGCCGCTGGCGGATCGTCGATGCGCTGGGCGATGCTCGATCGGGTCGACCTTGCCGGCCGGCAGCTCACCGGCACGCGCGCCGCGGTGGTCGAGAACGGCTTGAAGATCTCGCTGCTCGGCCAGAACGCGCTGTCGCAACTACAGTCAGTGACACTGGCTGGCGAACGGCTGGAACTGCGCTGATCGGCCGATTGCCGACTGCAGTTCAGGCCGGCAGCAGGCCCCGCTCGCTGCGCCGGCCGCGGATCACCCAACCGACGAGCGCGAAGCCCGTCAGCAGCATCGCCCAGGTCGAGGGTTCGGGCACCGGCGTTACCGGCGGAGCGAGCGGATCGGCGACAGCCGTCGGCGTCTCGGGCGAGGGCGACTGCTCGGAACTCTCGAAAGGATCGGGCCAGTTCGCCGGCCAGTCCTCGGGCGGCGGCTGGAGCATCGGACCTGCCTGACTCGGCGGTTGATACGCAAAGTCGATCGGCGCCGGATCGTTGGCCGCGATCGGCAAGGGCGCGGTGGCGCCGCTCTCCGTGGCCGGGACCGTGGTCGCCGGAGAATTGTTCTCCGCCACAGGAACAGGCGTCTCGGCCGTTGTCGGGGTCGTTGCGGTAGGATCGCCGCTGCCGACGCTGCCGGACCCGCCGCCACCGCCGGCGCCACCGCCACCGCTGCTAGCGCCGCCTGCCACGGGCCGCCCTCCCCCGCCGGCGCTGGCGAACATCGGTCCGGGCAGCGCACCTCCCGCGCCGACCGAAGCAGGCCCGGACAAGCCGAGCGCATCGGCGGTCAGGGGCAAGGCGTCGATCGGGACGACGGGGCCGGCAAAGCCTTGTTCCTCGGGCATGCCGCTGCCGCCGAGCGCGCGACGGCGTGCGGCCAGCGGTAGGCCCGCCGTTTTGACCGGTACGAAGGTACGGGCGAGGACGTCGCGGGGAACCCAGCCGAAGCGCTTGGGCGAGCCGGCCGGCGGCGGCGATATGGCGAGCGCACCGAACGCCTTCGGATCGCGCGACCCGTCGACGAACAGCGCGCGTTCGTTGCGCGCGGCCAGCGCCCCCAATGCGAGGATCATCGCCAATCCGCCGACCACCATCAATTGGACGCGGCGTTCGCGAAAGCGCAACGCGCCCGTCGTCTCGGTCATTTCCAAACCCCCCGGTTCATATCCATATAGACATAAGTGCGACCGATTGGCTCGCGGCCTCCGCGCTCTGCGGGCGCCGGTCTTGATTTTGCGTAACCGGCGGGCAAAAATGCCACAGGCCGGGCGCCGTCGCCCGGTGGCTCGACGTGCGGGCGCGGGGGATGCGATGAATATCGAGGTCACGCCGGGGCGCGGGCTGCCTATGCTCGCCGCCCTCGTGCTGCTGTTGCCGGGATGCACCGCAGCGCCGATCGATGACGACGGTCGCATCGTGCGCGCCACGCTCACGTTGCTGGCGAGCGGACGTACCGGTGCGGAGCCGTTGTGCGTCGACGACCGCACGCGTGGCGAGCCGCTGGCGATCTATCGAACGATGCGCGCGCAGACTGCGGAAGGCGATCGCCATTGGCGCCACCCAGCCCCGCTCCGTGCGCCCGGTGGCGTGTCGGGGCGCGCGCTGTTCGAGGATGCGGTCGGCAGCAATCGGCTCAGGATCGCGGAGCCTCGCTCCACCGCCGCGGCGCTGCCGGCGGTCGACCAGCGGCGCCTCCACGCGGCCGCGACCTCGCTTGCGCTGGTCGGCGAGAGCGATGCGGTGACGATCGGTGATGCGGAAGCCGTGCCCGGCGCATCGGCACGCTGGTGGTTGATCAACCGTTTCCGCGCGGGCTGCGACCGGCGTTACCTGCTGTCGCGGATCGTGCGATCGGCAAGCACCGCCTTCGTCACCGTCACCGCGGATCATTGGGGTACGACCTATGCGGTCGAACGCGTCCGCGGCGACTGGCGGGTCACCGCGCAGTGGAACAGCTGGCTGTACTGATCCGGCGCGGCGTGCGTGGTTCAGCGTAGCACCGCGTGCGCGACCGCGCCGATCGCCACCCAGGGTGCGACCGTCGCGACCGCCAGGATTGGGCCGCGAATACGGCGGATGCGATGTTCTACGGCGTCTAGCGGGGGATCCTCGACCGTGACCACGGGCATGGTGCCGAAATCGGCGCGAACGATCGTCTCGACGGTCTGCGCGCGCTCGATCTCCGCGCGATCGACGGACACGACGAACTCGCAGCCATAGCTGCTGCCGCTGCGCCGGACGATCCGCGCGTCGCGGCGGCCGATCCCCGAGATCCCGATCGAAATGGCGTCATCGAACGAGATCGCTTCGTTCGTGGTCATGCGGAAGCCGGTCGCCGACAGATCCTCGATCAGGATGTCGACCGGGCGCTGGTCCGGCTTGCGCAGCGTCGCGTCGAGGCTGACCGCTTGCCGATCGGCCGTGCGTTCGTCCCGGTAGAGCTTTGCCGCCAATGCCATAACAGTTCCTCGATCCTCTGAAGTCACCTTGCGCCAGTCGAGGTTGAGACGGCGTAAACGTCCCGGTGCGGCAATCGAGGTTAACTGCGTCAATTCGGAACAATACGAGGGTGACCGGTCGATCAGCACTGATGAAACGACTTAACGCTACGCTTACCACGTCAGTCGATCATGACCTCCGCACCCATGCCCAAGCAGATCGACTGGACCGCCGAAGCGACGCTATTCCGTTGCGAGGACGGCACCGACTGGCGCGGCGTCCTGTGCGGGCAGCTCCACGCGCTGGTGCAGGCGATCAACGCCGCGCATGACGATCCCTGGAACTTCTACATCCAGACGGTGGACGGCGCGCAGTTCGTCGGCAACGAGATCCGCCTCCTCGCGCGCGACGCGACCCGCCCCCTCCCCGACAGCGAACGCTGAACCCTACGACCGAACGGCGCGGCATGTGGCCGTCGTGCCGCTACGAACGAAAAGGGGCCCGGACGATTGCCGTCCGAGCCCCCTTCTTCGATGATCGTCTTCGGGATCAGCCGCTGGTGGCGATCCGGCGGACCTTGTCGGTGAAGCGCTGCTCCGAGGTGCGGATCGCGCGGCGCATCGCCACCCCGACCAGCGCGAAACCGGCAAGCATCATCGCCCAGGTGCTCGGCTCCGGCACCGGTGCGACGGTCTTCAGCGTCACGCCGCCGAGCTTGAAGCCGTCGATCTTCTTGTCGACGTTGACGAAATTCGCGCCGATCAGCCAGAAATTGCCCGACGCGGTGCCGAGGTTCAGGGAACGCGATCCGCTCATCGAGGTGCCGAGTGCGTCGGCATGACCCGTCAACAGGCCGCTCAATGCCATGCCGTTGGTGTTGTTGAACGTCAGTCCCTGGTTCCAGGCGCCTGCCAGCGTACCCCAGCCGATCGTCGCGTCGCTGTCGGTCTTGCCGTTGAAGGCGAACGCGTTGAAGATCGCCGAGGTGAGCTGCACGGTCTGGTCGAACTGGAGCAGGATGAAGTCGACCCGGCTCTGGTTGTCGGTGACATGGGTGTTGCCGAGGCCGAATTCATCGCCGGAGGTCACGCCGAGGCCGGAACCAAAAGCTCCGAGGAACGAGTCGCGGACGCGGTTTCCGTCCTAACTCCAGGCGGTGGCGCGGACGTTGACCGTCTTGTCGGTGCTCGTGAAGGTGCGGGCGTTGCCGTTGACGCCGTTGACGAGCGCCTTGCCCGTGAACTCGACCATCGAAGTCGCGGCCAGCGCCGGAGCCGCCGAAAACAACGCCGCAACCGCGACCGCACCCAATATCCGCTTCATTGTTCGTCTCCCTTAAGATGATGGAGACAGTATCGAGATGAACGACTTGTTCATCAATATCGTAAGTCTGCGGATCGGTCTCGATGCGGTACAAGATAAGGTTAATTATTGAGTATTTACTAGTTGAAGTAATGTTTACGCTATACGTTAACTATACTCGGCCCTAGTCTCGACGCTTATGTCAGGGCGTCAGCATTATCCAGCCGCTCCCCTTCCTGTTCTCCCGCGAAGGCGGGAGTCCAGGGTTCCGCTAGAGGCTAATCGTTGTTGTGCTTGACCCTGGGTCCCCGCCTGCGCGGGGACACGGCGGCGAACGTTTTCACCGCATGCGCGCGAAAAACGCAGGCTAGCCGCGCCGCGACGTCACCGCAGAACGCCTACCTCAGCGGAAGCTGCGCGCGTGTTTGCCGCCATATCGCTGGCCGATATAGCTGGTCAGGCGCTGCATCTTGCTCGACGCGGCGTTGGCGCTTTCCGCGCAGCAGGGCAGTGCGTTGCCGCCCTCGCCCGCCGCGCGCATCTCGACCTTGTGGCAGAGATCCTCGATGTCCGCGCGGGTCAGCAGGTTCTTCTCGCGCAACAGGCACAGCAGGCTTTGCAGGATGATCAGGCTCTGCTCGCCCTGGCTGATGTCAGCCGAATCGAGTGCAGCCGCGGCCGAGTTCATCGCCGCCGCTTCCCGGTTCGAGTCCATGTATGAACCCATGATCGCTCTCCTAAGCGTATTATGCGGAGAGACTATGCCTTTCTGGCGGGCATGCAACCGGCAAAAATCGGGTCAGTTCAGGCCACCGCCCAGCGACCGATAGACCTCGACGAGGTTGCTGCCGCGCGCCAGCCGCGTCGTGACGAGTTGCTGCTGCGCGCCATAGGCGGTGCGCTGCGCGTCGAGGGCGACCAGGAATGAATCGACTCCGGCGCGGTAGCGTGCGTCGGACAGGCGTGCCGCGGTCTGCGCGGCATCGGCGCGGGCGGTCTGCGCGGCGACCTGTTCGTCGATCGTGCCGCGTTGCGCCAACGCGTCGGCGACTTCGCGGAACGCGGTCTGGATCGTGCGCTCATACGTCGCGACCGCGGCCTGCTGCGACGCGCGCGCATAATCGAGATTGCCCTTGTTGCGGCCGCCGTCGAACAACGGCAGCGACACGCCGGGCGACGCCGAGAAGGTCTCGCTGCCGCTGCCGAACAGGCCCGACAGCGCGGTGCTGAGCGTGCCGACCGCTGCGGTCAGCGAGATGCGCGGGAAGAACGCTGCGCGCGCCGCGCCGATGTTCGCGTTCTGCGCGATCAACTGATGCTCGGCCTGGAGCACGTCGGGACGGCGAAGAAGGACGTCGGACGCGATGTTGCCCGGCAACGTCGCGAGCGCCGCGTCGGCGGTGCCCAGCCCGGTCGGCAGCAGATCGGCGGTGACCGTCGTGCCGACCAGCAGGTTGAGCGCGTTCTGATCCTGCGCGATCCGGGTCAGGCCGGTGGCGATGTCGTTGCGCGCCGCCTGATAGTTGGTCTCGGCCTGCTTGGCCTCGAGCTCCGACGCGACGCCGATCCGGAACTGGGCGCGGGTGAGTTCCAGCGTCTGTTCGAACGCCTTCAGCGTATCGCGCGACAGGCGGAGCTGGTCCTGATCCGCCGCCAGCGTCTGCCACGCGGTCGCGATCTCCGCGATCAGGCTGATCCGCGTCGAGCGTTGCGCCTCCTCGCTCGCGAAATAGGCCTCCTGCGCGGCACGGCTCAGATTGCGAAGCCGGCCGAACAAATCGAGTTCGAACGCCGAGAAGCCGATCGTCGCCGAATAGATTTCGATGTTGGAGGTCGTTGTCCCGACGCCGGCCCCCACACCGCCGCCGGTTCCTACACCGCCGCCCGTGCCTACACCGCCACCCGTGCCTACGCCGCCGCCCGCTCCCGTCGTGCCGCCAGCTGCGCCGGCGCCGCCGAGTCCCGCGAAATTATTGGTGTAGCTCGCCGATCCCGAGGCGGCAGTGGTCGGCACCAGGCTCGACCGCTGGACGCGGTAGTTCGCGCGCGCCTGGAGCACGTTGGCGGCCGCGAGCCGAAGATCGCGGTTGTTGTCCAGCCCGAGCGCGATCACGCGACGCAGGCGATCGTCGGTGAAGAAGTCGCGCCACCCGACCCTGGTGATGTCGGGCGCGTCGGTCGCGGCGACCGGGTAGACGCCGCCCTGCGGAAGCGCGGTGGGAACCGCACCGACCGGACGGACATAGGTCGGCGCGAGGTTACAGCCGGCGAGCGCAGTGCTCGCGGCGAGCGCGAACAGCGAGAGGAGACGAAGGGTCACGACGGTCAGGCTCCCTGCGGCGCGGGCGTGGCGCCGGTGGTGTCGTTGGTGGCGTGGTCTGTTTCGTCGCGGTGTCCGAACAGGCGCAGGACCACGATGAAGAACATCGGCACGAAGAAGATCGCGAGCACCGTCGCCGACAGCATGCCGCCGACCACCGCACGGCCGATCGCGTTCTGCCCGCCCGCGCCCGCGCCGTTGGCGATCGCCAGCGGGAACACGCCGAAGATGAACGCGAGGCTGGTCATCAGGATCGGACGAAGACGCAGCTTGGCGGCTTCGATCGCGGCGTCGAACGGTGCCAGACCGTCGCGAATGCGCTCTTCGGCGAACTCGACGATCAGGATCGCGTTCTTTGCCGACACGCCGATCGTGGTGATCAGGCCGACCTGAAGGTAGATGTCGTTGTTCAACCCGGTCAGGCTCGCTGCGAGCAGGGCACCGACGATGCCGAGCGGCACCACCAGCATCACCGAGATCGGCACCGACCAGCTTTCATACAGCGCCGCGAGGCACAGGAAGACGATCAGCAACGACAGTCCGTACAGCGCCGGCGCCTGCCCGCCCGACAACTGCTCCTCATAGCTAAGCCCAGTCCAGTCCAGCCGGGTGCCCGGCGGCAGCTTGGCCTGCATGTCCTGCATCGCCTGCAAGGCTGCACCCGACGACACGCCCGGCGCGGGCTGGCCGAGAATCTCCATCGACGGCTGGCCGTTATAGCGGGTCAGCTGCATCGGACCCTGCCCCCAGGTGACGCTGGAGAAGGCGGTGAAGGGCGCCATGCTGCCGGTCGCGCCGCGAACGAACAGGTCGCCGATATCGTCGGGCGACATGCGATAGGCGGCGTCGGCCTGGATATAGACGCGCTTGACGCGACCCCGGTCGATGAAGTCGTTGACGTACGAGCCGCCCCAGGCCGTTGCGATCGTGCTGTTCACCGCGCCGAGATCGAGCCCGAGCGCGCGCGCCTTGTCCTGGTCGATGTCGACCTTCAGCTGCGGCGCATCGTCGATCGCGTTGGGGCGCACCCCGACCAGCGACTTGTTCTGCGACGCCATGCCGAGCAGCATGTTGCGCGCGGCGAGCAGCTTGCCGTGCCCGATGCCGCCTTCGTCGACCAGCTGGAGGTCGAAACCGGTGGCATTGCCCAGCTCCTGCACCGCCGGCGGGATCACTGCGAAGATCAGCCCGTCCTTGTACTGCGCGAACGCGCCCATCGCCCGGCCGACGATCGCCTGCGCCTTGTTCTCGGCGCCCGGACGATCCTTCCACTCCTTCATCGGAATGAAGGCGATGCCGCTATTCTGGCCCTGCCCCGCGAAGCTGAAGCCATTGACGGTATAGACCCCGCGGATCGCGCCGGCGGCGTTGGCGAGGAAGTGATCGCGGACGAGGTCGAGCCCCTGCTGGGTGCGCGCGCTGGTGGCACCCGGAGGCCCCTGAACCAGCGCGATCATCACGCCCTGATCCTCGTCAGGAAGGAATCCGGTCGGCAGCCGCGTGAACAGGAAGACCATGCCGACGACGATCAGCGCATAGGCGATCAGCGACCGGCCCCAGCGGTTGGCGGTGGTGCGCACGCCGCGCTCGTACCGTGCCCGGCCGCGATCGAACTTGTCGTTGAACCAGCGGAAGAAGCGCGCCAGCGGGCCGGTGCCCTCCCCCTTGTTGGGATCGTGCGGCTTGAGGATGGTCGCGCACAGCGCCGGGGTCAGGATCAGCGCGACCGCGACCGACAGCACCATCGCGGAGACGATCGTGATCGAGAACTGGCGATAGATGACGCCGGTCGATCCGCCGAAGAAAGCCATCGGCAGGAACACCGCGGACAGCACCAGCGCGATGCCGATCAGCGCGCCGGTGATCTCGTCCATCGATTTGCGCGCGGCCTCCCTGGGCGTCAGGTGTTCGGTGGTGATCAGCCGTTCGACATTCTCCACGACGACGATCGCATCGTCGACGAGCAGACCGATCGCGAGCACCATGCCGAACAGCGTCAGCGTGTTGATCGAATAGCCGAACGCCGCGAGCACCGCGAACGTGCCGGTCAGCACCACCGGCACCGCGATCGTCGGGATCAGCGTCGCGCGGATGTTCTGGAGGAACAGGAACATCACGAGGAACACGAGCACCACCGCCTCGACCAGCGTCTCGACGACCTGTTCAATCGAGAGGCGGACGAACGGCGAGGTGTCGTACGGGAAGACCACCTTCACGTCGGGCGGAAACTGCTTGGCGAGTTCGGTGACCCGCTCCTTCACCGCAGCGACGGTATCGAGCGCGTTCGCGCCCGGTGCGAGCTTCACGCCGATGCCCGAGGCGGGCTTGCCGTTCCACTGCGCGGAAAAGCCGTAATTCTCCGCGCCGATCGCGACCCGCGCGACGTCACCCAGCCGGACGATCGATCCGTCGGTGTTGCTCTTCAGCCGGATCTGCGAAAACTGTTCGGGCGTGGTGAGACGCGACGAGACCGACACGGTCGCGTTGAGCATCTGTTCCTTCGGCGCCGGCTGCGCGCCGATCTGCCCCGCTGAGACCTGCGCGTTCTGCGCCGTCACCGCCGCGGTCACGTCCGCGATCGTCAGCGCGTAATTGTTCAGCTTCACCGGATCGACCCAGATCCGCATCGCATATTGCGACCCGAACAGCTGGGTGTCGCCGACACCGGGTACGCGCGAGAGCGGGTCGGAAATCCTGGAGGCGACGATGTCGCCGAGATCCTCGGCGTCATGCTTACCGTTCTCGGAATACAGACCGACGAACAGCAGAATGTTCTGGGTCGCCTTGGCGACGAGAATGCCCTGGCGCTGGACCTCCTGCGGCAGCAGCGGCGTCGCCGCTTGCAATTTGTTCTGGACCTGGACCTGCGCGATGTCGGGATCGGTGCCCTGTTCGAAGGTCAGCGTGATCGTCACCGACCCCGCGGACGACGACGACGACGAGAAGTAGCGGAGGTTGTCGATGCCCTTCAGCTGCTGCTCGATGATCTGGGTAGTGGTGTTCTCGAGCGTCTGCGCGTCCGCACCCGGATAGGTGGCGGTGATCGCGACCGCGGGCGGCGCGATCGCGGGGAACTGCGCGATCGGCAGGGTGCGAAGCGACAGGACGCCCGCGATGACGACCATCACCGCCAACACATAGGCGAAGATCGGGCGATCGATGAAGAAGCGTGACATGTCGGTTTACTTCGCTTGTGCCTGTGCCTGGCCCTGCTGCGGCGGCGCGCCGGCGGGCTTGGCATTGGGGTTCCATGGCTTGCCCTGAACCGGCATGCCGGGGCGCAGCATCATGCCCCCCTCGACGATGATCTTGTCGCCCGGCTTGAGGCCGCCGGTGACCAGCCAGCTGTCGCCGATCGCGCGGCTGGTCTGAAGCGAGCGGACCTCGACCTTGTTGCCGGCGCCGACGACCATCACGGTCGCCTGCCCCTTCTCGTCGCGGCCGACTGCGCGCTGCGGCACCAGTATGCCCTTCGCCTGGGTGCCCTCGACCAGCGAGGCGCGCACGAACATGCCCGGCAGCAACAGGCCGTTGGGGTTGGGGAACTGGGCGCGGATGACCTGCGATCCGGTGGTGGGATCGACGGTCACGTCGGCGAAGCGCAGCGTGCCCTGTGCGCCATATTCGCTGCCGTCTTCCAGCTTCAGCTTGACGCGCGCGTTCCCGTCGCGGGTCAGCTGTCCGCTGAGGATCTGCTGACGCAGCTTCAGCAGATCGGCGCTCGATTCCTGGATGTCGACATAAATCGGGTCGAGCCGCTGGATCGTCACCAGCGGGTTGGTCTGCGAGGCGGAGACCAGCGCACCGGTGGTCGAGATCGACCGGCCGATCCGTCCCGAAATCGGGGCGGTGATGGTGGTGCGGCGCAGATCGATCTCCGCGCTGCGCAATGCGGCCTGCTGTGCGGCGACGTCGGCCTGCGATTGCTGCGACGTGGTGACCGCGTTCTCGTAATCCTGGCGTGCGATCGCATTGATCTTGACCAGCTCGCCATAGCGGCGAACCAGCGCCCCGCTCGACGCGATCGACGCGCGTGCACGGGCGAGTGCGGCACGGGCGCTGGCGACCTGTGCGACATAGGGCGCCGAATCGATCCGGTAGAGCGGCTGCCCGGCACGGACCTGCTGGCCCTCTTCGAACAGGCGCGCCTGGATCAAGCCATTGACCTGCGGCCTGACCTCAGACGTCTCGTACGCGGATGTCCGCCCCGGCAATTCGGTAGTCAGCGTCACCGGCTGTTCACGCACGACGACGTACCCGACCTGTGCCGGTCCCGGCTGTGGCTGCTCGGGCGGCTTGCCGCCGCAGGCTGCGACCGACAGAAGGAGCAACGGGGTGAGGGTGCGAATAAAGG
>NZ_CAXTEM010000012.1:0-18434 GCF_964243315.1 uncultured Sphingomonas sp. | reverse complement strand
GATGTATGTGAGTGAGCGTTCACTCGCAATATGCTGCTACTGCGAACAAGATGCTTCCGTCAAGGCGGGGAAGCTCGATGAAAGGCAAGGAATCATGCTGATCGATGGATGCCTGACGGCAGCCGCTTCCGGGGGGCGCGCCGCGGCACGTCGCCGGAAGGTGATCGATGCGGCGCGTATATTGTTCTGCGACAATGGTTTTCATGCGACCGGGATCGCTCAGATCGCGAAGGAGTCGGGCGTTGCGGTCGGTCAACTCTATCGCGACTTTGCCAGCAAGGAAGAAATCGTTGCCGCGATCGTACAAACCGATTGCGTAGATTTCATGGCGGGCGAGCCGCTGAAGGAAGCCGTCGATCGCGGCGATCGCGATTCGGTGCGGGCTTGGGTGCGGAATTTCGTCGACCCCGGCACGCGCGACAATGACGGGCGGATGTTTGCCGAGATCCTCGCGGAGTCGTCGCGCAACGAACGGATCGCGGCGATCTTTTCCACCGTTCAGGCTGATGCTCGCGCCAACATGCTGACCGCGCTGAGCCTGTTCGCGCCCGCAGCTTCGATGAGCCAGCGGCGGTCGACACTTGCGGACACCATCCTCGCGATGTCGCTCGGCCTGATGCATTATCGCCTGATGCACCGCGAAAGCGACATCTGCGGCCTGGTGACGTCGCTGATCGCCATCGTCGAGCGCGAGATCGACGACCTGGAGCGCGCCAATTGCGCAGTGACGCTGGCAACAACGACGGGCTGATCAGTCAACAACCTTGTAGTGCTCCTGCGAACGCAGGAGCCCAGGGCCATGAACGCAGCGCCTGTTACCCTGGGCTCCTGCGTTCGCAGGAGCACTGGAACGCACAGCTCGCTTAGCTAGCGCCCCGCCTCGACGGTTTCGCTGATCGACCGCGCCGGCTGCTTGTCCATCGTTCGCGCGATCGTCGAGAAGCTGCCGCCGTCGATGCGGATCTCGTTGAAGGCGGGCGGCGATCCCCGCGTGCGCTTCGACAGAGTGCCCGCGCCGATCATCCGCAACGTCCAGCCGCCCCGCTCCACAGGCACGTCGAACGGGTCGTGGACATGGCCCGACAGCACCGCATGCGCGCCGGCAGCGGCGAGATCGCTGAGCGCGGCATCGCCGCCGCGGGTCCGCGCGGTGCCGGTGGTCGGGCCCTCGATCAGCGGATGATGCGCCGCAACGAAGATCAGATTGCCCGCGGGCACGCTCTCGATCATCGCCAGCGCCCGGCGCAGTGAGCCCTTGCTCACCCGGCCCTTCGACCAGTTCCACCGCCACTGCGCGCGCGCGGTGGTTTTCAGCGGCACGATCGTCACGCCTGCGATGTCGAGCTGCGTCTCGATCATCTTCTCGACCGCGGCGTAACGCTGGTACGGCGACAAGAACCGTCGGAACGGGTCCCAATAATAGGGGATGTCGTGGTTGCCGACCTCCAGCGTCACCGGGACGCCGAGGCTGCGGAGCCAGTCGCCGCCACGCTGGAACTCGTCGCGGGTGGCGCGCATCGTCAGGTCGCCGGTCATGATCACCGCATCGGGTTTCTCGTCGGCCACGCGTTCGCCGAACCAGGCGATCGCGGCGGGATCCTCGGCGCCGAAGTGGACGTCGCTGACATGGAATAGCTTGATCATGACCCCCTGAACGCGGCTTCCCGAGAAAAGCTGCCCCTTGCGCACCAACCTGTGCGAGCGACCGACAAGTTTCGGCTTGCTTGCTCGCCCGCGGCGAACGATGGAGCCGCGGACACCATTGGGGGTACATGGAATGGTTGCCTGGTTCCAGGCGCTGATGCCCAAGCAGGGGCGGTTCTTCGAACAGTTCGAGGCGCATGCCGCGACGCTGGTCGCGGGCGCGGCGGCGCTCGATCGGCTGTTCAGCGGCGACGGCGACATCGCGGCGCACATCGCCGAGATCGTCGACCGCGAACATCAGGCCGACGACATCACGCGCGACGTGCTGCAAGATGTTCGTCGCGTCTTCGTCACGCCGTTCGATCGCAGCGCGATCACCGACCTGATCGGGGTGATGGACGATTCGATCGACCAGATGAACCAGACCGCGATGTCGATCGAGCTGTACGGCATCACCGTCTTCGCGCCCGAGATGCGCGCGATGGTCGCGGTCGTGGTCGAGGCGGCGCGGGTCACCGCGGAAGCGATCCCGCTGTTGCGGTCGGTCGGCAGCAACGCCGCAGCGCTCCACACCCTCACCGCGCGTTTGGTCGAACTGGAAGGCCAAGCCGACGAATTCCACGCGACCGGGCTGAAGGCGCTGCTGAAGGCGACCGCTAACGAACCGATGCAGTTCATCATCGGCCGCGAGATCTACAGTCATCTGGAACGCACCGCGGATCGATTCGAGGACATCGCCAACGAGATCCAGGGTCTCGTGATCGATCACGCCTGATCTATGACGATTAGCTTCACGCTGCTGGTGGCGCTGATCGGCGTCGCTCTGCTGTTCGATTTCCTGAACGGCCTGCACGACGCCGCCAATTCGATCGCGACGGTGGTGTCCACCCGCGTGTTGAAGCCGCATCACGCGGTGCTGTGGGCGGCGTTCTTCAACTTCATCGCCTTCGCGGTGTTCGATCACAATGTGGCGCGGACGGTCGGCAAGGGCATCGTCGACGCCGCGGTCATCGATCCGCAGGTGATCTTCGGCGCGCTGATGGGCGCGATCGTGTGGAACGTCATCACCTGGCGCTACGGCATCCCGTCGAGCTCCAGCCACGCGCTGATCGGCGGGTTGCTCGGCGCCGGGCTCACCAAGGCGGGTTTCGACGGCGTGGTCTGGGCGGGCGTCGGCAAGACCGTCGGCGCGATCTTCCTGTCGCCCAGCATCGGCATGTTCCTGGCGCTGCTGCTGGTGCTGCTCGTCGCCTGGACCTCGCTGCGGCTGACGCCGCTCGGGGTCGACCGTCGCTATCGCAAGCTGCAGCTGGTGTCGGCGGCGCTCTATTCGCTAGGGCACGGCGCCAACGATGCGCAGAAGACGATGGGGATCATCACCGTCCTGCTCTATTCGCAGGGGTTGCTGACCGGCGGCTTCCACGTGCCGTTTTGGGTGGTGTTGTCGTGTCAGGCGGCGATGGCGCTCGGTACGATGTCGGGCGGGTGGAAGATCGTCCACACGATGGGATCGAAGATCACCCGGCTGACCCCCGCGCAGGGCTTTTGTGCCGAAACCGGGGGCGCGATCACGCTGTTCATGGCGACGATGGGCGGCATCCCGGTATCGTCGACCCACACCATCACCGGTGCGATCGTCGGCGTGGGATCGGCGCGCAGGCTGTCGGCGGTGCGCTGGAACATCGCGAGTCGCATCGTCATCGCCTGGGTCGTCACGCTGCCCGCGGCGGGCGCGATCGGAGCACTGACCTATCTCGTCACCGGCTGGATCGCCGGCTGAGGAACGCGAGGCCGCGATGACCTTCACCGATATCGCCACCCGAACTCACGATCATAACTGGCGGCTCGATCCGATCGTCCGCAGCCTGCTCGACACCGATTTCTACAAGCTGCTGATGGTGCAGCTGATCAGGCGCTTCCACGCCGACGTCGACGTCACCTTCGCGGTGATCAATCGCACCCGCACGGTGCGGATCGCGGACGACGTCGACGAAGGCGAGCTGCGCGCGCAACTGGATCATGCGCGGACGCTGCGCTTCACCAAGAAGGAGCTGATCTGGCTCGCAGGCAACACCTTCGCCGGCGAAGCGCGGATGTTCACGCCCGATTTCATCGCCTGGCTCGCCACGTTCCGCCTGCCGGACTATGAGCTGCGCACCGTGGACGGGCAGTTCGAGCTGCGGTTTGCAGGACCCTGGACCCACACCACGATGTGGGAAGTGCCCGCGCTCGCGATCATCAACGAACTCCGGTCGCGCGCGGCGATGCGCGACAAGGGACGGTTCGCGCTCGACGTCCTCTACGCCCGCGCCAAATCGCGGCTGTGGGACAAGGTCGAGCGGCTGCAGCGGCTTCCCGATCTGGTGATCTCCGACTTCGGGACGCGTCGGCGGCATGGCTTTCTGTGGCAGCGCTGGTGCGTCGAGGCGCTGAAGGAAGGGCTCGGCAAGGCGTTCATCGGCACCTCCAACGTCCTGCTCGCGATGGACGCGGACCTGGAGGCGATCGGCACCAACGCACACGAACTGCCGATGGTCGCCGCCGCCCTGGCACCCGACGACGCCGCGCTCGCCGCGGCGCCGTACCGGGTGCTGGAGGAATGGCGCGCGAGCTATGGCGGCAATCTGCTGATCGCGCTGCCCGACGCGTTCGGCACCCGCGCGTTCCTGGCGGGCGCGCCCGATTGGCTCGCCGACTGGACCGGCTTTCGTCCCGACAGCGCGCCACCGATCGAGGGCGGCGAGGAGATCATCGCCTGGTGGCAACGCCACGGCCGCGATCCGCGCGGCAAGCTGCTGATCTTCTCAGACGGCATGGACGTCGACTCGATCGAGGCGACGCACCGCCATTTCCACGGGCGCGTGCGCACCAGCTTCGGCTGGGGCACCAACCTCACCAACGATTTCCGCGGCTGCGATCCGGACGCGAGCGATGAAGGCGCCCTCGCCCCGGTGTCACTCGTCTGCAAGGTGATCGAGGCGAACGGCCGCCCGGCGGTGAAACTCTCCGATAACCCCGCCAAGGCGACCGGCGCCCCAGGCGAAATCGCCCGCTACCTCCGCGTCTTCGGCAGCGCCGGCCGCACCGAGGCACCGGTTCAGGTCTGAGCGCCATAAGGTACGGCTATTGGCGTTGACCGCACCACCATCCCTGTGGCAATCGCATCGCCGTCGCGGGTGTAGCTCAATGGTAGAGCAGAAGCTTCCCAAGCTTACGACGAGGGTTCGATTCCCTTCACCCGCTCCATCGCCCAGCAACGCGCCGCGCGTCAGATCCCGCCGTCGGTGACCTCGCGCCCGGTCGCCCTCAGCGCGTCGGCGAGCGCGGCGATGCAGGTGTCGACCAGCGCGGCGTCGGGGCTGCGGACGACGAAATTCGCGCCGACCCGTCCCTCGCGAAAGAACGGATAGCTGCCGATCGAAACGCCTTCATGCGCCTTCTCGGCGGCGCGGAGGAGGTCGGCGACTTCGCTCTCGGCGACCCAGCAGCCGATCGTCTTGGAGACGACCGGGCGCCCGCCCTCAAGCGTGCCGGTGAGCGCGTCGAGCATGCCCGCAGTGATGTGCGGCACCCCCGCCATGATGAACACGTTGCCGGTCCGGATCCCCGGCGCCCCCGACACGCGGTTCTCGATCAACGATGCGCCCGCGGGCACCCGCGCCATCCGCGCGCGGGTTTCGGTCAGCCCGTCGCGGGTGGCGTAATATTGCTCGAGTATCGCCATCGCCTGCGGATGATGCTCGACCGCGACACCCAACGCCTCCGCGATCGCGTCGACCGTGATGTCGTCATGGGTCGGGCCGATGCCGCCGGTGGTGAAGAGATAGTCGTTGCGCGCACGCAGCGTGTTGACCGCCTCGACGATCGCGGCGGTATCGTCGGCAACGACGCGGACCTCGGCGAGGCGGATGCCCTGGACGTTGAGCCACGACGCCAGCTGCGCGATGTTCTTGTCCTGCGTTCGCCCCGACAGGATCTCGTCGCCGATCACCACCAGGGCCGCGGTCCAGATTCGTTCGCGGGTTCGTTCGTCGGTCACGGCGCCGCCATAGCCTCGCAAAACCGGGCACGCCACGCTATAAAGGAGCCATGACCGATTACGTGACCGTCACCTCCGACGCGCCGGAAGGCCGCACCGGCGCCATCAAGCTCCACGGCCCTGCCGCTTTCGCGGGCATGCACAAGGCCGGGCGCCTTGCCGCCGAGACGCTCGACATGCTCGTGCCGCACATGGTGCCGGGCGTGAGCACCGCCGAGATCGACCGGCTGATCTACGACTTCGTGCTGGCCGGCGGCGGCGTCCCCGCGACGCTAGGCTATCGCGGCTACACGCATTCGACCTGTATCTCGATCAACCATGTCGTCTGCCACGGCATCCCCAGCGAGAAGACGCTGAAATCGGGGGATATCGTAAATGTCGACGTCACCCCGATCGTCGATGGCTGGCACGGTGACACCAGCCGCATGTACCTGATCGGCGACGTGCCGCTGAAGGCGAAGCGGCTGGTCGAAGTCACGTATGAATGCCTGATGCTCGGGATCGAGAAGGCGTTGCCCGGCAACACGATGGGCGATGTCGCGCACGCCATCCAGCGGCATGCCGAGAAGCATCGCTACGGCGTGGTCCGCGATTTCTGCGGCCACGGCGTCGGTCGGCTGTTCCACGACGCGCCGGAGGTGGTGCATGTTGGTCGCCCGGGCACGGGACCCGAGTTGAAGCCTGGGATGATCTTCACGATCGAACCGATGATCAACATCGGTCGCCCCGACGTGAAGCTGCTCGAGGATGGGTGGACGGCGGTGACGCGCGACCGGTCGCTGTCGGCGCAGTTCGAGCATTCGGTGGGGATTACCGAAAGCGGATGCGAGATCTTCACGGTGAGCCCGGCGGGGTTTCACCAGCCGCCTTATTGACGGACGGTTTGCGGCGAACGCTTTACTGCTGACGAGGTCTCGGCATGACCTATTCCTCCCCGCTGAAGCGAGGGAGGAATTACGCCAACGCCCATCGGCTCAAACCGGGGTAAGGCATTCGCCGCGTGCCGCTATGCGCCGCGCGCGTCGTTCACCTTTTCGATCCCTCAGGCAGTCAGCGACAGCAGCGTACCGCTCGTTGCGGGCGATCGCCGGATCGCATCGGCGTCATAGCCGGTGACGCTTCCGGGCTCCAAGGCATCCTCGGGACGCGGACGTTGCTCCGTCATGGCCTGTACGGCGGCGACGGGCGGCCTGCTCGACTCGGGAACGGCCCTCGGCCGGGCCGGATCGATATTCTTGCGCGCAAGCTCGATCTCGAACTCGTTGAGGCAGGCATATCCGTTCTTGATGACGGGTAACGGATACCCGATGGTTTCGGCCGGCATAAGCACCTCCTGGGTCGCAGCGTAGCAAGCCTTCGTTGCAAACGATTGAACGGGTATGTTTAACCTGGCGGTCACCATGTTCGGCGACGATAGTGACGCGGTGCGGCCGCATCGCTAAGGCATGCGCGCATGACCGAGATCACGCCCCAGATCGTCGCCGAACACGGCCTTTCCCCCGACGAATATGACCGCGTCCTGCACGCGCTCGGCCGCGAGCCGAACCTCGTCGAACTCGGCATCTTTTCGGTGATGTGGTCCGAGCATTGCAGCTACAAATCGAGCCGCATCCACCTGAAAAAGCTGCCGACCACCGGCCCGCAGGTGATCTGCGGCCCCGGTGAGAATGCGGGCGTGGTCGATATCGGCGACGGTCAGGCGGCGATTTTCAAGATGGAGAGCCACAACCACCCGTCCTACATCGAACCCTATCAGGGCGCGGCAACGGGAGTCGGCGGCATCCTGCGCGACGTGTTCACGATGGGCGCGCGGCCGATCGCCAATCTCAACGCGCTGCGCTTCGGCCGGCCCGATCACCCCAAGATGCGCCATCTGATCGCGGGCGTGGTCCACGGCATCGGCGGCTACGGCAATTGTGTCGGCGTTCCTACGGTCGGCGGCGAGGTCAATTTCCATTCGGCCTATGACGGCAACATCCTGGTCAATGCGATGACCGTCGGGATCGCCGACACCGACAAGATCTTCTATTCAGCGGCGTCAGGCATCGGCAATCCGATCGTCTATGTCGGCAGCAAGACCGGGCGCGACGGCATCCATGGCGCGACGATGGCGTCGGCGGACTTTTCCGAGGATTCGGAGGAGAAGCGCCCCACCGTCCAGGTCGGTGATCCGTTCACCGAAAAGCTGCTGATCGAGGCATGCCTGGAGCTGATGGCGACCGACGTGATCGTCGCCATCCAGGACATGGGCGCGGCGGGGCTGACCTCGTCGTCGGTCGAGATGGCGTCGAAGGGCGGCGTCGGCATCGAGCTGAAGATGGACGACGTGCCGCAGCGCGAAACCGGCATGACGCCGTACGAGATGATGCTGAGCGAAAGCCAGGAGCGGATGCTGATGGTCCTGAAGCCCGGCCGCGAGGCCGAGGCGGAGGCGATCTTTCGCAAGTGGGAGCTCGACTTCGCGGTGATCGGGCGCGTGACCGACACCGGGCGGATGGTCCTGACCTTCAAGGGCGAGACCGTCTGCGACATCCCGCTCGGGCCCCTTGCCGACGACGCGCCGGCCTATGACCGGCCGCACGTGAAGACCCCTGCCCCCGCCGCGCTCGGCGAGCTGCCGACCAAGACCGATCTGGCCGCCGACCTGCTCGCGTTGATGGCGTCGCCCGATCTCGCGTCGCGGCGCTGGATCTGGGAGCAGTACGACCACATGGTCGGCGCCAACACCGTGCAGCGGCCAGGCGGCGACGCCGCGGTGGTCCGCGTCCACGGCACCGCCAAGGGCCTCGCGATCAGCACCGACTGCACCCCGCGCTATTGCTTCGCGGACCCGTATGAAGGCGGCAAGCAGGCGATCGCGGAATGCTGGCGCAACCTGACCGCGGTCGGCGCGAAGCCGCTCGCGACCACCGACTGCCTCAATTTCGGCAACCCGCAGCGGCCCGAGATCATGGGGCAGCTGGTGGGATGCATCGAGGGGATGGCGGAGGCATGCGCCGCGCTCGACTTCCCGATCGTGTCGGGCAATGTCAGCCTCTACAACGAGACCAAGAGCGATACCGACGGCAGCGGCACCGCGATCCTGCCGACCCCCGCGATCGGCGGCATCGGGCTGCTCGCCGACTGGTCGAAGAGCGCGACGATCGCGTTCAAGGGAATCGGCGACATCATCCTGACCGTGGGGACGCGCGCCGGGCATCTCGGCCAGTCGCTGTGGCTGCGCGAGCGACATGGCCGCGAGGGCATCGAGGCGGGTCCGCCGCCGACGGTCGATCTCGCGGCGGAGCGTCGCACCGGCGACTTCATCCGCAAGTGCATCGACGCCGGCTATTTGAGCGCGGTTCACGACGTCGCCGACGGCGGCATCGCGGTCACGGTCGCGGAGATGGCGTTGGCAGGCAATGTCGGTGCGATGATCGATCGCAAGCAGCCGTTCGACTGCCCGCGCGCCTTCTTCGCCGAGGACCAGGGCGTGTACGTGGTCACCGTCCACGATCATGCACTGATGGACGTGCTGGCGGAGGCGCATGCCGCCGACGTCGAGGTCGAGCCGCTCGGCCGCACCGGTGGGCGCCGGCTGATTTTCGAGCTGCCCGACAGCGATCATGTCGTCGCGCTCGACGACCTGCGTACGGCGCACGAAGGCTTCTTCCCGATGCTGATGGGTGCCGACGCCGCCCTCGCCTAGCGATCGACACTTATTGCGACTGCAACGCAAAAACGCTTGCGAGTTGTTCTCATTAGCGGTATTCGCCTCGATAGCGAGGGGGATCCCGATGGTCGTATGCGTCTGCAATGCTATCCGTGAGAACCAGGTGCGCGATGCCGCGCGCCAAGGCTGCATGACCGCCTGCCAGGCGTTCCGCTCGATGGGTCGCCAGCCGAAATGCGGTCAGTGTACGGTGATCGCCCGCGCGATCATCGACGAGGAACGCGCCGCCGCCTGAGCCGCCTGATCGGCGCAAATTCATCTAGGTAGTGACCGCAGGTCCCGGGCCCGTTTACCTTCGCGCTTGCCGTGGCTCTGCGCCGCCCGCTACAGTCACGCCAGCAAAGGGGCGGAGTATGGCGATGAAGGGCGACCCGCGGGTCATCGAGTATCTGAACGAGGCGCTCAAGAACGAGCTGACCGCGGTCAATCAATATTGGCTGCACTATCGCCTGTTCGACCATTGGGGCGTGTACAAGCTCGCGCAATTCGAGCGCCACGAATCGATCGACGAAATGAAGCACGCCGACTCGCTGTCGGAGCGGATCCTGTTCCTCGACGGTCTGCCGAACTTCCAGCTGCTCGGACGGCTGCGGATCGGCGACACCGTGGAGGAAGCGCTTCGGTCGGATCTCGCGCTCGAACTCGAGGCGGTCGGGCAGTTGAAGGAGGCGGTCGCCTATTGCGAGACCGTGAAGGATTTCGTCAGCCGCGACCTGTTCGCCTATATCCTCGCGGGCGAAGAAGAACATGTCGACACGCTGGAACGCCAGTTCGAGATGATCGAGCGGATGGGGATCCACAACTACATCCAGCTGAATTCGCTGAGCGAACATGACGCGCCGAAATCGGGCGCTGCGCCTTACGCGAAGGGGTGAGTGGCTGGGTTGGTTATGGAGCCTCGACCACCCCGCATTTTCGCCACCCCGGCGAAGGCCGGGGCCCATTCGGGGACGGCACGTAACGAAGCCCAGCGCGAAGTCACATCGGCCTTCCCACCTGGGCCCCGGCCTCCGCCGGGGTGGTAGCGAGTTGTGGGTGGTGTTGGAGCGTAAATGGTAATCAGCTGATTTCGCGGGTCCCGACCATATCGCTCGCCTCACCCCGTCCCAAAACTCCGCACCAAAGACCCTGCAACCATCGCCCAGCCGTCGACCAGCACGAAGAAGATGATCTTCATCGGCAGCGAGATCGTCGGCGGGGGCAGCATCATCATGCCCATCGCCATCAGCACCGCACCGACCGCGAGGTCGATCACCAGGAACGGTAGCAGCAGCAGGAAGCCGATCTCGAACGCGCGGCGCAGTTCGGAGATCATGAACGCCGGCACCAGCGTCGGCAGCGCGGTGTCGACGCGCGCGACCGGTGGCTTCTTCGCCAGCGTCGTGAACAGCTTGAGGTCGTCGTCGCGTACCTGGGTCAGCATGAATCGGCGGAACGGTTCGGCGGTCCTCGCGAACGCCGCGGTCTCGTCGATCTTGCCCGCGGTATAGGGCTTCACGCCCTGTTGCCACGCCTGGTCGAAGGTCGGTGCCATCACGAAGAACGACAGGAACAGCGCGAGGCTGATGATCACCGGGTTGGGCGGCACGCCCTGCGCGCCGATCCCGGTCCGCAGCAGCGACAGCGCGACGACGATGCGCGTGAACGAGGTGACGGTCATCAGGATGCCGGGAGCGAGGCTCAGCACCGTCAGCATCAGCACCAGCTGAATCGCCTTGGCCGACAGCGTGCCGTCCCCGAACGCGACGCTCGCGCTCTGCGCCATCGCCGCACCCGGGGTACAGACCAGCGCGAACCCCAGCGTCAGGCGGAGCGCCTTACTGCGCATACCAGTCCGCCTCCAGCTCGGCGCACAACACCATGTCCTGCTTGGCGGGCGCGAAGCAGGGCGGCGCGATACCGGTCTCGAGCACCGCGACCCGGTCGGGCAGCAGCACGAACAGATGTTCACGGTCGTCGCGCCGCAGCAGCACCAGTGAGCGTTTCGCGTCGAGCTGGACCCGCTCGATCACCGCGACCCGCCGGCCGCTGCCCACACCCGCGCCGACCCGGCCGGGCAGCGCGATGTCGTAACGGCGCACGATCCACAAGGCCGCGGCTAGCAACCCGAGGATGATGCCGAGCGACCCCGAGCGACATCTGATCCTCGTTAACGAACACCCTCCCCTTCGCGACCGCCTTGCCGTTGACGAAGACCATCGTCGGATCGTCGTGGCCGCAATCTAGCGGGATCATCGCGCCGCGGCTCATGTGCAGGATCTGGCGGATCGGGATGTTGGCGGACCCCAGCACGATCGATAGCTCGATGTGGATGTCCTCTAAGATGGTCATGGTCGTTCCTTCCATGCGGTCATCATAGGAAAGAATTGCCGGGTCCCGACCGGGCCGGGCAATTCTTGCCTATGATTGGAACCGTGGGCGCCATTGTCGGTGGCCCAGGAGATCATCATGGACCTGACCAACTCGGTGCAGGTGTCGGCAACCGGACTGCGCGCGCAATCGCTCAGGATGCGGATCATCGCCGAAAACCTGGCGAATGCGGATTCGACCGCGACAGTCGCCGGCGGCGATCCGTATCGGCGCCGCGTCGCGACCTTCAAGCCCGAGATCGACCGCAAGGACGGATCGGTCGGGGTGAAGGTGCAGTCGATCGACACCGACAAGGGCGCCTTCAAGAAGGTGTACCGGCCGGGCAGCGCCGCCGCCGACGCACAGGGCTATGTCGCGATGCCGAACGTCAATTCGCTGGTCGAGGCCGCGGATATGAAGGCCGCGCAACGATCCTACGAGGCCAATCTCAATGCCATCGAGGCGGCCAAGAGCCTCACGATGCGCACCATCGATCTCTTGAAGTAAGGACCGATCAGCATGTCAATCGGAGCATTGGACGCCACCGCCGCCTATGGCCGCGCGCTCGGCATCGGCAAGGACGGTTTCGGCAGCGCCACGCCCGCCGGCGGCCTCGCCGCATCGGAAGACGGCAGCTTCGCCGGGCTCGTCACGTCGTTGGTCAGCAGCACCGCGGGATCGCTGCGTACCGCCGAGGCGGCGAGCGCGAAGCAGGTCGCGGGCAAGGGCGACCTGATCGACACCGTCACCGCGATGGGTGCGGCCGAGACCGCGCTCGACACCGTGGTCGCGGTCCGCGACCGGGTGGTCAGCGCCTACTCCGAGATCATGCGAATGCAGATCTGACGCCGACCTGCCGATTCCTCCTGCGACAGGCCGAGGCGCGATGACCCCCGAAGACGCGATGGAGATCGGCAAGGCCGCGATGATCCTGGCGCTGACCGTCTGCGGCCCGATGCTGATGGCATCGCTGATCGTCGGGCTGGTGGTCAGCCTGTTCCAGGCGCTGACCCAGCTTCAGGAACAGACGCTCACCTTCATCCCGAAACTCGCGGTGATGGGCGTGCTTCTGCTGCTGACGCTGCCGATGATGGGCCATGCGCTCGGCGACTTCACCGACGTGATCGCCGACCGGATCGTCCACCCGTGACGCCGCCCCCGATCCAGCATATTCCGATCGAAGCCGTCGCCTTCCTGATCCTGTTCGCCAGGGTCGGGGCGGTGTTGATGGTGTTGCCGGTGTTCTCGGAAGACGCGATCCCCGGCCGCATCCGGCTGATGATCGCGTTCGGCATGACCGTAGGGCTCTGGGGCCTGTTGTCGCCCTACGCCCTGCCCGTAGCCCGCGACATCAATGCCGCGACGACCGTGATCCTGGCCGAACTGCTCACCGGGCTCGCGCTCGGGATGCTGGTGCGGATCATGTTCCTGGCGATCGCGACTGCGGGGTCGATCATCAGCCTGCAGGTCGGGCTGACGTCCGCGATCATCATGGACCCCGCGCAGGGCGGGCAGTCGACCGTGCTTGGCAAGGCGCTGAGCGTCGCCGCGGCCGTGGTCTGCCTGGGATTGCTGGTGCACCATCTGTGGATAGGCGCCCTGATCCGGTCCTATGCAGTGTTCCCGGTCGGCGGCCTACCGCCCGCGGGCGACTTCGCGGAACTGGCGATCGGCACCGTCGGGCGCTCGCTCGCGCTGGCGGTCAGCCTCGCCGCGCCGATGCTGGTCTACGGCATCGTCTTCAACGTCGCGCTCGGGCTCGCCGCCCGACTGACCCCGTCTATCCAGGTCTTCTTCGTGGCGCAGCCGCTCAACCTGCTGCTCGGCATCGCGCTGTTCGCGGCCTTGTTCGGCACGATCCTGTCGCAATTCGCCGACGCGTCGATCGGGTGGATTCAGTTGGGCTGGCGCTGACATGGCGGACAAGGACCAGAAGAAGCATGCCCCCAGCGGCAAACGCATCGCCGATGCGCGGCGACGCGGCGACACCCCCACCGCGCCGGAGATGCGGCACGCCGCCGCGTTCGCGGCGATGCTCGTGATCCTCGGCGCGATGGGCATGCACGCCTTTTCGCGGGTCGCGGATCTGGCCGCGGAGATCTGGGGCCGCGCGGACGAGTTTCGCGTCGACGGCGGCGGCGCCCAGGCGATGATCACCGGCATCGCCGGGCATCTCGCGCTGATCTTCGCGCCGCTGTTCGCGACGCTGATCGCCTTCGCGCTGCTCGGCGGCATGCTGCACGGGATGCCGACGATCAACTGGTCGCGGGTCGCGCCGAAGTGGAGCAAGCTGTCGCCTGCCGCCGGCTTGCAGCGCCTGATCGGCGTGCCACCGCTGATCGAATTCGCGAAGACGCTGGCGAAGCTGTCGGCGATCCTGATCGTGACGTTCCTGGTGCTGCGGCCCCATATCGTCGCGCTTGGCGCGCTGGTCGGGGCCGACGCGCGGACCACCGGCGCGGCGGCGGGCGGGCTGGTATTGTTGCTGGTGAAGGCGATCGCGGTGCCGGTCGGCGCGCTCGCGCTGTTCGATCTCGTCTACCAGCGCCACAGCTGGATCACGAAGCTGAAAATGACGCTTCAGGAGGTGAAGGACGAGCACAAGGACAGCGAGGGCGACCCGAAGATCAAGGGCAAGATGCGCGAGATCGCGATGCGGCGGTCTCGCCAGCGGATGATGGCCGCGGTGCCGCAGGCGAGCGTCGTGATCACCAACCCGACCCATTATGCGGTCGCGCTGCGCTACGACCACGGCAAGATGGGCGCACCGGTGGTGGTCGCGAAGGGCACCGACGCGGTGGCACTGAAGATCCGCGAGATTGCGACCGCGGCGGGGGTGCCGATCGTCGAGAACCGGCCGCTTGCCCGTGCGCTGCATGCCTCGGCGGAGATCGACCACCCGATCCCGACCGAACACTATGCCGCGGTGGCGGAGATCATCGGCTATGTTATGCGGCTCGCCCGTAAGGCGGGCTGAGAAGTTCGGTTCAGAGCTGGATATCGTGCTTGGCCAGTTCGACGCGGACGCGAAGATCGATGTCCCGCGCCACCCTGGCCAGCGCGGGATCGGCGGGCAAGCTGAAGGTCGCCGCCCATTCCGACAATTGCGCGAGCCGTTCGGGCAGGATCTCGCCGCCCATCGCCTCCTGGTGCAGGCGTTCGAGCAGCGCCAGCCCACGTTCGGCGTCGGACGCCATCTTGCGACGGCGCTCCACCACCGGATCGACCGACGCCAGCGCCACCAGCATCTCGACCGAGGTCGCGGGTGGGGTCATCGCCGGCCCGTGCGGGGCCGTGCCCACGGTGCCATGATCGACGTCGAAGTTGGCGTGCGATCGGCGTTCGGCACCCGCCGATAGCGCTGCCAGCCCGATCAGCGGTGGAACCCCCTCTACGCGCATATAAACCTCCGTCGCCGGCATCTCACACACGCTTCTTATCCTATAAGATATCGAGAATCCATTCACCTTCGGGGATCACAGTAACGATGCGTTTCGATACCCTGGCCCTGTTGCGTGCGCTACCAATGGCGCTGGCGATCACCGCGGTCGGCACGGCGCAGGCGTCGACCCGGGTGAAGGACATCGTCGATGTCCAGAACGTCCGCACCAACCAGCTGGTCGGCTACGGCCTGGTGGTCGGCCTCGCCGGCACCGGCGACCGCACCACCAACTCGCCCTTCACCGAAGAGACGATGAAGGCGATGCTCGAGCGAATGGGCGTCAACGTCCGCGATGCGAAGATGAAGCCAGCCAACGTCGCCGCAGTGTCGGTCACCGCCTCGATGCCGCCATTCGCGCGGGCGGGATCGACGATCGACGTGCAGGTATCGGCGTTGGGCGATTCCACCAGCCTTCAGGGCGGGACGCTGCTGGTCACCTCGCTCCGCGCGCTCGACGGCGACATCTATGCGGTGGCGCAAGGCCCCGTCGCGGTGTCCGGCTTCAAGGCTCAGGGCGCGGGCGGCAGCGTCAGCCGCGGCGTCGCGACCTCCGCGCGGGTGGCCGGCGGCGCGATCGTCGAACGCGAAGTACCCTATGCGCTGCGGTCCGCGACCAGCCTGAAGCTCGCGCTCAAGAACCCCGATTTCACCACCGCGCGCCACATCGCCGCGGCGATCAACCAGCGCCACCGCGGCACCGCAACGGTGCTCGATCCGGGCACCGTCGAGATCGGCCCCGGCGGCGGCTTCGCGGGCGACGTGGTCGATCTGCTCGGCGACGTCGAGAACCTGCCGGTCGACGTCGATCAGGTCGCGCGCATCGTCATCAACGAAGCCTCCGGCACTGTGGTGATGAGCGACGACGTGCGGATCAGCCCGGTCGCGATCGCGCAGGGCGGGCTGACGATCAGCGTCAGCGAGGCGCCGATCGCGTCGCAACCGGCGCCGTTCTCGCAAGGCGAGACGGTGGTGCTGCCGCGCAGCCGCATCGACGTCGACGACGGCAACGGCGCGTCGCTGGCGATGGTCGGCGGCGGCGCGTCGCTGCGCTCGCTGGTCGGCGGGCTCAACACGTTGGGCGTGTCGCCGCGCGACCTGATCTCGATCCTTCAGGCTGTGAAGACCGCGGGCGCGCTCCAGGCCGAGATCGACGTCCAATGACCGACGCCATCGCGCCGATCACCCCGGTCCCCCGCCCCGCCCCCGGGCCGACCGCAGCCGCCACCGCAGAAGCGTTCGAGGCGGTGTTCCTCGGCCAGATGGCGCAGCTGATGATCGGCTCGCTGGACACCGACGGCCAATTTTCGGGCGGCCATGCCGAGGAGATGTTCCGCGGCGTGCTCGGCGAACAGATCGGCACCGCGATGGCCAGACGGGGCGGCATCGGCCTCGCCCCGCTGGTCATGGAACAGATCATCAAGTTGCAAGGAAGCCAGCCAGATGTCGATTGAATTGATCGAGGCGATCCTATCGCTCGGGATGGTGATCGAGGAGGAGAATGCCCGCTTGCAGGACACCGGCTACGATCCGCTGCTGCCGGGGCTGGTCGCGGCCAAGATCAGGCTGGTCGGGATCATCGAGGCGGAAAATGTCCGCGTCAACGCCGACGATCGCGACTGGTCCGCCGAGCTCGACGAGACCGCCCACGCCGAACTGCGCGCCTCGATCAAGTCGCTGTTCGACAAGCTCGATCTGAATCAGCAACTGCTCGGCCGGCGGATGGCGCTGTGTGACGACCTGCTCGGCGCGATCACCACCGAAGCCAAGCGCGCAGCAGGTGGACGCAGCACCGTCTATGGCGCGAAGGGCGCGCTGACCCATGCCGACCTACCGACGCCGATCTCGGTGAACAGCGAATATTAGAAGCGCATGTTGACAGCGATCATTAAACACCGACAAACTAGTGTCGAATGCGACTAAGTAGATATACTCGGCCGACATAACCGATCTTCCGTAAACCACCTTATAAATACCATATGATGCCCGGGCAGTTCCACTTCGGCCTATATTCAGGGTTGAGAGCTCGGCGATCGGACGCAGATGTCCGGTGCCGTATCAAGGGAACTGCTCATGCATTGGTTTCGCACGACCGCACCGATCCGTCTCAAGATGTCCGTCGTCTCCGGCACGATGACCGGCCTCGCCGGCCTGGCGACGCTCGGCGCGGTGATCGCCTGGGCGCTCGACATGCCGGTGATCGGCATCGCGACGGGCAGCGTAGCGACGCTCGCCGCGGCGATCATCGGCGCTAAGTTCCGGACCGCGGTGTGCGACCCCTATGTCGCGACGGTGGTGCGCATGGAGGCGCTCGCGGCCGGCGACACCGCTACGCCGATCGAGTTCACCGACCATCTCGATTGCGTGGGCCGGATGACCAAGGCGATGTTCACGTTCCGCAGCACCGCGACCGCGCAGGCAGTGCACGCCGCCGAGCAGGAGCAGCTCGTCGAGATCCTCGGCGTCCACCTTCGTGCGCTGAAGGAGGGCGACCTGACGATGCCGATCGCGGAGGAGTTCCCCGCGGCTTACGCCACGCTGCGCAGCGACTATAACGACGCGCTGGGCAGGCTGCGGACGCTGGTCGGCGACATCACCGAAAGCGCCAACTCGATCCGCACCGGATCGGGCGAGATCGCGCAGGCGTCGGAGGATCTCGCGCGCCGGACCGAGAGCAACGCCGCCAGCCTCGAGGAGACCGCGGCGTCGATCACCCAGATGGACGGGCGGCTGAAGGCCTCGGCGGGTGCCGCCTCGCGCACCGTGGAGCGTGCCGACCAGGCGATCGCCACCGTCGGCGGCGGGCGTGCGGTCGCGGACGAAGCGGTGCAGGCGATGGGCCGGGTCAGCGACAGCGCCAAGGGCATCGACAGCGTCATCGAGGGCCTCGACAAGATCGCGTTCCAGACCCGCGTGCTGGCGATGAACGCCGCGGTCGAAGCCGGGCGTGCGGGCGACGCCGGTCGCGGCTTCGCGGTGGTCGCCGATCTCGTCTCCGCGCTGGCGATGCGTGCCGAGGAAGAAGCCAAGCGCGCGCGCGACCAGCTGACGGTGACCCAGACCGACATCGTCACCGCGGTGGAAGCGGTGCAGAAGGTCGACGGCGCGCTCGCCGACATCTCGGGCGACGTGACCCAGGTCCACGAGCTGCTCGCGACGATGGCCGCAGACAACCAGGCGCAGTCGGCGGCGATCACGCAGATCTCGGCCGCGGTGGGCACGATGGACCAGTCCACCCAGCAGAACGCCGC
>NZ_CAXTEM010000011.1:0-71805 GCF_964243315.1 uncultured Sphingomonas sp. | reverse complement strand
CGCCCGAGCCGCGGATGCTGTCGGTGCAGGTGTGGGACAAGTCGAACGTCGGATCGGTCGAAAAGGCGATCCGCTCGGCGGGCCTCGGCCTCAATCCGATCAACGACGGCAACACCCTTCGCCTGCCGATCCCCGACCTTACCGAGGAACGCCGCAAGGAACTCGCCAAGATCGCCAATCAATACGCAGAAAAGGCGCGGATCGCGGTGCGCAACGTCCGTCGCGACGGCATGGACAGCCTGAAGATCGACGAGAAGAAGGGCGTGTTCGGCGAGGACGAGCGCAAGCGTCACGAGACCGAGGTCCAGAAGCTGACCGACGCGACGATCTCGGACGTCGATGCCGCCGCGGCGGGCAAGGAAAAAGAGATTCTCGGAAAGTGAGCCCCGCGTCGTCCGTGATCGGCGACGCGCGCCGTTGGGAGATCGGGCGGTGAGTTCCGCCCCGGTCCTGTCCGCGGTGCCGGGCAGCGGCGCGATCCCGCGCCACGTCGCGATCATCATGGACGGCAATGGCCGCTGGGCGAAACAGCGCCATCTGCCTCGCCTTGCCGGCCACAAGGCGGGGGTTGATGCGGTTCGCAAGATCACCCGCGCCGCGCGCGCGATGGGGATTGAGGCGCTGACGCTCTACGCCTTCTCGTCCGAGAACTGGCGCCGCCCCGAGGAAGAGGTCAGCGACCTGATGGGGTTGTTGCGGATCTTCATCCGTAGCGATCTCGACGAACTCGCGCGCGAGAACGTCCGGCTGCGGGTGATCGGCGACTACCGCCGTTTCGCGCCCGATCTGGTGGCGATGGTCGACGCTGCGATCGCACGAACTGCCGCGAATGACGGTCCGATCCTGGCGATCGCACTCAACTATGGCGCGCAGGCCGAACTCGTAAGTGCTGCGCGGCAGCTGGCGGAGGATGTCCGTGCCGGACTGATCGATCCCTCGGCGATCGACGCCAACGCGATCGAGGCGCGGCTCGACACCCATGACCTGCCGCCGCTCGACCTATTGATCCGCACCTCGGGCGAACACCGGCTGTCCAACTTCCTACTGTGGCAGGCGGCTTATGCCGAGTTGCTGTTTGTCGACACGCTGTGGCCCGATTTTTCTCCGGCCGAACTGACCAATGCGGTAGCGGCGTTCGGGCGACGCCAACGGCGCTACGGAGGCTTGTGAACAGACCCGATCGGGCGGCGCGTACGCCGTCGAATCTCCGTCTTCGGATGATCGCGAGCGTTGTCATGATCGCCGTGGCCACGGCCGCGCTGTTCATCGGCGGCATCGCGCTGTGGGTGCTCGCGGTGGTGATCGCGATCGTGATGATGGGCGAATGGGCCGATCTAGAGAAGGTCTCGCCCAAGACCCGCCGGATGTCGCAATTTGCGCTCTCCGTGCCGCTGGCCCTGATGGCGCCGGCGTCGCTGATCCTCGAAACCCGCGACTTCTTCACGCTGGGGCTGATCGCGGGCGCCGCGTTCTTCGTCGCGATCGTCACAAGGCGCGGGCAATTGGCGCTCGGCGTGGTCTATTGCGCGGTGCCGGTCATGGCGCTGGTGTTCGTGCGGCGGCAGGACGAGGGGCTGTTGTTTGCGTTTTGGATGCTCGCGATCGTGTGGGCCTGCGATATTGGCGCGTTCTTCGCCGGGCGTAGCATCGGCGGGCCCAAGCTGGCGCCGCGGCTCAGCCCCAACAAGACCTGGGCGGGCCTGATCGGCGGCATCCTGCTGGCGACCGCGCTGGCCGCGATCCTCTACGCGAATTACGGGCTGCCGCTACGGCTGATGCTCGCGACGCCGCTGCTTGCCGCCCTCGCGCAAGGCGGCGACCTCTACGAGAGTTGGCTCAAGCGTCGTGCGGGGGTGAAGGACAGCGGCAACAGCCTTCCCGGGCATGGCGGCGTGCTCGACCGGCTCGACGGGCTGGTGCCGGTCGCGCCGATCGCGGCGCTGCTGGTGGTCGCGCCGCGGCTGTTCCAATGAGGACGGTCACGATCCTCGGGGCGACCGGCTCGGTCGGCACCTCGACGCTCGACCTGGTCGAACGCGCACCCGATCGCTTCCGGGTCCACGCGCTGACCGCCAACAACGATGTCGCGGGGCTCGCCGCCGCCGCGATCCGCACCCGCGCCGAGCGCGCCGTGGTCGCCGACGAAACGTGCCTCGATGCACTTCGCGCCGCGCTTGCTGGAACCGGTGTCGAAGCATCCGCAGGACGCGACGCGATCATCGAGGTCGCTGGCTCGGGCGCCGACTGGACGATGGCCGCGATCGTCGGCTGTGCGGGGCTGGAACCGGTGATGGCCGCGATCGCTGCGGGCGGCGTCGTCGTGCTCGCCAACAAGGAGCCGCTGGTGTCCGCCGGCGAGGTGATCGTGGCCGCCGCCCGCGCGAGTGGCGCGACCTTGTTGCCCGCGGACTCCGAACACAATGCGATCTTCCAATGCTTCGACTTCGCGCGCCCCGGCGGCGTGCGCCGGATCATCCTTACCGCCAGCGGCGGCCCGTTCCGCGACTTCACCACCGATCAGATGCGCGTCGTCACCCGCGAACAGGCGGTCGCGCACCCCAATTGGGCCATGGGCGCCAAGATCTCGATCGATTCCGCGACGATGATGAACAAGGGGCTCGAGCTGATCGAGGCAGCGCGGCTGTTCCCGGTGCCGGCCGAGAAGATCGAGATCGTCCTGCATCGCCAATCCGTGATCCACTCCATGGTCGATTACGTCGACGGGTCGATGCTCGCGCAGCTTGGGCCGTCGGACATGCGCGTGCCGATCGCGCACACGCTGGCCTGGCCGGATCGGATGGCAACTCCGATGGAGCCGCTGGATCTGGTCGCCATCGGCAAGCTGGAGTTCGAGGCGCCCGATCCGGTCCGCTTCCCGGCCCTGCGGCTGGCGCGCGAAGCGCTCGATGCCGGTGGCGCACGGCCCGCGATCCTCAATGCCGCCAACGAGATAGCGGTCGAGGCGTTTCTGCAGCGCCGCATCGGCTTCCTCGAAATTGCCGCAATCGTCGCCGATACGCTGGCGCGCTACGATCCGGTCGCGCCGACCGATGTGGCGGCGGTCCTCGCCGTCGACACCGAGGCAAGGGCATTGGCGATCGAGCGTGTTGAGGATTGCGCGGCTTGATCGAAGCACCCGGTATTCTGCTGACCATCGTCGCGTTCGTCTGCGTGATCGGCCCGCTCGTCTTCGTTCACGAGATGGGTCACTATCTCGCCGGCCGGCTGTTTGGGGTGAAGGCGGACGCGTTCGCGGTCGGCTTCGGCCGCGAGATCGCAGGCTTCACCGACCGTCGCGGCACGCGGTGGAAGTTCGGCTGGCTGCCGCTTGGCGGCTACGTCAAGTTCGCGGGTGACATGAACCCGGCGGGGCAGCCTTCGGCGGAATGGCTCGCACTACCCGCGGCAGAGCGCAGTCAGACCTTCCAGGCGAAGACGGTGTGGCAACGCGCGATCATCGTCGCCGCAGGGCCGGTCGTGAACTTCGTCGTGGCGATCCTGATCCTCGGCGGCTTCGCACTGGCTTATGGCGATGCGCGCATTCCCCCGGTCGTCGGCGCCGTAAGCCCCGGCAGCGCGGCTGCGGTCGCGGGTATCCGTGAGGGCGACACCATCGTCGCCCTTGGCGGCCGGCAGGTTGACAGCTTCGACGACATGGTGCGCTACGTCCGCATCCGCGCCGGCGAGCGGGTCCGCGTCGACCTTCGCCGCGATGGAGCACCGCTATCCCGTGACGCGGTGATCGCGACCGACGTCCAGCGCGATCGCTTCGGTAACGAATACCGCATGGGCCGGCTCGGCGTCGCCGCGGGCTCGATCGTGGTCGAGCCTGTCGGCCTGCTCGAGGCGCCTGGAATCGCAGTCAGGCGCACCGGCGAGATCGTCCAGATGATGGTCGAGACGATGGCGCAAGTGATCTCCGGCCGGCGATCGGTCAAGGAGCTTGGCGGACCGCTCAGCATCGCGCGGGTGTCGGGCGAGCAACTGTCGCTTGGCCCGCAAGCCTTTGTTTTCCTGATCGCGCTGGTTTCGATCAATCTGGGGTTCATCAATCTGCTGCCAGTACCGATGCTGGATGGTGGACACCTGCTCTTCTACGGGATCGAGGCGGTTCGCCGTCGGCCGGTCGAGCCGCACGTACAGGAGTGGGCCTATCGCGGCGGCTTGGCGGCGATCCTCGCGCTGATGCTGATCGTGACGTTCAACGACCTAGGTAGTTTCGGTCTGTGGACAAAGCTCGCCGGGTTGATTGGCTGATCGGGTTAGGGCAGGGCGGCGGCCGATGTGGCGCCGCGCAATTCTATGCGGCTTGGGGTGAATAGTGACAGCGATTGACGGTAACAATTTCGGTGCGCGCGCGGTCGCCCTGCTGCTCGCGGGCACCATGCTGGCAAGCGTCGCCACGCCCGCTCTCGCCCAGAGCAGGCCCGCAAGCGGTGCCCGGCCCGCCGCGGGACCGACCGGGCCGGCGATCGTGCCGCGCGGCACGGCGACGCCAGCCGTCGATTCCACTGCCCCTAACGCACTGACGATCAAAACGCTCCGTGTCGAAGGTTCGCAGCGGATCGAACCCGAGACCGTACTTTCCTACACCAAGCTGCGCGTTGGGTTGCGCTACACCAACGAGACGCTCGATCAGGCGCTGAAGGATCTTCAGGCGAGCGACCTGTTCGTCGAATTCTCGATCAGTGGCGTCGAGACCGGCGACATCGTCCTGCGCATCCGCGAGAACCCGATCATCAACCGGGTCATCCTGGAGGGCAACAAGGCGCTGAAGGCCGACAAGATCACGAAAGAGATCAAGCTGTCGCCGCGGCAGATCTTCACCCGCACGGCGGTCCGCCAGGACGTCGCGCGGATCATCGAGCTTTACCGCCGACAGGGCCGCTTCGCTGCGGTGGTGTCGCCGAAGATGGTCAGCCTCGATCAGAACCGCGTCGACGTGGTGTTCGAGGTCACCGAGGGCCCCAAGTCGAAGGTCCGACAGATCAACATTCTCGGCAACGAGATCTTCTCCGACGACAAGCTGCGCGGCGAAATGGCGACCAAGCAGTCGCGCTGGTTCCGCCTGCTGTCGTCGAACACGTCGTACGATCAGGATCGCCTGAACTACGACCAGCAGAAACTGCGCCAATACTACCTGACCGAAGGCTATGCGGATTTCCGCGTGACCTCCGCGGTGGCGGAACTGACGCCCGACAAGCGCGACTTCATCATCACCTATGTGGTCGAGGAAGGTAAGCGCTACAAATTCGGCGACGTCACCGTGGACAGCGAGATCCGCGACTTTGACAACAAGCGTCTCGCCTCGTCGCTGCCGGTCAAGAAGGGCGACTGGTACAACGCCAAGCTCGTCGAGAATTCGGTCGACCAGCTGAACGAGGCCGCAGGTCTGTTCGGCTATGCCTTCACCGACGTCAATCCGGAGTTCCAGAAGGACGCCGAGACGCTGACGATGTCGATGAACTTCCACATCGCCCAGGCCCAGCGATCTTATGTCGAGCGGGTCGAGATCAACGGCAACACCCAGACCCAGGACAAGGTGGTGCGTCGCGAGATGCGTCTGGCGGAGGGTGACGCATTCAACAGCTTCCAGATGAAGCGCAGCCAGGATCGCATCAACTCGCTCGGCTATTTCCAGGACAAGATGGAGATCAAGCCGACTCCGGGTTCGTCGCCGGATCGCGTGATCCTCGAGACCAATCTCGAAGAGAAGTCCACCGGCGAGCTACAGCTGTCCGCGGGTTATTCGAGCCTGGAACGCTTCATCATCCAGGCGAACATCACCCAGCGCAATTTCCGTGGTAAGGGCCAGGAACTTCGCGCAGGCGTCAATTATTCGAGCTATTCCAAGTCGATCGAGCTCGGCTTCACCGAACCGTATCTGTTCGACAAGAACGTCGCGGTCGGGCTCGACCTGTTCCGGCGCGACTATAACTCGTTCAACTTCAACGGTAGCGACCGTCGGACGACCTATTCGCAGGTCTCGACCGGCTTCCAGCTGCGGACCGGTGTGCCGCTTACTGAATATTGGTCGCTCTCGGGACGCTACGGGCTGTCGTACGACGAGGTCGAGCTCGACCGGAGTCTCTACTATAACGACGGCAACGGTGACGGTGTACGCGGCAACTCGCCCGCGGACACCTGCTCGTTCCTGCAGGCCGGCCGCTACCTCTGCGAAGCAATCGGCAACCGTTGGACCTCGTCGATCGGCGCCTCGCTGCTGTACGACAGCCTCAACAGCCGACTGCGCCCGACCGCGGGGCAGCGCCTGTCGCTCAGCGCCGATTTCGCCGGGCTGGGCGGCGACGTCAAATACGCCCGTGCCCGCGTCGAGGGCTCCAAGTTCATGAGCCTCGGCAGCGGCTTCATCTTCTCGCTGACCGGCGAAGGCGGGGTGATCAGGTCCCTCGAGAAGGATCGTGGCCCCGGCATCGACAGCGTCCGGATCACCGATCGCTTCTACCTGGGCGAGCCGCAGTTCCGCGGCTTTAATATTCGCGGCGTCGGCCCGCGCGTGCTGCGTCAGCAGTTCACCACCGATGCGACTGGCAAGCAGATCCTGATTACCGATCGCGATCAGACGATCGACGACGCGCTCGGTGGTAAGGCCTATTATCTCGCGCGCGCAGAGATCGAGATCCCATTGGGCGCGGGTGCACGCGAACTCGGCTTGCGACCGACCGTCTATGCGCAGATGGGCAGCCTGTTCGGGATCAAGCGGCCGCTGCCGACCGCGACCTTCCCGACGATCACCGATGCGCAGGGCAACGTCACCGTGCTGCCGCTGACGACGCTGCTGCGTGACGCCGCGGGCCGCCAGATCTACACGGTGCCATCCGGCAGCGCCGCGAATGCCGGTCAGCCGACCACGTGCCAGATTGGCTTTGCGGCCACCGCCGGGGGCGTCTGCACCGGCGACAGCACTAATATAATCGCATCGACCTCGTCGGCGCCGTTCCTGGAAACCTTCCTCGGCAACTCGGCCAAACCGCGCGTCACCGTCGGCTTCGGCGTCAACTGGACGTCGCCGTTCGGCCCGCTTCGTATCGATATCGCCAAAGCCCTCGTCAGCCAAAAGGGCGACGACGAAAAACTCGTGACCTTCAACGTAGGAACCCAGTTCTGATGACTAGCACCAAGACCATGCTGACGCTTGCCGTCGCCACCGCCGCGATCGTCGCGGCCGCTCCCGCCGCCGCCCAGGTCAGTGGCATCGCCACCGCTGCGCCCGACAGCGCGATCCTCAGCGCCAAAGCATTCGGCGCGGCCAACACCCAGATCGCGACGACCTACAAGGCGCAGCTCGATCAGGCGACCGCCAAGCAGACCGCGCTGACCACGCAGATCCGTACGATCCTCGACACCAACAAGGACGGCCAGATCTCGCAGGAGGAGTATCAGGCAAGCCAGGTCGCGACCAACCCGCTCAGCGGCCGGGTGAAGGCGGCCGAGACCGCCGGCCAGCCCGCGATCGACCAGCTCCGCGCCCCCGCGGTGAAGGCGCAAGCCTATGCAATCGAGCAGGTCGCGCTGAAGTACGACGCTGCGCTGCAGGCGGTCGTCCGTGCCAAGAACGTCAACATCGTGCTGTCGCCCAACGCGATCCAGTACGCACCGCCGACGGTCGACATCACCAAGGACGTGATCGCCGAGCTCGATCGCCAGACCCCGAGCGTGCCGATCGCTGCCCCCGCCAACTGGCAGCCGAGCCAGGACACGGTGACGCTGCTCCAGCAGTATCGCCAGGCGGTCTATATGCAGGAAATGCGTCGTGCCCAGGGCGCGCAGGCAGGTCCGGCGCCGGCAGCAGGCACCACCCCGCCGGCAACCGCGCCGCGGGCGCCCACCGGCCGGTGAGCGACGTCGACGCCCGGCCCGCGATGAACGCGCTCGATATCGGGCGCGTCATGGCGGCGCTGCCGCATCGCTACCCGATGCTGCTGGTCGATCGTGTCGAGGATCTCGTCCTCGACACGTCGATCGTCGCGAACAAGGCGGTGACGATCAACGAGGGCTTCTTCCAGGGGCATTTCCCCGGTCGCCCGATCATGCCCGGCGTCCTCATCGTCGAGGCGCTGGCGCAGGCCGCGGGGATCCTCGCGGTCGAGAGCCTCGGCCTCGCCGGGTCGGGCAAGCTCGTCTATTTTATGGCGATTGACGGCGCGAAGTTCCGCAAGCCGGTCGAACCCGGCGTGCTGCTGCGGCTCGAGGCCGAGTTCGTCCAGAAGCGCGCGAGCGTCTGTAAGTTCGCAGGCCGTGCGAAGATCGACGGGCAGGTCGTCGCGGAGGCGAACTTCACCGCGATGATCGCCGATCCGCCCAAGGCGGCGTAGCGCCGCACACCTTTGACTTGAACGGCGCGCTCGGCTACGGGCGCGCCTTCCTTTTGGCTGGTCGGTAACCAGCCGCCCCAGGAGCAGATATCATGAAGCAAGACACCCACCCCGACTACCACATGATCAAGGTCCAGATGACCGACGGCACCGTGTTCGAAACCCGCTCCACCTGGGGCAAGGAAGGCGACACGATGCAGCTCGACATCGATCCTCTGGCGCATCCGGCGTGGACCGGCGGCCGCGGCACGATGCTCGACGCCGGCGGCCAGGTTGCCCGCTTCAACAAGCGCTTCGGTGGTGGGCTGACGCTCCGCAAGAGCTGATCGGCGGAGCTTTCGCCTCCGACCCACGCAGACGAAGAACCGGCGCCGCGATATACGCGCGCCGGTTTTTTCGTGTCAGCTCAGGTTGGCGGAGAGAGTGGGATTCGAACCCACGGTGGGCTTCCACCCACGGCGGTTTTCAAGACCGCTGCCTTAAACCACTCGGCCATCTCTCCGTGCCGGGCGCAGATAGGGCCAGCACGCCCGTTCGTGCAAGTGCCGCGACGGTGCGAGGTTTCGGGCGCACGTACGCTGTGCCACTATTGCCGCGATAGAGGGGCAGTTTACATGAAGATGCAGGGAGCCGTCCGGTGGCGCCGCGCGGTCATGCTTGCGGTGGCGCTGGTCGCCAGCGCGACGCCGGCGTTGGCGCAGGACGATGCGGGCTTTCAGGCCTATATGGCGACGCTCCGCCAGCAGGCGATCGCGCAGGGTGTCACCGTGCGGACCGCGGATGCGGTGTTTCCGACGCTGACGCTCAACCAGCGCGTGATCGATCTCGATCGCGGCCAGCCTGGGGGCGGCGCTAACACCGGACAGGCGGTGTCGAGCCCGCCGTTCGCGCCCTATAAGGCGCAGCATGTCGACACCGCCCGGATCTCGCGCGGCCGGCAGGCTTATCAGGCGCAACGCGCGCGGCTGCAAAGCATCGAGCGCGAGACCGGGGTGCCCGAGGCGATCATGGTCGCGATCTGGGGGCATGAGACCAATTACGGTGCCTATACCGGCAATTTCGATCTGCTGCGGTCGCTCGCCAGCCTCGCCTACGAGGGGCGGCGGCGTGATCTGTTCGCGGGCGAATTCATCGCCGGGCTGAAGATGCTCGATCGCGGCGTCACCCGCGATCAGCTGAAGGGCAGTTGGGCGGGTGCCACGGGCAATCCGCAGTTCCTGCCGTCGATCTATCTCCGCCTCGCGCGCGACGGCGACGGCGACGGTCGTGCTGACATCTGGGGCAGCGAGGCCGATACGCTGGCGTCGATCGCGAACTATTTCACCAATGCCGGATGGCGTCCCGGTCAGCCCTGGGGCGTTGCGGTGACGGTGCCCGCAGGTCTCGACCGCAGCGGCCTGGCAAACCGGCTCGTCTCGCCGCGCTGCCCGCGGGTGTTCGCTCGGCACAGCCGCTGGCGGACGATCGCCGAATGGCGCGCGCTGGGGATCTCGCCGCAGGGGCGATGGCCGGCCGACGACGTGCAGGCGACCTTGCTCGAGCCCGACGGCCCCGGCGCAACCGCCTATCTGCTGACCGGCAACTACCGGGTCATCCTCGACTATAATTGCTCTAATTTTTACGCTTTGTCGGTAGGCTTGCTCGCCGATGCCGTCGAAAGCTGAAGCCCTTTGCGCAGCGTTGCTGCTGGTCGCGTGCACCGGCGGCAACGATCGCGCGGTCGCCGCGCCCGCGGGCGCCTTCGTCGCCTATGATGCGAGCGGCCTCGCCAGCTGGTATGGCGACGAACTTGCCGGCAGCCGCACCGCCTCGGGCGTTCGCTTCGATCCGGCGGGGGTCACCGCGGCGCATCGCTCGCTGCCGCTCGGCTCGTTCGTCGAGGTCACGTCGGTAGCGACCGGGCGGTCGATCATCGTCCTGATCAACGATCGCGGACCGGGTCGCAAGGACCGGCTGATCGACCTGTCGCGCGGCGCCGCCCAGCAACTCGGCTTCGGCGGCCGGTCGACCGCCAACGTGCGCATCCGCGCGGTGACGCCATCAGCCGAGATCGCGCGTGTCCTGCGGGCAGGGCGCTCCGCCGCGCCAACGAGCGAGGCACGGGTCGCGCGCGTTTCCGGTAACGATTCGCGCCCGCTCACTTCAAGGCCGCTAGCGGCGTCAGGCGAGCACCGGCCGTACTTCGTTCAGATCGCGACCTTTTCGAATAAGGAACGGGCCGAGGCGCTAGCGCAAGCGACCGGCGCCGTCGTCTCTGCTGCGGGTAATTTGTGGCGCGTGCGGATCGGCCCGCTGGTCGGCGCGAAAGCGGTGCAACGCGCGCGTGACGCGGTCGCGAACCGGGGCTATGGCGACGCTCGGATCCTACCCGCGGACTGATCGTCCGCCACAATCCTGGACGTTGATGATGAAGAAGCTGATCGTCGCCCCGCTTGCCGCCTCGCTGCTGGTCTACCCGTCGATGGCCGCAGCGCCCCAGTTTCAGACGACCGCGCCGATCGCCTATATCGAAGACCTGTCGTCGGGCGCGGTGCTGTTCCAGCGCGATGCCGAACGCCGCATGCCGCCTGCATCGATGGCGAAGATGATGACGGTTTATGTCGCCTTCGACATGATCAGGAAGGGCGAGCTGAAGCTCAACCAGATGATGACCGTCCGGCCGGAAACCTGGGCCAAGTGGCACGGTCCGGCTGCCGGATCGACGATGTTCCTGTCGGCGGGCGAGAGCGTCAGCGTCGCCAACCTGCTCTATGGGATCGTCACCCTGTCGGGCAACGATGCCTGCGTTGTGCTGGCCGAGGGCATCTCTGGATCGGAAGAGGCCTTCGCCGAGCGGATGAACCGCGTCGCCGGCGAGATCGGTTTGAAGAACAGCCATTTCGGCAATTCGAACGGTTGGCCCGACGCCGGCGTCACCTATGTCACCGCGCACGACCTCGCGGATCTCGCCGCCGCGACGATCACCAACCATCCCAAGCTCTACAAGCAATTTTATTCGCGGCGCGATTTCACCTGGGGCAAGACGATGGGCGGCAACGCCATCACCCAGGCCAATCGCGATCCGCTGCTCGGTCGTGTCGCCGGCGCCGATGGCCTCAAGACCGGCCACACCGACGAGGCGGGATATGGCTTCACCGGATCCGCGGAGCAGAATGGCCGGCGACTGGTGATGGTCGTCGCGGGGCTCTCGAGCTTCAACCAGCGCATCGAGGAATCGGTTCGCTTCATGGATTGGGGCTTCCGCGCGTGGCAGGCCAAGCCGATCGTCGCGAAGGGCAGGCTGGTCGAGACCGCCGCGGTACAGCTCGGCGATGCCGGCACCGTCGGCCTGGTCGCGCCCAAGGCGCTCACCGTGACGCTGCCCGCGGGCGCGACGCCGGTGCTGAAGGCGAAGGTCGTCTATGACGGCCCGATCAAGGCGCCGATCAAGGCCGGCCAGCATATCGCAGACCTGGTCGTCACCTCGGCCGACATGCCCGAACAGCGCATGCCGCTGGTCGCGGAGAAGGACGTCGGCACGGCGGGCTTCTTCGGTCGGGCCTGGGCCGGCCTGACCTCGTTCTTCGGTTGATCGCGCGCGTGACGCGATGACGTCACTGATCGGCAATACCGCCGCGCAGGCCGCATTTCGCGCGGCGATGCGGGGCGGATCGCTGCATCATGCGTGGCTGCTGGTCGGCCCCGAAGGCGTCGGCAAGGCGAGCTTCGCCCGCGCCGCGGCGCTGCGGATGCTCGTGGACGGCGCGTATCCCGGCACCGTGCCACCAGACGCGGAGGTGCCGCCGACGCATCCGACGCGCTCGCTGGTGGACGCCGGGTCGCACCCCGACTTCCGCACCTTGTCGCGACTCCCGAAGGACCCGGAGAAGCCCGACCAGGATCTCGCGCGCAGCATCACGATCGCGCAGATCCGCAGCCTTCAGCCGATGTTCGCGACCATGCCGTCGATGAGCGCGCGGCGCGTGGTGGTGATCGATGCGGCCGACGATCTCGAGCGCGGCGGCGCCAATGCGCTCCTCAAGAATTTGGAAGAGCCGCCCGCGGGCACGATCTTCCTGCTGGTGAGCCATGCACCGGGGCAGTTGCTGCCGACGATCCGGTCGCGCTGCCGGCTGTTGCGCTTCGAAGCCCTCGCCGAGGATCAGGTCGCGAGCGTGCTGCGCGGCCAATTGCCCGATGCGGACGCCGACGACATCGCCGCACTGGCGAACAACGCCGACGGCGCTCCCGGCCGCGCGCTCCGCCACGCCGGCCTCGACGTCATGGGTATGCAGCGCTCGCTGTCCGCGATCGCCAGTGGCGGCGACCCCGACAATCGCGAGCGGGTGAAGCTTGCCAGGGCTTTGGCAGGCAAGGCTGCGACGCCGCGGTACGCTGCGTTCCTGGAGTTGGCACCGTCGTTCATCGCGCGTGCGGCACGGACGCGAACCGGGCAGGCACTGAAGGTGGCGCTCGACGCCCATGCTGCGGCGCGTGACCTCGCGGGCGCGGCACTCGGCCTGTCGCTCGATCCCCAGGCGACGGTATTCGAGATGGCGGGGCTAGTGGCGCGGCTCCGTTAGGCTTCACCTCGCCGGATCGATCGACTACGAGCCGGACATGGCTGAACCTTACTACATCACGACCGCGATTCACTATCCCAACGGGCGCCCGCACATCGGCCACGCCTATGAGATGATCGCGGCCGACGCGATCGCGCGGTTCCAGCGTCAGGCCGGCCGCGATGTGCTGTTTCAGACCGGCACCGACGAGCACGGGCTTAAGATGGCCCAGGCGGCGCGCGAACGCGGCGTGCCGGTCCGCGACTTCGCCGATGAAATGTCTTCGCATTTTAGCGTGATGGCGGATCGTCTTGGCATCTCCTACGACCGCTTCATCCGCACCGTCGACGACGATCACTATGCCGCCAGCAAGGCAATCTGGCAGGCGATGGCCGAGGCGGGCGACTTGTACCTCGACCGCTACGAAGGCTGGTACTCGGTGCGTGACGAGGCGTTTTACGACGAGGCGGAGCTGATCGGGGAAGGGGACGATCGCCGTTCGCCGCAGGGCACGCCGGTGGAATGGACCGCGGAAGAGACGTGGTTCTTCCGCCTGTCCAAATACCAGCAGCCGCTGCTGGATCATTATGCGGCCAATCCCGACTTCATCCGCCCGGAAAGCCGCCGCAACGAAGTGCTGCGCTTCGTTGAAGGCGGGCTGTCCGACCTGTCGGTGTCGCGGACCAGCTTCGATTGGGGGGTGCCGGTGCCGGGCAGCCCCGGACATGTCATGTATGTCTGGGTCGACGCGCTGACCAACTACATTACCGGAACGGGCTATCCCGATGCGACCGCCAAGGGCGCGAGATACTGGCCGGCCGATCTCCATCTGATCGGCAAGGATATCGTGCGATTTCATGCTGTTTACTGGCCGGCGTTCCTGATGTCCGCGAAGATCGCGCTGCCGAAGAGCGTGTTCGGTCACGGCTTCCTGCTCAGCCGCGGCGAGAAAATGTCGAAATCGGTCGGCAACGTCGTCGATCCGATGGCGCTCGCCGACGCCTTCGGGGTCGATGCGCTACGCTATTTCTTCCTGCGCGAGGTCAGCTTCGGGCAGGACGGATCCTATTCCGCGGAGGCGATCGTCACCCGCGTCAACGCCGAGCTCGCCAACAGCTTCGGCAATCTCGCACAGCGCACCTTGTCGTTCGTCGCCAAGAACCTCGAGGGCGGTTTTCCCGAAGCAGGCGATGCGACCGACGCCGACGGGCTGTTGATCGAGGAGGTCGTCATTGCCTGTGCGGGATTGAAGGCTGCGTTCGCCGATCTGATGCTGTCGCAGGGGATCGAGGCGTGGATGCGCGGCGTGTTCGCGTGCAACCAGTATATCGATGCGCAGGCGCCCTGGGCGCTCCGCAAGACCGACCCTGCGCGAATGCACGCGGTGCTGCGTACGCTGGTCCGCGCGATCAGGATGCTCGCGATCGCGATCCTCCCGGTGGTGCCGGACGCAGCCGGGAAGGTGCTCGACCAGATCGGTGCCGAGGAACGCGATCATGCCGCGATCGACGACGATGGCTGGTATGATCGTATTGCCGCATCGGGGTTCAGGATCGCGCCGCCAAGTCCGGTGTTCCCGCGGCTGGAGATGCCGGCGGAGGAGTCGTGATGCTCGCCGACAGCCATTGCCACCTCAACTATAAGGGCGTGTTCGAACAGCAGGGCGAGATCCTCGCGCGCGCGCGCGCCAGCGGGGTCACCGCGATGCTCAACATCTCCACCCGCGAGAGCGAATGGGATGCGGTGGTCGCTACGGCAGAGCGCGAGCCCGACGTCTGGGCGGCGATCGGCGTTCACCCCCACGACGCGGATGCACATCCAGACGTCGATGCGGCGACGCTGATCGATCGCGCCGCGCATCCCCGCGTGGTCGCGATCGGCGAGAGCGGGCTCGATTACCATTACGACCGATCGGACCGTGCCCGTCAGCAGGCGAATTTCCGCACGCATCTCGCCGCGTGCCGGGAGACCGGGTTGCCGATCATCGTCCATACCCGCGATGCCGAAGAGGATACGCTCGCGATCCTTGAGGACGAGCTGGGGAAGGGGGTTTATGGCGGCGTGATCCACTGCTTCACCGCAAGCGGCTCCTTCGCGGATCAGGCACTTGCGATGGGTTTCTACATCTCGATCTCCGGCATCGTGACGTTCAAGAACGCCCGCGACATTCAGGAGACGGCGGCGCGGATACCGCCCGACCGGTTGCTCGTCGAAACGGATGCGCCCTTTCTCGCGCCCGTCCCGCACCGCGGCAAGCCCGGCGAGCCCGCGTTCGTCGCCGACACCGCCCGGTTTCTCGCCGGCCTCCGCGGCGTCGACCCGGCGGAACTGGCGCAGACCACCGCTGACAACTTCTTCACCTTGTTCGCCAAGGCAAAGGGGTGAGGGTACGCATCCTCGGATCGGGCACCTCGTCAGGCGTGCCGCGGATCGGCAACGACTGGGGTGCATGCGACCCCGCCGAGCCGCGCAACCGTCGCACGCGATCGTCGATCCTCGTCGAACACGGCGACACCCGCATCCTCGTCGACACCAGCCCAGACATGCGCGAACAACTCCTCGCCGCCGACGTCGCTGCGCTGGACGCGGTGATCTGGACGCATGACCATGCCGATCATTGTCACGGTATCGACGATCTTCGGCAGGTGTTCCACACCATCGGCCGCCCGGTTCCAGGCTACGCCCGCGCGGCAACGTTGGGCGTCCTGGAGGAGCGGTTCACCTATGCGTTCAGCGGCCGCAGCGGCTATCCGCCGACCGTAGAGGCGTCGGTCCTGCCGGATCGGATCACCATCGGCGGCATCGCGATCAGCGTCGTCGATCAGCCGCACGGATCGATCCTGTCGGCGGGGCTGCGCTTCGAAGCGGATGGCGTAGCGATCGGTTATGCCACCGATTTCAACATCATGACCGACGATATGGCGGCGATGTATCAGCAGCTCGACGTCTGGATCGTCGATGCCCTTCGTGTGGCGCCGCATCCGACGCACCCGGATCTCGCCACCGCGCTCGGCTGGGTCGAGACATTCGCACCGAAGCAGGCGGCATTGGTGCATATGGATCACAGCATGGATTATGCAACGCTGTGCCGCGACCTCCCGGCGGGCGTCGAACCCGCCTATGACGGCTTGGTCCTGCCACGATGAGCGGTGATCGCGTCGCGGATATCGTGATGTACGCGCTGTTCCTGATCCTGCCGGTTTCCGCTCTGCTCGCGCGGCGCGTGCCGCTGAAGCGGACGATGGCGATGGCACTGGCATGGGTCGCGGTCTTCGCGGTCGGCTTGTTGATCGTCAGCCAGCAGCATCGCTTGTCAGGCATCACGAGCATCTTCAGCGATCAGCAGGTCCAGGGCAGCGAAACCCGGATCACGATGGCGGAGGACGGGCATTTCTGGGCCGACGTCACGATCAACGGGATCGGACGGCGGATGCTGATCGATAGCGGTGCAACGACCACGGCGTTATCGGCTGCGACGGCGGCGGCCGCCAAGCTCGATACCGACGAAAGCCCGTTTCCCGCGGTGCTCAACACCGCGAATGGCATGGTCAGCGCACGAACCGCCACCGTCGCAGAGTTGACCGTCGGCAACGTCACCGCGCGCGATTTCGGCGTCGTCGTATCGCCCGCGTTCGGCGATACCGACGTGCTGGGCATGAACTTCCTGTCGCGGCTGGCATCGTGGCGGGTCGAGGGAAAGACGCTGGTCCTCGTCCCGGCTACAGCGTAGATTCTACATAATGTAGATTATCGGCTTTAGCTATGGGCGTTCCGACACGTTGACTGGCGGCTCAAACCCCGGCGGTGAACCGGCCGCCCATCCATGTGACGCCCTCAGCTCAGCAAGAAACTCGCGCCTTGCATGCCGCGCGCGATCCTGACCTCGTCGCCCGCAGCCTGGAGGTGTAGTCCGCCTGAGCCGACCAGCCGGTACGCCTGACGATCACGGCCCTGCCCGATCGCCACGAAGCTGCTCCGCGCCGCAAATCCCGGCGTGCCGTCGTCGCGCGCCAGGACCACCCGGCCCGCGCCGTCGTGACAGAGCCGCTGGCCGCGGCGCTCGATCGGCTCGAACGCGATAGTGCCGCCCTTCCCCGGCACCTGACGGATTTGCGTCGACGCGAGCGGCCCCGAGCCGATCACGAACCGGTCGCCCTGGAGCCGCAGGAAGGCACCCGAGCGCCCCGCCGGCGCCATGCGGTATGGCAGCGGCCCATTGCCGACCGGAATTCCGAAATCGGGCGTACCGTCGGCCCGGTAGTAGATTCGCTGGATCCGCGTGTCGCGATTGGGGTCGAACAGCGGGTCGCCCTTGATCGCCTTATAGTCGCGTCCGTGATAGACCAGCACGTCGCGGCCCTGCTCGTCGACGGTGAAGCTGTTGTGGCCGGGGCCGTAGACGCTCGTGGCGTCCGAGCTGACGAACACGGGCTTGGGCGACTTGGTCCAGTTCGACGGCTGCATGATGTCGGCATCGTCGGCACAGGTCAGCAGGCCGAGGCAATATCGGTCGTCGGTCGCGCTCGCCGAATAGGTCATGAACAACCGGCCATTTCGCGGCAGCACCGTTGCGCCTTCGGCGACCTTGAACCCGCGGATTTCCCAATCGAGCGTCGGCACCGTCAGCCGCGCCGGTGCAGCCGCGAGCGTGATCGGGGTCTTCAGCGGCGCGAGATAGAGGTTGCTGTTGGTGTCGATCCCCGGCTCCTTCTGCGCCCATAGCAGGTAGCGAACGCCGCGGTGGACGAACGAGGTCGAATCGAGCGTGAAGCTGTCCCAGGGCGTGGTCAGCTGCCCGAGCAGCCTCCAGCGGCCGGTCATCGGATCGGGGCCGTCACAGACCAGCGCATAGGTGCGGATGCGGAACACGTCCTCGCCCCCGCCGCTGGGGCCGGCCGCGAAATACATGATCCAGCGGCCGTCGATACGGTGAAGCTCGGGCGCCCAGATGAAGCCCGAGAGCGGCCCGCTCGCGAGATGCCGCCACAGCACCGTCTCGCGCGCGGTGGCGAGCCCGGCGAGCGTCCGCGACCGGCGCAGCACCAGGCGGTCATATTCGGGCACCGACGCGGTCATGTAGTAATTGCCGTCGGTGTGGCGGAAGATCTGCGTGTCCGCGCGCCGCCGGACCACCGGGTTTAGCGGCTGGCCGGGCGTGACGCCCCTTCCCCGCCGTTGCGCGGTCGCGGCCGTGGCGGCGGCGACACCGGTCGCGGCGATGAAGGTGCGGCGCGTCAGCGATGTGGGATCGTTCATCTTCTCTCCAGTCGGGTACGCGCTACGTCGTTCATGGCTGCGCGACCGGCCAGCCATCCTTGGTCCAGCCGAGCAACTGGATCCGCAGCGTCGGCCGGCCCTTATTGCGCGCATCATAGGCGTGGTAGACGATATAGTCGCGCGGCCCGTCGTGCAGCACCGCGACATGCCCGGGCCCGCGCCAGCGGTTGGTGGGATCCAGTTTCGCGTGAAGGACCACCTGGGCATAGCCGTCCATCATCGGCTTGCCGTCGTAATCGACATAGGGTCCGGTGACCGCCTTGGATCGGCCGACCACGGTGTAATAGCTGCTGTTCGCGCCCCGGCAGCAGAAGTCGTTGGAGGCGAACAGATAGTAGAAATCGCCGTGCCGGATCAGGAACGGCGCCTCGATCGCGCCGGGATTGCGGCGCTGGGCGATCGCGAGAACCTTCTCGTCACCCACGGGCCGCTTGCCCGTCGCCGGATCGATCGCGATCAGCTTCAATCCCGTCCAGAAGCTGCCGAACGCCAGCCAGTTCTTGCCGTCCGCGTCGATGAAGGCATTGGGGTCGATCGCGTTGTAATCGCCCCCGCGCGGCGACACGATCACCCGACCCTGATCGGTCCAGCCATAGCCCGGCGCCGCCGGATCGAGCGTCGGCGTCGTCGCCAGGCCGATCGCCGAATGATTGCTGCCGAAGGTCGAGACCGAGTAATACAGCCGGTACTGGCCGTTCGCATAGGAGATGTCGGGCGCCCACAGCCCGGTCGTTCCCTTGATCTCCTGCTTGGCCCAGGCCGGCATCGCCGTGAACACCGCGCCGATCTTGGTCCAGGTGACGAGGTCCTTGGAAGTGCGGATGTGGATCAACCCGGGTGGCTGGTCCTCCCTGCTGGTGGTAACGAACAGATAATAGGTGTCATCCTGTTTGATGATTGCGGGATCGTGGACCGGCGACAGGTCGCCCATCAGCCGGTCAGCCGATCCAGGAGCATTCGTGGGCACCTGCCCCAATGCGACGGCGGGCATCACCATCAGCGCAACGCCGAGGATCTTTGCACTCAAATGACGCATACCCATGGCAACCTTCCCCCCCTAGAGCCTCACGCGAAGCCCGGCACCGAACGTCCGGTCGAAAACCCGCGTGTCGCGAGGGGCCAAGCCACTGGCGCCAAAATAATCGTGGTAGGTCTCGTTCAGCAGATTGGTCGCATCGACCGTGAGCGTGATCTTATCGTTGATCGCGTAGCTGGCCGAGAAGTCGAGGAAGCTTAGAGGCCGGGCGAGAATAGCGCCACCGGGAACCGCACCCGAGAAGCTGTCGGTATAGCTGCTGCGCCAATTATACGCGAGCCGCGCCGAGAACCCGTACTTCTCGTAGATCCCGACCAAATTGTACGAATATTTCGACAACGGCGTGATCGCCTGCCTCACGCCTGCATCGTTCTTAAGATAGCCGCTGGAATAGGTGAAGCTTGCCTGCCCACCGAACCCGCTGAGCGGGCCGGGTAAGAAATCGAGGAACTGGGTACCTGCGATCTCCACACCCTTCAGCTTGCCCGTGGCGGAGTTGCGCGGACGGGTCAGCAGGATGTTGCCGGGGAAGCCGGGCACCGCCTCGAAGTCCGTTGTGGTCTGAATGTAGTTGTCCAGCTTCTTGTAGAAGCCCGCGACGGTGACGGAACCGGTGTTCGAGAAATACCACTCGGCGGTCGCGTCGAAATTGTCCGACTTCACCGCGCGCAGGTTGGCGTTTCCGCCGTTCCCCGTGCCGATGGAGGATGAGCCCCCGGTGACGCCGGTCAGGGTCACCGCAACGGCAGGGTTCAGGTCGGTGAATTGTGGCCGGAAGATCTGCTTACCGGCGACCAGCCGAAGGACGATATTGTCGATCGGCCGAAACTTGAGTGTCGCACTCGGAAGCAGGTTCAGTTCATTGCGCCGCCCCTCGATCGGTGACGTTGCGGGCGTCCCTGCGGGCGGATTGATGTTCACCTGAACCGCGTTGAGGTTGGTCACGGTGTTGACGAGGCGGACGCCGGCGGTTCCCTCGAAGACATCGTCCTGCGTGCCGAAACCCACTTGGCCGTAGGCGGCGTAGACCGTCTCCACCAACGAGAATGTCCGGTTGGGATCGAAGGCTGGTTCTCCTGCAGGCCGCCCCGCGAGCGCGCGCAGCCGATCCGCATTCTCGTTGATCCATGCGGTGCTCGCCAGCGCGAAGTTATCGACACCCAATCGGCCACCGATGATCTCGTCCGGTGCGTTGCCGATGGAGCCCGCAAACCCGGAAGTCGGTACTCCGCCCAGACCGAGCGCGCCGCTTTGGGCGCTACCGGAGTCGCCGGTCCGGCGGGCATAGCGAGCACCGACCTTGAAATTCTTCAGGAACGCAGGATTTTCGAACGTGTAGAGCAGGTCTCCCTTTGCGGCCCATTGCTCGCTGTTGCTCGCGTCGCGATTGTCGAACAGCGTCAGGAGACCGAGCGTCGATCCGTCAGTCAGGTCGAAGCCGTTCGGATTGATCGAGGGCGTGCCACCAGCGTTGAAGTCATAGTCGATCCTCGGCACGACATAGGACGTGTCGACGATCAGCGCTCGGCTTCGCACGGTGCTCTTGTTGTAGGTCACTTCGGCAGAAAGCAGCGCCGACCCCGCCGTATAGCGTGTCCCGAAATTCGCCTGATAGCCGTCGGTCTTCTGCTTGAAGGCCTGCTTGCTGGTGATCGTGAAATTGTCGCGCGTCGTGATCGTCCCAGCGACGGGGAACTCGGCGCCGTTCAAGGAGGCGGTGCCGTTCTGCCGCGCGTTGATCGTCACGCCACCCGCCTTCGGCAGGCCGACGAAGAAGTTCACCTCGTAATCCTGCCGATAGCCCGTGTAGAGGCCGTCAGCATAGAATTCGAGATTCGGGGTCGGCTTGAACTGAAGCGACATGTTCACCGCCGGCCGCTGGCGGTTGCCATCGGTGACGAGCCCGCCAACGGTGTCGGGAACCAACGTACGATCAGTCGGGCTGAGCGGGCTGAAGCCGAAGTTGAATGCGGTCTGATCCTGATATTTGCGGTCGTTGTAGGAAGCGCCGATCAGCACCCCGAACTCGGCGCCGCCCGCTCCCAACGATTGCTGACCAACCCGCTGGTCACGTAGCTCCACTTGTCGCGCTTATCGCTGTAGAACGTCCGCGCTCCGCCGGCGATCTCGAAGCCATCGAAGTCCAAGGGTCGACGCAGACGGATGTCGATCGTCCCTGAAACGCTGCCCTCGATCTGATCGGGCGTTGTCGTCTTGTAGACATCGACTCCAGCGACAAGCTCCGCCGGGATATCTTGCAGCGCCACACCACGTCCGACGCCGGTGAACGCCTCTCGGCCGTTGATAAGGGACTGAACGTTGGGCAGACCTCGCACGAGCACGGAACTGACCTCGCCCTGGTTCCGATAGACCTGAATGCCCGTTACCCGCTGCAGAGCGTCGGACACGGTGTTATCGGGCAGCTTGCCGATATCTTCCGCTACGATCGAATCGACGACCTGAGTCGCGTTACGTTTGATTGTCTGCGCACCCTGAAGGCTGGCGCGGACGCCGGTGACGATGATGTCGTCTGCGATCGGCTCCTGTTCGGTACCCACCGCTGCGACCGTACCTGCCGGTGACACGCTCTGATCGGGCGCGGCGGTAGCGTCGGTGCTCGTCTGCGCCGAGGCAGCAGCTCCGAACCCCATCGCCAATGCGATTGCCGAAACGGTACACAGGACATGACTCGCCAGCGTCTTCATACGTCTTCTCCCCTAATAGTACGTCCGCTCGTGTCGGCGGCGTTATGTCCTACTAATAACAGAAGGTCGTACGCTGGCAATCGAAAAATAGAGGGTGTTTTGTAGCCAAATATCGAGTCGTCGAGCCCTGAAAGGCGCCCGACGACCCAAGCAATCAATGGTTATCGCGTGGCAACCCCATTGTCTGCGCAATGCGCTGATACGTCTCCGCCCCCTCGAGGATCGCGCCCGTCGACAGTTGGCCTACAGTCTGGCGCTGGATCGCCTGCCATGGGGTCTGCGACGCCGGATAGGCGTAGCCGCCAGCCTCGGTCAGCGCACGGCGGCGCTCGGCGAGTTCCGCGTCCGAGATCAGCACGTCCGCGGTGCCCTTGCCGAGATCGATCCGCACACGGTCGCCGGTGCGGATCAGCGCGAGGCCGCCCATCGCGGCGGCTTCGGGGCTGGCGTTGAGGATCGAGGGCGATCCCGACGTACCCGATTGCCGGCCGTCGCCGATGCACGGCAACGCCTGCACGCCTTCGCGGATCAGATAGGCGGGCGGGCGCATGTTCACCACTTCGGCCGCGCCGGGATAGCCGATCGGCCCCGCGCCGCGCATGAACAGCAAGGTGCGATCGGTGATGCCGAGCGAGGGATCGTCGATGCGGTGGTGATAATCCTCGGGCCCGTCGAACACGACGGCAGGCCCCTCGAACGCCTCGGGATCGTCCGGGTTGGACAGATAGCGCGCGCGGAAATCGGGGCTGATCACGCTCGTCTTCATGATCGCGCTGTCGAACAGATTGCCGCGCAGCACGATGAAGCCCGCATCCGCGATCAACGGCGTCGCGAACGGGCGAATCACGCGCTCGTCCTCAATTGTAGCGTCGCGGCAATTGTCACCGATCGACTTGCCGTTGGCGGTGATCGCATCCTCGTGAATCAGGCCCTGCTTCATCAGCTCGGCGACCACCGCGGGCACGCCGCCGGCGTGGTAGTAATCCTCGCCGAGATACTCGCCCGCGGGTTGCAGGTTGACCATCAGCGGCACGTGATGGCCGTATTTCTGCCAGTCGTCGATCGGCAGGTCGACGCCGATATGGCGTGCGATCGCGGCGAGATGGATCGGCGCGTTGGTCGATCCGCCGATCGCCGAGTTGACCACGATCGCGTTCAGGAACGCCTCACGCGTCAGGATGTCGGACGGCTTCAGGTCTTCGGCGACCATGTCGACGATGCGCTTGCCGGTATGGTACGCGACCTCCTGCCGGTCGCGGTACGGCGCCGGGATCGCCGCCGATCCGGGCAACTGCATGCCGAGCGCCTCGGCGAGCGAGTTCATCGTCGTTGCAGTGCCCATCGTGTTGCAATAGCCGGTCGACGGTGCCGACGACGACACCAGCTTGATGAAGCCTTCGTCGTCGATCGCGCCGGTCGCGAGCAGCTCGCGCGCCTTCCACACGATCGTGCCCGATCCGGTGCGCTCGCCCTTGTGCCAGCCGTTCAGCATTGGCCCGACCGACAGTGCGATCGCAGGGATGTTGACCGTCGCCGCGGCCATCAGACACGCCGGCGTCGTCTTGTCGCAGCCGATCGTCAGCACCACGCCGTCGAGCGGATAGCCGTAGAGCACCTCGACCAGCGCCAGATAGGCGAGGTTGCGGTCGAGCCCCGCGGTCGGGCGTTTGCCGGTCTCCTGGATCGGATGGACCGGGAATTCGAGCGCGATGCCCCCCGCCTCGCGGATGCCCTCGCGCAGCCGCTCCGCCAGCACCAGATGGTGGCGGTTGCAGGGGCTGAGATCACTGCCGGTCTGCGCGATGCCGATGATCGGCTTGCCCGAACGCAGCTCCTCCAGGCTCAGCCCGAAATTCAGATACCGCTCCAGATAAAGCGCGGTCATGTCGATGTTCGCAGGGTTGTCGAACCAGGCGCGCGAGCGCAGCTTCGGTGTGTCGATCGGTGTGTCGGTCATGGGGGGAGGGTGTCCGTCAGCGAGCGGTTGAGAGGCGGTAGATCATTACATGGTGATAGGGCTTGCCCGGATCGACCCGTGCCGACACGAAGTTCGGCTTATTGGGCGCATCCGGGAATTTCTGCGGCTCGAGCGCGATGCCGTCGCCCATCCGGTAGAGATGCCCGCCCTTGCCGACGAACGTCCCGTCGAGGAAGTTGCCGGTGTAGAACTGCACCCCCGGTTCGGTCGACAGCACTTCGAGCACGCGGCCCGATGCAGGATCCTCCAGGCGCGCCGCCAATTGCGGGGTCGCGGTCAGGCCTTTGTCGAGCGCGAAATTATGGTCGTAGCCCTGGCCGTAGCGGATCTGCTGGTCGCGGCCGTCGCGAATGCCTTGGGCGACGATCCGCGGCGTGCGAAAATCGAACACCGTGCCTTCTACGGGTTGCAACTGCCCGGTCGGCACCAGCCGTGCATCAACCGGCGTGATCGCGCGCGCCGGGATCGTTAGCAAATGCCCGGTCGCGCCCATCGGTGACCCCTCGCCGCCCAGATCAAAGATCGCGTGGTTCGTCATGTTGACGATCGTCGGCTTGTCGGTCTTCGCGTCGAATGCGATGCCGAGATCGCCCTTGTCGTCGAGCGAATAGGTCACCGTGACATCGAGGTTGCCCGGGTAGCCGGCGTCGCCATCGGGGCTGCGGTGGCTCAGCACCACGCTCGCCTGCGGGCCGCTCTTGATCGATACGATCTTCCAGACCGTCTTGTCGAACGCCTTGCCGCCGCCGTGCAGCGAATTGGTCTTGTCGTTTAGCGGCAGCTGATACGTCTTGTCGTCGAGCATGAACTTGCCACCGCCGATGCGGTTGGCATAGCGGCCGACCGTCACCCCGAAATAGTTGGGATGATCGACATAGGAGGCGAGATCGTCGTAGCCGAGGACGACGTCGGCGATCTTGCCGGCGCGATCGGGGCCGCGCAGCGACTGCAAAGTCGCGCCGTAAGCCAGGATCCGCGCCGTCACCCCGCGCGCGTTGCTGAGCGTGATCGCCTCCACCGAGGTGCCGTCCTTCAGCGTCCCCGCGACGCTCCGCGCAGCGTCGGCGGCGTGCGCAGTGGCCGGTGCCAGCAGCAGAACCGCGGCTATTGCCGTCAACGAACCGTAATTTCTTCTCGCGCGCATTGGGTCCGCTCCTGTAGAGTTCTTTCGCATCGGCGCCGTTGACGCGCCCTTGCGGTATTTATAGTCTGACAAGATCAATCAGGGCAAGCCGGGCGGCCACGCTTTTCGCTCCGACACGGGCTCCCAGAAGGAAGAGGGTTAAGCATGGCCACGCCGATCCAGATGCCGACAGATGCGGCTGATCCGCCGGGCGTCACCGGGACCAACTATCGATCCGCGCTGACGTTGCTCGCAAGCCTGTTTTTCATGTGGGGCTTCATCACTGTCATCAACAACACGCTGTTGCCGCATCTGAAAAGCGTGTTCGAGCTGAACTATACGCAGACGACGCTGATCGAAAGCGTGTGGTTCATCGCCTATTTCTTCGCATCGATCCCGTCGGCCAAGCTGATCGAACGAATCGGCTACCAGAAATCGCTGGTGATCGGGCTGCTGATCATGGCCGTCGGCGCGCTCGGCATGGTCCTCGCGGCGACGCTCCCCTCCTATGGGGTGACGCTCGTCATGCTGTTCGTTATCGCCAGCGGCATCACCCTGCTGCAAGTCGCGGCCAACCCCTATGTCGCGGTGGTCGGCCCGGCGGCGACCGCGTCGTCGCGGCTCAATCTCGTCCAGGCGCTCAACTCCGCGGGTACGATGCTGGCGCCGCTGTTCGGTGCGTACCTGATCCTCGGCCGGTCGAAGGGTGGCACTTCCGAAGTCGGCACGGTGCTGACCGAAGCCGAACGCCTCGCCGACGCGCAGTCGGTGGTCCTCCCCTATGTGCTCGTCGCGATCGTGCTGGTCGTGCTCGCGATCGTGATCGCGCGCTTTCCGCTCCCCGCGATGGGTCAGGCGACCAGCCGGATGGCGAAGGAGGAGCGCCGCCACCACAGCCTGTGGAAGCATCGCAACCTCGTCTTCGGCATCCCCGCCATCTTCATCTACCTGATTGCCGAGATCGGCGTCGCTAATCTCTTCGTCAATTTCGTCAGCCAGCCCAACATTGCCAACCTGACCAACGAGCAGGCCGGCCGCTACCTGACCTTTCTGTGGGGCGGGATGATGATCGGCCGCTTCGCCGGCTCCGCGATCATGCAGAAGATACCTGCGGAAAAGGTGCTGGCCGCCTTTTCGATCGGCGCCTTCATCGTCATGATCGTCACCGTCCTCTCCGATGGGCCGCTCGCGATGTGGTCGCTGATCCTGGTCGGGCTGTTCCACTCGATCATGTTCCCGACGATCTTCACGCTCGGCATCAAGGGCCTCGGCCCGCTGACCGAGGAAGGCTCGGGCTTGCTGATCATGGCGATCGCCGGCGGTGCGCTGGTCGTGGTGCAGGGCTGGATTGCGGACGCCTATGGCCTGCAGACCTCGTTCCTGCTGACCGCGGTGTGCGAACTCTACATCCTGTTCTACGCGCTGTGGGGTGCCAAGGTGACCGACCCGCTGCCGCCGCCGCAGGTAGTCGATCTAGCCGAGTGACTTACCGCGGGGGCCTTCGGGCCCCCGCTCCTCGCCGCGGTTCTACGCCACCATCGCCGCGCGGGTGTCGTCCAGCGCCATGTCGACCAGCACCCGCATCGCCTCGCTCGCGCCGGGCGAATCGCCCGCGACGATCGCGTCGAACACGCGGCGGTGATCGGGAATCGGGTTGCGCGGCAAGGCGCGCTGGCGCTGCTTGAACTGCGTGGTCCAGCTCACCGCTGCGCCGATGCTCGCGCTCAGCACCACCAGCGCATCGTTGCGGGTCGCGCGCAGGATCGCATCGTGGAAGTCGCGATCGGCGGCGCGTCCGGGCTCGCTCGCCAGCGTGTAGCGGGTCATCGCCGCGAGCGCGTCCTTCATCGTCTTGAGGTCCGCGCGATCGCGACGCTCCGCCGCCAGCGCCGCGGCGGCGGGCTCGACGATGGCGCGCAGCTCGAACAGGCCGCGCACGAACTGGATGTCGGGCTCGCCCGCAAACGCCCAGGCAAGCACGTCGGGATCGAGCAGATTCCATCGATTGCGCGGCAACACCCGCGTGCCCGCCTTGGGTCGGCTTTCGACCAGCCCCTTCGCGGTCAGCACCTGTACCGCCTCGCGATAGGCGCTGCGCGAGACGTCAAGCGCTTCCGAAAACGCGACCTCGCCTGACAGCACGTCGCCCGGCATGTATTCGCCCGACAGGATGGCGACGCCGAGTTTGTGCGCGATCGCACCATGTAGCCGCCGCCCGGTGCCGCGCGGGACGCGGACGCCCGCGACCTTTTCCGGCTCGGCCTCGGCGATCGGATCGGATATGATGTCGGCCAACTGGATCTCCCCGGCGATTTGGTATCAGGCGATCGGCGATCGTGGAACGACAAAGATTGCCAAGCGCATTCCCGGGCCATATGTCCGAGTAACAAATGGAGCAGCAGCGATGAGCGACAACCAAAGCGAAGTGATCGAGCGCGCCGCCTCGACCGATCGATCCTCCAGCCACGGCCCGGCCGACGTCGACGCCGCCTGCGCTGCCGCGGAAGCAGCATTCGATATCTATCGCGAGACCGATCGCGAGGCGCGTGCCGCCTTTCTCGAGCGGATCGGTGATGAGATCGTCGCGATCGGCGACGTTCTGATCGAGACCGCGATGCGCGAAAGCGGCCTGCCGCGCGCCCGGCTCGAAGGCGAGCGCGGTCGCACCGTGGGCCAACTCAAGCTGTTCGCCGGTGTCGTCCGCCGCGGCGCCTGGATGGGCATCCGGATCGATCCCGCCCTGCCCGACCGCGCGCCGCTGCCGCGTCCCGATCTCCGGCTGCGGATGATCCCGCTCGGCCCGGTCGCAGTGTTCGGCGCGTCCAACTTCCCGCTCGCCTTCTCGACCGCCGGCGGCGACACCGCCTCGGCACTCGCGGCGGGTGCGCCCGTCGTGGTGAAGGGCCATCCCGCGCACCCCGAGACCGGCGCGCTGGTCGCCGACGCGATCCGCCGCGCGGTCACCGCCTGCGGCCTGCCCGACGGCGTGTTCGGGCATCTCGTCGGCCCCGGCATCGAGCTCGGCACCGCGCTGGTCCAGGACCCGCGCATCGCTGCGGTCGGCTTCACCGGATCGCGCGGCGGCGGTTTGGCCTTGGTCAAGCTCGCCCAGTCACGCCCGGTGCCGATCCCGGTCTATGCCGAGATGTCGAGCATCAACCCGGTCGTCCTGATGCCCCACGCGTTGAAGGCGCGCGCCGCCGCGCTCGGCGCGGCGTTCGTCGGATCGCTGACGATGGGCGCGGGCCAGTTCTGCACCAATCCCGGGCTCGTCCTCGCGATCGAAGGCGACGGTCTCGACACCTTCGTTCAGGCAGCCGGCGAGGCGCTGGCCAACGCCGCCGCCTCACCGATGCTCACCAGCGGCATCCACGCCGCCTATGAGCAAGCCACGGCGGCGCTTGCATCGCACGACGCGGTCGAGACGATCGCCCGCGGCCAGGTCGGCGAAGGCGTCACCCACGGCCAGGCGGCGTTCTTCTCGACTACCGCCACCCAGTTCCTCTCGGACGAAGCACTCGGTCACGAAGTGTTCGGCGCCTCCTCGCTCCTCGTCCGTTGCCGCGACGAGGATGAAATGGTGGCGGTGCTCGCCGCTGCCGAGGGACAGCTGACCGCGACGCTGCACATGGACGACGACGACACCGCGCTCGCCACCCGGTTGGTCCCGGTGCTGGAGCGCAAGGCCGGGCGGATCCTGGCCAATGGCTGGCCCACCGGGGTCGAGGTCGCACACGCGATGGTGCATGGCGGCCCCTTCCCCGCCACGTCGGACGCACGGACCACCTCGGTCGGCAGCCTTGCGATCGATCGCTTCCTGCGCCCAGTGTCCTACCAGAACCTCGGCACCGCCTTGCTGCCCACCGTGCTGCACGACGACAGCGGCCTGCCGAGCCTGATCGACGGGGTCGCGACCAACTAACGCTGACGTAATGACCGACGACCGTCGCAGGACGGCGTTATCGGGGAGAGAGATGGATGACCCTGCGCCTATTGCAGCATCGCAGCGCCGGCGGCACGCGATCGGTGATCGCAGCTAATGACGGCGACGCCCGGATCGTTCCGGGCGTCGCCAGCGTCCGCGTCCTTGCCGAGCGCGCGATCGCTGCAGGCTCCGATCTCGCGACCGCGGTCGCCGCGTGCGGCAGCGGCGAGCAGGTCGATCTCGTGGCGGAGATGGTGGCGGGTCACTTGATCGCGCCGATCGATCATGACGACCCGGCCCATCTCGTCATGACGGGCACCGGGCTCACCCATCTCGGCTCCGCCGAGGGCCGCGACAAGATGCACCGCGATGCGGCTGCCGCGGCGACCCAGACCGATTCGATGCGGATGTTCCTCGAAGGCGTCGAGGGCGGCAAGCCTGCGGCCGGTCAGACGGGGCAGCAGCCCGAATGGTTCTACAAGGGCGACGGCTCTTGCCTCGTCGGCCCCGGCGATCCGCTGACGATGCCCGACTTCGCGCAGGACGGCGGCGAGGAGCCCGAGCTTGCCGGCATCTACCTGATCGGCCCCGACGGCACGCCGTTCCGCCTCGGCCTGTGCCTGGCGAACGAATTCAGCGATCACGTGACCGAGCGCCACAATTACCTCTGGCTCGCGCATTCCAAGCTGCGCCCGGCGGCACTCGGCCCCGAACTGCTGGTCGGCACTCCGCCCGAGCATATCGCCGGCGCCAGCCGGATCCACCGCGACGGCGCGCTGCTCTGGGAAAAGCCGTTCCTCAGCGGCGAGGCGAACATGTCGCACAGCCTCGCCAACCTGGAGGCGCATCACTTCAAATACGACCTGTTCAGGCGCCCTGGCGACATCCACGTCCATTTCTTCGGCACCGCGACGCTGTCGTTCAGCGACGGCATCAGAACGCAACCAGGCGACGTGTTCGAGATCGAGGCAGCGCCCTTCACCCTGCCGCTGCGCAACCCGCTCGCCCGCGCCGCCGTCGCGCCCGTCTCGGTGCGCACGCTGTGACCGCCGCCCCCAGCCGCATCGCCATCGTCGGCGTCGGCAAGATCGCGGTCGACCAGCACCTGCCAGCGATCGCCGCAAACCCGGACTTCACGCTCGCCGCGACGGTAAGCCCCAACCATCCGGGCTTCGCCGAAACACCGCATTTCAAGACGCTCGACGCGCTGTTCGCCAGCGACGTGGCGGTCGACGCGGTCGCGCTTTGCACCCCGCCGCAGGTCCGCTACGACCTCGCCGCCCAATCGCTCGCGCGCGGCACCCATGTGTTCCTCGAAAAGCCGCCCGGTGCGACGCTGTCCGAAGTCGCCGCGCTGGTCGCCGAAGCCGAGGCGAGCGGCGCGACGCTGTTCGCCAGCTGGCACTCGCGCTATGCCGCGGGGGTCGAACCCGCGCGCGTGTGGCTCGCCGATCGCAAGATCCGCAGCGCCGCGATCGTCTGGCGCGAGGACGTCCGCGTCTGGCATCCCGGACAGGCGTGGATCTGGGAAGCGGGCGGGCTCGGCGTGTTCGATCCCGGCATCAACGCGCTGTCGATCGTCACGCGCATCCTGCCGCGCCCGTTCTTCTTGCAAACAGCGACGCTGTTCACGCCCGCGAACCGCGCCGCACCGATCGCCGCCGATCTCGGTTTCCGCGACACCGATGGCGTTACGATCACGATGGACCTCGATTGGCGCCAGACCGGCCCGCAAAGCTGGGACATCACGGTCGAAACCGACGCCGGCACGCTCGCTCTCGCAAAGGGCGGCGCGGTGCTGACCCTTCCTGATGGCGAGCAGCACGCGCAGGATGAGGAATATCCTGGTCTCTACGCGCGCTTCGCCACGCTGGTCCGCGAGCGTCGCAGCGATGTCGATGTACGTCCCCTGCAACTAGTCGCCGACGCATTCCTGCGCGGCCACCGTCAATCCGTGGAGACCTTCGATGAATAAGTCCCCGTTCCGCTCCATCCGGCGCCTGGTCGCCGCGCTCGCGCTGACCAGCGCCGCGATCGCGCCCGCGCAGACCGGGGTGCAGCAGACCGCGGCACCGGCGGAGCTGACGATCCAGGCCGACAAGCCCGGCCCGGTCTATGATCGCCGTATCTTCACGCAGTTCGCCGAGCATCTCGGCACCGGCATCTATGGCGGCCTGTGGGTTGGCAACAATTCCAAGATCCCCAACACCCGCGGCGTTCGCAACGATGTCGTCGGCGCGCTGAAGGCGCTGGGGGTGCCGGTGGTCCGCTGGCCCGGCGGCTGCTTCGCCGACGAATATCACTGGCGGGAAGGCATTGGCGCGCGCGCTAAGCGCCCGGTGAAGATCAACACGCATTGGGGCGGCGTCACCGAACCCAACACCGTCGGCACCCATGAATTCATGGACATGGCCGAACAAATCGGCGCCGAAGTCTATATCTCGGGCAACGTAGGCAACGGCACGCCGCAGGAAATGGCGGAGTGGGTGGAATACATCACTGCGCCCGCCGGTAGCCTCGCCGACCAACGCGCACGCAATGGCCGCAAGGCACCGTGGGCGCTGCCCTATTTCGGCATCGGCAACGAGCTGTGGGGCTGCGGCGGCAACATGCGCGCCGAATATGCCGCTGACGTCACCCGCCGCTACGCGACCTTCATCAAGGCGCCCGCGAATACGCGGATACTGAAGATCGCCAGCGGCGCGAACAACGACGACCTGAAATGGACCGAGACGATGATGCGCGAGGCATCGGGTCAGGTCGATGCGCTGTCGCTCCACTTCTACACCGTGCCCGGCGGCTGGCCGCCGCGCGCCTCGGCGACCGAATTCGACGAAGCCGGCTGGGCGCAGGTCCTCGCCGAGACGCTGCGCATGGACGATCTCATCACCCGCCACAGCGCGGTGATGGACAAGGTCGATCCGCAGAAGAAGATATTCCTCGCGGTCGACGAATGGGGCACCTGGTACGCCGGCGATCCCGGCACCAACCCCGGCTTCCTGCGCCAGCAGAACACGCTGCGCGACGCGATGGTCGCGGCGGTCAACCTCAACATTTTCGCCAAGCACGCGGACCGGGTGAAAATGACCGCGATCGCGCAGATGGTGAACGTGCTCCAGGCGATGATCTTCACCGACGGGCCGAAGATGGTCCTGACGCCAACCTATCACGTCTTCGAGATGTACAAGCCGTACCAGGACGGCACCGTGCTGCCGATCCAGCTCAAGTCGCCGTGGTACAACAAGGACGGCTGGGTGATGCCCGCGGTCAGCGCGTCGGCGGTGCGCGGCAAGGATGGCGCGATCCATGTCGGCCTAGCCAACCTCGACCCGAAGCGTGCCACGACGGTGTCGACCAACGTCGCCGGGCTGGCGGCGGGTGCGACGGTGTCGGGACGCGTCCTGACCGCACCGGCCGTCAATTCGCTGAACTCGTTCGCCACACCCAACGCCGTGGCCCCGGCGCGGTTCGACGGCGCTCAGCTGACGGGCACCACGCTCACGGTGACGCTGCCGCCGAAGTCGGTGGTGATGCTCGCGGTCAAGTGAAGCTGGCGGGGGAGAGCGGCACACGCTCTCCCCCATCTTGGCGAGGAATTTCTTCACTGCGCTCGAAACGAATGGGGTTGTAGAAGATCGCCCCTCCCCCGTTCGTTTCGAGCGAAGTCGAGAAATTCTTAGGCGGCGCTCAAGAGCCCCTATTCATCGCAAACCAAACGGCGCTTTCCCGCAATATGGTAGCGTCGAGCCTCCGACCGCCGTCGAACACGATCGCAGTCTCCGCAAGCTCCTCACGCAAGGACGCTCCCCGCAGCGCCACCGCAACGTCGAGCCGGCTCCCTTCCCGAACCCGGCTGAACGCAAGGATGCGATCCGCAAGCGGCCCCGAAACATCGGCACGCACGAAGCCGCCCTCCGCGAACAGCCGAGGCTCCATGCGACGTAGAGCCAGCAGCGACGCGATCAGCGCCTGCTTCGGATCGCTCCCATCGGCCAGGCTCATTGCCCGCGCCGCATAGTCGACCGGCCGCCGATTGTCCGGATCGACCAGGCTGAGGTCCAGCGCCTCCGTACCCTGATAAAGGTCGGGCACCCCTGGAACGGTGTAGCGCAGCGCCACCTGGACCAGGCTGTTGGCCATCGCCGCCGCCGCGATCTCACCAACAAACCGCGCGATTGCCGACCGCGCGCGCTTGCCTCCCGTCTCGACCAGCACCATTGCCGCGAGCGCCTTGCAGGCCGCCTCATAACGCTCGTCGGGCGCCTCCCACGAGGACCGCAGCTTCGCCTCGCGCAACGCCTTTTCCTGCCACGCCTGGATGCGCGCGAGGTAATCGCCGTCGGGCGCCCCGTCGGGCCAGCTACCGACCAGCGTTTGCCACAGCACGTAGCGATCCGCCGCGTCGACATCCGCACCGTACGCGGCGATCTCCGCTTCCAGCTCCGACACGAACGCGATCCACGCAGCCGGCCGCTCGCTCAGCACCGCGAGCCGCGCGCGGACATCCTCGCCCCGCTTGTGGTCGTGGGTCGCGGTAGCGAGCATCGCGTGCGGCCACGTCGCCGCCCGCTCCGCCATCGCCTCGGCAAAGGCATCGACCGACATCGAAAAGCGCTCGGCATCGAAGCCGACATCGGTTCGCGAGAGCAATCGGCCATATCGATAGAAGGCGGTATCCTCGACCGACTTCGCGGCGATCGGCGCCGACAATTGCTGGAACCGCCGCACCGCCTCCCCCGCTTCCGTGCCGCCCGCCCCGCCGAGCAAGCCGAGCGCCAGATCGATCACGCCACCCTCGCCCGGCGGCACATGCGGCGCGACCCGCTCCCGCACCCGGTCGCGGATCGCGGCATCGGCGGCGGGCGCGGTGTCGCCAAGTCCGTAAGTGCGATAAACCGGAAACACCCAGAGCAGCCGCTCGATCGCACGCCGCAGCATCGCCCGCGTGACCCCCTGCGCTTTTGGCACCGCCGCAGCGAAGGCATCGACGCAGCCGTCCAGTTGCCCCGCAAACTGCCAATCGAGCAATTGCTGCCGCGCCAGCAACTCCTCCGCTGCGAACGCCGCCGGACGCCCGCTCAGCACCGCCCAGTGATCGGTCAGCGGCATCTCCCCCGCGGGATCGTGGAGCAGTGCGGACACTTCCTCCATGAAGTCGTAGCCGCTGGTGCCGTCGATCCCCCAATCGGTGGCGAGCGGCTCGTCGGGCCCGAGGATCTTCTCGACCACGAGATAGGCCGGTCCTGCGGGCGCGTCGGCTGCACGCTCGGTCGCATCGAGCCGCGCGCGCAACTTGCGGCAATAGCCTGCAGGGTCGGTCAGCCCGTCGACATGATCAATGCGGACGCCGTCGATCAGCCCCTCCGCATAGAGCCGCAGCACCAGCGCGTGGGTCGCCTCGAACACTTGCGGATCCTCAACCCGCAGCCCGGCCAACTCGTTGATCGTGAAGAACCGCCGCCAATTCAGCTCGTCGTTGGCGGTCCGCCAGGATGCGAGCCGATAATGCTGGCGCTCGAGCAGCGCGCGCAACGCCGCCTCGTCGCCCGGCATCGCGCGATCCTCAGGCCGCACCGGAAAGCGGTGCTCGCCATAGGCGACGATCTCGAGCCCGCCATCGCCCTGTTCGACCGCGATGTCGCCGGCCGCGATCACCGCGTCGAGCCCGGCGCCGAGCACCGGCAACACGATCGGTCGCCGCCAATCGATGTCGAAATACTCGGCGAACTCGCTGTCCGCGCCCTTCGCCAGCACGTCGTTCCACCAGCGGTTTTCTCCGCCGGCGACGCCCATATGATTGGGGACGATGTCGACGATCACCCCCATCCCGCGCTCTCGCAGCGCCGCCGCCAGCCGCCTGAACGCCGGCTCGCCACCCAGCGCGGGATCGATCCGGGTCGGGTCGACGACATCATAGCCGTGCGTCGATCCGCTGCGCGCGACCGTGATCGGCGACGCATAGACATGGCTAATCCCGAGCGCGTCGAGATAGGGCATGATCTTCAGCGCGTCGTCGAAGGTGAAGCCGGCGTTGAACTGCAGCCGATAAGTGGCGCGGGGCGTCATACGGTCTCGATCCGGTTGAGCCGCGCGATCCGCCCGGCGACATCGGGTGCATCGAGCAGCGCCGCGGTTTCGCCGGGCATGCGCCGTCGCCAATTAGGGTGTTCGTCGGTCGTGCCGGGCAGGTTCGGTTGCTCGTCGAGCGCGAGCAGATCCTCCATCGGCACGATCACCAGCGGACACGGCGTCGTTGCGGCGAAGTCGATCGCGGCATCGACCGCCGCAGCGGGGTCCGCCGGCAGTTCGCCAGCGCCGATCGCCTGCCACATCGCGGTCCGCTCCGCGTCACGTGCGACCTGCGCATCCACCAACGCGGCGTCAGGCCAGCCTTCGATCCGCGCGCGCCAGTTGAGGTCGCGACCTTGCCACCACCCCGCGATCGTCGGGGTGTCGTGGGTCCCAGTCATCGCCACCGCCTGCGGCGACCAGCGCGCCGCGGGCTTGAACACATCCTCTTCGCGTTCGAACGGCAGCACCGCCATGCCGTAGATCCCGCGCGCCGCCATGACGTCACGAAAGCCCGGCGGCACCGTGCCGAGATCCTCACCGATCACGATCGCGCGTGCACGGTGCGATTCGATCGCGACGATCCGCAGCAGATCAGCGAACGGCATCGAGAGATACGCGCCCTCTCCCGCCGGCGCCCCGTGTGGCACGACCCACAGCCGCGACAGGCCGAGCGCGTGATCGATGCGTATACCGCCCGCATGCCCCAGCGATGCGTGCAAGGTCGCCTTGAACGCCGAGAACCCCGTGCGGCGCAGCGCAACCGGCGACAACGCAGTGATGCCCCAATTTTGCCCGGTCGGCCCGAGCGGATCGGGCGGCGCCCCGATCGATAGGCCCGTGATCAGATCGCCGCGCCCGCTCCAAGCCTGGCTGCCGCCCGGATCGACGCCCACCGCGAGATCCGCGATCAGGCCGATCGCCATGCCCGACGCGACCGCAGCCGCCTGCGCCGCCGCAAGGCCGCGATCCGCCCGCATCTGCAGATAGGCGTAGAACGCGACCTCGCCTGCATGCGCCGCCGCGAATGCAGCCACCGCACTGCCATCGGAATCATGAAAGGCGCTCGGCCACTCCTGCCAGCCACGCGCCCCAGTTGCGGCCAAGAAGTGTGCATTGAGCGCATCGAATACGGCATGCCGCTCCAGCGCCGCGCCACCCTCGCGTCGAAACGCCGCCAGCGCCTCCTGCTCGCCATCCGCCGCGAACGCCTGACGCAATGCATTCATCCGCGCGGGGATCGCCGAAGCCCAATCGATCAGCGGCGCCGTATCGTCAGGACCAGCGCCCGCGACATCCGCCAGCACGACGTTCCGGAACAGCCGCGTCGAAGGGGCATAGGGGCTGAAGCGCGTTGCATCCGCCGGGAACAAGGCATGCACCGGATTGATCGCCAACGCCGCCGCACCGCGCTCCCCGAACGCGCGCGCAGTCTCCGCCAGCGTGCCGAAGTCGCCGTAATGAGTCGGCGCCGATCCCTGCAGCGCCGGGATCTGCACCGCCGCGCCCCAATGCCTGCCTACGGGCAGCTGCCAGCATCGGGGCGGCGCGATCGTCAGCTCGACCGTGCCCGCCGCAGTCTCGAGCAGATGGTAGCCGGGCTCGGCGACCGGGGGCAGTACGACGTCACCTCCCCGCGCCGCCAGGTTCACCGCCATCCGGGCGCCATTCTCCAGCACCAACTCGGCCCGTCCAGCTGCGATGCCCGCGGGCAGCGTCACCGCGCGACCGACCTCGCCCGAAGCGTAGCGGGCCGCGTCCGCCTCCTCGCGAAGCCGCGCCAGGCTCCCCGCGATGCAGCGGTCGTCATCGGCGGGCAGCCCCAACGCGTCGAGGATCGCCAGCAGCGACGATCGGCTCACCCTCTGCGCGACGCTACCGGCATCCTCCCACTCGGCGGATAAACCGGCAGCCGCGACGAGCTCATCGAATGACCCGATCATACCAGCCAGGCCGCGAGGCTAGCCGAGCCGCCGGGCTCGCCCACCGCAAAGAAGGGTGCGCTCTGCTCGGGAAGCTCGACTGCGTCGTCGCCGATGTTGAACAACAACGTCAGCACCCGGTCGTCGCCCATCGCCCAGCGCGCCACGAAGGCCTTGTCGCCGACGACCTGCGCACCCAGCGCTCTTGCCCCCGCGAGCCGCGGCACGATCTCCGTCCGCCGTGCCGCCAGCAGCCGCCGGTAAAGCTCTCGCCATTCGGCCGCCGCCGGGCCCGGCTGCGGACGCGATGCGCCGAACGTCGAGCGCGCATTGGGATCGGGGATCGCCGCGCGCGCGGCCTCATCGGCGAACGCCGCGAACTTCGCGAACTCGCGACGGCGACCTTCGCGAACCGCGTCGGCGAGTTCGTCGTGGAAGTCGGTGAAGAACAGGAACGGCGTATCGCTGCCGCTCTCGTCGCCCATGAAGATCAGCGGGATCTGCGGGCACAGCAGCAACAATGCGGTCGCCGCGCGCAGCTTGGCCTGATCCGCGAGGATCGTCAGCCGCTCGCCGAGGGCGCGGTTGCCGATCTGGTCGTGGTTCTGGAGGAACGAGACGAACGCGGTCGGCGGCAGATGCCCGCTCGGCTTGCCGCGCGCGGCGCCCCCGCCGTTGGGCGATGCCTCGCCCTGATAGATGAACCCCTCGCCCAGGCATCGCGCCAGCCGCTCCGCCGGCCGTTCCGCGAAATCGCCGTAATAGGCGCTGGTCTCTCCGGTCAGCAGCACGTGGAGAACGTTGTGGAAATCGTCGTTCCATTGCGCATCATAGCGGCCACCGCCGATCCGGTCGGCATCGTTATGCTCGTTTTCCAGCACCAGATGAACAGGCCGATCGCCGCAACGCGCGCGGATCTCTTCGGCCATTGTGTCGAGAAAGGCGTCGTCGCCGATCGCATGCACCGCGTCGAAGCGCAGCCCGTCGACCCGGTAATCCTCTAACCACATCAGCGCATTGTCGATGAAGTAGCGCGCAACCGCGGGCTGATCGACCGCGACTGCCCCTCCCCACGGCGTCGCGACATCGGTGTGGAAGAAGCCGCTGGCATAGCCGCCGAGGTAATTACCGTCCGGCCCGAAATGATTGTAGACCACGTCCAGCAGCACCGACAGCCCGACGCCATGCGCGGCATCGACGAGCGCGCGCAGATCGTCGGGCGTCCCATACGCCTCTGCCGGCGCATAGGGCAGCACGCCGTCATAGCCCCAGCCCCGCTCGCCCCCGAACGCCGCGACCGGCATCAGCTCGATTGCGGTCACGCCGAGGTCCGCGATCGCCGGAAGCTGTGCGATGACGCCGCGAAAGCCGCCGAGCACGCCGACATGGATCTCCTGGATCACATGCTCGCTCCATAGACGTCCCCGCCAGTCGCTCCGCCAGCGGAACGTCGTCGGATCGACCACGACGCTCCAGCCATGGACACCGCCCGATTGCGCGCGCGATGCCGGATCGGGCACGTCGACCGCCTCCGCGACCCGGAACAGGTAGCGCGTGCCCGCCGGCGCATCGGTTTCGATCGCAAACCAGCCGTCGTCCTGCGCGGTCATCGGCAGCGGTTCACGCCCGTCGATCACCAGCGTCACCGCCGCGCGATCCGGCGCCCACAGCGCGAACCGGGTGCGACCCGCCGCAATGATGCTAGCGCCCCAGCGCATCAGCCGACATCTTCCGCGTCGAGCTGCCATGCGATCAGCGCCGCTCCCTGCGGCGCCACTACATAGCTCTCGCCGATCTCGCCCTCGCCAATGCCAGCGTCCGCGCTGTCGATCAGCAGCGTCCGCGTGCCGGTGGGCCCGCGCAGCGCGAACTCGATTGGGTCCTCCGATCCGTTGAGCAGCAGCGAGACCATTTCGAGGCTACCGTCCGCCGCCTTGCGCGCGCGCCGCATCTGCAGCGCACGACCTTCCGGATTTTGCCAATCGTCAGGCATCAAAGTCTCGCCGCGTTCGTCGAACCATTCGATGTCGTTGACGCCGTCGACTTGCTGCTGGTCGCCATAGAAATAGGCGTTCGATCGCAGCACCGCGTACTGCTTCCTCAGCGCGGTCAGTCGCGCAGTGAAGTCGATCAGTGTCTGCCCGTCCGCACTCTCCGCGGCAGCCCAGTCCAGCCAGCTGATCTCGTTATCCTGGCAATAGGCATTGTTGTTGCCCTGCTGGGTCCGTCCGAACTCGTCCCCCGCGACCAGCATCGGCGTGCCGAGCGACGTCAGTAGCGTGGTAAGCATCGAGCGCATCACGCGTCCGCGCGCCGCCGCGATGTCGGGATCGTCGGTCGGTCCTTCCGCCCCCCAATTGCGCGAGTAATTTTCGGAGTGACCGTCGGCGTTGTCCTCGCCATTCGCGGCGTTGTGACGCTCCTCGTACATCACGGTGTCGGCCAGCGTGTAGCCGTCATGCGCGGCGATGATGTTGACGCTCGCCCAGGGGCGCCGCGCGCGTCGGTCGAACAGGTCGCCCGATCCCGACAGCCGCGCCGCCAGATCGGGTCGCTGGCCGGCGTCGCCGCGCCAGAACTTGCGCACCGTGTCGCGGTACTTGTCGTTCCATTCGGCAAAGCCTGGTGCGAAATTGCCGAGCTGGTAACCGCCCGGCCCGATATCCCACGGTTCCGTGATCAGCTTCAGCCGCCCGAGTACCGGATCCTGCCGCAGCACGTCGAAGAACGCCGCCCCCGGATCGAACCCCTCGCGCTCGCGCCCGAGCGTCAGCCCCAGATCGAAGCGGAACCCGTCGATCCCGAAGCTGGTCGCCCAATAGCGCAGCGAATCCGCGACCATCTGGATCACCCGCGCCTTGGTCAGGTCGAAGGTGTTGCCGGTCCCCGTGTCGTTGATCGCATAGCGTTCGTCACCCTCGACCAGCCGGTAATAGGTAGCATTGTCGAGTCCGCGCCATGACAGCGTCGGGCCGCGCTCCGATCCCTCGCAGCTGTGATTATAGACAACGTCGAGGATTACCTCGATCCCCGCCGAATGCAGCCGCCGCACCGCGCGGCGCAGTTCGTTCTGGCTGTGCCCCGCCAGGTAGCGCGCTTCGGGAGTGAAGAAGGCGAGCGTATTGTAGCCCCAGTAATTGCTCAGCCCCTTCTCCTTCAGGAATCGGTCCTGGGTGAAGGCCTGGATTGGCATCAGTTCGATCGCGGTGACGCCGATCCGCCTCAGATGCGCGATCACCGCGGGATGGCCGAGCGCCGCATAGCTGCCGCGTTCGCGGGCGGGCACCAGCTCCATCAGCTTGGTCAGCCCCTTCACATGCGCCTCGTAGATCACCGTTTCCGACCACGGCGTGTTCGGGCGGATGTCGCGCGACCAGTCGAAATGATCGTCGACCACCACCGCCTTCGGCATCGCCGCCGCACTATCCCGACGGTCGAAGCTCAGATCCTCCTTGGCCGATCCGATCCGATAGCCATGCAGCGCGTCGGTCCAGCGGATCTCGCCCGACAGCTTGCGCGCGTAAGGATCGAGCAGCAGCTTGTTGGGATTGAAGCGATGCCCGCGCTCGGGCGCATAAGGCCCGTGCGCGCGGTAGCCATATAGCAGCCCCGGCCCGACATCGGGAAGGTAGCCGTGCCAGACCTCGTCGGTCCATTCGGGTAGCGCCAGCCGCTTCAGTTCGCGCCGGCCCGACGGATCGAACAGGCACAGCTCCATCTTCTCGGCGTTGGCGGAAAACACCGCGAAGTTGATGCCGTCGCCGTCGAAGGTGGCACCTAAAGGATAGGGCGATCCCGCCTCGAGCGTATCGGGAAGCGAGGTCACGTAGGTTCCTATCGTTCAGGTAGCCCGCCATGCGCCGGAAGGTGCGGTGGCGGGTAGAGTAGCAGGGAGGTAAATTGTCGCCGTCAGATCGACTTGGCGATCTTCGCGGTCTTCCGCTTGATCTTGGTCAGCGTGCTGGCCTCGGCCGGGGCGCTGACCGCCGGCGGTTCGCTCGTCGCGCTATCCTCGGTCGGCAAGCCGCTAGCATCGACCCCGGCGGTAGGATCGGTTGCCTCAGGAGTGCCGCCGGATTCCGATGCAGCGCGGTGCCAATGGTCCGCCTCGCGACCTTCCGGCTCGCCCTCTTCCTGCCAGATCGCATAGGCGCGATCGCGGATCGTGCGTTCCTTGTCGTCGTTCATAGCCGCCGCCTCCTCCTGTGCCAGAAAAAGCAAACCGACGACGCCGGGATCGGTTCAACCCGCACCCGAAGAATCTGGTTAACGCGAGGCTGCGTCAGGCATCCTCGAGATCGTAGTTCGCGGATACCTCCGCGACCGCACGCCGCGCGATCTCGTCCAGCCCCTCGGGGCATTCCGCCTGCACGTCCCAATTGGGCGAGGACACGCTTTCCGGCTCGGCTGGCGTCGGCAGCATGAAGTCGATCTTCGAACCCTCGCCGTCCAGCGAGAACCGCAGCGCGGCTTGGTTCAATTCGTCGCGGATCTCTTCCGCGGTCAGGCTCGGACGTCGCATGCGTTATACTCCTGGAGAAGGCCTGCGAACCTTTGGAGAACGGTCATACGCTTATTGTGAGCACACCAAGAGTCATTTCTCCGCCGCCAGCTCCGCCAACTCGCGCGGTCGCAGTTCGTGGATCAGTTGATCGGTCGTGCATTGCGCTGCCGGCTTGTCGGGACGCCATCGCAGCAGCCGGGTGCCGTGACGGAACCGCCCCGCGGTGACCTGATCGTAAATCACCTCGACCACCAGCTCGGGCCGCAGCGGCACCCACTCGCTCGCGGCACCGTTGTTCCAGCGGCTCGGCCCGCCCGGCGCCTTGCCGCTGAACCCGTCGCCGCCCGCCAACGGCTCGAGCATCGCGGTAAGCGCCGCGCGGTCAGCGTCCGCGATCGCCGAGGTGAAGCCGACATGATCGAGCGCCCCGTCCGCTCGGTACAACCCGAGCAGCAACGATGCGACCCCGGTGCCCTCCTTTACCCGGCGGAACCCGCCGACCACGCAATCCGCGGTACGGTGCTGCTTGACCTTCAGCATCGCGCGCTCGCCCGATCGATAGGGTTCGTCGAGCCGTTTGGCGATCACCCCGTCGAGCGCGCCGCCGCTGCCGGCAAGCCACCCCTGCCCCTGCGTCCGCGACGTGCTGGCGGGTGACAGCAGCACCGCCGAACCGCCATTATCGCGGTGGAACGCCTCGAGCGCGGCACGGCGGTCGCTCAGCGGCCGGTCGCGATAGGATTGATCGCCGATCCCGAGGCAATCGAACAGCATCAGCTGCGCAGGGGTCTCTTCCGAAAGCCGTCGTATACGGCTCTCCGCCGGGTGCAGCCGCTGCTGCAACGCATCGAACGACAATATCTCGCCGATCGGCAGGATCAGCTCGCCGTCGAGCACGAAGTGCTTCGCGCCAAGCGAGGCGACGAGCGCGACCACCTCCGGGAAATAGCGCGCCAGCGGCTTGCCCGATTTCGAATGAATGCGGATCTCGTCGTCGTCGCGCACCACGATCGCGCGAAAGCCGTCCCATTTGGGCTCGAACTGCCAGCCTTCGTCCTCGGGCAACTCCTCCACCAGCCGCGCCTCCATCGGCGCGATCGGAACGTCGATCGTATCCTCGGCCATGTCAGCCACCTGCCTTGCTGAGGACGAACGCGAGCAGGAAGCCGACTACCGCGATCAGCCCGCTATAGTCATGCGAGCCTTCGGTCGCCTCGGGGATCATCGTGTCGACCAGCATCGCCAGGATCGCACCCGCCGCGACCGCGGTCACCGCCGCGACGATCTCCGGGCTGGTTCCCGCCAGCGCGACGTTCCCGACCATCGCTGCGATCGCCGACGCCACGGCGATCCCGAACCACACCCCAAAGATATACCCGGCGCTGCGTCCCGCCTTCTTCATCCCCGCCGCGCTCGACAGCCCCTCGGGAACGTTGGACAGGAACACCGCGGCGACCGTGACGACGCTCACCCCACCGCCACCGAGCAGGCTCACGCCGATCACCACCGATTCCGGGATACCGTCGAGCAACGCGCCGATCGCGATCGCGAGTCCACCGCCGCCCTCGGCGCTTGGCTGGCTCTGGTCGGCGTTCGACCCCGATCGCTTGCGGTGCTTGGCGCCCCGCCGCGACACGATGATGTTGGCGATGGTGTAGACGACCGCGCCGCCGACGAAACCGCCCGCGGTTGAGTCGAATCCGCCCTGCTTGAACGCCTCGTCCATCAGGTCGAACGCGACGGCCGAGATCAGCACGCCCGATCCGATCGCCATCACCGCCGCGATCAGCCGCTGCGGCAGCGTCGCGTAATAGCCGATCGCCGCCCCCAGGATCAGCGCGGAACCGCCAACGAACCCCCAGAACCCCGCTTCCCACACGATAGCCTTCCTCCCTCAGCGCCAACGTACGGCTGCGATCGTTCGATCCGCTGGCGCAACTGTGAGCAGGGTCGGGCGTTGGCGGCTCTTCACCACGAGGGTTTTCGCATGTCACACGGTCTCACGGTCCCCGAAGCCAACCAGTCCCCCTACCCGCTCCAGGAACCGCCCCACACCCACAAGCCCGAGGTAAAGGGCCTGCCCCCAGTCGCCAAGAAGGACAGGGCGAACAAGCGCGACAAGGCCGACAAGGGCGAGAAGCGCCTGGCCTCGAAGTCCGGCGGCGCACTCGCCCTGATCGGTGCAGCACTCGGCCTCGGCGCACTCGCGATCGGCGCGGTACTCTACGAGCGCCAGGCCGAACCCGCGAAGAAGAAGGGCGGCAAGAAGAGCAACAAGCGCTAGGATCCGTCGCGCGTCTTTTCGGGGGTGGGTAGCACCCGCTGTGCTCCCGCGAAGGCGGGGACCCAGCACCGGGTCCCCGCCTTCGCGGGGACACACGTTTGCTCGGGTGCGCTGTTAGCCGCTTCCGAGTCATGCTCTCGGCGCCGGTCGGCTCAGAAACCGCGACCCTGCCAAGCAGAACCGCCACGGCGTCTCTGCAGCCCGCCGAATTCCGATCCGCGGCCCGGCGACCACCGGCTCTAGCGCGCCGCTCACAACCAACGCAAACGGCGGCGCATCGAGCGACAACCCATTATGCGCCGCGGTCACGCCGAGCGCCTGGCAGAGCCGCCCGGGCCCCGCACACAGCAGTTCGACCTTCTCCAACCCGCGCCGTCGCCGCATCGCGTCGATACTCGTCACCGGCTCGATCGCCCGGATCAAGACCGCGCTGCCGTTGCCGCAGGTTATGTTCAGGCACAGATGAAGGCCGTAGATACGATAGACATAGGCGTGCCCCGCCGGCCCGAACATCGCCGCATTCCGCATCGTCCGCCCGTTGAAGCTGTGCGACGCCGCATCGTCTGCCGCATAGGCTTCGGTCTCAACGATCCTGCCGCCGACGCCGTCCAGCGTCAGCGTCGCCCCGATCAGCGCCTCCGCGACGACGGCAACGTCACGCGCGCAAAACTCAGAAAGGCATACCATTCACGACTCGGTCGCGGTCACGAACACGCGCCCGTCCTCGATCCTAATGCAGGTGAGCACGCCAGTCTCATAGGCGCCGGTGTCGATGCCGATACGATTGCTGCGAACCACCGGCTCCGGGCCGTCCCAGCTATGCCCGTGAACGATCATCTTCTCGAATGGCTTGGTGCTGTCGAGGAACGGTCCCCGAATCCACAGCAGATCCTGCACCGTCTGGTCGGCCAGCGATCGCCCCGGCCGCGCGCCCGCATGGCAAAAGGCGTAGTCGCCGATCGTCACGAGTGTCTCCAGCGATTGCAGCAGGTCGAGATGCGACGCCGGCATCGCGTCGAGCAGCCGGTCCCGCGTGTCGACGTGCAACTCGGTGTCGTCCGCGACATCGGGAGCTGCGACCCCATACGCGGCAAGCGTCTCGGCGCCGCCGAAGCCGACCCAAGGCCGTCCGCTCTCGGGATCGCCGAGGTAGCGCAGCAGCGCCTGTTCGTGATTGCCGATCAGCAGGTGCGTCTCGTAGTCCGGCCGCCGCCGCAGCCATGCCAGCGCGGCCAGCACCTCGGCGGAAGCGGGTCCGCGATCGATATAGTCTCCGCAGAATACCAGCACCGGGCGCCGCCCGTTCGCCTGCACCGCGGCATCGGCGACGATCCGGCGCAGGATCTGCTGGAGCAGGTCGTAGCGTCCGTGAATGTCGCCGACAGCATAGACCAGCTGGCCCTCCGCGCGGCGTACTGCGACGTCAGGCAAAGGCACGAAGCCGCTCTCTACCCTCATCGGCCGACCATGATCATTCATCGTCGCGCAGCGCACGCCGACGGGCCGTCCATAGCTCGTCGGTCAGATCCTCATAGGATCGCAGCGTATCCGCCGGATCGTCCTGCGCCCGGTCGCGTGCGCGCACCCAGCGGCGATTGACCCCGACCAGATAGCCGCGCGGTACCCCCGCCTCGGCTGCCGAGGCATAAGCCTCGACCAGGTCGCGATCCGCGCCGTCGAGCTGTTCCGCGAGACACGCGAAGCTCGACGATCCGCCCCGACGGTCGCAAGCGGAGGCGCGGCTGCCTTCGCCGGCCAGGCGGTATTTGCGCGGTTGGGCCACAGCGGCCGGGCGGTCGACGGTCTCGAGCTTCACCACCGGGGCCTCCGTCGCAGCGATCGTCACCGGGACATCGGTCGGCGCGATCGTCCCGGTCGGCGCGACCGCGACATTCGCTTGTGGCACGGGCTGGGTGATGTTCGGTGCGGACTGTCGCTGGGCGGCGATCCGCACTGGCGGTGTGCGCTCGGTTTCGGGCTTGGCGTTGTCGAGCACCGTCACCCCCATCGCGACCCCGGCGACCGCCGCAACTGCGGCAAGCGCTACGCCGCCGAGCACGCGCGCGCCGCGCCGGCGCCGTCGCGGCGGCACCACGACCGGCATCGCATAGCTCGGCAGGTCGCGCGTCCCGGCCGCGCGGGGCGCACCGAAGATCGAATCCATCGCTGATCCGACTTCGCCGAAACGTCGTGGTCCCATGGCGGGGTTCGCGCCCGACCTGCCCGCACGGGCGAAAGGATAGCCGGATTGTTCTGACATCGCTGCCGTTCCCATCGTTCTTTCATGAACTATCGGGATCGAACGCTTAATTACAGCTGTACGTTGCGCTTTCCCGGTTCGGATAGGAACTCAGGCCGCATGCTGAAGGGCGAATTGATGAAAATAGGCATGGACCACCGGATCGTCGATCGGTGCGATCAGCGCCTCGACATCGTTCGCGATGCTCGCCTCCGCACCGAGCGCCGCTCCTGGCTGATAGCCCATCGCCCATTCGCCGAATTGGCGCTGCTCGATCGCCGACCGGCTGAGGATCACGACCGCGAAATGGCGGGGATCTGCACGGATTCGCTCGAAGGTGGCCAATACCGCCGCTTCCGGTCCTTCCAGTGCCTGAAGAAAGCGACGCCCACCCACGACCAGCAGTCCGGTCACGCCGGCGGCCTTGTTGTTGCGACGCGAGACCCGCAGGACGCTGTCGAGCTCAGCGGGGGTCATGGGAGACCGTGTCGTACTTATATAAAGCAATCGGATCATCAGCATGCACTCCGTATCGTGCACGCTTGCTACGACTCAATTGCGAAATAGCTGGTTAAAAGCGAGTATAACCTGGATCAACCAATATGGTTTTTTCTGGCGCTGATGCCTGCTTTTAGCTTGATCAGGTGCCGTCAGCCGGAATGTTCGCGTGAAGGAGATCAACCTATGCCGCTCTACGAACTCGACGGAAAGCGTCCGACCTGCCACCCCACCGCGTGGGTCGCGCCAAGCGCTGATCTCATCGCCGACGTCGTGCTCGGCGAAGACGTCAGCGTCTGGTTCGGGGCGGTAATCCGCGGCGATAATACGCAGATCGCGATCGGTGCGCGCAGCAACATCCAGGAGGGCGCGATGCTCCATTCCGATCCCGGCATTCCGCTGGTCGTGGGCGCCGACTGCACGGTCGGGCATCATGCCATCCTGCACGGCTGCACCGTCGGCAACCGCACGCTGATCGGCATGGGTGCGGTGGTCCTCAACCACGCGGTGATCGGCGACGACTGCATCGTCGGCGCCGGCGCGCTGGTGACTGAGGGCAAGACCTTCCCCGCCGGCAGCCTTATCATCGGCTCGCCAGCCAAAGCGGTGCGCCAGCTAGACGACGCGACCCGCGCCTCGCTGGTCGTGTCGGCGCAGCATTACGTCGCCAGGGCACATAGCTGCGCCGACGGGCTCAGGCAGGTCGGCTGATCATTTCGCCAGCCAGGTGGTGATCGCCGGGCGCAGGCGATCGGCGGTGCCCTTGCGCACCGCGATCGCGGTCAGCGCCCGGTTTGCGCCGGCGCGCTGACCCGCAGCAAGGTACTTGGCCGCGAACGCCTCGATCTTGGCCGGCATCGCGGGATCGTTGGAGCGTGAACCCAGTCCGACGATATACCCCGGCCGGGCGCCCTCTTCGATGAAGCTCTCGGCAAGCTCGCGGTGCGCCACCGCCCAGTTGAACGCGAGTTCGGGGTGACGGTTCGACACCGCGCGCAGCAGGATGCCCTTCTGTGGCGTCGTCAGCGTGTCCGCCTGCAACAGGTCGAGCGCCCGCTGCCCGAGTCCTGGCGACCGGCTGCTACCGAGCAGCGCCACCAGCGTGTTCTTCGCTACCGGGCTCTTCTCCGCGATGGTGAGCGCGAGCAGCGCATCCCATTCCGCCGGGGTGGCGTTGATTGCGAAGGTCGACAGGATCGGCTCGCGGATTGTCGGCGGGATCGCGGTCGGATCGTTCTTCAACGCTGCGACATAGCGCCTCGCACGATCCGCCACCGCTGCGTCCCCATCGGCGCCGAGCCGCCCGAGCAGCGCTTCGCGCAGATTGGTCACCAGCACCGGCTCGCCCGCGGTCGCATCGACCCCGATCCGCGCCAGCACCGGCGACAGCAGCACCCGGTTGCGTGCGCGCAGCGGCGCCTCCAGCGGCGTACCGAGGTAGAGCGAGGTCAGGCTGCCGAGCTGCCCCGATACCATCGACCATTCGAGCGGGTCTGCCGCGGCGCCGACGCGGCCCATCAGGGACAGCCAGCGCGACAGGTCCTGGTAACCGCCCGCCGCCAGCGCGTAATCGTCGCCCAGCGTGCCCAGCCGATCCTCGAGCGTCAGTGTCGAATAGCCACGAACGATCGCGTCATGCCCGGCATCGTCGTACATCGCGCGCAGATAGCTGCCCTTGCCGCGATTGAGCACCAGCGTCCCGCAGCCCTTCACCGCGACGTTCGTAGCTGCACCCGATACGATCGTGCGCGTCTCGCCACCGCCGACCGTCGCGACCACCAGCGGCACGTGCCAGGTCTGCGCGGCCTTCGATGCCGCATCCAGTCCGAAGCGCCCCTGCGCCAGCGTCGCCGTGGTGGTTCCACCCGCGCACTTGGCACCGGTGAGCGTTACCAGCGGCACGCCGCCCTGCAAGGTGAAGTCGTGTGCGATCTCTGTCACCGGCTTCCCGGCAGCCGTCGACAGCTCGGTCCAGAGCTGGTCGGTGACGGTGTTTCCGTATTTGTATTTCGCCATGTAGGTGCGAATGCCGCGCCGGAAGGTGTCCGCGCCGAGCGTCGATTCGAGCATCCCGATCACCGCCTGCCCCTTGGCATAGGTGATCTGATCGAACGCATCGCTAATGTTCTCGACGGTTTCGATCGGGCGGATGATCGGGTGCGTCGCCGCGGTCGCGTCCAGCCGCATCGCGTCCTCGCGCTCGCTGGCGATCGCCGAAGCCGACGCCTGCCATGTCGGGTTAAGATCGTTCGAGGATTTCCCCTCCATCCACGATGCGAAGCCTTCGTTAAGCCACAGATCGTCCCACCACGCCATCGTCACCAGGTCGCCGAACCATTGGTGCGCCATCTCGTGCGCGACGACAGTAAAAATCCGCTGGCGGCCGCTCTCGGTGGTGCGCTTGGGATCGAACAACAACTCGTTCTCGAAATAGAAGATCGCGCCCCAATTTTCCATCGCCCCGAAGGTCTGGCTCGATCCCGGGCCCGCGATCATGTCCATCTTCGGCAACGGATAGGGCTGGCCGAAATAATCATTGTAATAGGTCAGCAGCCGCTTGGCCTCGGCGAGCGCGTAATCGCCCTGATCGACGACGCCGCGCCGGCTGATCACGCCGATCTCGGTCTTGCCCGCCATCACCGTCTTGCGCTCGAGATCGCCCATCCCGAGGAACAACAGATAGGACGACATCACCGGTGTCGGCGCGAACACATAGCGCTGGCTGCCGTCCGCCGCCTTCGTGATCGTCGCGGGCATGTTCGAAAAGGCGAGCTGCTTGGCGGGCGCGGTGGTGCTCAACCGGAAGGTCGCCTTGAACGACGGCTCGTCCCACATCGGCGCGAACCGCCGCGCGTCTGGCGCCTCGAACTGGGTCGCGAGCATCCGCGACTTCGATCCGTCGGTGTTGGTGTAATCGATCGCGAACAGCCCCAGCGGCTGCTGGTTGATCTTGCCCGTCCAGCGCAGCGCTATCTTATGGCGCCCGGCGCTCGCGGCTTGGGCAAGCGACAGCGTCACCTGCTGCTGGGCGGTGTCGTAGGCGACAGTGGCCGGCTTGCCGTCAACCGTCGCGGACGAAATCGCCAGGTCGGCCGCGTTGAAGATAATCGTCCTCGTCGCCTGCTTGACGTCGACGTCGATCGTCTCGCTGCCCGTGAAGGTCATCTTCGCCGCGTCGGGCACCACATCGATGTCATAGGCGATCGGCACCACCGTCTTCGGCAACTGTCCCGCCGCGAGCGCAGTGGTCGAGGCGGACATGGCGAGCAGGACGGCAACAGCGCTTTTCATCAACGACAAACTCCACGAATTCGATGGCGGCGTCTTACGCCTTTGCTACACCGGTGCAAGCGAGCCAGAAGGCCACCGCGGGCGCTCGGCTGGACAGCAAGATCGGTTTCGGTAAGAAACGGGTTATGACGATGCCATCTATATTCGATCGCCTGCGCCTGCCCGTGATCGGGTCGCCGCTCTTCATCATCTCCGGTCCCGATCTGGTGATCGCGCAGTGCAAGGCGGGCATTGTCGGATCCTTCCCTGCGCTCAACGCGCGGCCTCAGTCGGTGCTCGACGAATGGCTGCATCGCATCACCGAGGAACTCGCCGCGCACAACCGCGCACATCCGGATCGGCCCGCGGCGCCGTTCGCGGTCAACCAGATCGTCCACAAGTCCAACGATCGCCTCGAAGCCGATCTCGAAACCTGCGCCAAATGGCAGGTGCCGATCGTGATCACCTCGCTCGGCGCGCGCGAGGATCTCAACACCGCCGTTCATGGCTGGGGCGGGATCACGCTGCACGACGTGATCGACGACCGGTTCGCGCGCAAGGCGGTGGAAAAGGGTGCCGACGGCCTTATCGCGGTCGCGGCCGGCGCCGGCGGTCATGCAGGCAAGCTGTCGCCCTTCGCGATCATTCAGGAAATCCGTATGTGGTTCGACGGGCCGCTCGCGCTGTCCGGCTCGATCGCCACCGGCGGCGCAGTCCTCGCCGCGCAGGCGATGGGCGCCGACTTCGGCTATATCGGCTCGCCCTTCATTGCCACCGAAGAAGCCAATGCCGAGGACGGCTACAAGCAGGGCATCGTCGATGGCCGCGCCGCGGACATCGTCTACTCGAACCTGTTCACCGGCGTTCACGGCAACTACCTGCGTGGATCGATCGAGGCGGCCGGGATGGACCCCGACAATCTGCCCGAGGGCGATCTCAAGACCATGAACTTCGGCGGCGGCAACAGCAGCAAGGCCAAGGCATGGCGCGACATCTGGGGGTCGGGCCAAGGCATCGGGGTCGTCGATCGCGTCGAGAGCGTCGCCGACCGCGTTGATCGCCTGGAACGCGAATATCGCGCGGCCCGTGAGCGGCTGGGGATCGGCCGGGGCTGAGGTCGGTAGGGTCGCTAAGACCCGCTCCGTCATCCCCACGCAGGCGGGGATCCAGACCGGCAAGCGTTGCAGCTAACCTACCTAGTCCAGCCAGTATGGATCCCCGCCTGCGCGGGGATGACGAACAAAGTGGCTGGTTCCACTTGCCATCGTTTGACGCTGAGGTCCTAGAACGCCGCGGCGATCCGGTTCTGCAGCGACCTTGCCGGGCTCGGTGGGGCCATCCCCTGCTGCGCGTCGTCGAGCCGGGCCACCCGGCGATGCAGGTCCGCGCTCGCCGCGATCATCGCCTGCGCGGTCTGCGGCAGCGCACTCACCAGGTTTGCATCAAATACCGGCGCATGACCCAGGCGACGCGAAGGGTGGAGCAGATCGGACCGCTCGATCTCGCCGATGTCGACCGCGCGCTGCGTCATCAGCCACGCGATGACATGCATCAGCCGGGTCGTCACCTTCAGCGACTCACACGAGAATCCCACCCTGACCAGCGGATCGAGCGCCTCGCGCTCGGCGCGGCCAGCCTCGTCGAAATAGCTCCGCGCTTCGTCCGCCAGCAGCATCGCCTCGGTATACAGCCCGTCGATGAGGCGACGGTGAATGGCGGTATCGTTGGCAGCCTGCATCATGCCGCTCCTTTGCCATAGCCATGCTGCGCTGCACAGGCTCCGTGGCGCCTTGCCGAAACTCGTTACTGTGCCGCAACGGGCCAGCGGGGATTCAGGCGATGATGTCGGGAATCAGCTCGTCTTCGATCATCGCGATCTCGTCGCGCAGCCGCAGCTTGCGCTTCTTGAGGCGGGCCGTCTGCAGCTGATCGGGGACCCCCGTTGCCGCAAGCGCTGCGATCGCGGTGTCGAGATCGCGATGTTCGAGGCGCAGCAGGTCGAGCCGCGCTTCCATCTGTGCATCGTCCATCATCGCCGCCCCCAGCTGCCGCGCTGCCCCGCCGACGACGATGCCTTAATGCAGCGGCCACCGCAAAACCAATCGTCGTGCCCTTCGCCTCGGCTAGTCGCTTTCGCGTATAATCGTGCACGACTTTTTCGCGCTTCGGTGGTTTACTCCGTCCCCCCAACGATTGCATCAGGAGGTATACCGCCATGCAGACGACGCATCAGACGGCCTTGGCAACGAAGCATGCGACTCTCGACAAACGGATCGACGAGGAAACGCATCGCCCGCTGCCCGACGCGCTGATCCTGGCGGACTTGAAGAAGCAGAAACTACGCTTGAAGGAAGAACTCGGCGGCGCCTGACCGCCGCGGCCGATCAGGTCGGGTTCCTGCCGCCGCGGTGGCGGGAGCCCAGGCCCACCCCTAGATTGACCGGCGTCGCATAGATCGGTGTCTGCTTGCCCTGCCCGACCGGCTTGCGCGCCTTCTTCGGATCGATCGGATGATCGAACGCGATGCCGATGCGGCCTTCGGTGCACCAGGCGACCCTGCCGATAACCTCGCCGATTCCGCGCAGCTCCATCGATACCGCGGTGCCGGTGTCGACCACCCGGTCGGCTTCGGCCATCATCCCACCCTCGGAAAGGTTGCGCACGCGCACCTCGCGCGTGTCGGCGGTGCCTACGAAGGTCAGCCGCGCGGTCAGGAACAGGCTGTCCCGCTTGCGCGGACGCTGCCCCGATCCGCTGGCGGATTGGGTGGCGATCGGGTCGCGGTTGAAACTGTCCATCCGGCGGGTCTCGTTGCACGAATAATGATGAGATTCGCGTAGGCTACAAAGCTTAGCGAATTGCTTACTCAATCCTCGCGCGAAACCTTTTCGTTGCGTTCGTGGCGCTCCTGCGCCTCGACGGTCATCGTCGCGATCGGTCGCGCTTCGAGCCGGCCGAGGCTGATCGGCTCGCCGCTGACCTCGCAATAGCCATATTCGCCCTCGTCGATCCGTCGGATCGCGGCTTCGATCTTGGCGACGAGCTTGCGCTGGCGATCGCGGGTGCGCAGTTCGATCGACCAGTCGGTCTCGCTCGACGCCCGATCGGTAAGATCCGCCTCACGCATCGAATCGACCTGCAGTTGCGACAGGGTGCTCTGCGCTTCGAGCAGGATCGCGTCCTTCCACCGCAACAGCTTCTTCCTGAAATAAGCCTGTTGCTTCAGGCTCATGAAAGGTTCGTCGGCGGTGGGACGATAGCCGTCGTCGGCATCGTTTGCCGGCGGCGGGGTCGATATTGAATCGGGTACTCGATTGATCACCGTTGCCATACCACTCTCCCTTCGGCCCTCTGTGCCTCGGGGCCGCCCCCAAATGGTGATCGGGCCTATAATCGTGCGTCGTCGCGCCGACAAGCGAGCGCGCTTGCGTAAATGTCCCGTCTCGCGACAGATTGTTGCGAATGCGCTATTTGCGCATCACCCGGGACCTCGCCTGAGCCTCGATAACGATTAACCATATCATTGTATCGTCTTGATACGTTAACAACACTATTGCCGTTGATCATCGTGGAGGGAGGTAAGTATTCATTAGGATCCAGGTTAATGATCTTGCGCTTAATAGTTTCTTTTGCACTCTACGGCATAGCGGCATCGCATGCGAGAACTGGCAAGCAGGTCCCGTCTGCCAGCAACGAGAGAGTGTCCCTATGTCTGTGCGGATGGCCATGGCCAAATTGTGCGCGTGCGCATGCGGTGGTGCCGTGATCGGCGGCGGCGCGGTCCATGTTGCCGAGAGCCCGAAGCGCGCCCCGCACTTCAGCAAGTCGGCCAAGCCGATCTACACCAAGCCCATCCGCCGCGTCGCGCACGCCCGCCCGGCGCCGCGCCCGGTGCGTCCGCGCACCCGAGTCGTGACGACGACGACCACCACCGCTTGCGCGCCTACCGTCGTTTCCATCGCCAATCAGCCCGCACCACTGCCGAGCGCGTTCGGCGAGCCCTTCGGCGGTAGCGGCGGCGGCGGCGTCCCGGTCGTGATCGGCGGCAGCGGCGGCTTCTTCGGCGGTAGCGGCGGCTTTGGCGGCGGTTTTTTCGGCGGCGGCAGCTCGGGGTCGAGCGGCAGCGTCGTCGTCTCGTCGACCTCCAGCGGCGGGTCTACGTCGAGCAGCGGCGGTTCCACCTCTAGCAGCGGCGGCTCTACCTCGAGCAGCAGCAGCGGCGGCTCGACATCCAGCGGCAATGTCAGCAGCACCTCGTCGACCGGGGGGTCGTCGACCTCGACCGGTGGCGCGACGGTTTCGAGCACCTCGTCGTCGGGCGGATCGAGCGGCAACGTCTCTTCGTCGACCTCGTCCTCCACCTCATCGTCGTCGTCGGGCAACGTCTCGACGTCGACGAGCTCCAGCGGCAACGTGTCCTCGTCGACCTCGACGAGCTCCAGCAGCAACGGTTCGTCCACCTCGACCAGCTCGTCGAGCTACGGGTCGAGCAGCAAGGGCTGGAGCAGCGGCGGGCATTGGTCGTCGAACGGTGGCTGGAGCTCCAACGGCGGCACCGGATCGAGCGGCGGCAAACCCGCCCCCGTCCCAGCCCCGCCGATGGTGTTCCTGTTCGGCGCCGGCGCGGCGATGCTCATCGCGCGCCGCCGTTTCGCCAAGCCCGTCTCAGCCTGATTCCTTACGCCGCCACTAGCGCCTTCTCGATGTCGGGCACCGAATGCCCGGTCAGATCCTTGGCCAGCTCGCCCGCTAGCCGGCTGCTGACTTCCTTGTGATAATGTTTGCGCAGCTCGCCCAGCGTCTTGGGCGGCGCGATGATGATCAACGACTCATATTCCTTGGCGAGCGCGCGGCGCTTGAGCATCTCCGCGGTCTCCGCGGCGAAGCGATCCTCCTCCTGCTGGTGGTAATCGGTCTCGCCCATCGATCCGCGTGACTCGGCGAACTGCGCGCCACCGCCGGCCGCATGGTTGCTGCCGCCCTGCGCCACAGCCGGCGCACCCGATCCGCTCTGGGTCGATCGCGCCCGTCCTGCGGCATCGGTCTTCTGGTCGCGATCGGCCGGGTTCGGCTGCTCGACCGCATGTTCGACCTGAAGGTTGGGGAATTCCGCATCGCCCTTGTTGCGGAAGAACAGTGCCTTGCGGCCATCCGCGACCAGCACGAACGCATTATGGGGAACCTGCATCGTCTCATACTCCCGGTCGTTGCAATCGGGGTCTGAACGCAAGGAACGGCGCGCGGGTTGCGCCTGTGCGGGTGCCTCGGCATAGCCCGTGCATCATGCACGACATACGCGCCATCCGGGACGATCCCGCCGCCTTCGACGCCGCCCTCGCCCGCCGCGGCCTGCCTGCCCAATCGACCGCGCTGCTCGCGCTGGACGATGCGCGCCGCGCCACGATCGCCGCGGCACAGGACGCGCAGACCCGCCGCAACGACCTGTCGAAGCAGATCGGTCAGGCCAAGGCGCAGAAGGACGAGGCGCGGGCACAGACGCTGATGGCCGAGGTCGCGGCGCTGAAGGACGCGCTGCCTGCCCTCGCCGCCGCCGAGCGCGAGGCGGAGCAGTCGCTGGAGACCGCGCTCGCCGCCATCCCGAATGTGCCGCTCGACGATGTGCCCGAGGGTGCCGACGAGAACGACAACAAGCTGATCCGCCAATGGGGCGAGCCACGTAGCTTCACGTTCACGCCGCGCGAGCATGACGCGGTCGCGGAGCCGCTCGGCATGGACTTCGATACCGGGGTCCTACTCGCCGGGGCGCGGTTCACGCTGCTTCGCGGCGCGGTCGCACGCCTCAGCCGCGCGCTCGGGCAGTTCATGCTCGATCGGGTCGTCGCCAACGGCTTCGAGGAAGTGGTGCCGCCGCTGCTGGTGCGCGACGAGGTGGCGTTCGGCACGGGCCAGCTGCCGAAATTCGCCGAGGATCTGTTTCGCACCACCGACGGTCGCTGGCTGATCTCGACTTCCGAGATGTCGCTGACCAACATGGTCCGCGAACGGATCATGAGCGAAGCCGAGCTGCCGCTCTACTTCACCGCGCTCACCCCGTGCTTTCGGTCCGAGGCAGGGTCGGCGGGGCGCGACACGCGCGGGCTGATCCGGCAGCATCAGTTCGAAAAAGTCGAGATGGTGGCGATCACCACGCCCGAAACCTCGCAGGCCGAGAACCAGCGCATGACCGGCATCGCGGAAGCCATCCTCGAAGCGCTCGATCTTCCCTATCGGCGCATGCTGTTGTGCACTGGCGACCTCGGCTTCTCGATGGCGCGCACCTACGACATCGAAGTGTGGTTGCCGGGCCAGGGGCGGTATCGCGAGATTTCGAGCTGTTCGACCGGCACCGATTTTCAGGCACGCCGCATGAACGCGCGCTACCGACCCGAGGGTGAGAAGGCGACGCGCTTCGTCCACACCCTCAACGGGTCCGGGCTCGCGGTCGGGCGGACGCTGGTGGCGGTGATCGAGAACTACCAGCAGGAGGACGGCTCGGTCGCGGTGCCCGCCATTCTCCAGCCCTATCTCGGCGGGCTCGGTCGGCTGGTGCCGATCGGATGATCCGCGCGGCGGCGATCGGCGCAGCGATGCTGACGCTCGCCGGCTGCATCCCCGGCGAAGAGCCCCCTCCCGTCGCCGTTCGCCCGCCGCCGCCGCCAACCGAAGAACGCCGCCCGCGGCAGGATCCGGGGCCACCGCTCGACGATTACCAGCGCCGCCCGGTCGAGGACGACGAAGTCTCGATCCTTCCCGCGCCCCGCCCAGCCTGGGAAGCGCGCCCGGTCGAGCCGGATGCGCGCGCGGTGCCCGACGGCAGCTATGTGGTCAGGCAGGGCGACACGCTGCGCGGCGTCGGCGACCGTACCGGCGCGGGCAGCGAGGCGATCGCGCGCGCCAACGATCTGCCGCCGCCGTTCACGATCCGCGCCGGCCAGCGGCTTGCGATACCCGGTGGCCGCTATCACCTCGTCCGACCCGCACAGAGCGGGATCGCGATCGCGCGCGCCTATGGCGTCGAATGGTCGCGGATCGTCACCGCCAATGCGCTCGCCGAGCCCTATATCCTGCGGGTCGGGCAGCGGATCCTGATCCCCGGCGACATGCAGGCCGGCCCGACCCGCGCCGAACGCGCCGCCGCCTTCAGGCTCGACATCGACGACATCATCACCGGCGGCGAGCCCGCTCCCGCGCCCAGCCAGCAACCTGCCCGCCCTGCCGCGAGCGCCCGCCGCGTGCTGCCGACCAACGCGGTCGTCGTCGCACCCGCGCGGCTCACCGGCGGCGCGTTCATGTGGCCGGTCGACGGGCGCGTGGTGAAGCGCTTCGGCCCCGGCGCGAGCGGCGAACGCAACGACGGCATCAAGATCGCGGTCGCGCTCGCGTCCCCGGTCCACGCGGTCGCGGACGGAGTCGTCGCCTATGTCGGCGACGGCATCGCCGCCCTGGGCGGACTGGTGATCGTCAAGCATGGCGGCGGCTGGACCAGCGTCTACGGCCACGCCTCCAAGCTGCTGGTGCAGCGCGGCCAGAGCGTCAAGCGCGGCCAGACGATCGCGCTGTCCGGCGACACCGGCTATGCCGACCGCCCCGAGCTGCACTTCGAACTCCGCAAGGGTAGAATGCCGGTCGACCCGCAAACTCAGCTACCGCGGAGTTGAGCTTGCCCCTCCCGCGCACCGTATAAGGAACCCGCCACCCCGGCGAAGACCGGGGCCCAGTTAGGCGGCGTGAGTTGGCGCGCGCCGTACTCCGTTACATCGACCTTCCCGACTGGGCCCCGGCCTTCGCCGGGGTGGTGCAACTCGCTAGACGAAGCGCGCGTGCCACGCAGAGGACGCCAAACACGTGACGCCCGCGCCCCCGCTTGCTAACCGCCGCGCATGACCTACCAGTCCGACCTGCTCAGCACCCTCGCCGCGCGCGGCTACATCCACCAGCTCACCGACGCCGCCGCGTTGGACGCGCTCGCGACCAAGCAGGTCGTCCCCGGCTATATCGGATTCGATCCAACCGCGCCGTCGCTCCACGTCGGCAGCCTCGTCCAGATCATGCTGCTCCGCCGGCTCCAGCAGACCGGGCACAAGCCGATCGTGCTGATGGGCGGCGGCACCGGCAAGATCGGCGATCCGAGCTTCAAGGACGAGGCGCGCAAGCTGCTCGCGGCCGACGGCATCCAAGCCAACGTCGCCTCGATCAAGCGGATCTTCGAACGCTTTCTGACCTTCGGCGACGGCCCGAGCGACGCGGTGATGCTCGACAATGCGGAATGGCTAGACGCGCTCGAATACATCCCGTTCCTGCGCGAGGTCGGTCAGCATTTCTCGATCAACCGGATGCTGTCGTTCGATTCGGTGAAGCTGCGGCTCGACCGCGAACAATCGCTGAGCTTCCTCGAATTCAATTACATGATCCTGCAGGCCTATGACTTCCTGGAACTGTCGCGTCGCGCTAGCTGCCGGTTGCAGATGGGCGGGTCGGATCAATGGGGCAACATCGTCAACGGCATCGAACTCGCGCGGCGGATGGACGGCACCGAGGTGTTCGGCGTCACCACGCCGCTGATCACCACTGCGGACGGCGGCAAGATGGGCAAGACCATGGCCGGCGCGGTTTGGCTGCACGAGGACCAGTTGTCGCACTTCGACTACTGGCAGTTCTGGCGCAACACCGACGATCGCGACGTTGGCCGCTTCCTCCGGCTGTTCACCGATCTGCCGCTCGACGAGATCGCGCGGCTGGAGGCGCTGGGTGGCGCAGAGATCAACGACGCCAAGAAGATCCTCGCCACGGAAGCCACCGCACTGTGCCGCGGGCGCGATGCCGCCGATCAGGCGGCGGAGACCGCGCGACGCACCTTCGAAGAGGGCGCGGCAGGTGACTCGCTGCCGCGCTTCTCGGTCGCCGTCGGCGCGATCGGCATCGTCGACGCGCTGATCGGGATCGGCTTCTGCGCCTCGCGCGGTGAAGCGCGACGCCTGATTGCTGGGGGCGGCGCGCGGATCGAGGGCGAGCGGGTCGCCGACGAAGCCGCCACGATCACGATCGGCGACGCGCCGGTCCGAATTTCGGCGGGCAAGAAAAACCACGGGCTGATCGAACCAATCCGGCCAGCGTAAGTATCTGTAAACCGGTGACCCCTAATCCTTCCCGCGACGACCGACGCGATGCCGCGGGCGGTCGGCGGAGAAGAGCGTGTTTCAGTCCGCAATCTCGGGATCGATCGACAATCGCGTCGAGCCACGCGCGGAAGTGTATCATCGCACCCGTGCGACGATGCCCGATCGGCAGGTCTGCTCGGTACTCGTCGTCAACATCTCGGCAAGCGGGCTGATGCTGCGCAGCGACGCGCTGGTCGCGGTGGGCGATCGTATCCAGGTGATGCTGCCGACTGCGGGCGAGGTCGCCGCGACGGTGCGCTGGGCGCTCGGCGGACGCCTCGGCTGCCAGTTCGACGCGGCGATCCCGGGACCGCGCTACGCTGCGGTGCTCGCCAAACTGGACCGCTAATCAACCGGAACGCAGCAGCGCGACGCCCGCATCACGTTCGAAAAGATACAGCAACGTCCGCGCCGCCTGCCCGCGCGGCCCCGCAAGTCCGCCGTCGCGATCGATCAACAGCCGGGCATCATCCTGCGCGCATTGCAGCAGATCGTGGAGCAGATCGGGGGTTGCGATACGGAACGCCGCCTCGCCCGACTGCCGCGTTCCGAGCATCTCGCCCGCGCCGCGCAGCCGCAGATCCTCTTCGGCGATGCGGAAGCCGTCGTTGGTCTCGCGCATAAGCGCAAGCCGCGCACGCGACGTCTCGCTCAGCGCCGATCCGCGGATCAACAGGCATACCGATCGCCCGCTCCCCCGCCCGACCCGCCCGCGCAATTGGTGGAGCTGCGCCAGGCCGAAGCGGTCGGCATGTTCGATCACGATCAGCGTCGCGTTCGGCACGTCGACTCCAACCTCGATCACCGTCGTCGCGACCAGCACGCCCACCTGCGCCGCGGAGAACGCCGCCATGACGGCGTCCTTCTCGGGCGGCTTCATCCGGCCGTGCACCAGCCCAACGCGATCCCCGAACCGCGTCGCCAGCGTCGCCGCGCGCGCCTCCGCGGCGGCGAGGTCGGACTTCTCGCTCTCCTCGACCAGCGGACAGACCCAATAAGCCTGACCCCCGTCCGCCAGATGTCGGCCCAGCGCGTTGATCACGTCGTCGAGCCGATCCTCCGAGATCACCCGAGTCTCGATCGGCTGCCGGCCGGGCGGCATCTCGTCGAGCCGGCTGACGTCCATTTCGCCATATTGCGCCAGCGTCAGCGTCCGCGGGATCGGCGTCGCGGTCATCGCCAGCAGATGCGGCGCGCGGCCCTTCGCCTGGAGCAGCATCCGCTGCGCCACGCCGAAGCGATGCTGCTCATCGACGACCACCAGCGCGAGATCCTTGTAGACCACCGCCTCCTGGAAGATCGCGTGCGTGCCGATCAGGATGTCGATCTCACCCGCCGCCAGCCCCATCAGCGTCGCCTCGCGAACCCGGCCCTTGTCGCGCCCGGTCAACACCGCGATGTTGAGCGGCAGGCCCCCGAGCGTCTTGCGCAGCGTCTCGTAATGCTGCCGCGCCAGTATCTCGGTCGGCGCGAGCAATGCCCCCTGCGCGCCAGCCTCCACTGCGATCAACAGCGCCATCGCCGCGACCAGCGTCTTGCCCGACCCGACATCCCCCTGCAGCAACCGCAACATCGGCGCTTCCTGCGCCAGGTCGCCCTCGATCTCCCGCACCGTCCGCGCCTGCGCGCCGGTCAGCTCGTACGGAAGCCGCAGCGCGTCGCGTAGCCGCCCGTTGCCCTTCAGCGCCCGGCCGCGCCGCTTGCGGGTATCCGCCCGGACCAATGTCATCGCGAGCTGATTGGCGAACACCTCGTCATACCCCAGCCGCTCGCGCGCCGCCTTGTCCGCGGGATCGGCATGGATCCGCGCCAGCGCATCGCGCCAGTCGGGCCATTCCCGCTTCGCCTTCAGCCCCGGTTCGATCCACTCCGGCAGGTCGGGAACCCGCGCGATCGCCTCCTGCGCGAACTGGCCGAGCCGGCGCGAGCTCAGCCCTTCCGAGAGCGGGTAGATCGGTTCGCGCGCGCGGAAATCCTCGGCACCGTCGCCCTCCGTCTCGGACACCTCGGGATGGACGATCTGGAGTTCCTGGCCATAGGTGTCGAGGCGCCCGCAGACGAGCCGTGCCTCGCCGAGCGGCAGCAGCTTCTTCGCCCAGCCCGGATGCCCGCCGAAGAACACCAGACTGACGTAATTGCCCTTGGCGTCAGCCGCCTGCACCCGCTTCGGCCCGCGGCCGTTGCTGCCGCGATGCTCGCGCGGGGTCAGCGTGATCGCCACGATCCGCCCCGCGTCCGCCGGATCCAGCTCCTCGCGCCGCACCCGATCGATCCACCCGCTCGGCATATGGAACGCGACATCGACGACCCGCGCCAGGCCCAGCCGGTCGAGCGGCTTGGCGAGCGAGGGGCCGATGCCCTTCAACGCCGTCACTTCGGCAAACAGCGGATTGAGGATATCGGGTCGCATGACTATCTTGCAGCTATACCGAACCCGACCGGCGCCGCCAGCGCCTGCCGGGCAATCTCGCTTGGGAAGCCGCATGGATCATGACATTCGCCTAAAACGCCTGTGCTTCCGCAGCTGGCATCGCGGGACGAAGGAAGCCGATCTGATGATCGGCGGCTTCTTCGACATGCACAGTGCCGGCTGGACCGCCGCGGAACTCGACTGGTTCGAGGAACTGCTCGAGGAACAGGATGTCGACATCATGGGCTGGGCGATCGGATCGATCCCCTGCCCGCCACGATGGGACGGCCCGATGATGCAGACGATGCGGTCGATCACCTACGTGCCGGTCGCGGAGTAGCGGGTGTTCCTGCGAACGCAGGGACCCAGAGCCTCGAGCGTCATCGTCAACGACCCTGGGCTCCTGCGTTCGCAGGAGCTCATTAGCCGACCGGATTGCCCTTTGCCCGACCTAAATTCGATCCTCTCCGCAACTCGCGCGCTCACCCTGTCGGGGGTGCCGACCGGGTTCCAGCCGTCGCTGCTCGCCGACCTTGCGCGCGGTGCCAAGGGCCGGGTCGTGTTCATCGCGCCCGACGAAGCGGCGATGCGCGCGATAGCGGCGACCGCGCAGTATTTCGCGCCCGAGCTGGAGGTGGTCAGCTTTCCCGCCTGGGATTGCCTACCCTATGATCGCGCCTCGCCCACGCTGCGGACGATGGCCGAACGCGTCGCCGCGCTGCACCGGTTGCAGGTCGCGAAGAAGGCGCCGCAGCTGTTCCTCACCACCGCCAACGCCGCCACGCAGCGCGTCCTGACGCCGTTCCGCATCCGCCAGCTCGTCGCGCGGCTCGCGCCCGGCGAGCGGATCGGCCGCGACGCGCTCGGCACGCTGCTCCAGGCGAATGGCTATGTCCGTACCGAGACGGTTCACGACCAGGGCGAGTATGCGGTCCGTGGCGGCATCGTCGATCTCTACCCATCGGGCGAGGATCACGCGCTGCGGCTCGACTTCTTCGGCGACGAGATCGAGACCGTCCGCACCTTCGACCCCGCCGACCAGCGCACCACCGGGCGCATCGACGGCTTCATCCTGCTGCCCGCCTCCGAAGCACTGCTCGATGAGGAATCGGTCAAGCGCTTCCGCGGCCGCTATCGCGAGACCTTCGGCGCCACAGCGACCGGCGATCCGATCTACCAGGCGATCTCCGAAGGCCGCCGCCTCGCCGGCATGGAGCATTGGCTGCCGCTGTTCGAGGAGAAGCTGGCGACGCTGTTCGACCATCTCGGCGCCGAAGACATCGTCGTGCGCGACACCGGCGTCACCGCCGCGACCGAGAGCCGCCTCGAATCGATCGCCGACTATTACGAGAACCGCAAGCGCGCCGAGGCCGCCCAGCCCGGCAGCTATCGCCCCCTGCCCGCCAAGTCGCTCTACCTCGACGACAAGGAATGGAACGCCGGCCTCGCGGTCACCACCGCCCACGTCACCTCGCCGTTCCACGAACCGGAAAGTGCGGCGGTCGTCGACTTCGCGGTCGACGGCCCGCGCGATTTCGGCCCCGAGCGCAGCAGCGGCGGCAACCTCTACGAAGCGGTGGTCAAGCACCTCGTCAAGCTGCGCAAGGACGGCCGCAAGCCGATCCTCGCCAGCTATTCGACCGGCTCGCGCGAACGCCTCGGCAATCTACTGAAGGACCACGGCCTGACCGGCGCCAAGGCCGCGGAGAGCTGGCACGAGGCGCTGAGCATCGCCGACACCACCAAGAGCGCGGGCGTCGCGCTGGTGGTGCTGCCGCTCGACCACGGCTTCACCGCGCCGGGCGTCGCGCTGCTCACCGAACAGGATATGCTCGGCGATCGGCTGGTCCGCCGCGCCAAGCGCAAGAAATCGGCCGACGCCTTCCTCGCCGAACTCGCGACGCTGTCACCGGGCGATCTCGTCGTCCATGCCGACCACGGCATCGGCCGCTACGAGGGGCTGACCTCGATCCCGGTCGGCAAGAGCCCGCACGATTGCGTCGCGCTCAGCTATGCCGGCGGCGACAAGCTCTACGTGCCGGTCGAGAACCTCGAAGTCCTGTCGCGCTACGGCTCGTCCGAAGAAGGCGCAACGCTCGATCGGCTTGGCGGCGAGGCATGGCAGCGCCGCAAGTCGAAGATGAAGGAGCGGATCCGCGAGATCGCCAGCGGGCTGATCGCAGTCGCTGCCGAACGCGCGCTCCACCCCGGTGATGTCGTCGAACCCGATTCGAGCGGCTACCCCAGCTTCGTCGATCGCTTCCCCTATGAGGAAACCGAGGACCAAGACCGCGCGATCGAGGATGTGCTCGCCGATCTCGCGGCGGGCAAGCCGATGGACCGGCTGATCGTCGGCGATGTCGGCTTCGGCAAGACCGAGGTCGCACTCCGCGCCGCCTTCGTCGCGGCTATGGCGGGCAAGCAGGTCGCGCTCGTCTGCCCGACCACGCTGCTCGCGCGACAGCATTACAACAATTTCGTCGCCCGCTTCGAAGGCTTCCCAATCCAGCTCGGCCGGCTGTCGCGTCTCGTCACGGCGAGCGAGGCGAAGGCCACGCGGGACGGCTTGGCGGCGGGGACGATCGACATCGTCATCGGCACCCACGCGCTGCTCGCCAAGAGCGTCGAGTTCAAGCAATTGGGGCTCGTCATCGTCGACGAGGAACAGCGTTTCGGCGTCACCCACAAGGAACGCCTCAAGACGCTCCGCGCCGACGTTCACGTCCTGACGCTGACCGCGACGCCGATCCCACGGACGCTGCAGATGGCGATGAGCGGCATCCGCGAGCTGTCGGTGATCCAGACCCCGCCGGTCGATCGCCTCGCGGTCCGTACCTACGTCATGCCCTGGGATCCGGTGGTGCTGCGCGAGGCGTTGCTGCGCGAACATTACCGCGGCGGGCAGAGCTTCGTCGTGACGCCGCGCGTCGCCGACCTGCCCGATATCGAGGAATATCTGCGCAACGAGGTTCCGGAAATCCGCTACGTCGTCGCTCACGGCCAGATGGCGCCGACCGATGTCGAGGAGCGGATGTCCGCCTTTTACGACCGCAAGTTCGAGGTGCTGGTCTCGACCACGATCGTCGAGAGCGGGATCGACATCCCCAGCGCCAACACGATGATCATCCACCGCGCCGATCGCTTCGGCCTGGCCCAGCTATACCAGCTGCGCGGCCGCGTCGGCCGGTCGAAGACCCGCGCCTATGCCTATCTGGTCACCCCGCCCGAACGCCAGATGACCGATGCCGCCGAGAAGCGGCTGAAAGTGCTGTCGGATCTCGACAGCCTCGGCGCCGGGTTCCAGCTCGCCAGCCACGATCTCGACATCCGCGGCGCGGGCAATCTGCTCGGCGACGAACAGTCGGGGCATATCCGCGAGGTCGGCTACGAACTCTACCAGGCGATGCTGGAAGAGGCGATCATGGACGCCAAGGCCGGCGGCATGCGCACCCGCCCGCGCGACTTTAGCCCGCAGATCACGGTCGACGCGCCGATCCTCATTCCGGAGGAGTACGTCCCCGATCTCGACCTGCGGATGGGCCTGTACCGCCGCCTCAACGAACTCGACGAGAGCCGCGAGATCGAGGCCTTCGCCGCCGAGATGATCGACCGCTTCGGCCCGCTGCCCGATCCTACCGAGAACCTGCTGCGCGTCATCGAGATCAAGCTCCACGCCAAGCGCGCGTGCATCGCCAAGATGGACGTCGGCGTGAAGGGCGTGCTGGTGTCGTTCCACGACGACAAGCCACCCAATGTGGACGGCCTGCTCGCCTATGTCGACCGGCTCAACGGGGTCGCCAAGCTGCGGCCCGACAGCAAGCTGGTGCTGCAACGCGCCTGGCCCGACGCGAAGACCCGCCTCCACGGCGCGCTACAATTGTCGAAGGGGCTGGCGAAGGCGGCGGGGTAAACTCCGGGGCAAGCCGTCCTTTCCGTAATCCCCGCGCAGGCGGGGATCCATACTGGCGACCCTAGGCGATCATCGATATCGCATAGGATTTGGATCCCCGCTTGCGCGGGGATGACGGAAATGGGTGCGGCGCTGCATCTTCGGCGACGCGTACGGAGCACGCCCCATCTGTTTAAGAACTATGATCCGAAATGATCTTCCATCCCGCCGGCTGCCGTTCGAACACCAACGTCGTCAGCCCCGTCTCCGCCTTCGCCCCCGCGCCCGGCGGCGTCAGCGTCCAGCGCGCCACCAGCAGTTGATGCACATCGCTCAGCTTGCGAAATGCGAGCATCTGCATGCTGAGCGCGCCACGCACGTTGCCGCCCGGCCGCGCAGCACGCCCTTGCTGGTCACATAGGTCCCGTCCTTGGCATAGATCGCGACGAACCGGTCGAGGTCGCCCGCATTCCATCCCGCGGTGCTCGCGGTCATCGCCGCCTCGACGGCTGCCTGCGCGGCGCTGGTCTGCGCCGAGGCGGGCGCGGCGATCAGCGCGGCCGCCACGTAGATGCTGCGGATCATGCCTCATTCTCCATCATGTCGATCAATGCCGCTTCGTCCAGCGGGTGCGCGCGCAGGAACCCCTGGTAGAAGGCGCAACCCGCCGCCGCGAGCAGCCCAAGCTGCGCATCGGTCTCCACGCCCTCGGCGATCACCGGCAGCCCCAGCGACTGCGCCATCTCGATCACCCCGCGCACCACGATCCGGTCGCGCGGCGACTTGTCGATCTCGCTGGCGAGCGTCTTGTCGATCTTGAGGTAATCCAGCGGCAGCGCCTTCAGATAGGCGAGGCTCGAATAGCCGGTGCCGAAATCGTCGATCGCGACCCGGCACCCGCCGCCGCGCAAAGTCGCGAACAGCGCCGCCGCGGCGGGAAGGTCCTCGATCAGCCCGGTTTCGGTGATCTCGACGGTGAGCCGACCGCGCGGGAACCCGCTGGCGTCGATCCGCCCCAGGAAGAGTGCCGCGAAGCCCGGCCGCGTGACGTCGCTCGCGGTCAGGTTCAGCGACAGCCGCAGCATCTGCAACGCCCGCGGCCACGCCGCCGCACGCGATAGCGCCAGTCGCTGTATATGGTCCGACAGCGCGATGCCCAGATCGGCGCGGTCCGCGGCGGCGAACAACGTCTCGGCCCCCAATGGCCCAAGCGTCGCATGATCCCAGCGCGCGAGCGCCTCGACCCCGGTGATCCGCCCCGATGCGATCTCGACCTGGGGCTGGAAGCGCAGGTCGATCTCGCCGCGATCGATCGCGTGGTGGAGATCGACCGCGAGCGTGTCGAGCGGCGCTACCCCCGCCTGCGTCGCGGTCCGCACCACCCCGTCGCTGGCCTTCGCCGCGGCAAGCGCCTCGCTCGCGCGGTGCAGCAACGCCGCGGCATCGTCGGTCGGCGAGCGCGTCGCGATGCCGACTCGACTTCCCAGCACCGCAAGCATCTGTTCGACCGGGAACGGCCGCGCCAGGGCCTCGTCGATCGCCGCCGATATCCCCTCGATATCGCCCGCGTCGACATCTGCGGCGACGATGAACTCCGATCCGCTGATCCGCACCGCCAGCGTCTGCCCCGCCCAGCGACTCTCCACCGCAGCCCGCAACCGCCGCCCGGCAGCATCGATCAGCGCGTCGACCGCGGGTCGCCCGTAGGCGGCGTTGACCAGATCGAGCCGCGAGAGCGCGAGCAGCAACACCGATACCGGACGCTCCGGATCGGCGAGCGCCGCGGCCAGCCAGCGCCGCGCGGTCCCGGCATTGCCGTCATGCTGCCACGCCGATGGCGGCTCACGGCGGTCGATCACCGCGCCGGTCCGCGCGGCATGGCGCGCCGCGAAGCGCAGCGACGCGACCAGCTCGCCCTCCCCCGCCGGACTGGCCAGAAAATGCGTCGCGCCGCCGAGATAGAATTCGTCGATCGTGCCGACATCGCCGCGCGACACCATCACCAGCAGCGCGCCGCCCGTCGCCGCGACCACCCCGCCCAGCGCGCGGACCGTATCGAGACCAAGATCGAGCGCGCCGCGCGCGTCGACCAACGCCACCGCCGCCCCGCTGTCGAGCAACCTTTTCTCGCACTGGTCGGCATCGCCGAGGATCGTCGCCTGCCATCCTGCCGCGGCGGCGATCTGCGCCAGTTCGTCGCGCTGTCGGAACGACACGATCAGGAGCGGTGGTCCGACCCCGTTTCCCATGTCATTCGCGTCGCTTGCCATCGCCGCAGCCTAGCGCCGTTGCCCCCGGCTTGCCACTCCGGTCTTGTTCGCACGCGGTGCAAGCCCTAGCTGAAGGGCGATGGCCACCGCTCCCCCACGTCAGGATAAGCCGCTGGTCGACTCGCACGGCCGCACGATCCGCTATCTGCGGATCTCGGTGACCGATCGTTGCGACCTGCGCTGCCGCTATTGCATGGCCGAGCAGATGACCTTTCTGCCGCGCTCCGCCTTGCTGGCGCTCGAGGAGATCGCGATCATTGCCGAGCGTTTCGTCGCACGCGGCGTCACCAAGCTGCGGCTGTCCGGGGGCGAGCCGCTCGTCCGCCGCGATGTCGGCGAATTGGTGACGCGCCTGGGCCGGCTGATCGGCAACGGCCTCGACGAGCTTACGATGACCACCAACGGCACCCGGCTCGCGCAGCATGCGCCCGCCATGGCCGCAGCGGGCATCAGGCGGGTCAATGTCAGTCTCGACAGCCGCGATCCCGATCGCTTCCGCTTCATCACGCGCCACGGTGACGTCGCCCAGGTCCTAGGCGGGATCGCCGCGGCCAAGTCGGCCGGGCTCGCGGTCAAGATCAACATGGTCGCGCTGGGCGGGCTCAACGAAGACGAGATCGCGTCGATGCTCGCCTGGTGCGTCGACGAGGGCCACGACCTCTCGCTGATCGAGACGATGCCGCTCGGGACGATCGACGAGGATCGCATCGACCGCTTCGTACCGCTGTTCCGCGTATTCGACGCGCTATCGGCGCGGTTCGACCTCACCCGCGACATGCACAACAGCGGCGGTCCAGCGCGCTACTGGCGGGTGGCCGGCACTGGCACCCGCCTCGGGCTGATCTCGCCGCTCACCGCCAATTTCTGCGACGGCTGCAACCGGGTGCGGCTGACTACCGAGGGCAAGCTCTATTCGTGCCTCGGTCACGACGATCAGGTCGACCTCAAGACCGCGTTGCGCGATGGCGGCATCGCCGCACTCGACGACGCGATCGATTCGGCACTCTTCACCAAGCCCGCCCGCCACGATTTCCGCATCGAGGCGGGCAGCGCGCCCGCGGTCGCGCGGCACATGAGCGTCACCGGCGGATGAGCCAGTATGAACGGCGCGCGCTGGTCGCGTCGCCGACCGCGCCCGCGCAGGCGGCAGCCGCCGAACTCGCCGACGCTGCCGACTGGGTCGATCCAGCCGATGCCGATGTCGTGATCGCGCTCGGCGGCGACGGGTTCCTGTTGCAGACGCTCCACACCATGCTCGATCGCCGTCGCCCGGTGCCGGTGTTCGGCATGAATCTCGGCACCGTTGGCTTCCTGATGAACGAATGGCGGCTGCACGGCCTCGTCGACCGGTTGGAGCGTGCCAAGGCCTTCAAGGTCACGCCGCTGCTGGTGACGGTCACCGGCATCGACGGCCGCATTCACCAGATGCCTGCGATCAACGAGGTGTCGGTGCTGCGCGAGACCCGCCAGACCGCCAAGATCGAGGTTATGGTCAACGATCGCGTCGTGCTGCCCGAACTCGCCTGCGACGGCATCCTCGCCGCCACGCCAGCAGGATCGACCGCGTATAATCTTTCGGCACACGGCCCGATCCTTCCGCTCGGCTCCAACCTGCTCGCGCTCACCCCGATCAGCCCGTTTCGCCCGCGGCGCTGGCGCGGCGCGATCCTGCCCGACAAGGCGCGGATCCGGTGGCGCGTGCTCGATCCCGATAAGCGCCCGGTCTCCGCGGTCGCCGACCAGCATGAAATTCGCGACGTCGCCCTGGTCGACATCGCGATGGACCGCGCGCGCGAACTCACCTTGCTGTTCGACCCCGAACACGCGCTCGACGACCGCATCACGATGGAGCAGTTCATCTCCTAAGAGCTGGTCGAAACTCGAGAGAGAGCGAGCTCCGCAGGCGGTGCCGGCCCGCGCCCCCTCCCGACCGCCGACACGGTATCCTGATGGGAGGCCGGGAGGGGGAGCGGGCCGGCACCGCGAAACTCACTCTAAGCACGCTTGCATCCTCCGACCGGCGAGTTATAGAGCCGCCCTCGGCAACGATCCCTGATAGCTCAGCGGTAGAGCTCTCGACTGTTAATCGAGCGGCCGTAGGTTCGAATCCTACTCAGGGAGCCACTTTCGCCACATCGCGCGTTGTGGCTGGCATGCGCCAGTCGACCCACATCCTTACGATCGATACCCGCCGCCAAGGGATGCTCGACGTCACCCGTCCCATCCTTGACTGGGTGCGCGCGCAGGGCGTGGAGCAGGGTCTGCTGACGGTCTTCTGTCGTCACACCTCAGCGTCGCTACTGATCCAGGAGAATGCCGCGCCGGCGGTGCGTAGCGACATGGAGGCGTATTTCGCGCGGATCGCGCCCGAAAGCGCCGCGTACGATCATGACGACGAGGGACCGGACGACATGCCCGCGCATCTCCGGACCGCGCTGACCGGGGTCCAGCTGACCGTTCCGGTCATCGACGGCATGCCCGCGCTCGGGACGTGGCAGGGCATCTACCTGTTCGAGCACCGCCGCCACCCGCGTCGCCGGACCCTGGCACTGCACCTGATCGGCGACTGAACCTCCCACGATTTGCGCTATTTATCTGCCGGCGCGTGCATATTCGTGGACGGAGCGATTTTGTTCATCGCTCGTTCCAGGAAAGAGCGGTAGTCCTGCGGAGGTTCGCCGCACCCGCTGCGAATGGAGACAATCGATGATGCATCTTGGCCGCAAGGCTGTGGTTGCGGCGCTCGCCGCGAGCACGCTGATGGTCGCGGGTTGCGCGACCGAGACTACCTACCGACCTGCGACGGGCCAGGGTTTTGCCCGCACCGGCTATAGCGACCGCCAGATCGAGCCCAATCGCTTCCTGGTCAGCTTCTCCGGCAACAGCGTGACGTCGCGCGACACGGTCGAGCGTTACCTGTTTTTCCGCGCGGCCGAGCTGACGCTGCAGAACGGCTACGATTATTTCGTGATGGCCGACCGTGACACCGATCGGCAGACGCGAACTTACACAACGCCGGGCTTTGGCGGCGGGTTCGGGGGCGGCTTCGGCTATGGCGGCTTCGGCGGCTATTGGGGTCCGGCATGGCGGTATCGCGGCCGCGGCTTCGGCTGGCGCAGCTATGACCCGTGGTTCGGCGGCGGCTTCGGCGGCCCGTGGGGCAACGACTTCGACGTTCGGACGATCGATCGGTTCGAGGCGACCGCGGAGATCGTGATGCGCAAGGGTCCGATCCCGAAGGACAACCTCCGCGCGTTCAACGCAAAGGCGGTGGTCGACAGCATCGGCCCGTCGGTGGTGCTGCCGAAGGCGAGCTAAGGGCCGTGCACCCGCGCCAGCGTGAAAGCGGAAGCGTGCGGTGAACCGCTCAAGCTGTTCCCCGGCGCAGGCCGGGGCCCAGTAGCGGAACGGCGGTAATGGAGCGTCGCGCTCCGTTACCACGACCTACCCAGCTGGGTCCCGGCCTTCGCCGGGGAACTGAAAGCTCGAATTAATCCAGAGCCCTCCCCGCCACCACGTGGAGGGCTTCGTCACATCAGGCGGTCACCGCCCCGTGGCAATGCTTGTACTTGTTGCCCGACCCGCACGGGCACGGCGCGTTGCGGTTCACCCGCCCCTCCCAGTCCGCCGGATCGGCACCGAGCTCCATCGGCTGCGGCTGCGCAATCTGCAGCGGCGGCAGCTGGCTGCGCACCACGCCGCGCGTCCCCGCATCCATGTCGTTCGAATTGTCCTCGCCCGTGAACGGGTCGAAATGCGTGGTGATGAAGTCCGGCAGCTCGGGCAGGTCGGTCGGCATCTGCATCTGGAAGCGGGCATGCGCGATCGTCTTGGTCACGTCGACGCGGATCGCATCGAGCATCCGCTGGAACAGCGAGAACGCCTCCTGCTTATACTCGTTGATCGGCGTCTTCTGCGCATAGGCGCGCAGGTGGACGACCTGGCGTAGCGCATCGAGCGTCGCCAGATGCTCTTTCCAGTGATGATCGAGGTTTTGGAGCAGGATCGACTTCTCGACCTGGGTCCAGGTCTCGACGTCCAGATCCGCCGCCTTCTGCTCGATCGCCTCGTCGGCGAGCGTACGGACGCGTTCCTCGACCAGCTCGGGATCGATCGCTTCTTCGGTCAGCCAATCGTCGATCGGCGGCTCGAGGTTGAGGATCTCGGCGAGCTGGGTCTTCATCCCCGCCACATCCCACTGCTCGGGATAGGAATTGGGCGGGCACGCCTCGCCGACGATGACGTTGACCGTCTCCGCGCGCATGTCGCTGACCACGTCGCCGACCGCATCGGCGTCCATGATGTCGGCGCGCTGTTCGTAGATCACCTTGCGCTGGTCGTTCATCACGTCGTCATACTCGACGACCTGCT
>NZ_CAXTEM010000010.1:0-82789 GCF_964243315.1 uncultured Sphingomonas sp. | reverse complement strand
GCGACGATGTCGTAGATGTTGCCCCATTCCTGCGCCCACATGTTGCCGAGCAGGTCGCTGCGGATCGGACCGGTCTTGGCCTGCACTGCGTCGCCGTACTTCTCATTGAGTTTCCAGCGCACATAGGTGTGCAGCGACAGATAGAGCGGCTCGACCTCCTTCCAGATCTTGTCGGTCAGCACCGCGAACTGTTCGGGCGTCATGTCGTAGCCCGACCGCCACATCGCGCCGACATCGGCGAAGCCCAGCTCCTTCGCGCCCGCGTTGGAGATCGCGGTCATCCGCGTATAGTCCTTGCGCATCGGCGCGCCGACATTGTCGTTCCAGCTGACCCACATCTCCTGGAGCTTGGCGGGATCGCGGCTGGTGCCCATCGCCGCCTCGATGTCCGATCCATTGATCGGCTTGCCGTCGAGCGTGCCCTTGCCCTTGCCGTAGCTCGACGACATGCGGGTGGTAAGCGTCGCGAGCTCGGTCGCCGCGCCGGGGGTGGTCGGCGCGGGCAGACCGACGCCGTTCTTCAGCAGATCGAGCTTGCGCCGGGTGTCGCCGGTCACACCGGCGACGCCGTTGAAGCGCGCCGCGCCCTTCGCCCACTGCACCGCCTTTTCGGTGATCTCGGCACCCGATCGTGCCGCGAGAGCGTCGGTGTCGTCGGTGATGTATGTCGCGTTCACCCAGGCGGTCTGCTGCACCGGGACCGAGATATCCGCCGCCTCCTTCTCGACCGCAGCGACATAGGCGTCTGCTTCGGCGGCGCTGGGTTGGGCAGACTGGGCGACTTGCCCGGTCTGGGCGGTTTCCGCGGTCTGGGCGGTCTGCGCGGACACGGGCGCAGCGAGGAGCGCCACCGCGATCGCGGCGGAAGAAACGAGACGCATGGATGACACCTTCATGAAGCGAGTTGTTGGCGACACGATGGCAGCGGCGGACGGGCGCGGTCAAGCCGCTGGCGTCGGGCGCACAACGCGATATGGTCGCCGCTAAGTTTCTTGCACAACGAAGGGCTTCGCACCGATGCGCTCACTGTCTGCCGCCACGTTCGCCGCGCTGCTGCTTCCTACGGCCGCCTACGCGCAGGACGCGCCCCAGCCCGCGCGGCTGAAGGCGGACGTCGAGAAACTCGTCAGCTTCGGGACGCGGCACACATTGTCCGACGCGTCCGGCAAGACCCGCGGGATTGGTGCCGCGCGGCGCTGGTTCGCGGAGGAGCTGACCCGGATCGGCGCGAAGTGCGGACGCTGCATTCAGGCGTCGACGGTGGAACGGGTGTTCACCGGCCAGCGCGCGCCGAACGGGTTCAACATCGTCGACGTGCTCGGCGTACAGCAGGGCAGCGACTCCAAGCGCGTGGTGATCGTGATGGGGCACATCGACAGCCGGGTGACCGACGTGATGGACGCGACGTCCGACGCGCCGGGTGCGAACGACGATGGATCGGGCACCGCTCTAGTGCTCGAGGCCGCGCGGATCCTGTCCAAGGAGAAGTTCGCGGCGACGATCGTCTACGCTGCGCTGTCCGGCGAGGAACAGGGTCTGTTCGGGGGCAAGCTGCTCGCCGACACCGCCAAGGAACGCGGCTGGACGGTGACCGCTGTGCTCAACAACGACATCGTCGGCAACACCGTCGGCACCGACGGCACCAGGGTCGCCGATCGGGTCCGGGTGTTTTCGGAAGGGATCGCGACCGCCGAGCCGCTGCCGCTGCAGATGGCGCGCCGCAACGATGGCGGCGAGGATGACGGCCTGTCGCGCACCCTCGCGAAAACGGTGCGCGACGTCGCGAAGACCGTGCCGGACGGGCTCGACGTGCTGGTGGTGCGGCGGCCGGACCGGTTCGGTCGCGGCGGCGATCATTCGCCCTTCCTCGATCTCGGCTTCACCGCGGTGCGCTTCTCGGTCGGGGTCGAGAACTATGATGCGCAGCACCAGACGCTCCGTCCCGGCAAGGGCGACACCGTCGACAAGATGGACTTCCCGTATCTGGCGAAGGTCACTGCGATCAACGTCGCGACGATCCGCCGCCTCGCTGCAGCCCCCGCCGCGCCCGACAAGGTGACGCTGAGCGGCGCCCTGTCGCGCGACACGACGGTGAAATGGGCACCGGTGCCCGGCGCGACCGGATACCGAATCCATTCGCGGCGCACCGACACCGATCGCTGGACCGACCATGTGGACGTAGCGGGCGAGGCGACCGCGGAAACCGTGTTGAAGGGCGTCGTGGTCGACGACAACTTCGTCGGGGTGTCGGCATTGGGCGCGAACGGCGCGGAAAGCCTGGTGACGTTCGGCGGTCGCGGCGCGGGTCGCGGCAGCTAGAGGCGGCGCCGCGGCTGGAACAAGCGCGGCGCGGCCATGTTCAGTCCTTCGACCTATCGAGGGATTACCGCATGCTTTCTTCCATCCAAATGGGCCTTGTCGGGGGTCAGCGCGCGATGACGCCGCTGGCGACGGTCGCGATCGCCGCCGCACGGGGCGAACTGCCCGATGACAATGGCGCGCCGAAGATTCTCGGACATCCGCTGGTCGCGGCGGGCACGCTGGCGCTCGCGGTCGCGGAGATGGCGGGCGACAAGCAGAAGACCGCACCCGACCGGATCGTTCCGATCGGCCTCGCCGCGCGGTTCGTCACCTCGGCGATCGCGGGGGCTGCGCTTGCGCCCCACAAGCAACGTTGGCTGGCGGCGTCGGTCGGCGGCGTGACCGCGGTGATCGCGTCCTATCCCGGGTGGCGGCTGCGAATGGCGGCGATGAAGCGCCAGGGGCAGACCCCGACCGGATTCGTCGAGGATGCCGCCGTGGTCGCGGCCGCCGCCGCGATCGTGCGCAGCCAGCCGAAAAAGGTCTAGTCCGCCGGCGCCGGACGCGCCGCGCGACCGCCCCAATCGACGCTCTTGCGGAGGATTCGCGAGAGCTGCTCGATCGAATAGGGTTTGTGGAGCAGTTCGAACCCGTGGGTGCCGTTCTGCGCGAGGACGTGGCTGTAGCCGCTGGTCAGCACCACCGGCAGCCCCGGATGCCGTTCGCGGATATGCGCTGCGAGGTCCATCCCGCTCATCCCCGGCATCACCACGTCGGAGAACACCACGTGGAATCGCGCGCTGTCGGCCTCCAGCTCGGCGAGCGCGGAGGCACCGTCGGGGGCGAGCACGCTGTCATAGCCGAGCTGCTGGAGCGCATCCGTAGCGAACTCACCGACCTGTTCGTTATCCTCGACCACCAGGACACGCAGCCCGTGGCCCTGGGTCGAGCCGCGCGACAGCCGCTCGGGTTCGTAATCGGCGGCAGCATCGGTCGCGCGGGGCAGATAGAGCGTGAAGGTCGCGCCGGCGCCCAGCTCGCTGTCGACCCGGATGTCGCCGCCCGATTGTTTGGCGAAGCCGATCACCTGTGACAGGCCGAGCCCCGTGCCCGCGCCGACACCCTTGGTGGTGTAGAACGGCTCGAAGATCCGGAACAGATCCTCCGCCGCGATCCCCTCGCCCGTATCGGTCACGGTCACCGCCACGAATTCGCCGACGACCGGCGCATGACCGCGGATCGCGGGAATGCCCGAGACTAGGCCGACTCCGATCGTCAGCTTGCCCTGTCCGGCCATCGCATCGCGGGCGTTGATCGCCATGTTGACGATGCTGGTGTCGAACTGGCTGCGATCGGCGAGGATCGTGCAGGATTCGGTCGGCAGGACCAGTTGCAGCTCCAGCCGCGATCCCGCGAGCGTCTGGATCATCTCCGCAAGGCGGGTCAGGCTCTCGCCGACATCGAAGATCTCGGGGGTAAGCGACTGGCGCCGGGCGAAGGCCAGCAATTGGCCGGTCAGCCGCGAGGCGCGCTCCGCGGTTTCGCCGATCGCCGCGACATAGCGCCGGCGGCGTTCGGGGGTGATATCCTCGCGCGCCAGCAGCTCGACCGAACCACGGATCACGGTCAGCAGGTTGTTGAAGTCGTGCGCGACGCCGCCGGTGAGCTGGCCGACCGCCTCCATCTTCTGCGCCTGGCGAAGCTGTTCCTGTGCGGCCTCGAGCGCTACCGCGGCTTCCTTGTCGGCGGTGACGTGCCGGCCGCTGGCATAGACCAGCCCGCCTTCCGGCGCGGCGACCCACGAGATCCAGCGAAAGCCGCCATCGGCATGGCGGTAGCGGTTCTCATAAGGCTCTAGCTGGTCGGCCGTCGCCATCGCCAGAGCCTGCTCGCTCGACGGATGATCGTCGGGGTGGATGAAGTCGAGATAGCTGCGCCCGACCACGTCGCCCGAAGGGTAGCCGAGGATCGTGCTCCACGCATCGTTGACCGCCTGGAACACCCCGTCGCCATCGAGCACCGCCTGCAGATCGCGCGAATTCTTCCAGGCGCGGTCGCGCTCGCGGGTCGCGCGATCGACGCGTTCCTCCAGCGTGTGGTTGAGTTCCGCCAACGCTATCGCCGCGACGCGCCGGTCCTCGATATCGGTATTGGTGCCGACCCAGCGCACGATCGCGCCGGCATCGTCGCGCAGCGCGACTGCACGGGCCAGATGCCAGCGATAACTGCCGCTATGATGCCGCAGGCGGAACTCGGTCTCGTAATCCGCGCCGGTCTCCAGCGATCGGCGCCAGCGCTCGCTCGCGATAGCTACATCGTCGGGATGGACGAGCCGCGCCCAGGCTTCGCCGACCCAGGACGATTCCTGCTGCCCGGCATAGTCGCTGGCACGGCCGTTGACCCAGTCGATCAGGCCGTCTCGGGTCGCCGACCATACCTGATTAGGAACGGCTTCGGTGAACGCCCGGAACCGGGCCTCGCTGTCGCCGAGCGCGCGCGCGGCTTCGCGGCGCTCCGTCACGTCCTGCACCACACCGACAAGCCGCACGGGGTGGCCAGCAGCATCGGTCTCGAACTCGGCACGCCGGGCGATCCACCGGATTGCGCCGTCATCCGCTCGCTTGATCCGGTATTCGGTGACCAGTTCGATCGCGGCTGCGCTGCGCGCCTGCGCGCTGGAGATACGCTCCGCATCCTCCGGCAGCACGAGCTTCTCGATGCTCGCTGCGGACACGACCCCCCTTTTCGGCACGCCGAAGATCCGGCAGAATTCAGGAGAGGCGGTCAGCACGTTATCAGCGACATCGACCGAAAAGACGCCGACCCCACCGGCGCTCTGCGCCCGCTGGAGCATCTCCTCCGAATGGCGCAACACTTCGGCGGTCACATGCTCGGCGGTACGGTCCCGGAGCACCTTCACGAAGCCGAGCAGGTCACCCTGCGCGTCGCGGATCGGGGTGGTCTCGCCGCTCGCCCAGAAGCGCTCACCAGATTTGCGGACCCGCCAGCCCTCGCCCACCCCGCGCCCGGCGGCGGCGGCCGCGCGCATCTCGGTCGCCAGCCGATCGATCGCGCGATCTTCTTCGGCGAAGATGCAGGAGGCCGACCGCCCGACCATCTCTGCTTCAGACCAGCCGAGGATGGTCTCCGCACCGGCGTTCCAGCGAGTGACCCTGCCCTCCGGATCCAGCGCGATGATCGCATGATCGGTCGCGGCATCGAGGATCTGGCGGTTCCACGCCTCGCTTTCGCGCAGTCGCTCGGTCGCGGCCTGTGCATCGGTGACGTCGGTGCCCTCGACGAAGATCGCGATCACCGCGCCGTCGGCTGCGCGCACCGGCTGATAGACGAAGTCGATGAAGCGCCGTTCGCGTCCGGCGCCCTGTTCGCGCTCGACCAGCAGCGGCACGGCGCGCCCGACATAGGGCTCGCCGCTGGTGAACACCCGGTCGAGCAGCGCGAGGAAGTCCTGGTCCGCGACTTCCGGCAGCGCGTCCGCGACCGTCCGCCCGATCACCTCGCGACCGCCGATCAGTCGTTGGTAGGACGGGTTGGTGGCGACGAAGCGATGATCGCGCCCGCCGAGCACCGCGGCGAAGCTGGGCGATTTGGAGAACAGCGCATGGAACTTGGCAAGCTGATCGGAATATTGCGCACCGGTACGGCCGGGATCTTCCCTCTCGAACATGCGAGCTGATTAGACGCATACGACTCCGCCGTCGAGCCGTGCCGGGCGGTCGTGGTCGCGGATCCGAAATGATGCGGGAAAGCCCGGAACGTTGGCTGGCGCGATGCGCTCCTTACCGTGAGCTGCACTGAGGCGGCGTCGAACCGGAGAACGCGAATGTCCACCCCCGAAGACCTGAAGGACGTGTACACCGACGAGCTGAAGGACCTGTGGTCCGCCAACGACCAGATGCAGAAGGTCCTGAAGGAGATCACGGCGAAAGCCAGCGATGCGACGCTGAAGGACATGTTGACGAAGTCGCAGGACGGGATCGCCAAGCACACCGACGTGCTGAAGGAACTGATCGCCGGGCAGGACGAGAAGGTCTCCAAGGAACATTGCAAGGGCATGGAAGGGTTGGTCGCCGAGGCGACCAAGCATGTGCTCGAGGAAGGACCGGAGAAGGGTCCCGTTCTCGATACGATCATCATCGCCCAATATCAGCGCATGACGCATTACGGCATCGCCGGCTTCGGTACGGCTGCCGCCTACGCCAAGGCGCTCGATTTGAAGGAGGACAACAAGAAGCTGCGCGAGGCCACCAAGGAGATCTACGGTGGCGATGAATTCATGACGAAGCTCGCCGAGACCGCGGTCAACGCCAGAGCAGAACAAGCCGCGTAAGCCGAAGGCACCTCGCTCGCCCGGCGAGCGAGGTGCCTTCGCGCGCCGTCATCGAGGATCAGACGCGCATCGCGTCGACGAACACGCGGAAAGCCGCGCTCGGTTGTCGCCGGCTCGGATAATAGAGATGGTTGGGCGGCAAGGTGGTCGCCCAGCCCGCGAGCACCTCAACCAGAGTGCCATCGGCCAATTGGCGTTCGGCATGCGGCTGCGGCAGGCAGGCGACACCAAGTCCCGCCACCGCGGCGTCGCGCAGCACATCGACATCGTTGGTCGTGAAGTCGCCGCGGATGGTGCGCTCGAACGCACGTCCGCCACCCTCGAACTCCCAGCGGTGGACCACGCCCGACGAGGTGTGGCGGTAGCAGAGGCAGCGATGCGCATCGAGATCGTCGGGGTGAGCCGGCGGCGCGCGATCGTGAAGATAGGACGGTGCGGCGACGTAGACCAACGGCACCGGATCGCTGATGCGCACCGAGATCATGTCGCCCTGCAAGGTCATCGCGTGGCGAACCCCGCAGTCGAACCGATCGGCGACGATGTCGACGAACCCGTCATCGACGGTCAGCTTGACCGTGACGTCGGGATAGGCACGCGCGAAGTCGGCCAGTCGCGGCAGGACCGCGTAGATCGCGGCGACCCGGTGCGCGCTGACGCGGATGCGACCCGCCGGCTTGTCGCGGCCACTGTCCAGATCGCTCAACGCGCTTTCGACGGAGTCGATCGCGGGCTTCAAGCGAAGGAGCAGTTCCTCGCCTGCGGGGGTCGGCGCCAACGATCGCGTGGTGCGATCGAGCAACCGAACGCCGAGCTTGGTCTCAAGCGATCGCATCGCGTGGCTGAGCGCAGAGGGCGAGAGGCCGAGGCGCGTCGCCGCTCGCGCGAAGCTGCCCGCGTCGACGATCGCCGCGAACACCGCCAGCCCGGACCAGAGGTCGCGGTCCATTGTTGAATATCCTTCATCGGCCCATGCGGCATTCTCCGTCTAATCCGGGGGTCGTGCGCGGTCCATCTTAGCCGGACACAAAGATCAGGATGCTTGTCGATGAACCTCGAGACCTACCGCCCGCTCGGCCGCTCCGGGCTGCTCGTCAGCCCCTTGGCGCTCGGCACCATGACCTTCGGCACACCGCGCTGGGGCCTCGATGAAGCCGGCAGCCGCGCAGTGCTCGACCGCTACGCCGATTTCGGCGGCAACTTCATCGACACCGCCGACGTCTATGCCGGCGGCCGATCGGAGGAGATGGTCGGCAAGTTCGTCGCCGACCACGCCGCACGGGATCGCACCGTCATCGCGACCAAATCCGGCTTCGCGACCGGGCGCGGCTTCCATGCGGGCGGCAACGGCGCGCGGCACATCATCGCGGCCGTAGAGGGGTCACTCGCCCGCCTCCGCACCGACTTCATCGATCTCTACTGGGTGCATGTCTGGGACGGCGTGACACCTGCGGAGGAACTGCTGCGGACGATGAACGGCCTCATCGCCGCGGGCAAGATCCGCTACTGGGGCATGTCGAACAGCCCGGCCTGGTACGTCGCCGAGCTTACCACGCTCGCCCGGGCGCACGGGCTGGCAGGGCCGATCGGCCTCCAATACTTCTATTCTCTGGTCGACCGCGGCGTCGAAAGCGAACACCTCCCGCTCGCGCGGTCGGCGGGCCTCGGCCTCGTGCCGTGGAGCCCGCTCGCTTATGGGCTGCTCACGGGCAAGTATGATCGGGCCACGGTCGAGGCCGGGCCGAAGCGACAGGGCGGCGTTCCCAATCAGGGCGATGCGGGTGGCAGCGCTCGCCCCGACGACGACAAGCGCCTGGATGGCGACAACCCGTTCGGCGACACGCTGTTCACCGAGCGCAACTGGCGGATCCTCGATGTGCTCAAGCGTGTCGCCGCCGACCTGGGCGAAACGCCCGCACGAGTCGCGCTGGCGTGGGTGATCGGTCGACCCGGCGTCGCCTCCACGTTGATGGGTGTGAGCCGCGCCGAACAGGTCAGCGACAACGTGGCATCGCTCGCCCTCGAACTGCCGCACGAGCAACGCGCCGCGCTCGACAGCGTCAGCGGCGGCAACCAGCCCTTCCTCTACGGGCTGTTCGATCCGGCTACGCGCAACCAGATCGTGTTCGGGGGTGCGGACGTTCGTTGCTAGGCCGGACGGCGCCCGATCCCGCAATGATACGATGTGCTTGCGCGTCTTCCGGGTTGCCAGCGTCCTGTTCGCCGGTCACACGGCCCGGGAACAGCAACAGCTCGGGGGAATAGCTGGTGACGAAGCGCGGACTGACGGCGACGGCGTTGACGATCGCACTGGCACTCGCCGGCTGCGGCAAATCGGGGGATCAACCGGGGAACGGCGCGGCGGTCAGCGATCAGGCCGGAGGTGGCGCCGAGGCGGCTCGTGCCAAGCTCAGCGGCTATACCGCGGGCTACAACAAGCTGCTCGACACCTTCGGCCTGCCCGCCACCGTGAAGGCGTATACCGAGGAAAATATCGCCACTGCATCGCCGTCGGACAGCATCTCGGTTACCGACGGCTGGCTGGAGCAGGCGAACACGCTGCTGAAGACCGCGCGCGCGATGCCGGGCGGCCCGGCGGATGTCGACGCGGGCGCGGACAAGCTGATCGGCGCGCTCGACGCAGCGATGAAGCGGCTCGACGGACTGAAGGTCTATTACGACAGCAAGGCGTACAAGGAAGACGGCCTGAAGCGCGGCAAGCAGGAAGACCCTGCCATGATCGCGGAGTTCAAGGCTGCGGTGGCGGCGATGGACCAGTTCAGCGCGCTGCTCGATCGCGAACGCAAGACCAGTCAGGCGACAGACCTCGCGGCGATGAAGGCGAAGGGCGACATGCTCGGCTACCATACCAAGCTGGCGCTGCAGCAGGGCGAGGAGCTGGTGTCGCTGTTCAACTCGGACGCCGACATCCGCAACGCCGCGTTGATCGCGCAGGGCGATGCCAAGGTCGCGGTGTTGGAAAAGACACTTGCCGCGCAGCGCGTCGAACTCGGCAAGGCGAAGGCCTCGCAGACCCCGGAGAAGCGGGTCGACGTCAATTACGAGCTCGTGGCTGATCGCCTGAACTCCGCGATCGGCGATTATCGCGACCTGAAGCAGAGTGGCGAGACCGACGATTACAACGATCTGGTCGGTCACTATAACGACGCCGTCGAGGACGCCAACGACATCGCCGGTTGAGAGGATGACGATCGTCCGGCGCCTACGATCCTGCCTGTTGGCGCTCGGCTTCACCGCGGCGACGCCGGGCTATGCGGCGCCGGCCGGCTGGCCTGCGGGGACGGTCGCCCTGCCGATCTATCGCGAGATCGGCGATTGGCTGCTGGGGTGCGACAATACCCGCCGGTGCGTGGCCCGCTACGTGCCCGTCGATGCCGACGTCCCACCGGAGGGTGACAGCGACAGCGACGTATTCAGCATGATGATCGTCCGCGAAGAGGGGCCGCTCGGGCTGCAGATCTTCCTGACCGGCTTCGGCTCCTTTCGTGCAGACGAGATGCTGGTCGATCGTCGCCCTGCCCCGAAAGCGCGATGGGTCGACAGCGACGACCATACCGACGCTATGGTCGTCGACGAGGAGGCGTTCCGGTTCCTGCGCGGCATCGTCGATGCGCACGAGCTGACGTTTCCCAGCAGGAGGCTGCGGCAACGCGTGTCGCTGAAGGGGCTGACCGCGGTGCTGCTCGCGATGGACGAGGCGCAGGGCCGGGTCGGGAACCAGAGCGCGCTGGTCCGGCCCGGATCCAAGCCGTTCGGCTCGTCCCCGCGCGCCGTGCCGCCCCCCGTCGTCACCGTCCGCCGATCGACGGAGATGGCCAAGGGCGACGCCTTCGCCGCGGCGGTGCGGCGCCACCAGTCGGCGTTGCTGAAGGCGCACGAATGCGACATGGATCCGGGCATCGGCGACGACGCCTATGTACTGGCGGGCGGCAAGGCTCTGGTCGTGATCGGATGCGGTCGGTTCGCGTATCAGACCAGCTCCCTCTCCTTCATCGCCGACCCGCGCGACGCACGCAGCGCACGCTTGCTGGTGCTGCCGCAGCCCCCGATAGTCGCGCAGCCCGACGAGGCGAACGCGGCGGGCGAATATGTCAGCCTGGTCTTCGATCCCGCCAAGTCGACCTTGACCGAGTTCAGCAAGGGCCGCGGCATGGCCGACTGCGGCGCGCTGACCGAATGGGCGTATGACGGTGCGGCCTTCCGCCTGTCCGCCTTTGCGTGGCAACAGCGCTGCGGCGGCGACCGCGAGAAATGGCTCACGCTCTACCGGACCGACTTGAAGGTCCTTCCGTCACGGTGAGGATGAGCGATGAGTATCCTGACCTGAAGCCGCCTGGTTCATGACGATCATGATGGTCACTGGCGAGTCGGTCGGCAGCAAGGAAAATGAGCGATAAGCGTCGGCGCCATCACGATCGGCATCGTCCAATGGGTGGCGTTCTTCGCGTTGCTGTACGCCATGTTCGTCGGCATGGCCCGCCTGTCGCGATGGATGCTGCGCAGCAAATATGAGCACGCCACGGTGGGCAACATCGTGGTCGATGCAACGGGCGCGGCGACGATTCCCGTTCTGGCCACCTTCACCGGGGTTCGTGGCCTGCCCTGGTGGTACGGCTTCGCGACCAACAATGCCAAGCCGCTACTGGTCATCGATCGCGACGGCATACGCGTGCGCGTGATCCGGACGCAGTGGCGCCGTTTCGACGAGATCGCCTGTGTCGATATCCGGCAGGCCATCGGCACCGTCAATCTGGAGGTGGCGTTCCACGACAGCCTCCTCACCTTCTCGGCCAATCTCGGCGCAGTGCCGCTTGCCGCGCATGTCCTGCGGCTGCTGCCGTCTTCGGTTCCGCTGTCCGCGCGCGCGGTTGCGGTCAGGGACAGGCGCGCGTGAACATGTTCCTCTTGGCGAATGTGCTGAGCGCGGGGATCGGCGGCCTGATCGCGTCGCACAAGCAACGCTCGCCGGTGATCTGGATGGCGCTGGGGATCGTCATCGGCCCGATCGCGGTGGCGGTCATCCTGTGGCTTCCGTCGCGCGTGATCCGTGCCGCGCCGGCGTTGCTCGCGCCGGCCCGCTCGATCGTCGAGGAGATCAACGGGCTTGAGGAGATGCGGCAGCGCGGGCTGATCACCGACGCCGAGTTCCAGCAGGGCAAGGTGCAGATCCTCGCCTGGCCGATCGATACGCCGATCCCGCACGCGCTGACGCCCCAGCGGATCTGGGCGGATGGCCGCCGAACCTGGGCGAGCTATCAGCCCGCAACCAGGGAGGCGCTCATCGATCTCGCGCGTCGCCAAGATCTCGAGCTTCGCTGGCGGGACGACGTGCCGTTCGAGGTGGTGGCGACCTTCGCGGTGCAGCCGGGCCTTTCGGTCGAGTTTTCGCTGGGGCTGGAAAAGGGCATGATCCATTGCTGGGGAGATGGGTGGAGCCTGGGCGCCGAGGCGCTGAGCCTGCCGACGACAGGAGTTCCCGGGGAACTCGGACACGCATTGAGCGCGCTCATTGGCGGGACCGGTCGGGTCGTGATCCGTACCGGGGCAGGATCGGCAGCGCCGTTCTGGGTGTCCCTGCAGACGATGCGGGAGGGCAAGTGGCAGACCGTCAGGCGCCGCGGCGGCATTCCTGCCTGGCCGGTGTGGCGACGCAACATCCTCATCAACACGGATGTGCGGATACAGGCCCCAGCAGATAGACCGCCGACGCACACATAGAATATTGCTCTGGATCAGCCCCGCATTTTCTACTTAACCTATTCTATTCGAGCGAGACTCTCGCGGAACCTTGCTCGCTGGAACGACTTGCATCGAAGGGTCACCCGATCCCCCGACCCGAGGAGATGCCCCCGATGAAGCGTGCGATTTTCGGCACGGCGCTTGCCGTCGTCATGACCTCTGCCATAGCCGCCAGCAGCCAAGCCGCCGTCTATGTGGCCGACCTTGCCCCGGCGCGCGGGCTGCCATCGGCCGGTCAGGTTACCGTCGACTTCAACCCCGACGCCAACACGATCCGCTTTCTCGTCTCCGCAGCCGCGGGGGCGCTCGCGCAGGGCGATCATCAGCTTCACCTGCATGCCAACTATGCCGGCAATCTGAACATCGGCAATCCGCTGACCCAGCAGATCGAGGCGGCGCCGCCGGCGTTGACCGACGACGTCGATGGCGACGGCATCATCGAGGTGTTCGAAGCGACCCCGCTGATCGGCGAATCCTGGTGGACGATCGCGACGGTGGCGGCGGCGGCCGACGGGTCGTTGAATTACGACAGCGGCGTGCTGGCGCTCGCACCGGGCCTGATCTTCCTGCCCGACCCGCTCGTCGTCGGATCGCCGGGCGTCAGCGGCCCCGAGGATATCGACACCCCGTTCAACGTCGACAATATCGGCTTCGAGCGGTCCGCGCTCGACAATTTCGGCCTGCTCGCGTTCGACATCCATGGTGCGCCGGACCCGGCCGGCATCGGCGCCACCCCGGGCGAGATCGACGGATTCGACGGTTATGAGTCGTTGCGCCCTGCGCTTGCCGGTGCCTTCGCCAGCGCGGTGCCGGAGCCGACGACCTGGGCCATGATGCTGCTCGGGTTCGGCATGGTCGGTGCCTCCACGCGTTACCGGCGGCGGCGCACGTCGGTCGCGTTCGGCTAGCGATCGGCGACGGCGCATGGGTCAGCTCGCGGATGTCCTGAAGGCGCTAGGGCCCAACGCTTCGATCATCTTCGCCGCCTGGATCTTCATGGGGTTCCTGCAGCAGCGGTATGACAGCGCCGTGGATCGTTATCGGGAAGCGGTAGGCGACTACCGCTCCCACGACCACGAGGATGAGAGGACCGGCAACCTGCGCGAGCAGGTGCTGCTGCTGCGGCGACGTTGCAAGATCATGGGCCGGTCGGTGCTGATCGGACTGACGGCAGCGATCCTGCTCATCCTCTCCTTAATCTTCGGCGCGCTGGACGTGCTCGTGCCCCGTACGCCATTGATCGCGATCGCCGGCATCGCTTCCGCGATCGCAGGCTTCGTTCTCGTCATCGTCGCCGCGGCGTTCGTCATCGCCGAGGGGCGCATCGTCGGCCGCCAGATCGACGACGAACTGCGTGACGTAGGGGATCTGGCGCAACACACCGGAACGCAGCGCCGCAACTAAGCTCGTGGCGGCTTGGGGCGTTTCGCGCGTCGCGAACCATGCTACGTCGCGGGCATGCCCCACGCACGCATCGTCGAACTGACCTTCCATGACGAGGATCTCGCCGCCGTCCCGCTGCCCCGCGGAACGCTGCACGTAACCCGCGGGATCGGCTCCGGCCTAAGCCGCCGGGTAGGTGACCCGGCCGACATCGTCTGGGCGATCGGCGACCGCGGGCCGAACCTGAAGCTCTCGCTCGCGATCGACCGCTACGGGGTCGACGATCTCGCGGTGCACGCCGACAAGGCAGGGGCGAAGGTGATGCCGTGCCCCGAGATCGGGCCCGCGATCGTCGAGCTACAGGTCGGCGACGATCGCGTGACCGCGCGGCGGACGTTGCCCCTGCTCGACGCCAGCGGCCGGGCTCTCTCCGGACTTCCGCCTGCGGGCACCGATGCGCGCGCTGCCGAGCCGGCGCTCCGGTTCGACGGCACTTTCCTGCCACCCGAACCCGGGGGCGCGGATACCGAAGGCATCGCGGTCGCGCCCGATGGCAGCTTCTGGGTCGGCGAGGAATATGGCCCCTCGCTGTTCCACCTCGGACCCGACGGCAGCGTGCGGGCGCGATGGGTTCCTGCAGGCGCCGACGAACTGTTCGCCGGCGCCGACTATCCGGTCGTCGGCGCGCTGCCGTCGCTGGCGGCGCGGCGCCGGCTGAACCGCGGCTTCGAAAGCCTCGCGCTGTCGGCGGACGGTGTCCGGCTTCACCTCGCCTTCCAGAGTCCGCTGGCGCATCCCGACGAGCATGCGGGTCGCCACGCTCGTCACGTCCGGCTGTGGACGCTGGACAGCGCGACCGGCTCGCTGCTCGCAGAGCACCTCTACCCCCTCGACAAGCCGAGCAGCTTTCGCCGTGACAGCGACCTCGGCGACGTCGACCGTGCCGACGTAAAGGTCTGCGACATGGCGATGCTTGGCGCCGACACGCTGGTCGTCCTCGAACGCGTGTCGGCGACCGCGAAACTCTATTTGACGAGGCTTGATCCGGCACGCGCGATCGCGTCGTCATGGGTCGATCCCGCGACCGAGCCGACCATCGAACAGCTCAGTGCCCACAACACACTCGATTTGCCCGTGCTCGACAAGCGGCTGCTGTTCTCGACCGACGATCATCCCGAGATCGCCCCCGATCTGGAAGGGCTCGCAATCCTCGACGAGCGCACGATCCTGCTCGTCAACGACAATGATTTCGGCGTCGAAGGCGTCGCGACCCGCTTTTGGCGCGTCACGCTCGCGGAGCCGATCGCGCCGTCGCACGAGTCCCACCATGTCCGATAGTCTCAAGATCCTGCTCCAGCACATCCTGCCGAAGCAGCGCCTGACCGTCTTCGCCGGGCGCATCGCCGGGGCGGAGGCGCGCTGGACCACGCGGCTGATCCGCTGGTTCGTGGGCCGTTACCGCGTCGACATGACCGAAGCCGAAAACCCGGACATCGCCAGCTATCGGAGCTTCAACGACTTCTTTACGCGGCCGCTAAAGGCCGGCGCGCGGCCGCTGGCACCCGCAGACTTCGTCTGCCCGGTGGACGGCGCGATCAGCCAGTTCGGCGCGATCGACGATCACCACATCGTGCAGGCAAAGGGGCATCGCTTCACCACCACCGAACTGGTCGGCGGCGACGCCTCTCTCGCGGCCGGGTTCCGGCATGGCAGCTTCGCGAACCTGTATCTGTCGCCCAAGGATTACCACCGCCTGCACATGCCCTGCGACGGCCGACTGACGCGGATGATTTACGTCCCGGGCGCGCTGTTCTCGGTCAACCCGACCACCGCCCGCGGCGTGCCGAACCTGTTCGCGCGCAACGAGCGGGTGGTGTGCGTATTCGATTCACCCGATCATGGCGCATTCGTCATGGTGCTGGTCGGTGCCACGATCGTCGGCAGCATGGCGACCGTCTGGCACGGCGTCGTAAATCCCAAGCGAACCGGCAGGATCGCCGAATGGCGCTATGACGACCGCGACATCGTGCTGAAGAAGGGCGAGGAGATGGGACGCTTCCTGCTCGGGTCGACGATCGTCATGCTGTTCGCACGCGACACGATCGCGTTCAACCGCGACTGGGCGCCGGAACGGCAAGTCCGACTGGGCGAGCCGATGGGGAACCGCCCCGACCGGCAATCGCCTCCCACCGCGCATAGCTAGCGGCGGGTTGACGCGCGGAGCGGCTCGCGAGCAGGACCGTTCGGTGACCACGTCCCTCTCCCTCCGCGACGCGCGGCGCATCGTGCTCGCGGCGCAGGGCTTCGGGCGGCGGCCTGAACAGTCGACCGCGGCGCATTTCCGCAAGACGCTCGATCGCCTCGGCCTCTTCCAGATCGACAGCGTCAACGTGCTGGCCCGCGCACATTATCTACCCGCCTTCTCGCGGATCGGCGGCTACGACCGCGCGCTGCTCGAGGACGCCGCCTGGGGACCCAAGCAGCGGCGGCGAATGTTCGAATATTGGGCGCATGAGGCGTCGCTGCTGCCGCTCGACCTGCACCCGCTGCTACGCTGGCGGATGGCCCGCGCCGATCGTGGCGAGATCGGCTACCGCGCGCTCAAGCGGTTCGCGGTCGAACGCCGACCCGAGGCCCAGGCGGTGCTCGACCGGATCACCGGCGACGGCCCGATGACCGCCGCCGCCTTCGAGAACGGGTCGAGCAAGAGCGGCTGGTGGGAATGGAGCCACACCAAGCACGCGCTGGAATGGCTGTTCTGGTCGGGCCAGATCACGACGGCGACCCGGCGCGGCAGCTTCGCGCGGGTCTACGACCTGCCGGCCCGAGTGCTACCGAAGGCGGTGCTCGACCTGCCGACGCCCGATGCGGCGACCGCGCAGCGCGCCCTGATCGAGCGGAGCGCCCGGGCACTCGGCGTCGCGATCGCGGCGGACCTGCGCGACTATTTTCGGCTGAAGCCCGAAGAGGCCGATCACGCGATCGCAGCGCAGGCGGACGCAGGCATCCTCGTTCCGGTTCGCGTCGAAGGCTGGAGCCAGAACGCGTGGCTCCACCGGGACGCCCCCGCGCCGCGCAAGATCAATGGCGCAGCCCTGCTGGCGCCGTTCGATCCGCTGATCTGGGAACGCGACCGCGCCGAACGCCTGTTCGGCTTCCGCTACCGCATCGAGATTTACGTACCGCAAGCCAAGCGCACGCATGGCTATTACGTGCTGCCGTTCCTGATGGACGAAGCGCTGGTCGCGCGAGTCGACCTGAAGTCGGACCGGCAAGCCGGCAAACTCCTAGCCCATCGTGTCACCCTCGAGCCCGGCGCGCCGTCGGACACGATCGAGCGGCTCACCGTCGAGCTCGAGCGGCTGGCTTCGTGGCTCGGTCTCGCGCAGGTATCGATCGGCGTGATCATTCGTGCGGATTGACCTATGGCGGCGCACGATCAGGGATGCGGACGGGGACGATGGTCGACAAGAGCTGGGGTATCGCGGGGACGCCGGGGTTTCGCGTCCGGACCAATCTCACGCTCGATGAACACGCTGCCGAGCGGGCTCGGGCGCGCGAGACCCGAACCGCCGACCGATCGGAGGCGAGCGCCGAGCGCCTGAAGACACAGGCGGCGAAGCGCGAGGCGGAGATGCAGGAGCGCGAGCGCGATCGCCAGGCTCGTCGCGAGGAGGAGATGCGGAGCGCCGCCGCCGACCCGCATGCCGCCGCGGCCAAGCGCCACCGCTCCTCCGGACGCAAGGACGTGGTGCGCGAGCAGCGTGACACGCGCGGCTATGCGACCTTGGTCGACCGCGAGCGGATCTGCGAACTCGCGAAGCGGGGCGCGTCGGTCGCCGGGCTGGCGGCCGCGTTCGGCGTCTCGACCGACGAAATCGAAGAGGTACTGGCGACTGCGCCGAAGCCGGCATGAGAGGGCAAGCATGATGAGCGGTTCGGCGGAGCCTTGGAATGGCGAGCGGGTGCGCAAATGGCTGCAGGCTCGATTGGAGGCTGCACGGCTCGACCAGGCCGCCGCCGACAAGCGCGGGTATGAAGCGCAGGACGATTACGACAAGGCAGCCGCCGAGGAGTGGGTGTGCCGGATCCTGGCGGCAGATCCGTCCACCGACGATCAGGCGGCGCTCGGTGATCGTCTCAAGAAATTGCTGGCGCAGGATGAGTATCGCACCACCGGCATCTACGATGATCGCAAGTTCGACCGCTATGTCCGAGCCACCCTCCGGAAGCTCGGCAAGATGGCGAAGGCCAATGACGGCTTCACGAATATGTTGCGCTATCAGTGATCTTGCGTTCTCGGCGATCGAGGGCGGAAGTAGGCGAGGTACGACGATGCGGATGATCATCATGGCCACGGCGCTGCTGGCGGCGTCGGCGACCGCGGCATCGGGCGGCGCAGAACCCGCGGCGCCTGGGGTCGCGACGCCGATCGCGCAGGGGCGGCTGAACGGCCCGTTCGAACTAAGCTCGCGGATCTATCCGGGCACGGTGCGGCGCTACTGGGTGTACGTTCCGGCGGGATACGATCCCTCCCGTCCGCCGAACCTGCTGTTGTTCCAGGACGGGCAGCGGGCGACGAACCCGACAGGATCGTTGCGGGTCCCTGCGGTTCTCGACAAGCTCATCGCGGAGGGCGCCATCCCGCCGACGCTGGGCGTGTTCGTCACGCCGGGTAACGTGTCGGCGCATTATCCGGATACGCTGGGTATGAGCAATCCCGATCACCGCGCCGAGGAGTACGACGCGTTGTCGGACGCATATTCGCGCATGACGCTCGACGAGTTGCTGCCCGCGGTCGCCCGCAGATGGCGGTTCGCCGCGGATCCCAAGCATCGGGCGATCGGTGGCACGTCGAGCGGCGCGATCGCGTCATGGACGGTCGCTTGGCGGCATCCCGAGGCATTCGGCAACGTCATCAGCTTCATCGGCAGCTATACGTCGATCGGGTTGAAGCTCGGGCCGGACGGCAGGCCGCTGGCCTATGGCGGCGACACCTATCCCGGGCTGATCCGAAAATCCGCCATCCGTCCCTTGCGGGTCTTCCTTCAGGACGGCAGCAACGACCTCGACAACGAACATGGCAACTGGTTTTTGGCCAATCAGCAGATGCTGAAGAGCCTCAAATGGGCCAACGCGCACGCCGACGTGGAAGGAAGCGCGGGGCCGCGGTACGACGTCGACCACCGCTGGACCAGCGGCGGGCATTCCGACGCGGAAGGCGGAGCGATCCTGCCGGACGTGCTGCGCTGGATCTGGCGCGACCAGCGTCCCAGCGGATGAGCGCTGAAGGGCTGCGACGGGATCGAAGCAGATGAGCGTGTTCTTCACCGCCGACACCCATTTTGGCGATCACCGCACCATCAACATCTCGCGTCGGCCATTCGCAAGCGCTGCCGAGATGGACCAGGCGCTGATCGAGCGGTGGAACGCTGTCGTCAGCCCCAGCGATGTCGTCTGGCACCTTGGCGACGTGGCGCGTCGACCGGCGGCGGTCGCGGACTTGCTCGCGCGGCTGAACGGCACCAAGCACCTGCTGCGCGGCAACAACGATCCCGATGCGACCTTGGCTGCGGCGGGCTGGGCAAGCGTCGGCGACTATGCGGAGATCGAGCTGGACGGCCGGCGGCTGGTGCTCTGTCACTATGCATTCCGCAGCTGGAACGGGCAGCATCGCGGGGCGATCAACCTTCATGGTCATAGCCATGGCCGGCTGAAACCGATGCTGCGCCAGTTCGACGTCGGGGTCGATGTCCGCAACTTCGCGCCGGTCAGCCTGGATCGCCTTCTCGCCTGACGTTTTCGCCATGTCGGCAACCCGAGCGCGTCCCGATCATTCAACGGGCAGAGATTGGATGGAGACGTGCAATGAAGACCCGCAAGCTCGGCAGCCGAGGCCTGGAAGTGTCGGCCCTTGGCCTCGGATGCATGGGCATGTCGGACTTCTATGCCGGGCGAGACGAGGCCGAGTCGGTCGCGACCATCAACCTCGCGCTCGACCGCGGCGTGACCTTTCTTGACACCGCGGACATGTATGGGCTGGGCGCCAACGAAGAACTGGTCGGGCGCGTGGTGAGGGAACGGCGGGAATGGGTGGTGGTGGCCACCAAGTTCGGCATCGTCCGCGGCGCGGACGGCAGCGCGCGCGGGGTCAACGGCAAGCCAGATTATGTCCGCAAATCCTGCGACGACAGCCTGCGGCGCACCGGGCTGGATTTCATCGACCTCTATTACCAGCACCGCGTCGATCCCGAGGTGCCGATCGAAGAGACGGTCGGCGCGATGGCGGAGCTCGTGACCGCAGGCAAGGTCAAGTATCTCGGCCTGTCGGAGGCCGCTCCCGACACGATCCGCCGCGCGCATGCCGTTCATCCGATCACCGCGCTGCAAACCGAATATTCGCTGTGGAGCCGCGATCCGGAAAAGGCGATCCTGGCAACCGTACGCGAGCTGGGGATCGGGTTCGTGCCCTATAGCCCGCTCGGGCGTGGGTTCCTGACCGGGCAGATCAAGTCGCCGGACGATCTTGCGGCCGACGACACGCGCCGCAACCATCCGCGGTTCCAGGGCGAGGCGTTCCAGCGGAACCTCGACATGGTCCGGGAGATCGGCTCGATGGCCGCGGACAAGGGCTGCACTCCCGCGCAGCTCGCGCTCGCCTGGGTGTTGGCGCAGGGCGACGACATCGTACCCATTCCCGGCACCAAGCGTCGCAGCTATCTCGAGGATAATCTCGGCGCGCTGGATGTCGTGCTGAGCGACGCGGACCTGGCGCGGATCGATGCGGTACTGCCCGCGGGAACGGCCACTGGCCCGCGCTATCCCGCCGCCAACATGGCGAGCGTGAACGGTTGATCGCGACGCCGCTCGCGATAGCATTGTCAGTCGGGCGGCAGATCGGCGAGGCGGTCGACCGCCTCTCCCAGCAGGCGATCCAGCAAGGGTAGCAGTTCCGTCCATCCCCCGATGCCGTCCAGCTTACCCGGCCCATCGGACACGCCGCGCAGGCCGATCATCGGGACGCCAAACCGCTGGCAGCTGCGCAACACCGCGAACGTCTCCATGTCGACCAGATCGGCATCGATCCGCGCATAGTCGTCGCCGGTGACGATATCGCTGCCGGTCGACAGCGACGCGCATGCGACACTCGACAGCGGGGTGGGCAGCTCCATCACCGCCGGGTGATCGGTGAACGGCGTCACGCCCCGCGGCACGCCGATCGGCGACGCATCCATGTCTCGCCACGACACCCGGTTGATCTGGTACACGCCGCCGACGTCGAGCCGGCGCGATCCCGCCGAACCCAGCGACACGACCAGATCGGGCATCGTTCCCGCGACGCGAAGCTCCTGCAGGCAGATGCTCGTGCCGATCGCGGCTTCGATCGGCCCGACCCCGGTGATGAGCGGAGTGATTCGGGCGCGGAGGTGCTCGCCATATTCATGATCGGTGGCCATCACGAACAATGTCCGGCGCCCTGCTATCGACGATAGTCGCATATCGCACCTCCTGATCCCGGGACTTACCGCCAATCGCCTGCGCCGCAATCCGCGCTGCAAAGGCTCGCTCGATACTTCGGCCATATTCGCGCATAGAGGCGCCAGCGCGGGCACGGCGGAACGGCCGAGCACCCGCGAGAACATAGGGAGGATCACCGATGACCGATGGATTTTCGGGACTACAGCTGCGTTCGTGCGTCACCAGCGGCGGCGAGTTGCAGCTCACGCTCGCGCAGGTCGACACCCCGGCCCCCGGCCCCGGCGAGGTTGTCGTGCGGATTGAGGCGGCTCCGATCAACCCGTCCGATCTCGGGCTGTTAACCGGCCCCGCGGACCTGTCGACGCTCGTCGCCGGCACTGACGCCGATCTGCCGAGCGCGACCGCGACGATCCCCGAAAAGCGCATGCCGGGCATGAAGGCGCGGCTCGACCAGGCGATGCCGGTCGGCAACGAGGGCGCGGGCACCGTCGTCGCAACCGGCGAAGGCGCGGACCATCTGCTCGGCAAGACCGTCGCGCTGATCGCGGGCGCGATGTACGCGCAGTATCGCACCGTCCGCGCGGCCGATGCCTTCGTACTGCCCGATGACGCGACCCCGGCCGAAGGCGCGTCGGTGTTCGTCAACCCGCTGACCGCGCTGGGGATGGTCGAGACGATGCGGCTGGAAGGCCACAGCGCGCTGATCCACACCGCCGCGGCATCGAACCTCGGCCAGATGCTCAACCGGATCTGCCTCGCCGACGGCATCGGCCTGGTGAACATCGTCCGCAGCGAGGCGCAGGCCACACTGTTGCGCGATGCGGGTGCGGTCCATGTCTGCGACAGCAGCGCACCCGATTTCGCCGAGACGCTGACCGACGCAGTGGCGACGACGGGCGCGACGATCGCGTTCGACGCGATCGGTGGTGGGGATCTGGTCAACCGCATCCTCACCGCGATCGAGGCGGCGGCGAATCGCAAGGCGGGCGGCTACAGCCGGTACGGGTCGAGCGTCCACAAACAGGCCTATATCTACGGCAGCCTCGACGTTCGCGCGACGATGATCGACCGCAATTTCGGGCTCGCCTGGGGCATCGGCGGCTGGCTGCTGACGCCGTTCCTCGCGCGGGTCGGGCCGCAACGCACCGCCGAGCTGCGCGCGCGCGTCAACGCCGAACTCAAGACGACCTTCGCGAGCCACTACACGCAGGTGATCTCCCTCCGCGAAGCGCTCGATCCGGCGGTCATCGCCGCCTACGCCCGCCGCGCGACGGGGGAGAAGTTCCTGATCGACCCGTCGCGCTGAGGCTCTCGTGCTCCTGCGCACGCAGGAGCCTAGGGTCGGGCAGATCCACCGAAGTCGCCATATCGGGCCCTGGGCTCCTGCGTGCGCAGGAGCACGGGTCACGCGAGCGCGACACCGCCCCTTTACCCCCGGTCTCCGGAGATACTATGCAGGGCGGAATGCCGACATTTCCCGCCGTATCCACAATCGCGCAGACCATCCAGCTGTCGCTTTCCCCGGTATTCATGCTGGCGGGGATCGGGGCGCTGCTGAACGTGCTCGCCGGGCGACTGTCGCGGGTGATCGACCGAGCCCGCGCGCTGGAGCTGCTGCATCCGCGGAGCTCCGGTCCCGAGCATGAGCGTCACGTCGCCGAGCTGCGGCTGCTCGACCGGCGCATGACGATCATCAACGCGGCGCTGTTCCTCGCGGTGACCAGTGCGATCATGACCTGCCTGGTGGTCGCGCTGCTGTTCGTCGCGGAGCTGGCGAAGCTGCATTTCGGCACTCTCGTCGCGATTTCGTTCATCCTCGCGATGGTGCTGCTCATCGCGGCGCTGGTGTCGTTCATGGTCGAAGTCCGCGTGTCGCTGCGCGCGATCCACATCCGCCCCGAACTGCTGGAGAAGCATTGATGATCGAGAAGCGCCTGCTCCAGGCGGTGGTCGCGCTCGCATGCCTGTTGCCGCTGGTGGTCGGCGGCCAGGGCATCGTCCACGGGCCGGCGCCGTTCGGGCATCTGACGGCGGTGCCGATCGATCTCGACAGCCATTTCCGCTACATATCCGGGATCTTCTTCGCGACCGGACTGGGCTTTCTGAGCTGCATCCCCACGATCGAACGCAAGGGGCCGCGTTTCCGCCTGCTCGGCGGCCTGATCGTCGTCGGTGGCCTGGCACGACTGGTCTCGCTGCTTGCCGTCGGGGTGCCGTCGCAGGGCCATGTCCTCGGGCTCGGCATGGAGATCGGGGTCGTGCCGTGCCTGATGCTCTGGCAGATGAGCTTCGCCCGCCGCTGGGCGAAGCGTTTTCGCTTCGGCACCACGCGGACTTGAGGATTGGCGGGAAATAAATTCCGCCCCCCGCCCCGTCATGCCCGCGAAGGCGGGAGTCCGTACTGGCGAGCCTCGCGACTTGATCTCGAACCGCAACCAATATGGTCCCCGCCTGCGCGGGGATGACGACGAGGGTTAGTCTGACCTGAAGCATTCGCGCTTCAGCGCACCCCGTCCATTCCCAGCCCAGCGGCGGCGGTCGGCAGATAACGTGGCGCGGAGCGCGCGCGGGCGCGTTGTTCGTAGGCGTAGCCGGCGGCGAGCAGTGTCGCTTCCGCATTCTTCGTCGCGATGAACGACAGCCCGACGGGCAGCCCGTCGACCAGCCCCATCGGCACCGTCAGATGCGGATAGCCGGCGACCGCGGGCAGTTCGCTGGCGCTCGGCCCGCCATATTGATCGCCATAGACCGGATCGCTGAGCCAGGCGCCGCCATAGGTCGGCTCGACCAGCAACTGCGCGCCCGCGGTCTTCAGCATCGCGTCGATGCCCTCGACCCCTGCGAGCCGAAGCGACTTGGCGCGCGCCGCCTTGTACGCCGGATCGTCGAGCCCCTTGGTCTTGGCGGCGTCCTCGAACGTCTCCTGCGCGAAGTACGGCATCTCGGTCGCGGCGTTCGCCTCGTTGAAGGCGATCACATCGTCGAGCGTCCGCGTCTTCACCGCCGTGGGGGTGGTCGCCAGATAGGCGTTCATGTCCGCTTTCAGTTCGGTCTTGAGCACGGTGAATTCGGCATCGCCCAGCCCTTCCAGCTTGGGCGCCTCGACATCGACCAACACCGCCCCGGCCGCCCGCAGCACCGCCAGCGCGGCGTCGTAGCGCGCGGTCAGGTCGGGGGTCATCTGAGGCCGGATCACGCCGATCTTCAGCCCCGACAACGCGCTGGTCGACAGCCCCGCAGCATAGTCGCGTGCCACCGCGCCGGCAGTCGTGGCATCGGCGGGGTCCGCGGCGATCATTGCCGAGAACATCGTCGCGACATCGCGGACGCTGCGCGCCATCGGCCCCGGCGTGTCCTGGCTATGGCTGATCGGCACGACATGCGTGCGGCTGACGAGCCCGATCGACGGCTTCAGCCCAACCAAGCCGTTGATCGATGCCGGACAAACCACCGAGCCATCGGTCTCGGTGCCGACCGCCGCCGCCGCGAAGCTCGCCGCGACGGCCGTGCCCGAACCGCTCGACGATCCGCACGCGGTGCGATCGAGCGCATAGGGGTTGCGCACCAGCCCGCCGATCGCGCTCCACCCGCTCATCGACCGCGACGACCGGATGTTCGCCCATTCCGACAAGTTGGTCTTGCCGAGGATCACCGCACCCTTGGCTCGCAATGCCGCGACGACCGGCGCGTCGCGGCGCGTGACATTGTCGCGCAGCGCGAGGCTGCCCGCGGTGGTCGCGATCGGGTCCGCGGTCTCGACATTGTCCTTGATCAGCACCGGGATCCCATGGAGCGGGCCGCGGACGCGACCGGCCTTGCGCTCGGCATCGAGCTGCCGTGCCTGCGCCATCGCGTCGGGGTTGAGCGCAATGATCGATCGCAGCGTCGGGCCCTTGCGGTCCATCGCCGCGATTCGTTTCAGATACGCGGTCACGAGATCGACGCTGCTCGCCTTCTTCGCGGTCATCAGCGCCTGCAGATCGTCGATTGATCGTTCCTCGACCACTACGGTCCTGGCTTGTGCCGCCACAGGAATGGCGGTCGCCAGCAGAAGTCCGATACCGAAAGCGCGCATGCCGTTCTCCGTCGTGACCGGCGGTGACGCCGCCGTCCGCCGCTGTGTGCGCGAGCGTGCGCATGCGGACAAGTACCCCCGGATCTGAACCGACCCGATCGACTGGCGTTGTGCAACCTCGTGCCTCTTGCCGAAGGATCTCCGTGACCTCAGCCCTGAAGATCCTCGCGAGCATCGTCGTGCTGTTGGTCGTGCTGGTCGGGTCGACGATCGTGATCGTGCCGCGCTTTCTCGATCGGATCTATTATCGCGGCGGCCCCACCGATCATTTCGACGGCGAGCGCTTCTTCAATCCCGATGGCGACGAGGACACCGCGGGCAGGCCGCCCGGCGGCGGCGGGAGGGCGGGGTTCTTCTGGCGCTATCTGACCGGCAGCGACGGGCGCCCGGCCTGGCCCGCTCAGGTGAAGGTCACGCAGGCCAAGCCCAAGCCGCGGGTCGCGGGCGAGCGGATGGCGGTGACCTGGATCGGCCATGCGAGCGTGCTGATCCAGACCCAGGGCCTCAACATCCTCACCGATCCGGTGTGGAGCGACAAGGCGGGTCCGCTCGGCACCGGGCCGCGCCGGGTCGCCGCACCGGGGATCGCGTTCGACGATCTGCCGCGGATCGACCTCGTGCTGGTCAGCCACAATCATTACGACCATCTCGACAAGGCGACGCTGGCGCGGCTGTGGCGGCGCGACCGGCCCGCGATCGTCACCAGCCTCGGCAACGACAGCGTGATCGCGCAAACCGGCGCGCGCGCGATCGCGCTCGACTGGGGCCAGCACGCGAAGGTGGGCGCAGCGACGGTGACCGTCACCCGCAACCATCATTGGGGCAGTCGCTGGTTCACCGATCGCAACCGTGCCCTGTGGTCGAGCTTCGTGGTATCGCTGCCGTCGGGCGGGAACCTGTTCTTCGCAGGCGACACCGGAATGGGCGACGGCCGCTGGCCCGCGGAGGCCGCCGCGCTCGGCCCGATCCGCCTCGCGCTGATCCCGATCGGCGCGTTCCGCTTCGTGCCCGGACAGATGGAGTCGGGCAGCCATATCGGGCCGGTGGACGCGGTCGAGGTCTTCCGCCGCTTGGGCGCGGCCCGCGCGATCCCGATCCATTGGGGCACGTTCCGGCTGTCGTATGAGGCGTATGACACGCCGCCGAAGCTGCTGGCGGCGGGGCTGCGGTGCACCGGGCAATCGGGCTTTGCCCCGGTGGCCATCGGAGTGCCGACCGCGGTGCCGCCTTACGTTGCGCCGGCGGGATCGGCGCCGATCGCGCGCGATGCGCTGCTGCAGTGCCTGGATACGCCAGCAATTAGAGCGTTGCGGTAGGCCTTGGAATAGCGCTGCTTGTGCTCCCGCGAAGGCGGGAGCCCAGTACTGGGTCCCCGCCTTCGCGGGGACACACTGAGGTTCGGAAACCGGGCGTGATCGATGCTGAGCTCCTCGCCCTCAAATTATCCCGCCACCCAGGCTCAACCGCAACGCGAAGATCACGATCAGCACGAGGTTCAGGTTCCGCCCCGTGTTGCTCGACGACATCGCGCCGATGGCGGCGCCGACGATGCCGATCGGGATGACGAGCCAGTTCATCCAACCCAGCAGCGGAATGAACGCGACCAGCCCGAACACCAGGGTGACGAGGCCGAACAGTAGGGACACGAGGTTCAACATGCCCGCGACGATGGCGTGTCGCCGCCGGCCGCGCAAGCCCGGCTCACGCAAGGCGCCGCTTCGCGTTGGCGGCGAAACGCGCTAGGGGGCGCGGCATGCAACTTCTTCTCGTCATGATCGGCGGTGCGCTCGGATCCGGCGCCCGCTTCCTGACCAGCCGCGCGATGATCGCATGGCTGGGGCCCGACTTCCCCTATGGGACCCTCGCGGTGAACCTCGTCGGCGGGCTGCTGATGGGGCTGCTCGTCGGCGTCCTCGCCCGCACCGGCGACAGCGAGGATTGGCGGTTGTTCGTCGGGGTCGGCGTGCTCGGCGGGTTCACGACCTTCTCTGCCTTCTCGCTCGATCTCGTCACGATGCTCGATCGCGGCGCCGTCACCGTCGCGATCGGCTATGCGCTGGCGTCGGTCGTCGGCGCGGCGATAGCGCTGTTCGCGGGGCTGACGCTCGCCCGGAGCGTGGCATGACCGCGGGCAAGGGCGACAGCCAGAGCGCGACGGTGCGCGAATTCACGGTCGGGTTCGACGACGACGACATCCGGCTCGATCGCTGGTTCAAGCGGCACCTGCCCGATACCAGCTTCACCACGGTGGCGATGTGGGCGCGGACCGGGCAGCTTCGCGTCGATGGCGCACGCGCGGCGCCGGGGGATCGGATCAAGGCCGGACAGGTTCTGCGCGTGCCCCCTGCCGAAGCCGCGAAGATCGACGACAAGCCGAAGCGCGAACGCGAGCGCGTGATCCTCTCGGACGACGAGACCGCGTTCGCGCAGGAAATGGTGATCCACCAGGATTTCCAGGCCTTCGTCCTCAACAAACCGCCGGGGCTCGCGACCCAGGGCGGCACCAAAACCGACCGGCATGTCGACGGGCTGCTCGACGCGCTGCAATATGACAATGAAGGCCGGCCCAAGCTGGTCCACCGGCTCGACAAGGACACGTCCGGCGCGCTGCTGGTGGCACGCACCAGCCGTGCCGCGGCGTTCTTCTCGAAGGCGTTCTCGGGGCGGACCGCGCGCAAGGTCTATTGGGCGCTGGTGGTCGACGTACCCTCGATCGAAGACGGCATGATCGAGCTGCCGATCGCCAAGCAACCCGGCACCGGCGGCGAGAAGATGCATGTCGACGAGGCGGAGGGCGCGCCCGCGCGGACCCGCTATCGCGTCATCGAACATGCCGGCAACCGCGCCGCCTGGGTCGAGCTGCAACCCTTCACCGGCCGCACTCATCAGTTGCGCGTGCATATGGCGGCGATCGGCCACCCGATCGTCGGCGACGGCAAATATGGCGGAGCCGCGGCGTTCCTGACGGGCGGGATCAGCCGCAAGATGCATCTCCACGCACGACGCATCAAGGTCGACCACCCCGATGGCGGATCGATCGACGTCACCGCGCCGCTGCCGACCCATTTCGCCGAAAGCCTGACGCAGCTCGGGTTCGACGAGAAGCTCGGCGACGCGATGGTGCTCGAGGAAAAGAGCGCGCCGAGCAGGGAGCAGCTCAAGACCCGCGCGAAGGCGCATGCCAAGTCGGTCCGCAAGGAACGTCGCGGCGAACGTCGGGGGCGCGGCGGCGACGAAGCGACCGGGCGCGCCGCACCTACGGGCAAACCGCCCAAAGCTGGTCCGCGCGGGCCGAAGCCGGGTGGCACGAAGCCGACGGGCACCAAGCCGGGCGGCGGAAGCGGGCGCGGTGGCGGCCGGGGCTGACGCGGTGGCTGCGCATGCCCCTGCCCGGCTCGCGGTGTTCGACTGCGACGGGACGCTGGTCGATAGTCAGGCGAACATCTGCGTCGCGTGCGAGACCGCCTTTGCCGGCGCCGGGCTGGTGCCGCCGCCGCGCGCGGCGATCCGGCGCATCGTCGGGTTGAGCCTGGTCGAGGCGATGCAGGTGCTGCTGCCGGAGGCCGACGACGCCTCGCACCGCCGCCTCGCGCAGAGCTACAAGGACGCCTATGTCGCGATGCGCGCGAGCGGCGGCTTGCAGCACGAGCCGATGTTCGTCGGGATCGAGGCGGTGCTGGACGATCTCCTCGCTGGAGGCTGGGTGCTCGGCGTTGCGACCGGCAAGAGCGACCGCGGGCTCGCGCACGTGCTCGCCGCGCACGGGATCGGCGATCGCTTCATGACCCTGCAGACCGCGGACCGGCATCCGTCCAAGCCGCACCCCGCGATGATTGAAGCGGCGATGGCCGAGGCGGGCGCGGTGCCCGGCACCACGGTGATGATCGGCGATACCAGCTTCGACATGGCGATGGCGCGCGCCGCGGGCGCCCGCGCGGTCGGGGTCGCATGGGGCTATCACGCGATCGGGGAGTTGAGACGTGCGGGTGCCGACTGCGTCGCGACCGAAGTCGCCGACCTGCCCAGCCTGATGATGGAGACCGCATGACCGACGAGGATGCGCGCGCGAGGACGCGCTATTTCATGATGATCGGAGTTCGGATCGCGGGCGTGGCGGGAGCGATCCTCGGCCTGATGCTACTCGCGCGCGCGACCGACATGCCGACGAAGGTCCTGGGTTTCGCGATCGTGCTGTCGGCGCTGCTGATGATCGCGACCGTCCCGCGTGCGCTGGCGCGCCGCTGGCGGACGCCGCTGCCGTGAAGCGGTTCTGGACGGACGTCGCCGTCGAAGCGGACGGCGGCATCAAGCTCGACGCGCGGCCAGTGCGCACCCCTGGCCGTACCCCACTGATCCTGCCCACCGCGGCACTCGCCGAGGCGGTTGCGGCGGAATGGCGTGCGGTGGAGGGCGATATCGATCCGCGCGCGATGCCGCTCACCGGGCTGGCCAACGCCGCAATCGACCGGATCGGCCCCGATCCCGCGCGCTTCGCGGACGATCTCGCGCGTTACGCCGCCAGCGACCTGCTCTGCTACCGCGCCGAGGCGCCCACCGAGCTTGTCGCGCGTCAGGCACTCGCGTGGGACCCGCCGCTCGATTGGGCACGGACGCGGTACGACGTGCATTTCGCGATCACCCGGGGGATCATGCATGTCGACCAGCCCACCGCGACCGTGACGCGCCTGAGCGACGCGGTGCGGGCGCTCGGCGCGTTCGACCTCGCCGCGCTATCGCCCGTGGTGACGATCACCGGGTCGCTGGTGCTCGCGCTGGCGCTGATCGAACAGGCGATGCCGTCCGACGCGATCTGGGCGACCGCGCATGTAGACGAGGACTGGCAGACCGAGCGCTGGGGCGAGGACGCACTCGCCGCGCGGTCGCTGGCGGCGAAACGCGCGGAATATGACGGTGCGGTACGCTTCCTGGCGGCGCTGCGCGTCTAGCGCGTCAGCTTGCGGATAAAACCGATCAAGCCGGTCTGACGCGAGCGTTTCAGGCGTTCGGCGGCGAGGATCGTCTTAACCCCGGCAAAACAGGCTTCGACATCGTCGTTGACCAGAACATAGTCATAGCCATCCCAATGGCTTACCTCGTTCGCTGCACGTGCCATGCGAGCATCGATCACCTTCTCGGCATCGGTGCCACGGCTGGTCAGGCGGCGGTGGAGTTCGTCCATCGATGGGGGGAAGATGAAGACGCGGACGACGTCGCCGCCCGCAATCTGGAACAGCTGCTGTGCGCCCTGCCAGTCGATATCGAACAGCACGTCCTTGCCGGCGGCGAGCATCTGTTCGATCTGCGCGCGCGGCGTACCGTAACGATGATCGAAGACGTGCGCCCATTCCAGGAACTCGTCCGCCGCGACCATGCGTCGGAATTCCTCGAGGTCGACGAAGTGATAGTCTCGCCCGTCGACTTCACCGGGGCGCATCGGCCGAGTCGTCGCCGATACCGACATGCCGAGTTCGGGTTCGTCGGCGAGCAGCTTGCGTGCGATCGTCGACTTGCCTGCGCCGGAGGGCGACGAAAGGACGAACAACACGCCGCGGCGGCGGAAATGATGGGGATCGGCCGCATCGCGGGTCGGCTTCGGGTCGACAATCATGTGCGCTAGTGGCGCGACGGCGGCCGCAAGGTCAAGCGCCGCCGCGCCCAGCCGCCGGAAAAGCGAGCGAGGCGCGGCGGCGCTAGGTCAATCCAGCGCTGGCAGGATCAGATCACGGGGCCGTTGCGGGCCGCGCGGCGACGATCATACGCCTTCTTCGCGACATAGCCGCCGCCGAGGATCATGCCGAGCGGCCCCATCCGGCGCAGCGCCCCGACCGCGAGCGCGCCCATCGCCGCACCCTTCATGCCGCCCGACCCGTCGCGACGGTCCATCTCGCGCCCGACCAGCGCGCCAACGATACGTGAAAACATGCGGATTACTCCCGTTAGGTTCGCCGAAGCGGACGCGCGGATAACCTTGGAGGCCGGGGCATTGTTCCGCGGCCTCATGGACCCGCAGCTCAGCTCCTCAGCATCGTCTCCGGCCGCACCACCCGATCGAACGTCTCCGCATCCACGAGGCCCAGCGCCAGCCCGGCCTCCTTCAGCGTCAGTCCCTCGGCATGCGCGTGCTTCGCGATCTTCGCGGCCGCGTCGTAGCCGATCTCGGGGGCGAGCGCGGTCACCAGCATGAGCGAGCGGTCGAGCAATTCGGCGATGCGGGTGCGGTTCGGCTCGAGCCCGTCGACGCAGCGTTCGGCAAAGCCCTGCATCGCGACGCTCAGCAGATCGATCGAGCGCAGGACGTTGGCGCCGATCAACGGCTTGAACACGTTGAGCTCAAGGTGCCCCTGCATGCCGCCCACGGTGATCGCGAGGTGGTTGCCCATCACCTGCGCGGCGACCATCGTCAGCATCTCGGCCTGGGTCGGGTTGACCTTGCCGGGCATGATCGAGCTGCCGGGTTCGTTGGCGGGCAGGTCCAACTCGCCGAGCCCACAGCGCGGGCCGCTGCCGAGCAGGCGGATGTCGTTGCCGATCTTGGTCAGCGCGACCGCCAGTGTGTTCAGCGTACCCGACAGATGGACGAGCGGATCGTTCGACGCCAGCGCCTCGAAACTGTTCTCGGCCGGATGGAACGGGTGGCCGGTGATCTCGCGCGCCGCGGCGCAGAACGCGTCGGCGAAGCCCTTCGGCGCATTGAGCCCGGTGCCGACCGCGGTGCCGCCCTGCGCCAGGCGATCGGTGCCGTGGCTGACCGCCGGCTCGATCCGCCGCTTGCATCGGTAGAGCTGGTTCGCATAGCCCGAGAATTCCTGCCCGAGCGTCAGCGGCGTTGCGTCCTGCAGATGCGTGCGGCCGATCTTGACGATGTCGCGCCATGCCTCGGCCTTGGCATCCAGCGCGTCGTGCAGCCGGTCGAGCGCCGGAAACAGGCGCCCGCTGACCGCGAGCGAGGCGGCGATGTGCAGCGCGGTCGGAAAGCTGTCGTTCGACGACTGGGCCATGTTGACGTCGTCGTTGGGATGGACCGGCGCCTTGCCGCCTCGCGTGTTGCCGAGCATCTCGTTGGCGCGGCCGGCGATCACCTCGTTGACGTTCATGTTCGACTGGGTGCCGCTGCCGGTCTGCCAGATCACCAGCGGGAACTGATCGTCGAGCTTGCCCGAAACGATCTCGGCAGCGGCGGCTTCGATCGCGTCAGCCTTTTTGGGGGAGAGGCCATGGGCGCGGTTCACGCGTGCCGCGGCCTGCTTCACAATCGCGAGGGCGTGGACGATGCCGATCGGCATGCGCTCGCGATCGCCGAATGGGAAGTTCTGGATGCTGCGCTCGGTCTGCGCGCCCCAATAGGCGGCGGCGGGGACCTCGATCGGGCCGAGCGAGTCGGTTTCGGTGCGGGTGTCGGTCATGGAGCAGACAATCGCGGGGGCGCGGGTTCGATCCATCAGGCGAATAGATGGTTGGCGCGGAGGCGAGATCGCGCAGATCGTTGGTGGGCGGAAGAGTGCGCGCGCGGAGGCGCGGAGGACGCAGAGATTTCCGGGCAGGCCGTGACCTCCCCTCGCCCTCGCCCTCCCCCTCCGGTTCGTCATCCCGGCGAACGCCGGGACCCATGGACGCGTGGAGCAAGCGTTGGCGCGCGACAACGGGGTTTACCGCAACCATGGGTCCCGGCGTTCGCCGGGATGACGGAGGAAGGGGATGGCGGAAGGCCTATGGACACCACCTGGCCCGCAACACCCGCAGCGCTATTTCTTCCGCTTGAAATCCACAGCGACGACGTTCGATCCGTCCTCCACCGGCACCACCGCGGGCCCGTCATTCTCCGCAGCATCATGCGGCTCGGGGCCGTCGTCGGGCCCCTCCTGCGCCTGAAACCGCAGTTCGAAGTTCACCGCGGGATCGTGGAAACCGGTTATCGCCGAGTAAGGGATGACCAGCTTCGACGGCACTTGGTTGAAGCTCAGCCCGACCGAGAAACGCTCGTCGTCGACCAGCAGGTCCCAATAACGGTTCTGCATGACGATCGTCATCTCGTCGGGGAAACGTTCGATCAGCCGCTGCGGGATGTCGACGCCGAGCGCCTGCGTCTTGAAGGTGATGTAGAAATGATGCTCGCCGGGCAGCCCGCCCGATTCGGCGACCGAGCTGAGCACGCGGCCGACCACGGCACGCAGGGCCTCCTGGACGATCTCGTCGTACGGAATCAGGCTATCGGGCAGGCCGTCGGTCATAAGCCCTTGGGTAGCGGGGTTTGCCCGTTGGTCAAGATTGCACGCGAGCGATCGCACGCTATGAGCGCGGCATGCGCATCGCCACGATCAACCGCTCCACCGCCGAGACCAAGATCGACGTCACCGTCAATCTCGACGGCACCGGCCTCTATCGAATCGCGACCGGGATCGGCTTTCTCGACCATATGATCGAGCAATTGTCGCGGCATTCGTTGATCGACATCGACTGCACCGTTGCGGGCGATCTGCACATCGACCAGCACCACACCACCGAAGATTCGGGGATCGCGATCGGCGAGGCGATTGCCAAGGCGCTCGCCGACAAGCGCGGGATCCGCCGCTACGGCGACGCGCTGAGCCCGATGGACGAGACGCTGACCCGCGTCGCGCTCGACATCAGCGGCCGCCCCTGGCTGGTGTGGAAGACCGAATTCAGCCAGAAGCGGCTCGGCGAGATGGACACCGAATTGTTCGAACACTGGTTCCACAGCTTCGCGCAGGCGGCCGGCATCACGCTCCACATCGAAACGCTGCACGGCAAGAACAACCACCATCTCATTGAGAGCGTTTTCAAGGGGTTGGCCCGCGCACTGCGCACCGCGGTGGAGATCGACCCGCGCAAGGCGGATGCGATCCCGTCGACCAAGGGGATGTTGTGAGCCGTGGCTAGCCTGGCGCTGATCGATTACGGCGCGGGCAACCTGCATTCGGTGGCGAATGCGCTCGCTGCCGCCGGCGCCACCGAGGTCGCGATCACGGGCGACCCCGACGTCGTCTTGCGCGCCGACCGGATCGTGCTGCCCGGCGTCGGTGCGTTCGGCGCCTGCGCGGCGGCGCTGCGCGCGGTGCCGGGGATGATCGAGGCGATGGAGCGCCGCGCGCGCGGGGACGGCGTGCCCTTTCTCGGCATTTGCGTCGGCATGCAGTTGATGGCCGATGTCGGCGAGGAGATGGGGGTTCATGCCGGGCTCGGCTGGGTCGACGGGCGGGTGCGCCTGCTGGAGCCGGGCACGATGGACGCCAAGGTGCCGCACATGGGGTGGAACGACGTGGTTCCCGCGGTCGCGCATCCGCTGATCGCGCCGGGTGAAGCCTATTTCCTCCACAGCTACGCCTTCGAAGGCGCGGACGTGATCGCGACCACCGATCATGCGGGTCCGGTCACCGCGGCGATCGGTCGCGACAATCTGATCGGGGTGCAGTTCCACCCGGAAAAGAGCCAGCGATATGGACTGGCGCTGCTCGAACGATTTCTCAGCTGGAAGCCCTAAGTCAATGACGCTCATCGTCTTTCCTGCGATCGACTTGAAGGCGGGCCAGGTCGTGCGCCTGGCCGAGGGCGATATGGATCGCGCCACGATTTATGGCGACGATCCGGCGGCGCAGGCGATGCTGTTCGCGGACCAGGGCGCCGAATATCTCCACGTCGTCGACCTCGATGGCGCATTCGCAGGCCGATCGGTTAATGGCGAGGCGGTGCAGGCGATCGTCGCGCGCTTCCCGGGGCATGTGCAGCTGGGCGGTGGCATTCGTACGCGGGCCAATGTCGAGCGCTGGTTCGATCTCGGCGTCTCGCGGGTGGTGATCGGCACCGCGGCGCTGGAGGATCCCGATTTCGTACGCGACATGGCGGCGGCGTTCCCCGGCGGGATCGTGGTCGCGGTCGACGCGCGCGATGGCCTGGTCGCGACGCGCGGCTGGGCGGACGTGTCCGATGTCGAGGTGGTCGACATGGCGCATCGCTTCGAGGATGCGGGCGTCGCGGCGCTGCTGTTCACCGATGTCGGGCGCGACGGCATGCTGAAGGGGTGCAACGTCGAGGCGACGGTCGACCTCGCGCGCGCGGTCGACATCCCGGTGATCGCATCGGGGGGCGTGAAGGGCATCGCCGAGATCCATGTGCTGGCGCTGCATGTCCGCGACGGGATCGAGGGGGTGATCACCGGGCGGGCATTGTACGACGGTCGGCTTGATCTGGCGGCGGCGATCAGCGTGGCGGGGGCGGCTTGAGCAGCGGGTTCGCGCGGAGACGCGGAGGCGCGGAGATGGTGCGCGGGAGGATAGCTTATCCTTCTATCGCCGAAGGCGGGATCGGGTCTGCCGATCGCCACCCACCGTGCTCCTGCGAACGCAGGAGCCCAGGGTTACGGAAGGCACCGCTTGGGGCCCTGGGTTCCTGCGTTCGCAGGAACACGGCTGAAGGAGGCTTGGCCCTCTTCACCGCTTCTTCTCTCCGCGTCTCCGCGTCTCCGCGGGAACCAACCTTCTTTGCCCGGACAACGACCCCATGACTGTCCGGGCTCGAGTAATTCCCTGCCTCGACGTGGCCAACGGCCGCGTCGTGAAGGGCGTCAACTTCGTAGAACTCCGCGACGCCGGTGACCCGGTGGAACAGGCACGCGCGTATGACGCGGCGGGCGCGGACGAGCTCTGCTTCCTCGACATCACCGCGAGCCACGAGGACCGCGGCACGATCCTGGACGTGGTGCGGCGGACAGCGGCGGTGTGCTTCATGCCGCTGACCGTCGGCGGCGGCGTACGGACCGCGGACGACGCGCGCGCGCTGTTGCTGGCGGGCGCGGACAAGGTCGCGGTCAACTCCGCAGCCGTGACCCGGCCCGAGGTCGTCGCCGACATCGCCGAACGCTTCGGAAGCCAATGCTGCGTCGCTTCCATTGACGCGCGCGCGACCGATGGCGGCTGGGAGGTGTTCACCCATGGCGGCCGGCGCGCGACCGGGATCGACGCGGTGGCCCACGCGCTGCGGCTGGCGGAGCTAGGCGCGGGCGAGTTGCTCGTCACGTCGATGGACCGCGACGGCACCCGGGGCGGCTACGACCTCGCGCTGATCCGCGCGATCGCCGATCGCACCAGCGTCCCCGTGGTCGCGTCGGGCGGGGTCGGCGGGCTCGACGATCTGGTCGCCGGCATCCGCGATGGCCATGCGAGCGCGGTGCTCGCCGCATCGATCTTCCATTTCGGCGAGGCAACCGTCGCCGACGCGCATGCGGCGATGGCGGCGGCGGGAATCCCGGTACGCACGCCGCTCGCGCCGCGGTGACGCCGCCATTGACCCCGCACGGGCACTGCGCCAGCACGCCGCGATGACCGACGACATCCTCGACCGCCTCGAAGCGACCATCCAGTCACGCCGCGGGGCCGATGGCGACCGTTCCTACACCGCGAGCCTGTTCGCCAAGGGCCGCGCCAAGATCGCGCAGAAGCTGGGCGAGGAAGCGGTCGAGACGGTGATCGCGGCATGCTCGGGCGACGACCGCGCGATCGTGCCCGAAGCGGCCGACCTCATGTTCCACCTGATCGTGCTGCTCGCCGACGCGGGCCTGTCGCTCGACGACGTCCGCGCGGAGTTGCAGCGGCGCGAGGGTATGTCTGGGCACGAGGAGAAGGCGGCGCGGTGAGGCTCCTTACCTCCCCTCCCGCTTGCGGGAGGGGTCGGGGGAGGGCATGTCGCACCAACGACGCGCGGAGATCGCGGGCAGGCCCTCCCCCTGCCCCTCCCGCAAGCGGGAGGGGATTAGATGCCGATCGACGCGACCGAGCCGTATGACGACCAGAACATCTTCGCGAAGATCCTGCGCGACGAGATCCCGTCGCGGCGGGTGTACGAGGATGCCTATGCGATCGCCTTCCACGACATCGCGCCGGTCGCGCCGACGCACCTGCTGGTGATCCCGCGCGGGGCGTACGTGTCGTGGGACGATTTCTCCGCGCGCGCATCCGACGTCGAAATCGCGGGCTTCGTCCGCGCGGTCGGCAACGTCGCGCGCGCCGCGGGACTGGTGGTGCCGGGATACCGCTTGCTCGCCAATACCGGGCCACATGGCGGCCAGGAAGTACCGCACCTCCACGTCCACCTCTTCGCCGGTCAGCCGCTCGGCCCGATGCTCGCCGGAGCGCCCGCCCCTTGAGCGCCCGCTTAAGGGATTGCACGGCCCCGATTTCGGACTAGGCTCGACCGCATCAAGCAATGAGAGGGCCGCCGGGGGCGCGGCCGAGGGAGATTAGATGGCGACACGACCCGCAAGCGGGATCATCGCGCGCATGCTGCTTCGCAAGACGGTGGAGCAGGTGCAGCGCGAAACCGAGAATAGCGAACTCAAGCGGACGCTCGGCGCCTGGAACCTGGTGTTCCTCGGCATCGGTTGCATCATCGGCGCCGGCATCTTCGTGCGGACGGGCAGCGCGGCATCGCTGCATGCCGGGCCCGCGGTTCTGATTTCGTTCCTGATCGCGGGCGTGGTCTGCGCGCTCGCCGGGCTCTGCTATGCCGAGCTGTCGTCGACGCTGCCCGTGTCGGGATCGGCCTATACCTATAGCTACACCACGATCGGCGAGTTCGCCGCGTGGATCATGGGCGCGTTGCTGCTGCTCGAATACGGGCTCGCCGCCTCGGTCGTCGCGGTCGGCTGGGCGGGGTACGTCGTCAGCCTGTTGCGCGATTTCGGCGTCGTCATTCCGGTGGCGCTGACCGGGCCGACCGGGCACACGGTCATGCAGGCGGTCGGCAACGACATGGCGCCGGTGCTCGTCAACGGTGCGCCGATCACCTATCTGTTCAACCTGCCCGCTTTCCTGATCTGCATGGCGATGACCGCGCTGCTGGTCGTCGGTGTGTCCGAAAGTGCCAAGGTCAACAACTTCATCGTCGCGGTGAAGCTGACGGTGATCATCGCGTTCATCCTGATTTGCGGCGGTTACGTCATCGCTCACTTCGACACGTTGAAGTCGAACTGGGACCCGTTCATCCCGGCGCCCACGGGCGAAGAAGGCAAGTTCGGCTGGGACGGCATCCTGCGCGCGGCATCGATCGTGTTCTTCGCCTATATCGGGTTCGAGGCGGTCTCGACCGCGGGGCAGGAAGCCAAGAACCCCAAGAAGGACATGCCGATCGGCCTGCTCGGCTCGCTCGCGGCCTGCACGTTGATCTACATCCTCGTGTCGATCGTGATGACGCTGATCGTCAACTATAAGACGCTGAACGTTCCCGATCCGGTGGCGGTGGCGGTCGACGCGCTGGGACCGCAATGGGCCTGGTTCGCCAAGCTGGTGAAGGCGGGCGCGATCGTCGGCTTGACGTCGGTGGTGCTGGTCCTGATGTACGGCCAGACCCGCATCTTCTACACGATGGCGCGCGATGGCCTACTGCCGCGGGTGTTCGCGACGGTGCACCAGAAGTTCAAGACGCCGTGGGTCAACACCATCCTCGTCGGCCTGATCACCGCGTGTGCGGCGGCGTTCTTCGACATCAACACGCTCGGCGACATGACGTCGGTGGGCACGCTCGCGGCGTTCGCGATCGTGTGCCTGTCGGTGATCTGGCTGCGCAAGTCGCATCCGGACATCCCGCGCGGCTTCACCGTGCCGCTGTTCCCGATCTTGCCGGGGCTCGGGATCGTCGCGTGCATCGCGCTGATCTTCACCGTCGAGAACCGGGTGCTGGTGTTCTTCGGCTGGTACACGCTGGCCGCAGTCATCCTCTATTTCGTCTACGGCATGCACAATAGTCGGCTCCACAAGGGCCTCGACCAGGACGGCGGCCCGGCGATGGGCGAGTACGTAGCCCCGGTGGGCGAGCAGCCCTGACGCCGTAGCCATGCGGACGAAAAAGGGGCCCGGCGAGCGATCGCCGGGCCCCTTTTGTTTGTGCCTTTGCGGCGTGACGGACTTGTCGTCCCAGCTTGTGCTCCCGCGAAGGCGAGAGCCCAGGACTGGGTCCCGCCTTCGCGGGACATAAGTAGGTTGGAGGCGGCCCCTACCCCAGCCGGTCCGCCAGCGCCTTCAGGTTCACCACCGGCCGCGCGCCGACATGGCTGATGATCTCCGCCGCGCAGATCGCGCCGAGCTTCAGCGATGTCTCCAGGTCGCGCCCCTGCGCCTGCCCGTGAAGGAACCCCGACGCGAACAGGTCGCCCGCCCCCGTCGTATCGACCACGCGCGCGATCGGCTCGGCCGGGACGATCGCCCGGGTGCCGCCCTGGATCGCACAGGCGCCCTCGGCGCCACGGGTGACCACCAGCGTCGGAACCTGCGCCGCGATCTTGGCGAGCGCCGCGTCGAAATCGTCGGTCTGCGCCAGTGCGGCGAGTTCGCTCTCGTTGGCGAACAGGATGTCGATCAGCCCGTCGGCGATCAGCTGTCGGAAATCGTCGCCGTGACGCGAGATGCAGAACACGTCGCTGAGCGTGAAGGCGACCTTGCGGCCCGCCTCGCGCGCGGTGTCGATCGCGGCGCGCATCGCGGCACGCGGCTCCTCGGGATCCCAGAGATAGCCTTCGAGATAGAGGATCGCGGCGTCGGCGATCATCGCGCGATCGATCGCGGCGGCCGGCAGGAACTGCCCTGCGCCGAGGAACGTGTTCATCGTCCGCTGCCCGTCGGGCGTCACGAAGATCAGGCAGCGCCCGGTGGTCGGCTCGCCCGGCCGCGCCGGCGTGTCGAAGTGAACCCCGGCGGCGCGGATGTCGTGCGCGAACACGTCACCCAGTTGATCCGCCGCGACCTGCCCCAGGAACCCGGTCTTGCCGCCGAGCGCGGCGATGCCGGCGACGGTATTGGCCGCCGATCCGCCCGAGACTTCGCGCCCCGGCCCCATCTTGGCGTAGAGCGCGTCGGCTTCCTCGGACGAGAACATCAGCTGCATCGAGCCCTTGGCGACGCCGATCTCGGTGATGAAATCGTCGGTCGCGGTCGCGAGGATGTCGACGATGGCGTTGCCGATCGCGACGACGTCGTAGGTAGGCGTGGACAAGGCGGGCTCTCCGGGTCGGCCGCTCGGGCGAGCGACAAAGCGCGGGCGTTACCGGTGCGCCCCCCGCCGCGCAACCGACGCGTTGACGCGCCCGCCTGCGGAGCCGCATGGAAGACGCGATGATCGGCGCTTTCCTCCTATCGGTAAGGCAACTCGGCGACCCGGCGTTCGTCAGGGCGTTCGCCAAGTCCATGGCGCTGACGATCGCGCTCTTCGCCGGCATCGGCGTGGCGCTATGGTTCGGGATCGACGCGGCGATCGGCCGATGGGTCGGCGACGGCACGCGCGGCGGGGTCGCGGCGCTAGCGGCATTGTTCGTCACGGTGCTCGCGCTGTGGCTGTCCTTCCGCGCGGTGGCGATCGCGGTGGTCGGGATCTTCGCCGACGAGATCGTCGAAGCGGTCGAGGCGCGCCACTATCCGCACGCCCTTGCGAGCGCCCGGCGGATCGGCATCGGACGAAGCCTCGCGATAGGCATCCGCTCGGCTGCCCGCGTGGTGGCCGTCAACCTGCTGATGCTGCCGGTCTATATCGTGTTGCTGGTGACCGGAGTCGGCACCGCGATCGCGTTCTTCCTGGTCAATGGCTGGCTGCTCGGGCGCGATCTGGGCGACATGGTGGCGGTGCGGCATCTGGACGATGCGGCGATGCGGGGCTGGCGCAAGGCGACCGTCGCGCAACGCTTCGTGCTGGGGCTTGCGGGTACGGGGCTCTTCGTGGTTCCGGTGCTCAACCTGCTCGCGCCACTGATCGGTGCGGCAATGGCGACGCATCTGTTCCACGGGAGACGGTGATGAAGGCGATGGTGGCGACGGCCGGCCTAGTGGCACTGGCAGGGTGCGCGACGCCGAGTGCACCGCCACCCGCAAAGGCCGGTCCGGCGGTGTTACCCTATACGATCGTCGGGCTCGAACGTGTGATCGGGCAGAACGCCGCCGGCCTGTCCAAGCTATTCGGCCCCCCCGATGCGGACGTCCGCGAAGGCACCGCGCGGAAGCTGCAATTCGCGGGCCCGATCTGCGTGCTCGACGCGTACCTCTATCCGAAGGGCACGAGCGAGCCCGTCGTCAGCTACCTCGATGCGCGCGAGCCCGACGGCAGCACGATCGACCGCGCGAGCTGCGTCGCGGCGCTGACCCGGCGCGACGGCGGACGGTAGCCGGGTGTAGCCGTGTTCCTGCGGACGCAGGAACCCAGAGTAATAGACGACGGCCTGTGTGATCCTGGGCTCCTGCATCCGCAGGAGCACGGCGCCCACCGGGGCGCTCGTCAGTCCTGCAACACCGCGATCGCCCACTCCACAGCCTCCCTAACCACCGCGTCCTCATCCCCCCGCAACCGCTCCAGCACTGGCACCAACCCCACCACCCCGCTGTTCCCCGCAGCGATTGCGGCGTTCCTGACCATCCGGTTCCGCCCGATGCGCTTGATCGGGGAGCCCGCGAAGACCTGGCGGAAGCCCGCATCGTCGAGCGCCAGCAGGTCCGCCAGCGCGGGGGCGGTGAGTTCGGCCCGGGGTTGGAACGCCAGGTTCGCCGCCGCGGACGCCGCGAACTTGTTCCAGGGGCAGACCGCGAGGCAATCGTCGCAGCCATAGATGCGATTGCCGATCGCGCGGCGGAATTCGTGCGGGATCGGCCCGGCATGCTCGATCGTCAGATAGGAGATGCAGCGCCGCGCATCGAGCCGGTATGGCGCGGGGAACGCTGCGGTCGGACAGGCGCGCTGGCAGGCGTCGCACGACCCGCACAGGTCTCGACCGGGTCGGTCGGGCGCGAGATCGAGCGTGGTGTAGATCGCGCCGAGGAACAGCCAGCTACCCTCGTCCCGGCTGACCAGATTGGTGTGCTTGCCCTGCCAGCCCAGCCCCGCGGCTTCCGCCAGCGGCTTTTCCATGACCGGTGCGGTGTCGACGAATACTTTCAGGTCGCAACCGGCGTCGGTGGCCAGCCAGCGACCCAGCGCCTTCAACTGGCGCTTTACGACGTCGTGATAGTCCCCGCCCTGCGCGTAGACCGAGATCCGCCCGACCTCCCCCTCCCCTGCCAGCCGCAGCGGATCGGCGGCGGGCGCGTAGCACATGCCGAGCGCGATGACGCTGCGCACCTCGGGCCAGAGCGACGCGGGTGCCTCGCGCTGGTGGGCGCGTTCCTCCATCCAGATCATGTCGCCGTGGCGCCCCTCGGCGAGCCACTGGTGGAGGCGTTCCGCGGCGCGCGGCGCCGCATCGGCGCGCGCGACCCCGACCGCGGCGAACCCCAGTTCGGCGGCCTTGGTCCGGATCCGGTCTTCGAGCTTGTCTTCGCGCACGTCCGCCCGCTACCACGCCGCGCGCACCGTTGAGAGGATATTTCGTGGGGTCAGAGCTGGCGGTCTCCGCCACCGGGTTGATGAAGAAGTTCGGCGACCGGCGGGTCGTGGACGGCGTCGACCTCGCAGTCCCCAAGGGTACGATCTACGGCGTGCTCGGCCCCAACGGCGCGGGCAAGACGACGACGCTGCGCATGCTGCTGGGGATCATCGAGCCCGATAGCGGCGTGCGGTCGGTACTCGGCCACGCCAGCCCGCGCGATGCCAGCGATCGCGTCGGCTATCTGCCCGAGGAGCGCGGGCTCTACCCGGCGATGAAGGCGCGCGAGGCGATCGCGTTCATGGGCGCGCTGCGCGGACTGGACTGGAAGACCGGGCGCGAGCGCGCGGTGGCGCTGCTCGAGGCAGCGGGGCTTGGTCATGCGGTCGACGAGAAGATCCGCAAACTATCAAAGGGCATGGCGCAGCTCGTTCAGTTGCTGGGGTCGGTCGTCCACCGGCCCGATCTGCTGGTGCTGGACGAACCCTTTTCGGGGCTCGATCCGGTCAACCAGGAGAAGCTGGAGGCGCTGATCCTCGCCGAGCGCGATCGCGGCGCCACGGTGCTGTTCTCGACCCATATCATGAGCCACGCCGAGCGGGTGTGCGATCGGCTGGCGATCATCTCGGGCGGCAAGCGCCGGTTCGAAGGCACCGTCGACGACGCGCGCGCGATGCTGCCGCAACGGGTTCATTACCGACCGCGCGAGGCCGACCCGGCGATCGCGGGCGTGCTCCCCGCCGATGCCGTGGGCAACGACGGCGAGTGGCGGTTCGAATTGCCCAAACAGGGGATCGAAGGCCTGCTGGTAACGCTGATCGACCGTGGCTACGGGATCTCCGGCCTGTCGATCGAACGACCCGGCCTGCACGAAGCGTTCGTGCGGATCGTCGGCCAGGATGCAGCCGGGAACGGCATCGGAGGCGCGGCGTGAACGCCAATCTCAAGCGCACGGTCCGGCAGACGCTGACGATCGCGCGGCGCGATTTCATCGCGACGGTATTCACCCCGATCTTCCTGCTGTTCCTTTTCGCCCCGGTGATCATGGGATCGTTTGGCGCGATCGGCGGGATGGGGGCGGCAAGCGTTGCGGACGGTGCGAGCGACAAGATCCGCGTCGTGGCGATCGTCACGCCCGATCAGGCACGCGCGATCGTCGAGGCGGATACGCGGCTGCGCGGGATGTTCCGCGACGAGGAAGCGCCGCCGGTGCTGCTGACGCTGCCGCCCGCGGCGGACCCCGCCGGGCAGGCTCGGCGCACGTTCGACAGCAAGGATTACGACGCGGCGGCGGTGCTGTACGGCGCACTCGATCGGCCGCAGATCATCTACGGCCCGCGCGGCAGCCGCGCCGCCGACTACCTGACGCTGCTCGCGGGCGAGACGCTGACCGCGGAACGGCTCGGCACCGCGCTACCGAAGGTCATGCCGATCAAGATCGCTTTGATCCGCCAGCGCGCATCGGCGAGCGGGCAGCACCAGTCGGCGTTCTTCGTGGTGTTCGGGATCTTCTTCCTAACGCTGTTCCTGTCGGGCCAGGTGGTCGGCACGATGGCCGAGGAACGCAACAACAAGGTGATCGAGGTGCTCGCCGCCGCGGTGCCGCTCGAATCGGTGTTCCTTGGGAAGCTGCTGGGGATGTTCGGCGTCGCGCTGCTGTTCGTCGGCTTCTGGGGCACCGTGGTCGGCCAGGTGACCACGCTGCTGCCTGCCCCGGCCGCGGCGGCGCTCGGCGAGCTTGCGCCCGCGGTCGGCGGGCCGATGTTCGCGCTGCTGTTCGGCGCCTATTTCACGATGGCGTATCTGCTGCTCGGCTCGGTCTTCCTCGGCATCGGCGCGCAGGCGTCGACGATGCGCGAGATTCAGATGCTGTCGCTGCCGATCACGATCCTTCAGGTCGGGATGTTCGCGCTGTCGTCCGCCGCGGCGTCGCGCCCGGAGAGCTGGGTCGCGAAGCTCGCCGAAGTCTTCCCGCTGTCGTCGCCGTTCGCGATGGCGGGACACGCTGCGAACTCGCCGGAGCTGTGGCCGCATGTCGCGGCGCTCGCCTGGCAATTGCTGTGGGTCGCGATCTTCATCAGCGTCGGCGCTCGACTGTTCCGCCGCGGGGTGCTGCAATCGGGCAGCGCCAAGCCGTGGTGGCGCCGCGCCAAAGGTAATTGACATCAATGTCAGTTAGCGCTCTTCTACCCAAAATAGGAGAGTGAGGCATGGCGACTTTGGCGAAGGACATGGTCGAAACGGGCCCGGTGGATCCGTTCGACGTCAGCCGTGCGGAATTGTACCGCGACGACACCTGGCAGGCGCCGTTCCGGCAGCTTCGGGCGGAATCGCCGGTACACTGGACCGCGCACTCCGATTACGGCCCGTATTGGTCGGTCTCGACCTACAAGGGCATCGTCGAGGTCGAGTCGCTTCCCGATCTCTACTCGTCCGAAGCCGGCGGGATCACGATCGCGGATTTCGTCCCCGAACGCGACGTGCGGATGCCGATGTTCATCGCGCGCGATCGCCCGGTCCACACTCAGCAGCGCCGCACCGTCGCCCCCGCCTTCACGCCGAGCGAGATGACGCGCATGTCGAGCGACATTCGCGGGCGGACCGCGGCGTTGCTCGACACCTTGCCTTACGGGGAACGGTTCGACTGGGTCGATACCGTCGCGATCGAACTGACCACGCAGATGCTCGCGATCCTGTTCGACTTCCCCTGGGCCGACCGGCGCAAGCTGACCTTCTGGTCCGATTGGGCCGGCGATATCGAGCTGGTGAAGACCGAGGAACTGCGCAAGCAGCGGCTCGAGCACATGTACGAGTGCGGCGCCTATTTCCAGCAGCTGTGGAACGCGAAGGCCGACAAGCCGCAGACCCCCGACCTGATCTCGATGATGATCCATTCGGACGCGATGAGCCACATGGATCATTTCGAATTCATCGGTAACCTGATCCTGCTGATCGTGGGCGGCAACGACACCACCCGCAATTCCATGTCCGCGCTCGCCTACGGGCTCGACCTGTTTCCCGACAGCCGAGCGAAGCTGGAGGCCGATCCGGCGCTGATCCCGAACGCGGTCAGCGAGATCCTGCGCTGGCAGACGCCGCTCGCGCACATGCGCCGCACCGCGACGCAGGATACCGAGCTGATGGGGCAGACGATCAAGGAGGGCGACAAGCTCGCGCTCTGGTACGTGTCCGCCAATCGCGACGAGACGGTGTTCGAGGATCCCGATCGCATCATCGTCGACCGCCCCAATGCGCGGCGACATCTGGCGTTCGGCCACGGCATCCACCGCTGCGTCGGCGCCCGGCTGGCGGAATTGCAGATCGGCATCCTGCTCGAGGAGATGGCGAAGCGGCGGATGCGGGTGAACGTGGTCGGCGAACCCACCCGCGTCGCGGCGTGCTTCGTCCACGGCTATCGCCAGCTGCCGGTGGAGCTTAGCCGGTATTGAGGGACGAGAGCCTCCTGCTCTCCCGCGAAGGCGGGAGTCCAGGGTCCCGATAGACGCAAGTCGTTGTCTTGCTTGACCCTGGGTCCCCGCCTGCGCGGGGACACAGAAGTGTGGTGAACCTCGAAACCCACAACCTTCCGCATCCACCGCGCGTACCTATATCGATGCGATGGAGCTTGAACCGATGACCACCGACCGCCGCTCGCTGCTTACCCTCGCCGGCCTCGGCGCCGCGGGTGTGGCGCTATGGGGCTGCCGCGCCGCGCCCGCGGCTGCTGCCACCGAGAAGTTTCCGGTGCAGATGCCCGACGCCGCGTGGAAGGCAAAGCTAGGTCCTGCGGCCTATGACGTGCTGCGCCACGAGGGCACCGAGCGCCCGTTCTCCAGCCCGCTCAACGCCGAGCATCGCGCCGGCATCTTCGCCTGCCGCGGATGCGGGCAGCGGGTGTTTTCGTCCAAGACCAAGTTCGAGAGCGGCACCGGCTGGCCGAGCTTCTGGGCGGCGCTGCCGCGCGCGGTGGCGAGCCGGGTCGACGGATCGATGATGATGGAGCGCACCGAGATCCACTGCACGCGCTGCGGCGGACACCTCGGCCATGTATTCGACGACGGCCCGAAGCCGACCGGCAAGCGCTATTGCATGAACGGGGTGGCGATGACGTTCTCGCCTGGGGTGGCGTAGAGCCTGACGACGTCGACCTAATCCACTCCGTTCGTCCTGAGTAGCGGCTGAGCGAAGCCGAAGCCGCGTATCGAAGGACAGGTCTCACGTACCAACCTGTCCCTTGATACGGGTTTTCGATACGCTGCTGCGCAGCTACTCAAGCCCTACTCAGGACGAACGGGTGAGTGAGCCCCCTTCTCTGATCGCGATCAACGCGCGGCGTAGCTAACCGGCACCGGGGCGGTGGTGGCGATCACCAGCGTCGTCGGCGTCTGGTCGAGCGGCGCGGCCTCGTGCGAAGCAGCCGGCGCGTGATCGGAATAGATGAAGCCCTTAACCGGATAGCTCGACGTGCCGAGCCCGCCCTGCGGCGCGTACCAGACCTTCACCTCGCTCCAGTCGCCCGCCGCCGAGACGTCGATCGCGCGGACATCGGTTTCGATGCCGCCGCGACGCGACCAGTTGGCGTGGGTGAGCAGGACTTCGCGGGCGCCGACGATCTTGGAAACCATTGCGACATGGCCGACGCGCATCCGGCTGGTGGCGGCGAAGGCGACGACCGCGCCGACCCGCGGGGTGTTGCCGCGATCGTAGCGACCGGCAGCCTGGCCCCACCAGGTGTCCGCGTTGCCGCGGATCTCGATACCCGAGACTTCGCGGGCAAACGGCGCGCACTGCCAGAACCGCGCGGTCGCGGGGGTCGCTGCCATCAGGCCGCACAAGGCCATCAGCGCAAAGCGCGCTTTCAATCGTCGTAAAGTCAAGATGACCCCCCGGTCTGAACCCGTTCGTCGAGTTTTCGCTAACCGGCGGCGGTTAATTCACCAAACCGCCACGGAACCTTTTCCGACGAACGGTGTATCGACGCCGACGAGCCCCCCAACGCAACGAATTCTCTCTCGCGCGCCGCCACCGTTCGTGAACAAACCTCTAATTTTTCGCAGTATTTACGGCCGAATGACCGGCGACTCGACGTCGCCGACCTGCGCGAGCCGCGACAGCCTGGCGTCGTGCTCGGCACGGCCGAACGGAAACCGCGTGAAGCAGAACGCCGACAGGCACGCCACCGTGACGTAGATCACCGCGTAGATCAGCGTCAGCCGGTCGATCGTCGCGACCGGCACCTGCCCCGGTGTCGCCTTGTCGGGAAAGCCGGCGATCGCGAGGATCGATCCCGCCGCGAAGATGCCGATCCCCGAGGTGCATTTCTGCACGAAGAAGGAGCCCGCGAAGAACACGCCCTCCGACCGGCGCCCGGTGCGGATCTCCGAATCCTCTACCACGTCGGCCATCATCGACGCGCCGAGAATGAACGCGCTTACGTTGCACGCGGTCGACAAGATGAAGCAGCCGAACAGCACCGGCAGCAGTTCGGGGCTGCCGACCTCCGGGAACACGCCCGCCAGCCGCAGCCAATAGGGCAAGGTCTGGATCGTCCCGCCGAGCAGCACCGCCGCCATCGCCACGCGGGGCTTGCCGCCGCGCTTGCCGAGCCGCGGCGCGACCACGAACGCGACCACCACGCCCGCGAACAGCGATACGGTTAGGTACGCGAACACCGCGCCCTTGAAGCCCCATACATAGCTGTAGAGATAGTTGGACAGCGCATAGCCGATGCCCTGGTTGGTATAGGCGCACAGGCTGGCGAGCATCAGCACCGCAAAAGCACGGTTGCGCACGGTTTGACCGAGCTCGCGGAAATTCTCGCGCAGCGTCTGCCGGACGATCGGCGGGCGCGGCAGGCTGCGGATCTCGCGGTGAGTGCCGCCCGCGGACACGAGGATCGCGAGCCCCATCAACAGCGCTCCCGCCAGCGCGAAGCTGCCATAGCCCGCGCGGTTGAGCAGACCGTTCGGGAACGCCGCGGTCGGCGCGAGGAAGACGGTATAGGCCGACACCAGCATGGTCAGCCCCCCTGCCCAGCCGAACAGATAGCGATAAGCCATGATCCGCGTCCGCTCGTCATAGTCGGAGGTGAGTTCGGGCGTCAGCGCGACCGACGGCACCTCATAGGCGCTGACCGCCGACCGGACGAGCACCGCGACGACGAACAGCCACACCAGCACCATCGTCTGGCTCGCGCCCGCAGGCGGGTTCCACAGCAGGATCCAGCCGATCATGATCGGCAGCGCCGACGCGTACATCCACGGATGCCGCCGCCCCCAGCTGCTCCGCGTCCGATCGGAGAAGAAGCCGACCGCCGGATCGATCACCGCGTCGATCAGCAACGCCGCCATGATCACCAGCCCGACCGTCGCCGACGGCAGCCCCACGACCTGATTGTAGAACAACAGCAGGAAGGTGCCGAACCCCGCATCCTTGACGCCATAAGCGACCGAACCGAAGCCATAGGTCGCCATCGTCCGCGGCGACAGCCGCCGCGCCGGAGGAACCAGGACGGGAGGATCGAGCGCGACCGCGGCGGCGTTCACTTGAATGCGTCCAGCGCGGTCAGCATCGACGGTTCGTTCGGGTCCCAGCTGGCACGGGTGCCGATCGTCAGCCCGCCATCGACCAGGATGTGCGTCCCGGTGATGAACGACGCCTCCTCGCTCGCGAGGAAGGTCACCGCGGCGGCGATATCCTCGGCACGGCCGGCACGCGGGATCGGCTGCGCCTTCGCGGCGGCACCCGCGATCATCGTGTCCGCCATCTTCCGGCGGTCGTCGGGAATGTCGAGGTGGCGCGTGAAGATGCTGGTGGTGATGAAGCCCGGGACCACCGCGTTGACGCGGATGTTCGACTTGGCGAGGTTCGCGGCGGCCATCTTGGTCAGATGCAGCACGCCCGCCTTCGCGGTGGAATAGGCGGTCGGCGCGTAGCCGGTGCCGAGCGCCGAGACGCTCGACGTGTTGACGATCGATCCGCCCCCACGCGCCGCGATCAACGGCGCCGCGAACCGGATGCCGAGCGCCACCGATCGCAGCAGCAGCGCCATCGTCCGGTCCCAATCGTCGGCGGAGATCTCGTCGATCGGCTCGCGCGCGCCGCCCGCACCCGCATTGTTGAACACGATATCGAGCCCGCCGCTCTCGTGCGTGATCCGCATCACCGCCTCGATATCGTCGGCTTGCGTCACGTCGGTACGCCGGAATGCGATGCAGCCGCTCGATTCGGCGGCGAGTTGCCGGCCCGCCGCCTCGTCGACGTCGCCGACGACCACGAACGCGCCTTCCCTCGCGAGTTGCAGCGCGGTCGCCCTGCCGATGCCCGATGCTCCTCCGGTGACCACCGCGCGCTTGCCCGAAAACCGCATCCTACTCTCCAGTATGTTTGCGCACGACCATAGGCCACGGCACGACAGGATCAACGGCAAGGCTTTCGAATTTCGGGTTTGCAGCTCCACGGCAGATCGGGCAACGCTGAACGCACCAGTTCAAGAGGCAGGATGCATGGCACTCGATCCCGAAACCTTCGACGCGTTGATCGATACGGTGCGCCGCTTCGTCACCGAACGCTTGCGGCCGCTGGAGGCGCAGGTCGAGGAGGACGACGCTATCCCCGACGCGCTGATCGCCGAGATGAAGGAACTCGGGCTGTTCGGGCTGTCGATCGACGAGGAATATGGCGGGCTCGGCCTAACCATGACCGAGGAGGTACGGGTCGCGATCGAGATGGGGCGGACCACACCCGCGTTCCGGTCGAGCTTCGGCACCAATGTCGGGATCGGCAGCCAGGGCTTGGTGATGGCGGGCACCCCCGAGCAGAAGGCGCAGTGGCTGCCGAGGATCGCGAGCGGCGAGATCGTGACGAGCTTCGCGCTGAGCGAACCCGATGTCGGCAGCGACTCGGGCGCGGTGAAGACCCGCGCGGTGCGTGACGGCGACGTCTACCGCCTGTCGGGTACGAAGCGCTACATCACCAACGCCGACAAGGCGCAGCTGTTCACGGTGATGGCGCGGACCGGGGAGGAGAAGGGCGCGCGCGGCGTGTCGGCGTTCCTGGTGCCGAAGGACCTGCCCGGCGTCTCGATCGGCGAACCGGAAAAGAAGATGGGGCAGAAGGGCGCGAAGGTCGCCGACGTGATCTTCGACGACGTTCCTGTCCCCGCGGCCAACCGGCTCGGCGCGGAGGGCGAAGGCTTCAAGATCGCGATGAAGGTGCTCGATCGTGGGCGGCTGCATATCTCCGCGGTTTGCGTCGGCGTTGCCGAGCGGCTGATCGCGGATTGCGTCGCCTATGCGGGCGAGCGGCACCAGTTCGGGCAACCGATCGCGAGCCACCAGCTGATCCAGGGCATGATCGCCGATTCGAAGACCGAAGCGCTTGCGGCCCGCGCGCTCGTCTGCGAAACCGCGGCGCGCAAGGATACGGGCGAGGACGTCGTGCTCGAATCCGCCGCCGCCAAATACTACGCGAGCGAGATGGTCGGCCGGGTCGCGGATCGCGCGGTGCAGATCTACGGCGGCGCCGGGTACATCGCCGATTACGGCATCGAGCGGCTATACCGCGATGTCCGCCTGTTCCGGATCTACGAAGGCACCAGCCAGATTCAGCAGGTGATCATCGCCCGCGAGACCATGAAGCGCGGCGGGTAGTAAAGATCATCCACGCCCCGTTCGTTTCGAGCGAAGTCGAGACACGGGGTTCGGCACGTGCAGGTCTCCCGCCCACCCTGAACCAATGGAGCTTTCGGACATGGACACCACCAACCTCTTTCGCCTCGACAACCGTGTCGCGCTGATCACCGGCGGCAGCCGCGGCATCGGCAAGATGATCGCGGCGGGCTTCATCGCGCAGGGCGCCAAGGTCTACATCTCCTCACGCAAGGCACCGGCTTGCGAGGAAACCGCGGCGGAACTCGGCCCCAACTGCATCTCTCTGCCGCAGGACGTGTCGACCGTCGCCGGCTGCAAGGCGCTGGCGGAGCAGTTCGCCGCGCACGAATCGAAGTTGGACATCCTCGTCAACAATGCCGGCGCGGCATGGGGCGTGCCGTTCGAGGAGTTCCCCGAACAGGGCTGGGACAAGGTCATGGACCTCAACGTCAAATCGCCCTTCTTCCTGACCCAGGCATTGTTCAACCCGTTGAAGGCGGCAGCGAGCCACGAACGGCCGGGCAAGGTGATCAACATCACATCCATCGACGGCCTGCGGCTCAACCCGTGGGAGACGTACAGCTACCAGGCGTCGAAAGCGGCGCTGATCTACCTGACCAAGCGGATGGCCGCGCGGCTGATCCGCGACTCGATCAACGTCACCTCGATCGCCCCCGGCGCCTTCGCGAGCGAGATGAACCGTGCGGCGCGCGATCACGGCGATGCTGTCGCCCAGTCGATCCCCGCCAAGCGGATCGGCGTCGACGAGGACATGGCCGGCACCGCGATCTACCTCGCGAGTCGCGCGGGCGATTACGTCATCGGCGAGACGATCGCCGTCGACGGCGGACTGGTCCACGCAGCACTGGGATCGTCGATCGACGCCTGAGGCTGTCGCTTCTTAGCCGCTGGAACCGCCCCATTGTGTCCCCGCGAAGGCGGGGACCCAGTACTGGGCTCCCGCGTTCGCGGGAGCACAAGCTAACCTACCGACCGATCCGCGCAGATTTCTGGAATGCTCGTGCTCCTGCGCACGCAGGAGCCCAGGGCCAGAGGTACCGCCGTGCTTGGCTCTGGGCTCCTGCGTCCGCAGGCACACGGTTAACTTCAGGAAGTAGCGGGGGAGAGCCGTGCTCCATCCCCCGCGCATTCGTATCGCCGGTGCCGGTTTGCCCGGCGGCTCCGCTCCTGCGCGTTTCTGTTATGATGACGGCGACGACTGCGGGATCGCCATGCAACAGGTCGCGGCACAAAAAAAGGCCGGGACAAGACCGGCCGTGAAAGTTTTAGGAGAGGATGCCTGAAAGGCACAGTCGTTGTGCACCGCAGCACACTCGTGAGCAACTGCAAAAAATAGTCGGACAAGTGCGCTTTCTGCAATCGTGTGGTGAATCGACCGTTTACCGTGCGATCCCGCCCGCCGCGAGGACCGCGAGCGTCACCAGCTCGCTGGCGGTGCTCGTCATCGGCGCGATCTGCACGGGCTTCTCCATCCCGATCAGCATCGGCCCGATCATGTCGTCGCCGCCCAACTCGCGCAGCAGCTTCGCTGAGATATTGGCGCTCTGCAGCCCCGGCATGATCAGCACGTTGGCCGGGCCGGAGAGCCGCGCGAACGGGTAGTTGGCGAGCTGCTTGGGGTTCAGCGCCACGTCGGGCGCCATGTCGCCCTCGTATTCGAAGCCGACCTGCCGGCCGTCGAGCACGTGGACCGCTTCGCGGATGTTATCCAGCCACTGCCCCTCGGGATTGCCGAAGGTCGAATAGCTGAGGAACGCGACCCGTGGCTCGTGGCCCATCCGCCGCGCGACCTGTGCGGTCTGCTCGGCGATGTCGGCGAGTTCCTCGGGCGACGGCCGCTCGTTCACCGTGGTGTCGGCGATGAACACGGTGTGGCTCTGCCCGACCAGGATGTGGATGCCGAACGGCGTGCGGCCCTTCTCCGGATCGATCACCCGCTTCACCTCGCGCATCGTGTGCGCCCAGGTGCGGGTAATGCCGGTGATCATCGCATCCGCCTCGCCGAGCTGGAGCAGCACCGCGCCGAAGATGTTGCGGTCCTGGTTGATCATCCGCTCGACATCGCGGCGCAGATAACCGCGGCGCTGCAGCCGTGCGTAGAGGAAGTCGACCATCCGCGGCACCAGCGTCGAGGTGCGGCTGTTGTGGACCTCGTACTCGCTCGGATCGGCGATCCCGAGCGCCGCCAGCCGATCGTGCACGTCGTCGCGCCCGACCAAAACCGGAACGCCGTAGCCGCCCTCCTTGAACGCGATCGCGGCACGCAGCACGACCTCCTCCTCGCCTTCCGCGAACAGCACGCGCTTGGGATGCGCGCGGGCGCCTTCATAGGCGAGCGTCAGCACCGAGGTGGTCGGGTTCAGCCGCGCGCGCAGCGTCTGGCGGTACGCGTCCATGTCGAGGATCGGCTTGGTCGCGACCCCCGAATTCATCGCCGCCATCGCGACCGCGGCGGGAACGACCTCCATCAGCCGCGGGTCGAACGGCGCCGGGATGATGTAGGTCGGGCCGAAGCTGTGGCTGACCCCGTAAGCGGCGGCGACTTCCTCCGGCACGCGCTGGCGGGCGAGGTCCGCGATCGCATGCGCCGCCGCGATCTTCATCGCATCATTGATCCCCGTCGCGCGCACGTCGAGCGCACCGCGGAAGATGAACGGGAAGCCGAGCACGTTGTTGACCTGGTTCGGGTAATCCGACCGCCCGGTGGCGACGATCGCGTCGGGGCGCGCGGCCATCGCCAGTTCGGGGCGGATCTCCGGCTCCGGATTGGCCATCGCGAAGATGATCGGCGCCTTGGCCATGTCCTTCACCATCTCGGGCTGGAGCGCCCCCGCGGCTGACAGGCCGAGGAACACGTCCGCTCCCTTCAGCGCGTCGGTCAGCGTCCGCGCCTCGGTGATCGCGGCGTGCGCCGACTGCCACTGGTTCACGTCGTCGCGGCCCTGGTAGATCACGCCGGTCCGGTCGCACATGATGACGTTGTCGCTACGAACGCCCATCGCCTTCATCAATTCGGTGCACGCGATCGCCGCCGCGCCCGCACCGTTGACGACCATCCTGATCTCGTCGAGCCGCCGGCCGGTCAGCAGGCAGGCGTTGATCAGCCCCGCCGCGCAGATGATCGCGGTGCCATGCTGGTCATCGTGGAAGACCGGGATGTTCATCCGTTCGCGCAGCGTCTGTTCGATGATGAAGCATTCGGGCGCCTTGATGTCCTCGAGGTTGATGCCCCCGAAGGTCGGCTCCATCAGCTCGACCGCGTCGATGAAGCGATCGACGTCCTCGGTCTTCAGCTCGATGTCGATCGCGTCGACATCGGCGAAGCGCTTGAACAGCACCGCCTTGCCTTCCATCACCGGCTTCGACGCCAGCGCGCCGAGATTGCCCATGCCCAGGATCGCGGTCCCGTTCGAGATCACCGCGACGAGGTTGCCCTTGGCGGTATAGTCGTAGGCGGTGGCGGGATCGTTGGCGATCGCCTGCACCGGCACCGCGACGCCCGGCGAATAGGCGAGCGCCAGATCGCGCTGGGTCGCCATCGGTTTGGACGCGACGATCTCGATTTTGCCCGGCCGACCCTCCGAATGGAACAGCAGCGCCTCGCGCTCGGAAAACTGGAGGGAGGTTTCGTCGGACATCGGCGGGCCTTTCGGGATCTATGACGGTCTTTACGGACGCGGTTCGGGTTCGTCACCCCGACTTGTTCTCCGACATAAGAACGTGAGCGGCTCGGCTGTCCTACAACCGCTCGATCTGCCAACCGCGCGAAGGGGTGGTCATCATATCCGCCCATCATCCTCACGCACGCGTGTGAGTGCGACTCTTGTGACTCTTGGAGGCCAGGTTGTTCCTCATCCTCGAATACGTTGCTAGGCGGCACGCGTGACCGATCCCGCCCCGACCCCGATGATGACGCAGTATCTCGCGCTGAAGGCGGAGGCGGCGGATTGCCTGTTGTTCTACCGGATGGGCGATTTCTTCGAGCTGTTCTTCGACGATGCGAAGGTAGCCGCGGCGGTCCTCGACATCGCGCTCACCGCACGCGGCGCGCATGACGGGGCCCCAATCCCGATGTGCGGCGTGCCCGTGCATGCCGCGACCGCCTATCTGCAGCGGCTGATCAAGGCCGGTCACCGCGTCGCCATCGCCGAGCAGACCGAGACCCCCGCCCAGGCCAAGGCGCGCGGCGGATCTAAGGCGCTGGTCGCGCGCGGCATCGTCCGGGTCGTGACCGCGGGCACGCTGACCGAGGAGGCACTGCTCGACGCGCGCTGCGACAATTGGTGCGCGGCGGTCGGCGAGGCGGCGGGCGGCGTGGCGATCGCGGCGGCCGATGTCTCGACCGGGCGTTTCGTCGTGATCGACGTGACGGCCAACGCGCTCGACGCCGAACTGGCGAGGCTTGGGGCGGCGGAGGTGATCGCCGCCGACGGCGACGGCGTGCCGCACGCCGCGACGACGTTGCGCCCGCGCGCGGATTTCGACAGCGGCACCGGCGAAGCGCGGCTGAAGCGGCTGTTCGGGGTCGCGACGCTCGACGGCTTCGGCGCTTTCTCGCGCGCGGGGCTTGCCGCCGCGGGCGGGCTGGTCGCCTATCTCGATCATACCGCCAAGGGCGCGCTGCCGTTCCTGCGCCCGCCCACGCTGTCGCGCGCAAGCGAGACGATGGCGATTGATGCCGCGACTCGCGAGAGCCTGGAACTGGTCCAGACCGCGGGCGGGCAGCGCAAGGGATCGCTGCTCGACGCGGTCGACCGGACCGTCACCGGCGCCGGCGCGCGGATGCTGGCCAGCGATCTCGGTGCGCCGTTGATGAACAAGGCCGCGATCGACGCGCGGCTCGATCTGGTCGGCTTCATCCACGACGATCCGGCCCTGCGCGAGGCGCTGCGCGCGACGTTGCGCGCGCTCCCCGATCTTGGTCGTGCGCTCGGCCGGCTGGTGGCTGGGCGCGGCGGGCCACGCGATCTGGGGCAGCTGCGCGACGGGCTCGACGGGGCCTGGCTGCTCGGCGAACGGCTGGGCGGGATCGTCGCGCCCCCTGCCCTGCTCGCGCACCTCGCGCCGGCGTTGCAGGGACATGGCGCGCTGATCGACCTGCTCAAGCGCGCGCTGGTCGCCGCGCCGCCGATCGACGCGAGCGACGGCGGCTATATCGCGCCCGGCTACGACATCGCGCTCGACGATCTGCGCGATGCCGGCGCCGGCGGCCGCCGCGCGATCGCGACGCTGGAGGCAGAGCTGAAGGCGCAGACCGGCACGCCGTCGCTCAAGATCCGCCACAACAACGTGCTCGGCTATCATGTCGAGGTGCCCGCCCGCGCCGCCGACCCGCTGATGCGCGCGGACAGCGGCTTCACCCACCGCCAGACGCTCGCCGGCGTGGTGCGCTTCAACACCCCCGCGCTGCACGAGGTCGCGGCGCGCGTTTCGCAGGCCGGCGCGCACGCGCTGGCGGCGGAGGCCGCGCATCTCGAGGAACTCACCGCCACCGCGCTTAGCGTACGCGATGCGATCGCCGCGACCGCGGATGCGCTCGCCCGGCTCGACGTTGCCGCGGCACTCGCCGAACGCGCGGCGGAGGGCGCGTGGAGCCGCCCCAAGCTGGTCGACCATGCCTGTTTCGAGATCGAGGGCGGACGGCATCCGGTCGTCGAGGCCGCGGTCGCGCGCGGCGGCGGGCGCTTCGTCGCCAACGATTGCTCGCTGTCGGAACGCTCGCGATTGTGGCTGGTCACCGGTCCCAACATGGGCGGCAAATCGACCTTCCTCCGCCAGAACGCGCTGATCGCGGTGCTGGCGCAGGCGGGCAGCTTCGTGCCCGCGACCAGCGCGACGCTGGGGCTGGTCGACCGCCTGTTCAGCCGAGTCGGCGCGTCGGACAATCTCGCGCGCGGGCGTTCCACCTTCATGGTCGAGATGGTCGAGACTGCGGCGATCCTGGCGCAGGCGACCCCGCGCAGCTTCGTGATCCTCGACGAGGTCGGACGCGGCACGTCGACCTATGACGGGCTCGCGATCGCCTGGGCGGTGGTCGAGGCGATCCACGAGGACAATCGCTGCCGCTGCCTGTTCGCGACCCATTATCACGAGTTGACACGGCTCGCCGAACGCTGCGACGCCCTGACGCTCCACCATGTCCGCGCGCGCGAGTGGAAGGGCGAACTGGTGCTGCTGCACGAGCTTGCCGAGGGACCCGCCGATCGCAGCTACGGGCTGGCGGTCGCCCGGCTGGCGGGGATGCCACCGGCGACGGTCGCGCGCGCCAAGTCGGTGCTCGCGAAGCTCGAGGCGGGACGCGCGAAGACCGGCGGGCTCGCGGCCGGACTAGACGACCTGCCGCTGTTCGCCGCGGCATTGGAAGCGCAGGAGGAGCAGTGCGACGCGATCAGGGCGGAGGTCGAGGCGCTCGATATCGATGCGCTCACCCCCCGCGACGCACTCGACACGCTCTACCGGCTGAAGGCGCTGGCGCGGGAGAGCGGCGCCTCGTGAGCCGGTTACTTCTTGGTCTTTACCAGCCACGGCTTGACCAGACCGGTGGGCTTGGCAGCGCCGTCGAGCCGGGTCGCGCTGATGATCTTGACCTCGCGGAGCAGCATCTGCCCGCCGAACCCACCGCCGGTCGGCTGCGCGAGGATGCGTTTGATCACCGGCATGCCCGACACGACATGGCCGAATGCCGCATAGCCGGGATGCTCGGCGCTCGCGTCCATGCTCGGCATCGCGCCGACGGTAATGAAGAAATTGCCGCCCGCCGACCCTGCCTCCGCCCGCCGCGCCATCGAGATCGTGCCGTCGAGATGCTTAATCCCGGTCATCGCGGTGGTTTCGAGCGGGAACGGCGGCAGGATGCGCCGTGCATCGGTGCGGATGCCGCCCTGGACGAAGCCCAGATGCGGCGCGCGGCGGCTGCGCGCGGCACGGTAGAAGGTGATGCCGTCGAAGCGATGGTCATCGACATAGGCGAGGAAGTTCGCACTGGTCTTCGGCGCGCGCCGCGTCTCGAGCGCGAGGACGATCGGACCGTAGCTGGTGGCGAGCTTGACGCGGACCAGCCGCGGCGCGGGCTTGGCGATCGCGGGCAGCGGCGCGATCAGCAGCATCGCGGCGACGAGGCGGAGGGCGGACGACATCGGCGTCGCGCTAGAGCCGCCGCCGGGCCGACGCAAGGCTGTCGCCGATCTCCCGCCGACGCTATGGCCGCATGATGTCGCACCGTTTCGATCACCTGCCTAACCGCCGCGCGATCATCGATCGGCGCGCGCTCGCCGACACGATCGCTGGGATCGACGGCACCGCGGCGGCGCTACGCCGTGCCGTCACCGCCGAACTGAAGGCGGCGCTCACCGCCGGGCGCGAAGAGATCGATCGGCGGCTGTGCACGCATCCCTCGCGCGGGCTCGAGGCGGCGAACGCGCAAGCCTATCTGGTCGACCAGATCCTGCGCGTTCTGTTCGCCTTTACCGTGGAACGCCTCCATCCGGTCAGCAATCCGACCACGTCCGAACGGCTGACGCTGATCGCGGTCGGCGGCTATGGCCGCGGCGAGATGGCGCCCTTCTCGGATGTCGACATCGGCTTCCTGACCCCGTCTAAGCAGCCCCCCTGGGCCGAGCAGGTCATCGAATCGATGCTCTACGCGCTATGGGACCTGGGGCTGAAAATCGGCCATTCTAGCCGCTCCCTCGACGAGATGGTCCGCCAGGCCAAGGGCGACACGACGGTGCGGACCGCGCTGCTCGAGGCGCGCTTCGTCTGCGGCGATACCGAGCTGTACGAAGAGGCGGCGCTCCGCTTCAAGAGCGAGGTGCAGCGCGGCACCGAACGCCAGTTCATCGCCGACAAGCTCGCCGAACGCGACGTCCGCCACCGCAAGATGGGCGACACCCGCTATGTGGTCGAACCCAACGTCAAGGAGGGCAAGGGCGGCCTGCGCGATCTCCACGCGCTGTTTTGGATCGGCAAGTATATCTACGATGTCCAGCGCGCCGCCGACCTGGTCGAGGTCGGTCTGTTCACCAAGGCCGAATACCGCCAATTCCACCGCGCCGATAACTGGCTCCAGGCGGTGCGCTGCCACCTTCACACCATCACCAAGCGCCCCGAGGACCGGCTGACCTTCGACGTCCAGCGCGAGATTGCGGAGCGGATGCGGTTCTCCGACCGGCCCGGCAAGTCGGCGGTCGAGCGCTTCATGCAATATTACTTCCTCCAGGCGAAGGCGGTGGGCGACCTCACCGGCGTCTTCCTCGCGCATCTCGACGAGCAGTTCGCCGCCCGCGGTCGCCGGTTCGGGCTGCCGAGCCTGCGGCGCCGGCCGGGCAAGCTCAACGGCTTCGTACTCGATCGCGGGCGGCTGGCACTCCCCGACGAGGGCTTTTTCGCCGCCGATCCGGTGCGGCTGATCGAGATGTTCCAGCTCGCCGATCTCCACGCGCTGGAGATCCACCCGCTGGCGATGCGCGCCGCGGCCCGCGATGCGAAGCTGATCGACGACTATCGCGCCGATCCGCGCGCCAACGCCGCGTTCCTCGACGTGCTCGCCTCGCCGCGCGACCCCGAGCTGGTACTGCGCTGGATGAACGAGGCGGGCGTGTTCGGCCGTTTCGTGCCCGATTTCGGCCGCGTCGTCGCGCAGATGCAGTTCGACATGTACCACCACTATACCGTCGACGAACACACCATCCGCGCGATCGGGCTGCTGTCGAAGATCGAGCGCGGGACGCTGCGCGAGGATCACCCGCTCGGCACCGCGGTGATCCACCAGATCGTGTCGCGCCGCGCCTTGTTCGTCGCCGTGCTCCTCCACGACATCGCCAAGGGTCGCGGCGGCGATCATTCGATCCTCGGCGCCGCGGTGGCGGAGCGGCTATGCCCGCGCTTCGGCCTGTCCGCGGCCGAGACCGAGACGGTGGCGTGGCTGGTCCGCTATCACCTGCTGATGTCCGCGACCGCGTTCAAGCGCGACCTGTCGGACTTCAAGACCATTCTCGATTTCTGCGACACGGTGCAGAGCCCCGAGCGGTTGCGGCTGTTGCTGGTGCTGACGATCGTCGACATCCGCGCGGTCGGGCCGGGCACGTGGAACGGCTGGAAGCGGCAATTGCTCGCCGACCTGTACGAGGCATCGGAGGAGGTTCTGCGGCTCGGCCACAAGCAGAAGGGGCGCAACGAACGGATCGAGGCGCGGCAGGCTACGTTGCGGCACGCATTGGCGTGGGACGATGCGCGCTTCGACCGCTTCGTGCGCCGCTTCCCCGAAGCCTATTGGATCGCCGAGCCCGACGATGTCCTGCTGCACAACGCGCGCTTCATCGCGGATGCCGGCGACGTCCAGCTCGCGATCGACGCGCAGATCTATCCCGGGCGCGGCGCGACCTTGGTGACGATCTACGCCGCGGATCATCCGGGGCTGTTCTACCGTATCGCCGGCGCGATCCACGTCGCCGGCGGCAACATCATCGACGCGCGGATCCACACCACCCGCGACGGCATGGCGATCGACAATTTCCTGGTGCAGGATCCGTTCGGCCGCCCGTTTGACGACCAGCAGCAGTTGCGACGGCTGCGCACCGCGATCGAGGATGCGCTCGCCAACCGCGGCAAGCTCGCCGACCGGCTGGTCGCCAAGCCCGCAGCCCGGACCCGCGCCGACGCCTTCGAGATAGCGCCCAACGTGCTGATCGACAACCGCGCCTCGAACCGCTTCACCGTCGTCGAGGTCAACGCCCGCGACCGCCCCGCCCTGCTCAACCAACTCGCCAACGCGCTGTTTCAGTCGAAGGTTACGCTCCATTCCGCCCACGTCGCGACGTACGGCGAGCGCGCGGTCGACACCTTCTACGTCACCGACCTGACGGGCGATCGGATTACGAACACAGGACGGCTGAAGACGCTCGAGAAGCGCCTGCTGGCAGCGGCCGCGGGCGAGGAACTAGACTTGGCGGCCTGAGCAAATCCTCCCCGGCACGGGGAGGGGGACCGCTCGGCGATAGCCGAGTGGTGGAGGGGGATCTCCGCAAGCGTGTCGCGTGAGGCGGCCCCCCTCCACCAGCCAAAGGCTGGTCCCCCTCCCCGTGCCGGGGAGGAGTTTGGATCAGAACCGGCTGCGCAGCGTCACGCCGTAGGTGCGCGGTTCGGCGAGGAATGCCGAGTACAGCGCGTTACCGGTGCCGCCAAAGGCAGCCACGTTGGCGCGCGAACCGGCGCCCTGGAACGGGGTGTTGAACGCGACCTGGATATAGTCCTTGTTGAACACGTTCTGCGCCCAAAGCTCGACCGCCCAGGCCTGGTTGTTGCCGCGCAGACCGATGCGGGCATTGACCAGCGCGAAGCCATCCTGTGCCTTCTCCGGCGCCAGATCCGACCCGGTGTTATAGTCGGAGGTCAACCGGCTATCGACATAGACCAAACCAGACAGGCCGCTCGACCCGATGTCCGGTGTCCAGGAGAACGACGTCGTGACGACGTTCTTCGGCGCGTTGGACAGCTGGCTACCCGGCAGCAGGAACAGTGCGGGGTCGAGCGCCTCGCCCTGCGAGTTGCCGACTAGGTTGCGACGGAAATGGGTGTCCGAATAGGTGTAGCCTGCGCTGAACGACACCGACCGCACCGGGGTCAGCGTCGCTTCGAGCTCGACGCCCTGCGAGATCACGCCACGCTTGTTCGCGTCGCCGACGCAGGTCCCGGTGGTGCCGAGGTTGTCGGTGTCGGCACCGTTCAGGTCGTTCTTACATGCCTGGATATTCTGCACCACGAACACCGAACCGTTGAAGGTGTTCAGCTGGAAGTCCTGGAACTCGGCCCGGAACGCGGCGACGTTCAGGGTCAGGCCGCGGGTGTTGAACTTCGCGCCCACTTCGTAGCTGTTGACCTTCTCCGCGTCGAAGCGAAGGCCGGGAGCGTCCGCGTTGGTACGCGGGCTGAACACGCCCGCCGGGCCGCCCAGATCGGAACGATCGAGGTTGTAGCCACCCGCCTTGTAGCCCTTCGCGAACGACGCGTAAGTCAACAGCTTCGGGGTCGGCTTCCACGACAGCACCGCGGTGCCGGTGACTTCGCTATCGTTGAAGCCGTCGGTGAGATTCAGCGCGTTGAGTGTCGAGGACGAGTTGCCCGTGCAGGTCAGCGTGATGATGCCGCCGATGAAGGTCCGCGCCGCCGCGGGGACCGCCGCGTTGGTGACGAGCGGCGACAGCGCCGCTTGCTGCGCCGGACAGACGGTGTTGTTGTTGTTGAAGTTGGCGCGGAAATCCTTCTTCTCGTGCGTGTAGCGCGCACCCAGCGTCAGCGACAGCGTGTCGGTGAACTTCAGGATGTTGTGCGTGAAGAAGGCGTAGTTCTCGCTGTCCTGGCGATAGATGGAACGCTGATCGCCGAGGTTGTTGAGCGTCGACAGACGGTCGAGGCCGGCCAGCACCGCCGGTGCAAGCGCGCCGAAGCCGGCGCCCAGCGCCTGGCGAGCATTCGCACCACCCAACGCCGCCTGCGGCGTGGTGCCGAGACAACCGGGATTGGCCTGGTTCTGCAGCAGCGGCAGCGGGTTCGCCGTAGCGACCAGGCGACATGCGGCGAATGCGCCGTAGTTCGCGCCGAACACGACGTTGTCGACCAGCTTCAGCTTCTCGTTCGAATAGAAGCCGCCGACCAGCCAGTCGAGCTTGTCGTTGAACAGCGAACCTTGGAGGCGGAGCTCCTGGGTGAAGGTCTTGAACTGACGATAGGCGTTGCCGTCGGATGCGCGGTGGGTGAGATCGACATTGGTGTAGTCGACGTCGCCCGCGTTGCCCGACTTATACTCGCGGTAAGCGGTGATCGAGGTGAGCGTCGCGGCGCCGAGGTTCCAGTCGAGCTGGCCCGACCCGCCGTAATCCTTGGTCTTGTTGCGGAACGTCTGCCCGGGCGTCACCGCGATGTCGCGGCTGAACGGATTCGGGGTCACGCCGGCCTGCGGGAAGACCGCGCCCTGGCGGCGCAGGATGTCGACGATGCGGTTGGACGTCGCATAGGCCACCGCGCCGTCGGTGTTGACGAGGCTGCCGTTCGCCTGAGCGGGGTTGGCGGTCGGGTCGAAGGTCTCGGCCTGGCCGTAATAGACGGCGCCGCAGCAGCTTTCGTTGCGCCGGCTGAAATCGCCGATCAGGCGGAAGCTGATGTCGTCGGTCGGCTTGAACAGCAACTGGCCGCGGACGAAGTAGCGGTTGCGGTCATTGACCTTGCCCTCGCTGCCGCCGCCCTGGGTGACGTTGTCGTAGAAGCCGTCGCGCTTCACGTAGACGCCGTCGACGCGGAAGGCGAGGCTATCGCCCATCAGCGGGCCGGTGATGCCACCGGCGAAGCGGTACTGGTCGTAATTACCATAGGTGGCTTCGCCGTTGCCGTGCCAGTTGAACTCGGGCGAGCGGGTGATGATGTTGATGAGGCCGGCCGACGCGTTGCGGCCGAACAGCGTGCCCTGCGGGCCGCGGAGCACTTCGACCCGGTCGATCTCGCCGAGTTCGTTGAGACCGACGCCGGTGCGGCTGCGATAGACGCCGTCGATGAACACCGCGACCGAGCTTTCCAGGCCGGGATTGTCGCCGACGGTGCCGATGCCGCGAATACGGGCCGAGGCGTTCGATTCATTGCCGGTCGAGGAGATCAGGAGCGACGGGGCGAGCTGGTTGAGCGAGCGGATGTCGCTACCGCCCGAATTCTGCAGCGCTTCCTGGCCAACCGCCGAGACGGCGATCGGCACGTTCGACAGACGCTCTGAACGGCGGGTCGCGGTGATGACGATGTCGCCGGCGTTGGTCTGCTCCGCGACCGCGGCCTCTTCGCTGGCCGCCTGCGTGGTATCCGCGTCCGTCGCGGCATTGGTCTGGCCGGCAACCGAGGCGTTCGACGTAGCCTGCGACGGCGTCGCCTGCGCTTCCGGCGTGGTCGTGGCCTGCTGCGCCATGGCAGGGGCGACGAGCGCAACGGTGGCAGCCGCGGACAACAGATAGGCGGTCATACGCATCGGCATTCTCTCCTGAACAAACCAAATTCGAATGTGTGGTTTGATCCGGCGGTAGAGAGCCGCAGGTGTAAACGTCTACGAAATTTCGCAGAGAAGATCGTTTTTCAAAGAACGGTGTCGCAGATGGGCCACACCGCGAGTGCCCGATCGGCGGGCTCGGCGCCGTCCGCCGTTACGTAAATGGTGGACGGGCCAATGGCCCGTCCCGGTCGCGTCACTTGGGCGCGAGCACCATCAACATCTGACGGCCTTCCATACGCGGGTATGCTTCGATCTTCGCGATCTCCGCGACATCGTCCTGAACCCGCTTGAGCAGGTTCATGCCGAGCTGGCCGTGGCTCAGCTCGCGGCCGCGAAACCGCAGTGTGATCTTGACCTTGTCGCCCTCGCCGATGAAGTCGTTCACCTTCTTCATCTTGGTGTCGTAGTCGTGGTCGTCGATATTCGGACGCATCTTGATCTCCTTGATCTCCTGCGTCTTTTGCGACTTGCGGGCGAGATTCGCCTTCTTCTGCGCCTCGTACTTGAACTTGCCGACGTCGAGGAACTTCGCGACCGGCGGATCCGCGTTGGGCGAGACTTCGACCAGGTCGAGACCCAGTTCGGCCGCCTGCTCCATCGCTTCGCGGGTGTACATCACGCCGAGATTTTCACCCTCATGGTCGATCACGCGAACCTTCGGGCTCTGGATCCACTCGTTGAAGCGAGGGCCGTTCATCGGCGGCGCCTGGTTGGGCCGGCGCATCGTGGGAGGACGTATGGGTAGACTCCTGTCGTCGTTATCGGGTCGATCTCCGCCGCATCATAGCGCAAAGCGAGCGCGGCGGGAACCGATCACATATCGGGAGCGCGTGCCTCGTCCACAAGCGCTGCGATCGCGTCGGCAAGCGGCACGATTTCCTGCGCCTGGCTGCCGAGCCGGCGGATCGCGACCTTGCCCTCCTCCGCCTCGCGCTTGCCGACGACCAGCAGCACCGGGACCTTGGCCAGGCTGTGCTCGCGCACCTTGTAGTTGATCTTCTCGTTGCGCAGGTCGGTCTCCACCCGGATGCCGGCGCGGCGAAGCTGATCGGAGACCTCGGTGGCATAGTCGTCGGCGTCGGAGACGATCGTTGCGACCACCGCCTGGACCGGCGCCAGCCATAGCGGGAAGCGTCCCGCATGATGCTCGATCAGAATGCCGATGAAGCGTTCGAAGCTGCCGAGGATCGCGCGATGGAGCATGATCGGGCGGTGGCGTTCGCCGTCCTCGCCGACATAGCTCGCGTCGAGTCGCTCGGGCAGCACGGTGTCGGTCTGGATCGTCCCGACCTGCCACGTCCGGCCGATCGCGTCGGTGAGGTGGAATTCGAGCTTCGGCGCGTAGAAGGCCCCCTCGCCCGGCAGTTCCTCCCAGCCATATTCCGGCGCATCGCGTCCCGCCGCCCTCACCGCGTCACGCAGCGACTGTTCGGACCAGTCCCACATTTCCTCCGACCCGAAGCGCTTCTCCGGGCGCAGCGCGAGCTTGATCGCGTAGCCTTCGAAGCCGAGGTCCTTGTAGACCACGTCGAGCAAGTCGCAGAAGATCCGCACCTCCTCGACGAGTTGGTCGGCGCGGCAGAAGATATGCGCGTCGTCCTGCGTGAACTGGCGCACGCGCATGATGCCGTGGAGCGCGCCGTGCGGCTCGTTGCGATGGCAGCAGCCGAACTCGGCCATCCGCAGCGGCAGGTCGCGATAGGATTTGATGCCCTGACGGAAGATCAGGACGTGGGCCGGGCAGTTCATCGGCTTCAGCGCCATCAGGTCGGCGGTGCCCGAAAAGATCGCGGCATCGTCGTCGCCGTTGGGGATCTCGTCGGGCACCACGAACATGTTCTCGCGGTACTTGCCCCAATGGCCGGACTGTTCCCATTGCCGAGCGTCCATCAGCTGCGGCGTCTTCACCTCGCGATAGCCGCCGGCATCGAGCCGCCGACGCATATACGCCTCCAGCTCGCGCCAAAGGATGTACCCCTTGGGGTGCCAGAACACCGATCCCTGCGCCTCGGACTGAAGGTGGAACAGGTCCATCTCCTGCCCGATCTTGCGGTGGTCGCGCTTGGCGGCTTCCTCGAGCCGAAAGAGGTGCTGGTCGAGCTGCTTCTTGTTGAGCCAGCCGGTGCCGTAGATCCGACTCAGCATCGCGTTCTTCTGGTCGCCGCGCCAATACGCCCCCGACACGCGCGTCAGCTTGAACGCCTGCGGATCGAGCTTGCCCGTCGACACCATGTGCGGGCCGCGGCACATGTCGAGCCACTCGCCTTGGCGGTAGATCGTCAGTTCCTCGCCTTCGGGGAGCTCGGCCGCCCATTCCGCCTTGAAGCGCTCGCCCTGCTCGGTCCACCGATCGATCAGCTGCTGGCGCGACCAGACCTCGCGCACGAACGGCTCGTTGCGGGCGATGATCGCGCGCATCTCGGCCTCGATCGCGGGCAGGTCCTCGTCGGTGAACGGCCGATCTTTCCCATCGATCTTGGGCGGCGCAAAATCATAATAGAAACCGTCGTCGGTAGCGGGACCGAAGGTGATCTCGGTGCCCGGGAACAGGTTCTGCACCGCCTCCGCCATCACATGCGCGAGATCGTGGCGGACGAGTTCGAGCGCGTCCTTCTCGTCCTTCGCGGTGACCAGCGCGAGATCGGTGTCGCCCTCGAACGGACGATTGAGATCGCGCACCTGTCCGTCGATCCGCGCGGCGAGCGCCGCCCTGGCAAGGCCCGGCCCGATCGCGGCGGCCACGTCCGCGGGGGTAGTCCCCGGCGCTACCTCGCGGACGGAACCGTCGGGCAGGGTAATGCGGAACATGGCGGACATGAGTGACTCGATCTTTCGTTCGGGAAGGCGAAACGCGGCTTATGCCGTCGCAAGCGGGGTAGAGGCAAGCCAATGCCACCGCGACCACGCGGCGGGCTGCCACCACCCCGGCGGAGGCCGGGGCCCAGTTGGGAAGGTCGCGGTGACGAAGCGCTGCCCTCGGCCAGCTTCGTCTCCCACCTGGGCCCCGGCCTCCGCCGGGGTGGTGGATAAATACGATCGTCGTGCAGACTCCCCTAAACCAACCCGAACGGCACCACATGGTTGGTCTGCGTATGCCCGATCTCCGCGCGGCCGAGATACGGCACCGCCATGTCGCGACACCAGCGTTCGATCATCACCTCGATCGGCTCGTTCCAGCCCGGTTCGTTGTCCTTCACCGCGGTCACCGCGCCGAGCCGCACGCCTGCGATCCCCTTCAGCTGCGTCGCGTCGGCCATGTTGAAGAGCAGCCGGTCGACATTGTACATCGGCTCCGACACTTCCTCGATCATCAGCACGTGATCGGCGAGGTCGGGCAGCCACGGCGTCCCGATCAGATTGCCGAGGATCGTGAGGTTGAACGCCGCCGCCGGCTGCCCTGCCAGCCCGGGTTCGATCCCCACGGTTTCGCGCCGTGCCATCCAACCGAGCGAGCGCGACACCGTGGCGTCGCCATCCTTGCGGTTGATGTCGACCGGCATCGGCCCATGCGCCGGCCGCCCGATGCCGCGCGCATAGAGCGCACCGAGCAGGAACCCCATGTCGGAATAGCCGACATAATCCTTGTGCCGCGCCGCCGGGCCGAGCTTCGGCATGACCTCCGCCAGCAGCCGGTTCGAGCCGTAACCCCCGCGCGCGAACCACACCGCCGCGAAACCGGGGTCGTTGGCGATCTCGAGGAACGCCGCCGCGCGGCGCGCATCGGGGCCCGCGAAATGCCCGTCGTTCTCGAAACATTGCGGGTGGAAGACGAGATCGACCTCGGGATAGGCGATTGCGGCGAAGGCGGTGATCGGCGCGACGACATCGGCATCGACCGTGTTGGCGGGGGCAACGATGCCGATCTTCATTGCCTAGCGCCCCTTCACCGCCGCCGACCTTGCCCGGCGGCGGGAAATTGCCGATAGCCCGCCGCGATGGACGGCGGCAACCTTTCGGGCAGATCCTGTTTCTTCGTCGGGATCGGCGGATCGGGGATGATGCCGCTGGCGATGATCCTGGCGGGCCGCGGCGCGCAAGTCGCAGGATCGGACCGCTCGCTCGATCAGGGTCGTGTGCCGACCAAATTCGACGATCTCGCGCGCCGCGGCGTGGCGCTGTTCCCGCAGGACGGCAGCGGGGTCGCCTCCCCCGATCAGTTGGTGATCGCGTCGGCGGCGGTCGAGCCGAGCGTGCCCGACATGGTCGCCGCGGCGCGGCTCGGCTGCGAACGCGCGACCCGTGCCGAGATGTTGAGCGCGCTGTTCAACGCCAGCGCGCTGCCGATCGGGATCGCGGGCACCTCCGGCAAATCGACCGTGACCGGCATGATCGGCTGGATCCTCCACGCCTGCGGGCGCGATCCGACGGTGATGAACGGCGCGGTGATGAAGAACTTCGCGAGCGCCGATGCGCCGTTCGCGAGCGCGCTGGTCGGCGATGGCGAGGCGTTCGTCAGCGAAGTAGACGAAAGCGACGGATCCATCGCCGCCTATCGGCCGCGGATCGCGGTGCTGAACAATGTCAGCCTCGATCACAAGGAGATGGCCGAGCTGCGCCGCCTGTTCGCGGGGTTCATCGCCGGCGCCGAAGCCGCGATCGTCAACATCGACAATGACGAGGCGGCCGCGCTCGCCGGCGCCCTGCCCGCGGTGCGGGTAGCGACCTTCGCGATCGATCGCGACGCCGATTTCGTCGCGCGCAACATCGTCGAGGCGCCGTTCTCGATATCCTTCGACCTGATCGTCGCGGGCGGTGCGCCGCGCCCGGTGACGCTCCAGGTCCCCGGTCGCCACAATGTCGCCAACGCGCTCGCGGCGATCGCGGCTTCGGTCGCGGCCGGTGTCGCGATCGACGATGCAGTCGCGGCGATCGCCGGCTTCGTTGGCCTGCGACGGCGTTTCGATCTGGTCGGTGCGGCTAACGGCGTCGCGGTGATCGACGATTTCGGACACAATCCCGACAAGATCGCCGCGACACTGGATACGCTACACGCGTTCCCCGGACGGCTGCTGATCCTGTTCCAGCCGCACGGCTATGGCCCGCTGAAGGTGATCGGCCGCGACCTCGTCGCGATGTTCGCGGATCGGATGGCGGCCGGCGACCTGCTCGTCCTGCCCGATCCGGTGTACCATGGCGGGACGGTCGCTCGCGAAGTGACCAGCGCCGACATCGTCGCGGGGATCGTCGCCGCCGGCCGCGACGCGCGGCACGTCGCCGCACGCGACGACGCGGCCGCGCTGCTCGTCCGCGAGGCGAAGGCGGGCGATCGGATCGTCATAATGGGCGCGCGCGACGACACGCTGAGCCTGCTCGCGGCGGACTTGGTCGCAGCGCTCGGTGGCGACCAGAACGGACAATCGTCTCAAGATCATGCTTAAGTATTCGTCGCGGTCTTGACGTCGACACCGGCTGTGCGCTCAATCTCGCGCAGACACGGGGGATGATCATGACTGACGAAGCGCCGCGCGGCGACACGGCTGGGGGCAGCCGCGCCTTCGGTTTTACGGGGACGTGGCAGGAATATGGCCCGATCGCGTTTACCAACCTGCTGCTGACCATCGTCACGCTCGGGATCTACACCTTCTGGGCACGCACGCGGACGCGGCGGTATCTGTGGAGCCAGACGCGTTTCATCGACGACCGGCTGGAATGGACGGGCACGGGCCTGGAACTGTTCATCGGCTACATGCTCGCGATCGTGTTCTTCGCGGTGCCGTTCGCGATCATCAACCTGGTGTTGCAGGGCGTGCTGCTGCGCGGCCATGCGGGGTTCGCGGCGCTGATCGTCGGCGCGCTGTACCTGCTGCTGCTCTATCTGATCGGCGTCGCGATTTTCCGCGCGCTGCGATATCGCCTGACCCGCACCTATTGGCACGGCATCCGCGGCGGCAGCGACGATGCGGGCTTCCGCTACGGCGTCTCGTATTTCTGGCGCACCTTGCTCGGCTCGGCGGCACTGGGCCTGATGATCCCCTGGTCGATGACGACGTTGTGGAACAAGCGCTGGAGCGCGATGAGCTTCGGGTCATCCTCCTTCCATGCGCAAGCCGAGTGGAAGCCGATCTTCCCGCGCTTTCTGCTCTTCTACATCGCGCCGATCGCCATGATCGTCATCGTCGCGATTTTCGCAGGCGCCGCCGCGGGCCTGGGGTCGCTCACCAGCTTCCCGACATCGCCGGGTCCAGGAACGATCGCCACCTTCGTCATCGTAGCTCTGATGTTCTACCTGCTGTTCTTCGGCGTGCTCGGGCTGATCGCGATGATCTATTATTCCGCCTTCTTCCGTGAAGCGGTCGGCGCATTGACGCTCGGCAAGCTGAGCTTTTCGTTCGACGCGACGACGATGGACTGGGTCAAGCTCTACCTCGGGAACCTCGCGCTGGTCGTTCTCACGCTGGGAATCGGCCTGATCTTCGTGCCCTATCGCAACTGGGCGTTCTTCATCCGGCACATGGAGGCGTTCGGCGACGTCGTTCTCGACGACTTCACCCAATCGACGACGCGCACGCCGCGCCAGGGCGAGGGCCTGCTCGACGCATTCGACGTCGGCGCATTCTGATGGAGCCCGCCGCCGACGAGGTCGTCGTCTGGCATTATGACGGGGTCAGCGCCCTGCGTCGGCGCGCGACCATGGAGCTGCGCGGCGACGCGTTCGTGCTGGTCGAACCGGAAAGGACGACCGGCCCCTTCGCCTTCGCCGATCTGGTCGCGGGCGACGCAACCGCCGCGGCGCCGAGCTTCGGGATCGCGCGGGTGCCGGGGTGGAAGATCACGCCCGCAGGGCACATCCCCGCGACGATCGCGGCCCGGCTGCCGCAACAGGCGCGCTACGGCCGGATCGTCGATCGCTTCGGGCTGTGGCCGTCGATCGCCGCCTTCGGCGCGGTCGCAGCGGTGCTGGTGGCGGGCGTGCTCAATGCACCCCCGCTGCTGGCGCGGTTGATCCCGACCTCGGTCGAACAGCGCATCGGCACGATGATGGTCGGCGATTTCGGCCGCAACGGCTGCACCGATCCAGCTGGCGACGCGGCCCTGCGCGCGCTAATTCTAAGGATCGATCCCAACGACACGGCGATTGAGGTCAGCGTCGTCAAGCTGCCGATGGTCAACGCGGTGACCCTCCCCGGCGGCCGGATCGTCGTGTTCGATGGGCTCCTCAGGGGTGCGAAGTCCCCCGACGAGGTCGCGGGCGTGCTCGGGCACGAGATCGGCCACATCCGCCACCATGACGTGATGGAGTCGCTGCTCCGCCAGGTCGGGCTGTCGGTGCTGCTCGGCGGTCTGGAGGGCCATGTCGGCGGCTATACCAATGCGCTGCTTGCCACCGCCTATTCGCGCGGCGCGGAGGCACGCGCCGACGGCTATGCGATCGGAATGATGCAGGCAGCGAAGATCTCGCCACAGCCGACCGCCGCGTTCTTCGACCGGCTCGGCAAGGGCGCCGGCAAGGCCGAACGGATGCTGTCCTATCTAGCGTCGCACCCGGTCTCCGCCGATCGCGCCGCCCGCTTCCGAGCGGCGGCACGGCCGGGTTCGTACGAGCCGACGCTCGATGCCGCGCAGTGGCGCGCCCTGCGCTCGATCTGCCGCAAAACGAAAACCGAGGCCGGCTGGCGGTTCTGAGCGCCGACGAGAACGCGCTTCCAACCGGTACGTCGCTGCCGCTAGGACGCGGCATGACCGACGCTCCCGTGCCCGCTCCGGCGCTCCGCCCGCGCTCCCGCCTCGCCTATCACCACCGTCGCGGCAGCGGGCCGACGATCGTCTTCCTGCCCGGCTATGCCTCCGACATGCAGGGCACCAAGGCACTCGCGATCGAGGCGTGGGCGATGGCCGCAGGCCGCGCCTTCCTCCGCTTCGATTATGGCGGGTGCGGCCAGAGCGAAGGCGAGTTCGAGACCCAGACCTTCGCCGGATGGCGCGACGACGTGCTCGCGATGATCGACGACTTGGCCGAAGGCCCGGTTGTACTCGTCGGATCGTCGCTCGGCGGGTGGCTGATGCTCCACGCCGCGATCGCGCGGCCGGACCGCGTCGTCGGGCTGGTCGGCATCGCCCCCGCTCCCGACTTCACCGATTGGGGCTTCACCCTCGACGAGAAGATGGCGATCCTCAGCCATGGCCGGATCGAGCGCGCGAACCGCTACGGCCCCGCCCCGACGGTCTATACCCGCGCGTTCTTCTCGTCAGGCGAGGCGCATCGGCTAATGTTCGGCGAAATCGCGATCGACGTGCCGGTGCGGCTGATCCAGGGCCAGAAGGACCCCGACGTGCCCTGGGCGCGCACCTGCCGGCTCGCCGAGCTGCTCCGTTCAGCCGATGTCCAGACATGGTTGGTGAAGGACGGCGATCACCGGCTGTCGCGCGATGCCGATATCGCGCTGGCCATTCGGGCGGTGGAGGAAGTGATCGAACGCCGATGATCCTGCCGATGCTGATGCTCGCCGCGCCCCAAGTCCCAGCCGCCGTGCCCGCGCCCTGCGCCTCGCTCGGCAACCAGACCGCGGTCGCCGCCTGTACCGCGCGCGCGGCGGTCACCGCGGGCAACTGGGCCGAAGCTGCGACGGCGTTCGAGACCGCGGCCAAGGCGAGCGCGTTCGGCCGCGATTCGCAGGGCGCGTCTTTCTGGGCTGCCGCGGGCAATGCGTGGCTGGCGGTGGACGAGATCGCGAAGGCGCGCGCGGCGCTCGATCATGCGCTCGTCGCGGGCACGCTGACTGGCCAGGCGCTGGGCGACGCGCAGCTCGATCATGCCCGCACGATGGTCGCGCTCGGCGACGCGGCTGCGGCCCGGCGCGACCTCGATCTCGCGCTCGCCAATGTGCCGGAGGACCCGCTCGCCTGGCTGTTGTCCGCCACGCTGGCGCGGCGATCGGACGATCTCGCACGGGCGAAGACCGACATCGCGGAGGCGACCAAGCGATCCCCCGCCGATCCTGCGGTCCAGCTGGAAGCAGGGAACATCGCCGCGAAGGCAGGCGACGAAGCCGGCGCGCGCACTGCCTGGGCGGAAGCGGTCCGCCTCGCCCCCACCAGCGCGCAGGGACGCAGCGCCGCGGCGGCGCTCGCGCAGTTCGAGCCGGCGCCTCCGGCACGCTGAAGGCTGGCAGCGATCGCTGCGCATGCCTATCTGGTCATCAGACCCGAGCGGAGCCGATCCCGAATGAAATACCTCCACACCATGATCCGCGTCAGCGATCCCGATGCCACGATCGCATTTCTCGAACTCGTCGGTTTGAAGGAGGTCCGGCGGCTGGAAAGCGAAAAGGGTCGCTTCACGCTGATCTTCCTCGCCGCCGACGAGGACATGGCCGCACCCGGCGAACGCGCGCGCGCGGAGGTCGAGCTGACCTACAACTGGGACCCCGAGGAATATTCGGGCGGGCGCAATTTCGGGCACCTCGCCTACCGCGTCGAGAACATCTACGAAACCTGCCAGCGCATTCTCGACGCCGGCCTCACGGTTCATCGGCCGCCCCGCGACGGCCATATGGCGTTCGTGAAGACGCCCGATGGCATCTCGATCGAACTCCTCCAGGACGGCGTGCTCGAGCCGGCGGAGCCTTGGGCGTCGATGCCCAACAGCGGCAGCTGGTGATGGCGATCGAGATCGTCCGCGTACCCGTCCTCAGCGATAATTATGCCTGGCTGATCCACGATGCCGATGCGGCCGAGACTGTCGCGGTCGATCCGGGCGAAGCCGCGCCCGTGCTGGCGGAGGTGGCACGCCGCGGCTGGACGGTCGATCAGGTCTGGACCACGCACTGGCACCCCGATCACACTGGCGGCAATGCCGAGATGAAGGCAGCCGGCGCACGCATCACCGGGCCCGCCGCCGAAGCCGCCAAGATCCCGACGCTCGACGTCATGGTGGCGGAGGGCGACAGCGTCCGGATCGGCACGCATACGGCGACGGTGATGACGGTGCCCGGCCATACCCAGGGACACATCGCCTTCCACTTCGCGAACGAGCGCGCGATCTTCACCGGCGACACGCTGTTCGCGATGGGCTGCGGGCGGCTGTTCGAGGGCGATGCGGCGGACATGTTCGCGAACATGCAGCGCTATGCTGCGCTTCCCGACGAGACGATCGTCTATTGTGGGCATGAATATACCCAATCGAACGGCCGCTATGCGCTGGTCGCCGAGCCTGACAACGCAGCGATCGCGACCCGGATGATCGAGGTGGACGCGGCCCGCGCGCGCGGCGAGCCGACGGTGCCGACGAGCATCGGTCAGGAACGCGCGACCAATCCGTTCCTGCGCGCGTCCTCGGCCGAGCAGCTCGCGGAATTTCGCCGCGCGAAGGATTCGTTCCGCGGCTAAACTGCGATCGATGCGTTGGAGAGAAAGTGGAGGTATTCGATGCGTAACCCGTTGATCCTGGCTCCCTTCGCTGTTCTGGCAGCGTGCGCGCAGACGCCGGCGCAAACCGCAGCCTCGGCGCAGGCGAGCGCCGCCGCACAGTTCGAGCTCGACAAGGAACTGGCGGGGCTGGTCCCCGGCAAGCCGGTCACCTGCATCGACCCGCGCTGGTCGCGGCAGGTGAAGAGCTATGGCGACACGATCCTCTACGGCGATCTCGGCGGCACCAAATATCGCAGCGACACCGCTGGCGGCTGTCGGCGCGTCGGCCGCGGCGACGTACTCGTGACCCGCAGCTTCGGCGGGCAGCTCTGCCGCGGCGACATCGCGCGGACGATCGATCCGGTCTCGCGCTTTCAGACCGGCAGCTGTTCGTTCGCCGCCTTCGTCCCGTATCGGAAGCCGTCATGAAGATCGCCCTCGCGCTGCCCGCGCTGATGCTGACCCTGGTCGCCGCGAAGGACGATCCGTTCGCTGGTCGCGTCGCTGGGAAGCCGGTGCAATGCATCGACCCCAGCTTCGCCGGCGGTCCGGAGATCACCGACCAGGGCACGATCATCTACCGATCGGTCGGCAAGCGGATCTACGTCACCACGCCGATCGGCCCGTGCCCGTCGCTGCGACCGTACACGACGCTGATCGTCGAGCGCTTCGGCTCGCAGCAATGTCGCAACGACCGCTTCCGGGTGATCGACCCGCCGTCGCGGATCCCGTCGGCATTTTGCCGGTTCGGGTCGTTCGTTCCGTGGGTGAAGCGGTAGCGGCGGGGACGTTGGGGTGAGTTAAAGCTCCGCGAGTTTCTGACCTCTCACCCCCCCTTCGTCATTCCGGCGAACGCCGGGACCCATGGTAGCGGTGCCGCTGATGTCAGGGCGCCGACGCCAGAGCCGGAGGATTTCAAGTAGTACCGAACCCGCCACTTCGTTCGTCATCCCCGCGCAGGCGGGGATCCAGACTGGCAAGCGTTGCGGCTGACATACTGAAGCCAGCCAGTATGGATCCCCGCCTGCTCGGGGATGACGGGGTGGGTCGACCCCCTGTCACCACTTTCTAGTTCACCCTGTCCGTGGGTCCCGGCGTTCGCCGGGATGACGGAAGGGTAAAGCTACTACCGGTTCCTCGTCCCACTACGCCCGCCGCGCGGCCAGCTTCGCCTTCCAGCCCCGCGCGCGCCACCACATGATCACGCCGGTGACCGCCAGCGCGGCGGGCAATATGCCGCCGATGAAGATGATCGCCTGCCACACCGCGCCCATGCCGGTGCCGTCGTGGATCTGCCGCATCAACCGCGCGATGCCGCCCTGCGGACGGGCGGGCGCAGCGAGTGCGGTGCCGGTGTCGTCCGCGACCTTCACCGCAGCCCCCGGACCACCCTTCCCCGCGAAGGTCACCGTCCAGTCCGCGCTCAAATCGGTCGGCCACGCCACGCTGCGCAGCTTGCCGCGGGACGCGACTTCCGCCTTGTCGATCACCGCGGCAAGCGGCTGGGCGGGGCTGGCGAGCGGCTTGGCGCGCGCCATCGCCGCACGGTCCGGTCCCGGGCTGCGCGCCGGTGCGCCGCCAGACAGCGCCGCGAAGAAGGCGGGAAACGAGATCCACGCGCCCGTCAGCGACAGCACGAACAACGGCAGCGCGATCCAGAATCCCATTAGATAATGGAGGTTGGTGTCGGTGTTGCGGTGCCGCCGCCAGCGCAGGCCGCGCAGCCACTTGCCGACCATCGGCCACCACAGCCACAGGCCGGTGAAGCTCGACACCATCATGAACACCCCGATCCACCCGACGATCGAGCGCCCGACGCCGGGAATCTGCAAGCTGCCATGAAGCACGTGGAGGAAGCGCAGCAGCCCGCCGCCGCTCGCCGCGACCTCCAGCACCCGCGCGGTCGGCGGGTCGAGATAGACCATCGTCCGCTGCGGCGGTCCGGGGCGCGCCACGGGCTTGCCTGCGGGCGAAGCGGCGACGATCACCGGACCGTCCTCGCCCGGCAACGTCAGCTGCGCGATTCGGTCGCCCGATTTCAACACCGTCCGCGCCGCGGCGACATAGGCGTCGGGCGCGAGCAACGTATCGCCGGACACCGCGAAGCGCGCCGGATTGACGACGCGGTCGAGCGCCTCGTCCCAGACCAGCGCCGCCCCCGACAGCGACAAGGGTATGATGACGATCGCCAGGATCAGCCCGATCCATTTGTGGACCTGGAACCAGGTCCGCCGCCATGCCTGCTTCGTCATCGTTCAGCCCCCGATCGCGCGGTCATGCGTCCGCCCACCGCCGTAGAAGATTGTGGTACACGCCCGTGAGCTTGACCACGGTCGCATCGCCCTGCCCATGCGAGGCCGCGACCTCCTGCACCGCCTGATCGAGTTCGAACAGCGTCCGCCGCGCCGCATCGTCGCGCACCATCGACTGGATCCAGAAGAACGACGCGGTCCGCACCCCCCGCGTCACCGGCGTGACGCGGTGCAGGCTCGACGCGGGATAGAGGATCATGTGCCCCGCCGGCAGCTTGACATTCTGCGGCCCAAATTGGTCCTCGATGATCAGTTCGCCGCCGTCGTACGTCGCCGGATCGTCGAGGAAGAGCGTCGCGGACAGATCGCTGCGGATGCGGAAATCGCTGCCGCGGCGGATCCGGATCGCATTGTCGACATGCAGCCCGAACGCCTGCCCGCCCGCATAGCGATTGAACAACGGCGGAAACACCTTCAGCGGCAATGCCGCCGCCACGAACAGCGGCGAGGCTGCGAGCGCATCCAGCACCAGCGCCCCGGCATCACACGCCGCCGCGGAATCTTCGGGCAGTTGCTCGTTATGCTTGGCAAGCGCCGATTGCGGCCCCGACGTGGCGTTGCCGTCGGTCCAAGGCGCCGCATCGATGATCGCGCGGATCCGCGAGGTCGTCGCGGCATCGATCAAGTCGGGAATGGCGATCAGCATGTCGCGCCCTCGCGTAGCGCGTCCACGCCGCGCGTCGAGAAGCCCGCGATGTCGCTGGCCGACAGCCACGTTGCCGCCTGTTCGACGAAACGCGCGTTGCCGGTCGCACCTGCCTGCCGCAGCCATGGCAGCGCCGCGTCGACATCGCCAGCCGCGCCGAGCATCCGCGCGTGATTGAACGCGCCGCGGAAGTCGCCGCCCGCCGCTGCCCGCGCATAGCAGTCCGCCGCCTTCGCCATGTCCCGCGGCCCTGCCCAGCCGTCCTCGGCGAAGCTCCCGACGAAGTTGATCGCCTTCGCATTGTCCATCGCCGCAGCCTTCTCCAGCCACATCAGCGCCGCCGCCTTGTCCTCCGCAACCCCGTTACCGAGCGCGAGCAGCGTCGCATAATTGTACATCGCCCAATCGAGGCCACGCTCGGCGGCGACGCGGTAACATTCCGCCGCACGCGCCTTGTCGGGCGCGGTGCCCCAGCCAAGGTCGTAACAGCGCCCGACCATGTTCAGCGCCATCAGATGCTGTTGCGCTGCCGCCTTCACGAACCAGCGCAGCGCCGCAGGAGGATCTGCCGGCACCTCGACCCCGTCGAGCAGCATCTGCGCATAGATCGCCTGCGCATCCGCGTTGCCCGCCGCTGCCGCCTCGTGCAGCAACGCCGCTCGTGCGGGTCCCGGCGTGGCGAGCCCGTCGATCAGAAGGACACCGCCACCGTGCCGAACACGGTACGCCCCGGCGCGGTCGTCGCGTAATGCGATGAGAAGGCGGCGCTGTAATAGGTCTCGTTGGTCAGGTTCTGCGCGTTGACGCTGAGCTGTACCGCAGGTGTCAGCTGATAGCTGGCACGAGCATCGAACCGCCAATAATCGGGGATGCCGCGGTACAAAACCTTGGTCGCCGGAGTGATCGTGACGACGCCGGCGGCGTTCTGGGTCGCGGTGCGGTTGTCGGCATAACCGCCATATTGCTTGTCCATGTAGATCGCGGTGCCGCCGATCTGGAGGCCCGGCGCGATCTCGACATTGGTCGTTGCGGTGAAGCTGTTGCGCGCGGTCTGCGGCGTCTGCTTGCCGTTGTTGACCGAGGGCACATAGACCACCTGCGCATCGCGGCCACCGAACGCGGGCGCGGTCAGCGCCGAATTCCCGCCCTCGATGATCTTGGGATCGAGGTAGGTATAGCCGCCGAAGATCGTCCAGCCCGGCAGGATGGTGCCGCTGGCGTTGAACTCGATGCCGCGGATCCGCGTCTCGCCGAGGAAGGCTACCGTGGTCGCATCGACCTGGGTCCGCGCATTCCGGATCTCGGTCTGAAACGCCGCGACGCCGAGCGCCAGCCGGTCGCCGAACAGGCTGGCCTTGGCGCCGACCTCGTACGATTTGGTCTTTTGCGGCTTCAGCTGGTCGAGCAGGTCGAGATTGCTCGACGTCACCGTCGTCGGCAACGCATTGTCCTCGCGCCCTTCGCCGAGCAGGCTGTTGGGTGGCGTCGCCGCGGTGGCGTAGCTGGCGTAGAGGCTGGTCTCCGCGGTCGGCTTGAACACCAGTCCCGCCTGCCAGTTGAACAGATTGTCGGTGCGGTTGAGCTTCGCCACATTCGCGCCCGCCGCGACCGGCAGCCTGACCGTCGACGAGAAGCGATCGAAGCGCGCCCCCAGGTTGAGGATCAACTGCGGCACCAGCGTGATCGAATCGAACGCGTAGAAGCTGCGCGTGTTGGCATCGTTCTGCGTCTCGGTGTTGAGGGCGCCGCGGACGATCGGCGTCTGCACGGTCGATGTGTCGCTGGCGTAGTTGACCCAAGGATCCGCCGCGTTGGGCGCGAACAGGCTGGTGCAGTTGAAGCGGGCGACACTGGCGGTCGTACACCGCGGCGTGATCGTCGAGCCGCTGGCGACGACGAAGGTCCCCCGCCGCGTCTTCTCCCACGCGAGTTCGGTACCGATCGAGAAGCTGTGCTCGATGCTGCCGGTCTTGAACCTGCCGAACAGGTCGGTCTGGTCGACGATGCTCTCGGTATAGCCGTAACGCGTGTTGGCGCGCCGCCAGACATAGCCGCCGCTGGTCAGATTGGCGCCGATGTTGGTCGCGGTGGTGCCGAAGACGTTGCCCTGGCTGTCGTCGGGCTGGGTGTAGATATAGGCCTGCTTGCTGTGCGTGTAGCGCGTGGTGTTGCGCAGCGTGATGCCGCCGAAGTCATGCTCTGCACGCAGCATCGCCTGGTTGGTGGTCGCGTCGCGGAAGTCTCGATCCTCCAGCCCGTAAAAGGCGGCGCGATCGACGACGCCGGTCTGGCCGCCCCGCGTCGTCACGCTACCCAGCGCCGGCAGGCTGTCGATCCGGCCGGTGCCCGGTGCATTGCCGATCGTGTAGAGGTACGGATTGCCGCTGTCGGGCAGCTCGTGGCTCTCGAGATAATAATAGGTCGCGGTCAGCCGGGTCGGCGTGCCGAGCCCGATCGTCACCGACGGCGCGACGCCCCAGCGCCGCTGATAGATCGAGTCGCGTTCGGCGACATCCTGATCGTGCCACACTCCGGAGACGCGGAACGCCGCGGTGTCCGACAGCTTCAGGTTGAGATCGGCGGTGACGCGCTTGTAGTCCGCCTCGCCATAGCTCGCCGCGACGCGCCCGAAGGTATCGAGCTGCGGCATCTTCGACAGGATGTTGATCGTACCGCCCGCGCTGCCACGGCCGCCTAGCGTCGAATCCGACCCGCGCACGATCTGCACGGTCTCGATCGCGAACACCTCGCGCGATTGCGCCGCCAGATCGCGGACGCCGTCAACATAGATGCTGCCCTGGCTGTCGAAGCCACGGATGAAGGGACGGTCGCCGATCGGGTTGCCGCCCTCCGCCGCACCGAAGGTGATTCCCGGCACCGTCCGCAGCGCATCCTGCAAGCTGTTCGACCCGGTCTGTTCGATGATCTCCTTTGGCAGGACGATCACCGATCGCGGCGTGTTCACGATCGGCGCGACCTGCTTGGGATTTGCATCCTGCCGCACCCGCTGCCCGTTGACGAGAATGTCCTCACGGCTCTGATCGCTGTCGCCTTCCACCGCGGTCGGCTCGTCCGCGGCATAGGCCGGTGCGGTCGCGAACGCGCCGACGCATGACATCGCGAGAAAGCTATGGCCGAGCAAGGTGCGCGGCAGAGACGTCGTCATTCTTGGAACCCCTTATGCTTGGGTCCCCGCTATTGAGAGTCGTTCGCACTGTCAACGCTATTGAGAACAATTCTCATTGCCGGCGGTCGAAAAGCCAGGTCCGGAGCGCGCTGCCAAGATTGGGCGGATCGCGCTCGACGATCCTGAGCGCGTCGATCTCGGCGACGAGCGCGCTGAGTGGCAGTCCATGGTCGCGCGCGGCGTCTTCGAGCTCCCGCCAGAAGACGGGTTCCAGGCTGATCGAGGTCTGATGGCCAGCGATCGTTATCGATCGTTTGACTGGGCCAGCGAAGCCGGCGGGCGGTGCGGCGATCGCCATCGCCGGTCGCTGCCCCCGATCGGTGACGAGTACAAGAGGCGCAACGCAGATGGGCCAGACTCGCTTCCGATTACCCTCACCCTCGCCGCCTTCGGCGTCTTTCCCTCTCCCGGCGGTAGAGGAGGGAGCGGCGACGCCGCGGAAGGGTGAGGATGATCGGTGCTTGCCGAATAGGACCCTAGCGCGGCAGGTCAGGCGTAGGCGTTCTTCGTCGAGCGACGCCGCGGCCGCATCGCTACGCCCATCATTCCGAAGCCCATGAGCATCATCGTCCACGTCGATGGCTCGGGCACCGCACTCGTCAGGTCGGTAAGGACGAAATTGTCCAGATCCGTCTGACGCGTTCTGTTCACGACGAACGAAATCCGATCGACGATTGCCCCTGCGACATTGATCGTCTGATAATCGCCGTAGACCCAGTTCCCGAAACGCCCGCCGCTCGGTCGACCATAATTGCCGTTCTTGGTGATGGTGTACACCTTGTCACCGCCGTTATAGCCGGTGAGAGTGATCGAGTTCGATCGCGGGGAATTGTACCCTGCGTAATCGAACGACGACAACGCAAACTGCTTGCCGGATGCCGTGATGTCGAACTGATTGAACTCACTGTCCATGAGCAGGGCAGGTTCCATTTCGTCGCCCCGGATGTCTAGCCAGTGGTAGTCGACCGAGAACTTGCCGGTGAAGTCATAACCATCTTCGGTGTAGCGGTTGTTCAACGGATCGGCTCCGTTGGTCACGTCGGTGAAATCGATCGTCGTCGTTGCCGCATCAGCGTTCCCGCCCAGCGCCGACAGCAACACCGCTCCCGCGATCCCCGCAACAGTCTTCATCCCCGTATCTCCACCCCGTCGAGCCACAGCCGCCGATCGGACACGCGAAAGGACGACATGGCCAGCGCGGCAGCATGACCGCAATGTCATGCGTGCCGCACCGCATCAATTCAGGGATAGTACCTAGGTAACCATGCCAGTCGCCCGCGAACGGGGGCAACGGGACGGATCAATCATTGTCGAACAGCGCCGCGAGTTGTTCGATGATCGTCCCGCCCAATTGTTCGGCATCCATGATCGTCACCGCGCGCGAATAATAGCGGGTCACGTCGTGGCCGATGCCGATCGCGACCAGCTCGACCGGCGACTTGCCCTCGATCCAGCCGATCACCTGGCGCAAATGTCGCTCCAGATAAGATCCGGAGTTCACCGACAGCGTCGAATCGTCGACGGGTGCGCCGTCGCTGATCACCATCAGGATTCGCCGTTCCTCGGGCCGCGCGATGAGCCGCGAATGCGCCCAGAGCAGCGCCTCGCCGTCGATATTCTCCTTCAGCAATCCCTCGCGCATCATCAGCCCGAGCGAATTGCGCGCCCGCCGCCACGGCTCGTCCGCCTTCTTGTAGACGATGTGCCGCAAGTCGTTGAGCCGTCCGGGCTGCGGTGGACGTCCAGCGCCCAGCCACGTCTCGCGCGCCTGACCGCCCTTCCACGCGCGAGTGGTGAAACCGAGGATCTCGGTCTTGACCCCGCACCGCTCCAGCGTGCGCGCCAGGATGTCCGCGGAGATCGCCGCGATCGAGATCGGACGCCCGCGCATCGATCCCGAATTGTCGA